>DATBYA010000052.1:0-40260 GCA_036514015.1 Candidatus Sulfotelmatobacter sp.
GTGCCCGCCCCGCCAGCACGAAGGCCGAGGCCGGCAATCCCCCCAAGGTTGCCGCGTCCCCGGCCTTCAGTGCATACGGCACACTGAGCAGCCCCCGTGCCTGCTCCCCCTGCTCAGCGATCTGTATTCCGAGCCAGCGCGCTTCGCCCGTGCGGAATAGCGCCGTCCGTACTCCGTTCGCTTTGGTGATTCCCAGCCGCACGGAGTAATGGCCGCTGGCATCGAGTTGGACATTATTCTGCATCTCGGTCCCCAGCAGCTTGCCACCTTGCTGGCTGCTGTCGAGCGCGAAGGGAATGCTCCCCACGCCGGTTAGCGTGTCGCAGCCTTCGTCGGTGGCCACACCAGAAAACTGAATTAACGGCGGCACAGAATTCGCAGCCGTCGCCCCACTCTGCCCTGCGCTTGACTGAGCAGCTGCACAGCAACAACAAGAACATTGAAAGGGTTACCGCGCGAACCGGCTGCAAAACGTGCCTCCTCCATCTATTTCTTCGCTCTCTCTTATTCCGTCGATCTCTGGTGCCGGCGCCACAAGGATTTGCTAGTCCGGCGTCAACCCAACGTATCTTCCTGTCCTTCGAACACTTCGCGCAGCAGCCTTGCGGACCGCTGTTTCAGCGCGACGAGTGGGCCACTTTCACCGGCGCTCGTCTCGGCAGCGGGCTTCAGTTCAGGCGTCAGAATCGCATTTGCCACCATGAGCAAACCTCCTTGTTCCCGATGTTGGGAATCCCGCTCTGCCTCGCTCTTATCCTCGCTCTTACAGAAACGCGGAAAGCCGGAGCGAAACGGCTCATCGGGCGCGAAGAAATTATTGATTGGAATCCCGCTCTGCCTCTACCTCCGACCACCAGTTGCCGCCGCGCGCTCACATCGCCTTCAGCAGCGACTCCAGACAGACGACCTCTGCCCCGTCCGGGCCTTCCAAGCAGTGCCATCTCTTAGGGCCTCGACACAATCGCCGAGTCTGGGCTGCGCCACGCCGGTCAAAGCCTCAGCCTGGACGAGATCCTCCACATCCACGTCGCGCCCACACTCGGAGCACCCGGGGGCGCGTGCAACCGCTCCTCCGGACGAATAAGAGCTGTCCGGTCTGGATCGTGATCTCTATCCTTTTAGCAACCGTCGGCGCCCCGTGGAGCTTTACCCCGTTTTGATCTCATGGTTGAGTGACAGCCACATTAGGTCCCATTCCGGGCTCCTCCGGCCTAATGGGGAAGCGCCCTGCCGCCAATGGGTGCCAGAAGTATTTAGAACACTCTTCAGAATTTCTCAGGATTTACTAGGACCGGCTATGAGCAAGGAAGCAAAGCACTTCTATGAGTTCGGCCCCTTCCGTGTGGACCCCGACAAACGACTCCTGCTCGGCGATAACCGGCCGATGTTCGCTACAGCCCAAAGCCTTCGAGACTCTTCTGGTGCTTGTCCGGCACAGCGAAACCGTTGTTCTGAAGGACGATCTGATGAAATCGGTCTGGCCCGATACCTTTGTCGAGGAGTCTCGGACAGGCGTGGTCTCCCGTGAGATTTAGGTTGCGGGTTGGGAGAAGCGCTTCGATCAGATTCCACAAGGCGTTGGAAAGAATAGGCGTTGCCACGAAAGCTCCGTACCACTGAACGTAATGTTCCAAGCTAGCCCGCAACGTGCAACTGGATAGGGTTTGCTCCAGGATTCTAAAGACCTTTTGGTACATAATTTCAATGATTATGCATAGAGCCAGGCAGGCGCGCCTACGGCCCATCGCCCACGACTGTTAAGGATGCGGGCAACTCACTGCCAGGCCGCGGAGCTTCGCTCCGCCGAAGGATTCGGGAACTGCCCACACACAAGTCCGTGCGAACCGGCACACACTTCGGTAAACTAAAGCGCACGCATTCCGGCGCAACGCATGAGCCCCCAATCAACCACCGTTAGCCCGCAGCTTCTCACCGATCAGGATCTCTACCTCTTCAACGAAGGCAGCAACTATCGCATGTACGAAAAGATGGGAGCGCACCTTGTCACGCACAACGGCGAAACTGGCGCCGTCTTCAGCGTGTGGGCACCGAATGCGCGGTCGGTCTCGGTCGTGGGCAGCTTCAACGAGTGGGCATCCAAGGCGCATCTTCTCAGCAGCCGCGGCTCTTCGGGCATCTGGGAAGGCTTCATCCCCGGCGTAACCCGCGGCGCGCTCTACAAATTCCACATCGAATCGCAGCGGCACGGATACCGCGTTGACAAAGCCGACCCGCTCGGCCTGCTACACGAGACCCCCCCCCGCACCGCCTCGGTCGTCTGGGATCTCGACTATCAATGGAGTGACCACGATTGGATGGCAAACCGCTCCGGGCGCAACTCGCTGCGCGCGCCTCAAACGATCTATGAGGTGCATCTGGGCTCGTGGATGCGCATTCCCGAAGATCACAACCGTCCGCTGAGCTACCGGGAAACGGCCTCCCGGCTGGCGGATTACGCCAATCAGATGGGTTTCACCCATGTCGAGTTCTTGCCTGTGATGGAGCATCCCTTTTACGGTTCCTGGGGATACCAGACCACCGGATACTTCGCGCCTACGTCGCGCTATGGCACTCCGCAAGATTTCATGTACCTGGTCGACTGCCTCCACCAGCGCGGCGTCGGAGTGATCCTCGACTGGGTACCGTCGCATTTTCCTTCCGACGCCCACGGTCTCGCCTACTTCGACGGCACGCACCTCTACGAACACTCTGACGCGCGCCAGGGATTCCATCCCGACTGGAAGACTCACATCTTCAACTACGGCCGCGCCGAAGTGCGCAGTTTTCTAATGTCGAGCGCCATGTTCTGGCTCGACAAATATCACATCGACGGCCTGCGCGTGGATGCCGTCGCTTCCATGCTCTATCTCGACTACTCGCGCAAGCAAGGCGAGTGGATTCCCAACAAATTCGGCGGACGCGAAAACCTCGACGCCATCGATTTCCTGCGCCGCTTCAATCAGGAAGCCTACAAAGAACATCCTGAGATTCAGACCACAGCTGAAGAATCCACCTCCTGGCCCATGGTTTCAAAACCCGTCTACGTCGGTGGCCTCGGCTTTGGCATGAAGTGGGACATGGGGTGGATGCACGACACTCTCCGCTACTTCCAGAACGATCCCATTCACCGCAAGTATCACCACAACGATCTCACCTTCCGCAGTCTCTATTCGTTTCACGAGAACTTCGTGCTGCCGCTCTCGCACGACGAAGTCGTCCACGGCAAGGGCTCGCTGATCGGCAAGATGCCTGGCGACGAATGGCAGCGCTTCGCCAACCTGCGTCTGCTCTTCGCCTACATGTTTGCCCAGCCCGGCAAGAAGCTTCTCTTCATGGGCTGCGAATTTGGCCAGGTGCGCGAGTGGGCACACGACACCAGTCTGGAATGGCATGTGCTGCAGTATCCGGTTCATCGCGGCGTGCAGGCTTGGATGGAGCAACTCAACAGGTTCTATCGTAGCGAGCCCGCCATGCACCTGTTCGACAATGATCCCGTCGGCATCGAATGGGTCGATTGCAACGACAACGCCACCAGCACGATTTCCCTGCTGCGAAAAAGCGATTCGCCGCAAGACACCGTGCTGATCGTCTGCAACTTCACTCCTGTGCCCCGCCTGGGATACCGCCTCGGCGTTCCCCACGGCGGCTACTGGCGCGAAATGCTCAACAGCGACGCCCGCGAATACGCCGGCGGCGGTATGGGTAACCTCGGCGGAGTGGACGCAGAACAGATCCCCGCCCATGGCCGGCCGTTTTCCCTAAGGCTAACTCTTCCTCCGCTAGCCGCATTATTCTTCAAAGCCTAATCATCCTGCCCACGGAGCCGCCTCGGCGTTCCCACGGTCTCGTATGACCACCTCATGCACTGCGCCTCCAATTGGCTGCAGTCGCTTTGGCTGCAGTCGCTACGGCCAATGCCGGTGCTGGGATGGGGGGACCCAGACCACTGCCGGAGGCGGAGGACGCTAACACAACCGGAAGATCCAAATCTCATCCATCTCTACCCAACATCTTTACCCGAATCCCTGGTATTCCTTCCAGAACTCCGGCCAAGGGAGCCGAGGTCCACCACACACAAAGATGTCAGGATGGTCCTGGCTCTCTTCATTGTGGACGCCTAATGCATTGCCGTTGTGCCCGGCCACATGGCACGACGTATACATTCGATCCGCGTCCCTCCACGACGTTCCCAGCACGATGAGTATCGATGGCGGGGGCACAGGATATCCGCGCAGCCATGCCGAGTTCGTCCCGCTGATGGGCGCAGGCAGACGATAGGCCGGGCCGAGGATCTCGATGGCTCCCTGCTCGCCATAGTTCCTCACCATTACGCCCACATTCTGCCGCTGCTCCGCGGGCAAAGAGTCTCGAATACCCGCAACCGTCCTAACCAGATCGTCCCATCCGATCTCCTCGCGCAGATCTCCATTGTTCTGCAGTGCAAAATTCATCAGCGCCCCTCTGGGTGCCCACGGAACAACGATCGCGCTCATGTAGAGCCCGGAGCCCACGAGCAAGGTGAACAACACCACCTCGACGGTCCGCTGCAGCGGCTTCGTCAGCGAACCCACCCAGCGCTCGCCCATTGCCGCGCCCATCGCCATCAACATCGGATACGCCCCTGCCAGGTAATAGCTTCGTCCCTGGCCCACCCAGAAGAGCGTCAGCGGGATCAAATACATCCAAGCCAGCAGCCGACATCGTCGATCTCGCATATAGCCCAGCAGTCCGGCGATCCATAATGGCGCCGCAAAAAGATTCGTGCAGATCCAGAATTGCTGGCGAAGAAACCCATCGGCACGACCCTGGCGCACATCGCGAGCATGAATGTGCTCGAGGAAATGCAGCGAGATGAATCCATGCCTCACCTGCCATAGCAGATTGGAGAGACAAATGATCAGCCCCAGCGCCATGCCGCCCCAGAACCACGAGCTTCCCAGATACCGGCGCGCGCGCGTCAGCAGAACTCCGCCGATCATTCCGCAGAAATAAAACCCCATGGTGTACTTCGTCTGAAATCCAATGCCAATGGTCGCGCCGATGGCCAGCCACCACCTCGGATTTTCGGTCTTCAGCAGACGAATCACGAAGTAGGCGATCAGCACCCACCACAAATAATCAAATGTCGTGTATTGAAATTCGGTGCCCTCAAACAGAGGCAGCGGCGAGAGCGCAATCGCCAGCGCTGCAGTGGCTTGGGCGAGCCCTCCGCCGCCAAGTTCTCGCGCCATGAGCCCGGTAACGACCACGGCGAACGCCTGTGCGATTACAGAAAACAAACGCAATCCCACCAGCGAGAGTCCAAAGATGGAAAGCCCCACCCGCTCCACAAACGGCGTCAGCGGCGGATAAGGTACGAATCCCCAATCAAGATGCCGCGCATCGCTCAGAACCTGCAACTCGTCTCGATGAAACCCGTACCGCCCATTCGTGAACACATGAACGAGCGCGACGACCGCAGCAATTCCCACCAGCGCAGCCGTGTCACCCGGAAAGCCTCGATCAACCTGCCTGGGGTTCTCGTCCAATGGCATTTTGGGATCCTGGCAATACGGCCCCACTTGGCGGCAGATTCCGCATTCGCGGTCGCGCCACGCCGGCACCGAGTAGCGCCAGCATCCTGCCGGCTGTCGCGCGGGCATCTTGCCTTCGCCGTGGGCAGCACCAATCGTCTCTTAATCTTTTCTTTTCTCTCTGATCTTTTCTCTTTCAGAGCTCTCGCTCAGCTGCGGGGCATCCTACCTTTCACCCTCCTCATGCTATCCTCGCTTTAAGCGCGTTCCCATGCGGATCCTGACCCGCTACATCCTACGCGAAGTGACGGCACACGCGCTGATCGGCGCGGCGATCTTCACTTTTGTCCTATTCACTCGCGACTTAGGACGCATTCTCGAACTAGTGGTCCGCGCCAGTGCCCCACTGCCCAGCGTCGCCGAAATTTTCTTCTTCACCGTCCCGCTCGCCCTCACTTACACCCTGCCCATGAGCGTGCTGCTCGGTATCCTGATCGGGCTGAGTCGGCTTGCGGCCGATAGCGAAATCACCGCCATGCGCGCCTCCGGCATGGGCGTGTGGACCTTCCTCCGTGCACTCTCGGTCTTTGTCATCGCCGCCTGGCTCATGGCCCTTTTCAACGGTCTGTATATCGCACCCCGAGCCCAGGCGGCGCTCGGCCATCTGGAGGACCGCCTCAAGGGCTCGCAGGTGTCGTTTGAAGTCCAGCCGCGGGTTTTCTATGAGGGATTCCCCAAAGTCGTGCTCTACGTGCAAGACGTAAAGAACGCCCAGGGCGCAGCCCTTTGGAAGGGCGTATTCATGGCGGACCTCAGCGACGCCTCCAATCCAAACATTACCTTGGCCAAAGAAGGCATCGTGGTCAGCGAAGGCCAGGACCGCCTGCACTTGCACTTGATCGACGGTTCGGAGCACGCGTGGGACCCCAAAGACGCCGGCCATTATCAGATTTCCACGTTCCAGCAGACCGACATCCCGCTCGACCTGCCCTCCACCGAGAACAAACCCGATGAGTCGCTCCCCGCCGAACTGATGGATACCTGGGCCCTGTGGCAAAAAGCCGGCCGTGTCGATCCCATATCCGCCCGCTGGTATCTCATCGCATTCCACAAGCGCTTCGCCCTCCCCACCGCATGCCTCGTGCTCGCGCTGGTTGGCATACCGCTGGGGTTGTCTTCTAAGAAGAGCGGCAAATCCGGCGGATTTGTGCTCACCATCCTATTGGTATTCACCTATTACGTGATTTCACTGGTCGGCGTTTCGCTGGCCCGGCAGGGCAAGGTTTCCCCCTGGTTTGGGGCATGGCTGGCTGACATTGTGTTTCTCACTTTGGCGATTTTTCTGCTGTCGCGGGCCGAAAAACGTCCCTTTGAGCTGGCCTCCTTTCGGGCTTTCTGGAAGCGGGATCCGTCCGGGTCTCAGCTTGCCGTCGGCCGGGGCCGCCGCGAAAACGCCTTCGAACGCGCCTCCACCCGGCGCCGCATGTTCAGCGCCAGCTTTCCTACCTTGCTCGACGACTACGTGCTGCGCGACTTTTTCGTGTATCTGGGATTGATTCTTTCGACATTTCTTGTGCTGGTGATTGTCTTCACCCTGTTCGAGTTGTTGGGAGATATTCTTCGCAATCAGGTTCCGGCCACTGTCGTTGCCGAATACTTGCTCAACGTCGCGCCTTATCTGCTCTACAACGTCGCTCCGCTGGTCATGCTGCTCGCCGTGCTGGTGACCTTTGGTCTGATGCAGCGGTCCAACGAAATCACGGCGATCAAGGCCGCTGGAACCAGCATCTACCGCATCGTTACGCCCGTGATCGTGGCCGCTGCTTTGCTGTCAGTGGGACTATTTTTCGCCGACCAGTTCTACCTGCCCCGCACCAACCAGCGCCAGGAAGCGCTGCACAACCAGATCAAAGGCAAGCCTCCGCAGACCTATCTGCGTCCCGACCGCAAATGGATTTTCGGTCAGAACAACGACATCTACTACTACCAATTTTTCGATCCCGATCGCGACCAGTTCGGCAATGTCACCGTCTTTGAGATCAATCCTGCTGACTTCACAATTACGCGCCGTATTCATGCGGACCGCGCCCACTGGGCCGAAAATCTGAATCGCTGGGTGTACGAGCAAGGTTGGGAGCGCTCCCTGCGGGTCTCGGCCATGGGCGACTACCGCTCTTTCGACGTGGCCACGTTCCGTGACCTGCCGGAAACACCTTCGTATTTCAAGAAGGAAGTGAAACAGTATACCGAGATGAACTACGAAGAACTGCGCCGCTACATCGGCGACCTGCAACAGAGCGGATTCGACGTGGTGCGCCTACGGGTGCAACTCAACAAGAAGCTGTCGTATCCCCTGATCACGCTGATCATGGCCATACTGGCCATTCCTTTCTCGCTTTCGACCGGAAAGAAAGGGGCGATCACGGGCGTCGCGGTAGCCGTCGGAATTGCGGTCTTTTACACTGTCGTTTCCCGCCTCTTCGAAGCCATGGGGGACCTTAGCCAGCTCCCTCCCGCCCTCGCGGCCTGGTCGCCAGACCTAATCTTCGTCCTGGTCGGGGGATATTTGATTCTGAAAGTGCCGACGTAGAAAGCCCGTCATTTCAGTCATTAGAGGCTCCGTATCATGGCATGGTTTTAGCCATGGCACTAGTCGCGTGTGATGGTCGCCTTCACTTGCCTCACTTGACCGCCACGCCCCACGGATAATTATCCGTGGGAACGATCGGCTGGGCGGACAACGCGCCCGTGGCTGGCGTAATCGAAAATTGCGACACGGTGTTACCTCCTAGGGACGGGGACCCGAAGTTCGCGACGAAAAGCCAGTTGTCATCCGCGCGAATGGCCATGGAAGCGGGACCCGAACCCGTGGCCACTGTCGCCGGGCTTAATGCCGTCAGAGCGCCAGAAACCGGGCTGATTTTCAGCGCCGAAATCGTGTTGGAAAGTGTACCCAGCACGTAGACGTTATTCCCATAAGGATCGACCAGCACCTGTCCGGGACCGTTCGAACTCCCCGTCAGCCCGAAGGGTGAACCCGCAATCGGCACCAAAGCTCCCGGGGCCAGGGGGCTTGTCAGGCAGTTTGTCGACTGGGTCGAATAGCCATTGCAAATGGAGTAGGCGCTGACCTTGTTGGTCAAGCTGTCGCTCACATAAACAAATCGATTGCAAGGGTCCACGGCGACGCCCGCTGGAGTCTGATCCGTAGCAAAAGCGGGTACCGAAGCCGTGCTCGCCGGATTGGTCAAAACACCCGACGTGGTATTCACTTGGAATTCAAACACCTGGTTCCCCAGACCATCGACCGCATAGAGATATTCCGTGGTGGGGGCCGTTAGCGTTGAGCACACGGAGTTCTGCACTCCATTCACGCCGATTGCGGGAAACACCGTCGGCGTCGGCGCCACGCTTGCGATATCGAAACTTGCCTGCGTAACAGTCGTCGGAGGATTCGCAGTTCCAGTCGTAAAAAAGGGCGACCCCGCTACTTCCGTAATGCTTCCCCCACTTCCGATGGCAAACACCGAAACCGCACCCGGCACGTAGAGAGTGGGATTGGGAGCGGGGCTGCCCGGAGATTGGGTAGTGTTTGGATTTGCAGTCGTCGTCGCCCGGTCCGCCACAAACAGAAACTTTCCCGAGGGATCCATCACCATAGGGCCCGGAACCACGGGCGCACTGACTGTACCGTTCGTCCCCAGAATTGTGACCGTTTCCTGGTTGAACGCGAGTGGACTTCCCATGGGCGGCGCGTTCCCGTCAGAATTGATCTTGAAGGTCTGGATACCCGTGGCACCCCCGTTCGGACACAAAGTATTATTGGCGTTAAGGACCGCGTAAGCGAAGGTTCCCGCTGGATTGATTACGATCGACGAGGGTATGCCGTTCAGGATGCAAACATCGTTCGAGGTGTCCACCGGTGTGTTGCTGATCTCCGACAGGTGCCCGTTAAACAGATTGAAGCTGAAGGTCTCGATCAGCCCCGACCCCTGGCTGCCGACCAGCAGCAATCCATTGGACGAGGGGTCATAGTTGCTTCCGCACGCCACCAGCAGTCCGATTGAAATCAGCACCGCTACCCCGAACATCCACGCGAATCGTTTCGACATTCTCTGGTTGATCTCCATGTCTAGGTGAGGTTTAAGGGTGCACACCCTCGCGGCGTCCCGCAAGCCGGGTTCTCCAGTCTGGAAAAACGGGAAAATCTCAACCCATTTGTGTATCAGGAAAGCACGGGAAGAGCAAACTCCCGCACCGGCTATTGGAACCCTGAGAACGCCGCGGAGTTGCCCCGCTTTCCCAGCAGTTCCTAGTATACGAGAGGTTCGGCACAGATGCCGCCTTGCCCTCAGACTTCATCCTTCAACGTCGACCTCAAACGTCGACCTGGGAAGTAAACTTGAGGGGGACTCCGAATGTCGGAAGCGGGAAGCGCCCTTAGGCTTCCCGCCCCGCTGCAATGGCCTCCGCACGCTTTATGATCCCCGGGCCGCCGGAGCTTAGCGGCAGCCGGATCTCCACCATCAAACCGCCGCCCGCGCGATTGAAAGCCGAGACCTTCCCGCCATGGAAGCGCACGGCTCGCTCCGTGATCGCCAAGCCCAACCCAACGCCCCCGGTCAAGCGTCCCCGCGCATCATCCAGGCGGTAAAATGGCTCGAACAATTTTCCCAGAGCATCCTCCGGAACACCCGGCCCCGAGTCGCTCACGCGAAGCACAACCTCAGCACCGCCGGGCCGCTTCTCGCCCGTCAGCTCAATCTCGACCGACGACCCCTCCTGCGTATAGCGGATCGCATTGCGCACCACATTCTCTACCGCGCTGTGCAACAGCGAATCGTTCCCCCGCACACCCCAGTCGCCCTCGGGGATTACCGTGTGAACATGGCAATGTCGCTCCTGCGCTTCAAACTCCGCATCCTCGGCAACGCCGGCCACTAACTCGCCCAGGGGCACCGGAGTCTGTGGCACGCGCTGTTCTCCGTCTTCCAGACGGGCCAAGGTCAGAATCCGGCCGATCAATTCGTTCAGCCGGCTGGCCTCGAGTTCAATGCGATCCAGCATGTCTGTACTTTCAACTCCGGCACGCTGACGCGCCAAACCAAGCGCCACATTCAATCGCGCCAGCGGCGAACGCAGCTCATGCGAAATATCGTTCAGAAGGCGAGACTGCGCCTTGACCAGCATCTCGAGCCGTTCCGCCATGGCATCGAAATCCCGCACCAGCCCCGCCACTTCGTCCCTCCTTTTGCTGGCCGGAGCGCCGCTCCGGGCCGTCAAATCGCCCGCCGCCAGTTGTCGCGTGGCCGCGCGCAGCCGCACGATCGGCTTCGTCAAATACCACGCCAGGAAATAGCACACCAGCCCGGAAGTGATCACTCCAATAATGACGCCCGGAATCGGCATGCCCCGCGGGCCCAGAAACACGCGCGGACCCGGAGGCAGTCCCATGACCAGCGTATAGCGATGTTGCCCATCCGAAGACGCCCGCGATTCCTTGAGCACCTTGGGAGCCGGAATGATGAATCCGTCGCGCGGAGACGGAGAGCCGCTGTTCAACATGCGGACGGCCCAGTCGGGCGCACCCCGGTGCGAAACTTCCTCACCCTGCTCGTTGAAAAGATAAGCGCGAACATGCTGCGTGGCCACGACGCCATCCAGGTATTCGCGGGCCGGCTGGGCTCCGCCCTGCTCATACGCGCTGACGGCTTCATTCAACGTCGTCGTGCGCAACGGCTCCCACGAGGAACCGCGCGGCCGGAACGCCACCGTCACCAGAATGGCAAGCACCACGAATAAGGCCTGGGCCATCCAGAACGAAAGAAAAATTCGCAAAAACAGACTCTTCATAAATCGGTCCTTATCACAGGTCCTTCAATCTTTCACAGGGCACGCTAACGCATCCTCGCCCGGCAAGCAAGCGCATGCTGGCCGTGGAAGGGCGGCCCTTCGCGGGCCGCGGATGGCGTTTGGGAATTAACTCGGTATTCAGCCCCTGGGGTGGTCTTCCTCGCTCGGTTTCGCCTGCGCCTTATACCCTCGACTTCTCCCTCGGCCGCGCGAAAATGTAACCTACCCCGCGCACTGTCTTGATGTGTTCATCGCTGTCGGAATCGCCCAATTTCTTGCGCACCTTGCTGACGTGCATGTCGATGCTGCGGTCAAACGGCGAAAACTTGCGACTGAGCACCGCGTTCACCAGGCGCTCGCGCGGCACTACTCGCCCCGCCTCGCGCAATAGCACTTCAAGCAAATTGAACTCCACCGACGTCAAATCGACCGGCTTGCCCTCAAGCCGCACCATCCGCGTGGCGGGGTCCAGTTCCACATCTCCGACGCTCACCACTTCCGGCGCCGCCGCCGATCCGCTGCCATCCGCTCGCGTCCGCCGCAGCACCGCCCGAATCCGCGCCACCAGTTCTCGCGGATTAAATGGCTTCGGAAGATAATCGTCCGCCCCAATCTCCAGACCCACGATGCGGTCCACATCCTCGCCCCGCGCCGTCAACAACAACACCGGCAATCGCGAAGTAGCACGAATCCTGCGCAGCACCTCAAAACCGTTAATGCCCGGCAACATCACATCGAGCACCGCCAGCAAATATTCGCCCGCAGTCGCCTTCTTCAGCCCGCTCTCGCCATCATGCACGCATTCAACAGTGAATCCCTCGGCCCGCAGATATTCCCCCACCAGATGGCAGAGCTCCACATCGTCGTCGATCACCAGAATTCGTTCCATCGCTGCCCTCATTGTGCACCCGCAAGCAACAGGACGCAGTAAAGAATTGTCAAACCAACCCCCTGCTGCCTCGGCCGGGGGCCCGACTCTAACGTCAACCTCGCGCCTTTTGGGGTGAGCTTGAGGAGTTCCTTCAAACCATCTCTGCTTTCAATCCATTGACAAAACTTTACTCTGGTTGACCGATTCTTTACCGCCTTTTTTCCCGGAACCGTGTTTCTATCTCTGTACGCACAGTCCCGGGGACCTCCCGGAGGACCTCCAGCGTCGTACACGAGGAGTCGCACATGAAATCGTTTCGTTTCCGTTTGTCGATTGCCGTTTTAGCCATTTTGCTGGGCAGCGCGATCGCTAGGTCGCAAACCACCGCTGACACGCCCCCGCCCCCACCCGGACACGGCCATGAATTCGGAATGGGCGGTCCCGGACCGATGATGGGGTTTTTCGCCAAGCAGCTGAACCTGACCGATGAGCAGAAGACGCAGATGAAGGCCATCATGCAGAAAGAGCACCCTGCCGTGAAGCCGCTCATGCAGCAAGGGCACCAGATCGATCAGCAGCTTCGTCAATATGTGGAAGGCACCTACGATGCGGCGAAAGTCCAAGCCTTGGCCGCGCAAAAAGCCCAGATCCAGATTCAACTCACGGTGGCCGAGACGCGCATCCACAACGAGCTATACCAGACGCTAACCGCAGACCAGCAGTCCCAACTCAAGCAGATGGAGGCGAACCACGAAGCCCGTATGCAGAGCCGTGCCCACCAGGCTCCGCCTTCTCCTGCCGAGCAATAGGTGCGGGCAATAGAAAAAGAGGAGGAATCAAAATCCTCTGTCGTAGCAGGAGTTGCCGGCGCGAGGCCCTCTGGCCGCCCCGCGCCGGCTCCGGAGACGGGGTACTAGAAAGCTGATGAGGGATCACCTCCATGACCTTCAGTGATTCGTTTCTCTCCAACGCCGGATGGTTATTCTTCGCCGCCTGGACCGCCATGATCGCCGCCGTCAGCATCATTGCCTTCGGCAGCGATCTGGTTCCCCACAGACCGCACCTTGATCCACCCCATAAGTCCCGTCCCGCCGACCAAGTCCGCTCCACCCAATCTAGAGCACTCTAGAAGCTACCTCATCCATATCAGTGGATTCGTGGAAGAATGGTCTCGTGGAGGGACGCGGCTTCCACCGTGCCGCTCGGAGTCGCGAACTAATGATTCAGCCCCTGAGCGAAGAACCGGATGTGGCAGCTGTTCGGTGGAAATAATTACCTGGCGGGGTTTCGAGAACTGCGCTGCCGAACTGAAAGCTTCGTTTGGAACAACTCTTTCCGGTCGAGTTCTCCGTTCCCGTCTTTATCCAACTTGTTGAACTCCGCTTCCATGAAGTTCATCCATTCCTGCTTCGATATCCTGCCATTCTTATCGGTGTCTAGCAGCAGCAGCAGTTCTTTAACATTCTCGTTTGCGCGGGCAAACTTATCTGGCGGCTTTGGCTCAACGTCAGTTACCGCCATAGCGCCGGTTGCGCTCAGCAGTGCGATCAGCAGACTTCTTCGGGTCATTGAACCCTCGCTTTCCGGAGTTTTACCAGCGATCCCCAATGAGGTTCTACCTGGATTCTCCCCTTCTATCCTTCGATCCTTCGATCCTTGTTCCTTGTTCCTCAGAATCTCCCCGAAATCCTGGATCGAGATTTTGGCATACTTCGAGGAATCCGAGCGGTTACGCAGGTAACCGAGTCGCACCAACCCCGGCAACCGAGACCGGCCCACCTTGGCAGCGCCACGAACCAGAGGGCGCCTGCTAAAATTTCATCGACTAACTTTGCATGCTGCTGAAGAGTTTGCGTCCGCTGCTGCCTTATGTGAAGCGCTACCGCTGGAGTTATGCCGCGGGCACGCTCTGCGTCTTGCTCACCAACGGCATCTGGATCTTGTTTCCGCTGGTCCTCGGCAAGGCCGCCGACGATCTGCACGAAGGGGTAACGCGGCACAAGCTATTGCTCTACGCCGGGTTTTTGCTCGCCATCGCCGTCAGCAAGGGAATTTTTCAGTTCCTCACCCGCTGGATCGTGATCGGTATCTCGCGCGACATGGAGTTCGACCTGCGCAACGATCTGTTCGCTCGTCTGGAGATTCTTTCCTACTCCTATTATCAGCGCCACCGCACCGGGGACATCATGGCCCGTGCCACGAACGACTTGAACGCGGTCCGCGCACTGCTAGGCCCCGCCATCATGTACTCCGCCAATACCATCGTCTACACCGCGGGCGCGTTGGCCTTCATGATCTCTATCAGCCCCTGGCTCACGCTTTACACGTTCCTCCCGTTGCCTGCGGTGAGCGTCGTGATCCAGACCTTCGGCCGTCGGATTCACGAACGCTTCGAAAGAATTCAGGCCATGTTCTCCGACATTTCCGCGCGCGCGCAGGAGAATTTCTCCGGCGCGCGCCTGATTCGCGCCTACGTGCAGGAAGACGCCGAGATTCGAGCCTTCGAAGCCCAAAACCAGGAATACATCCGCCGCAGCCTGCGCCTGGTGCGCCTCATGGGCATGCTCTGGCCCACCCTCGAGCTCATGCTGGGCTGTGCCGTGGTGCTCGTGCTGTGGCTCGGCGGGCGCGAAGTCATCCACGGACTTTCGCACATAACTTTGGTTTCAAATCCCGGAGATTCACATCCGGGAATCTCGACTCCGGCGATCACGACTACGCTGTCCCTCTCCGGCTCGATGAGCGTTGGCCAATTCGTTGCCTTCAGCACTTACATGATGCAGCTCACCTGGCCGATCATCGCTCTGGGTTGGGTCATCAACCTGTTCCAGCGGGGCACAGCTTCATTGATCCGCATCAACGAAATCATGCACGAACAACCCGAGATTCACGATGCTCCGGGCGCGCAAGATCGTGAGATCGCCGGCGAGATCGAGTTCCGCGGACTCAACTTCAGCTACGAGGGAAAACAGGTTCTGGACGACATAAACCTGCGGGTGCCCGCCGGCAGCAGTCTGGCGATTGTCGGCCCGACGGGTTCAGGGAAGACCACTCTGGTGAGCTTGATTCCGCGCATCTACGACGCGGAGCCCGGTATGGTGCTCATCGATGGACGACCGGTTCGCGATTATTTCCTCGCATCGTTGCGCAAAAACATCGGATTCGTGCCGCAAGAAACTTTTCTCTTCAGTGACCGCATTCGCGAAAACATTGCATTGGGCCTGGAATCTGCTACCGATCAGCAGATTCAAAGTGCCGCCCACGCGGCCAACATCGCCGCCGATATCGAGAGCTTCCCCGAAGGCTACGACACGATGGTGGGCGAACGCGGCATCACCCTCTCCGGCGGTCAGAAGCAACGCGCCGCAATTGCCCGTGCCCTCATCCGCAATCCCAAGATTCTGATCCTCGACGACGCTCTCTCCAGCGTCGACACCCACACCGAAGACAAGATCCTCAACCACCTGCGCGACGTGATGCAGGGGCGCACCACCATCTTCATTTCGCACCGAGTCTCCACCGTGCGCAACGCGGACCGCATCGCTGTGCTCCACAGCGGACGCATCGTCGAACTCGGCACCCATGACGAACTGCTGGCCTTGAACGGCTACTACTCAAACCTGTATAACAAGCAATTGCTGGAAGAAGAACTGGCCGAAGTCTGAAGCCGGGTTATGTGGGGACCGCCGCTCCGGCGGTCCGGTCGAGCGAAGCTCGACGGCTCGTTCGACATGCTGCGAACCATCCAGCCCGAGCTTCTCGATTCGGACGCCTGCCCGGCAGTCGAGGTCGAAGCCTCGCTGCGGGATATCTGCCGCATCAACCGCTGGTTCGGCGGGGTCGCCACCACGCGCAAACTGATCGAGCGCGTCTCCTCGGCGACGGGAAGCAGGAATTTCACCGTACTCGACGTAGCGGCTGGATTGGGCGAAGTGCCTCGACTCGCGGCGAGGGAACTGGTGCGCGAAGGAATCACGCTGAAAGTAACTGAGCTCGATCGTCTGCGCACGCACTTGCTGGGGGAGAATCGTGCCGTGGTCGCAGACGCGCTGGCGCTTCCCTTTCCCGATGGCAGTTTCGATCTGGTCAGTTGCAGCCTGTTCGCGCATCATCTGGAACCCGCCGATCTGGCGCGCTTTTCAACCGAGGCCCTGCGCGTCAGCCGCTGCGCCATCCTGATCAATGATCTGGTCCGCCATCCCCTACATCTGGTGCTGGTGTACGCAGGCTTTCCCTTGATGCGCAGCTATGTGTCGCGGGTAGACGGGCTGGCATCGGTGCGCCGAGCCTATGTCGTTGACGAGATGCGGAGAATACTTTCGACCAGCGCGAAGACCGCTCCACGGATTGAGATCTCTCGCCACTTCCTGTTTCGCATGGGCGTGATTGCCTGGAAGATGAGCAGCGGCGACGGCGAAGGCGTCGGAGCCGCATAGGCGGCCGAGCTTCGTCGACCGGGCAGTCCCAAGGCGGCTTGTCCCCACCTCATACGGACAACTGAATCACAGCACGATTAGCGCACGACCAGCACTTCCCTCACATTGTCGCGGGCGAGGAAGAATTTGATGGAGGCAAAGTCGCGGAACAGAGTTTCGATGTGACGGTTGTTAAAGACGCGCTGCAGGCGAAAGCCATCGCTGACCGCGGTGTGGACCGCTCCCGTGGGTCCGCGGCGGGTCTCCCGGCGGAGCACAATGGGCTGCATCTCGAGCGTATCCTTTCCGATGATGTGAAAGCGGTAGCAGGGCGAGTCCG
Source organism: Candidatus Sulfotelmatobacter sp. (assembly GCA_036514015.1). Lineage (GTDB taxonomy): Bacteria > Acidobacteriota > Terriglobia > Terriglobales > Acidobacteriaceae > Sulfotelmatobacter. The sequence goes on from DATBYA010000052.1 coordinate 16,993, forward strand.
GCCCGGCGTCCTTGGTATGGAAAAACGCCAGCATCATGCCTCCGGGCTTCAGCACGGACCACAAGCGTCCCATGACCGGACGTACCAGACTCTCGTCCAGATAGTCCGACAGATTCCAGCACAGCACGACGTCGAAATGCGCTGCGGGATAAACCACGTTGTCGGCCAGAAATCTGCGGCTGTCCAAGATCGGATTTCCTTGCTCATCTTTCGTGGCAAGATTCGGATCGGTGGAAGCGACGAGAAGATCTTCGCTGTAAATCTTGTGACTGCGTTCGGTGAAAAACCGGATGTTCGCCGCCGATGTGGAACCGAGATCGAGCACGCACAGCGGAGTCTCGGATTCCCACGCGCGCGAGAGCTCGCCGAGACCGCTGGAACGGCGGGTGAGTTTTTGGGCGGCCTGGGGCGTGGTCGCCTCTGTCCCGCCCGAAGAGCCGCGAAAAAACTTCATGAAATTATGGGTGACTGATGCCATTCGACTGACCGTCGCCTGGACCGAGGCGACTGGGGCCCAGCACTTAATCGTCCTCTAAAACCAACACTTTAACGCAATGAACCCACCGGAAAAAGTTACTTTCCAGCCGCCTTCTCCGCCCTGCCCTGGATGTCAATCTTGCCCTTCAGGAAGGCGCCTTCTTCAATCGAAATTCTCGCCGTGGAAATGTCGCCATTCACCACGGCAGACTTGCGTAGCTCAACCCGGTCGCTGGCCTGCACGTTGCCATCGAGCTTGCCTTGCACCACCACACCCTTGGCCTCGACCGAGGCCTTGACCTGGCCGTGGGGACCGACCGTCAAACTATTGTTTTTGAGGGAGATGCTGCCCTCGACCTGCCCGTCTACATAGAGATCTTCGCTGCCCGACAATTCGCCTTTGATAACTACGGACTTGCCAATCTGCGCCAAATCTGCCGACAACGGAGCGCTCATAATGTTCTCCTTGAGGAAGCGGAATACTGCGCTACCCAGATCACTGTAGGTAAAGGGGCGGCCGCGTTGCTCCTTTCGACTATACCCAACAAAGAGCGCGCGCGGCAAGCGACGGTACTTCGGTAACCCCATAAAACAGGCTTAAGTGGATAGACGGAAATCCCCTCTGCAACCCGGCGGACGGATTGCTACACTAACTAATTGGATGCACTGCGCGGAGCAAAAACGGGCAGCAGGGTGTCGGCTAACGCTAGCTGCGGTTGTCGCCTTCACCGCAGCCACGAGCGCGCTCTCGGCCCAGGACTCGAAGACATTCGAGATGCCGGCTGGCGAATTGGTGCGGCTTACCGTTGCCCATGAAGTCGCGGCGGCGAACCATCCTGAAGTCCATCACCTGTTTCACTCGCGCAGACAAAGCCCAAAAGGTTCCCAAACCCGCGTCTATGTCGAGACCAATCAGGCCTTGGCGGGCCTGCTCATTGCTGCCAATGATCAGCCGCTGACGGCGGCAGAGCAGCAGACGGAAACGGATCATCTCAACTCGCTGGCGAACAATCCTGAGCAGCTTCGCAAAAAAGCAGCCCGCGAAAAGGAAGATGAAGATCGCAGCCTCCGCATCGTGAGAGCGTTGCCCGACGCTTTCTGCTACGAATATGCGGGCACGGAGAATAGCGAAACTGCGCTGGGCAAAGCGGGAGATCAGCTGCTGCGGTTGAAATTCAAGCCCAATCCTGCTTACGCTCCGCCCTCGCACGTGGAACAGGTATTGACGGGAATGCAAGGCGAGTTGCTGATCGACAAAGAAAACCACCGGCTCGCGAGAATCGACGGCACGCTCTTCCAGGACGTCACGTTCGGGTGGGGGATTCTCGGCCATCTCAACAAGGGCGGACACTTCCGCGTCCAGCAGGCCGACTTGGGCTTGGGCGACGGGGCCTGGGGCATCACCGAGATGAGCTTGAATATGAGCGGCAAGATCCTGATGTTCAAGGGCTTCAACATGGTGTCGGAGGAAATCTTGAGCGACTTTCGCCGCATGCCTGACAATCTGACGTTTGCGCAGGGCGTAAAAATCTTAAAGACGGAAGAGGTAAAGCTGGCGCACAACAACCACGCGAGCGAAGCCGTCGAAGCCAAGAAAGATCAAAGCAACTGATCAGAAGTCCATGGTCGTATCCTGAGAGCCGCTACCTCTTGCGAAGCGTTTTCGCGAAGAACCCTCTCTAGCGCTGCCCACAGCCAGGCTCACGTTCTCCGGTTTCACCCGCGCATCTGCCAGTTGCGCGATCCAGCTTAGAGGTCTTGCTCCTGCAAATTCATCCCTTGCATTGAAAACCTCCTTTTCCCTTCGCTTAAGAGTTCGAGAGCGCAAAAGGAGGGCGGCGCGATCGGACCCAAAATAGAGAATGGTGCGCGCTTCTTGCGCGCGTTCCTGTTGGACGCCGGTTGCAAGGCGGAGGGGTTGGCTGCACGGGACCCTGACAGTTCCCTGCATGGAGAACATGTGCAAAATACGGGACCCGTCGGTCCCTTGGCGCAACGAACGGGGGTCGGAGACGTTAGAAGTGGACGCAGAATTTAATGAAGTTGTAAACGAAAACCGAAAATAGTCAACCGTACCCCAGCCGAGCTAACGGGCTAACGAGCAGATGCGGAACGTTGAACACCGTCTGGAAGTCACGCCCGCAGCGTTTCTTTTCTCACGGTGAGCTTCTCAATCAAATCGAACTTGACGCGATAGCCTGTTCCCGGCTGGTCGCTGATGGCGATCATTCCCTGGGGCGAGACTTCCACTTCGGGATCGATGATGTCTTCTTTCCAGTAGCGTTTTGAAGCGGAGACGTCGCCCGGCAAGCTAAAGTTTTCCTTGGTGGAAAGAGCAATATTATGGGCGCGTCCGATGCCGGTTTCGAGCATTCCGCCGCACCAGTTGGGGATTTTCTGCACCGCACATACATCATGAATTTTCAGAGCCTCGGAGAATCCGCCAACGCGGCCGACTTTTATGTTAATGATGCGGCACGCAGCGGTTTCGCTGGCGAAGGCGGCGCTGCGCGCGTTGACGATCGACTCGTCCAGGCAAATCGAAGTATGCAGTTGCTTCTGCAGCCGCGAGTGATAGTAGATGTCGTCGTCCCACAACGGCTGCTCAATCATCAGAAGATTGAACTGATCGAACCTTCGCAAGTGTTCCACCTGATCCAGCGTGTAGGCGGAATTTGCGTCGCAGCTGAGGATGATTTCCGCCCAGCGCGAGCGTATCCGTTCGAGGACGTTCACGTCCCAGCCGGGCTTGACTTTGATCTTAATGCGACGATACCCCGCGGCCAGTTCGTTCTGGATTTTTTCCAGCAACTGCTCGACTGAATCCTGGATGCCGATCGAGACACCGCAGGGAATTTCGCGCCGCGTCCCGCCCAGCAATTTCCACAACGGCTGCTTCTTCTGCAGGGCCTCGGCATCCCACAGCGCATTTTCGAGCGCGGCCTTGGCCATGCGGTGGGCGCGCACTTTGGCGAAAAGGGCCGGGCAATCGCGGGCCGATTCGATGTTCTGCCCCAGGAGCGCAGGGATCAGATAGTGCTTCAGCGTCGGCCAGGCGCTCTCCATCCATTCGCTGCTGTAGAAGGGATCTTCTCCGGCAACGCATTCGCCCCAGCCGTCGAGGCCTTCGGTGTGAACCGTGACCAGTAGAATTCGCCGGCGATAGGTGCGGCTAAAGCTCGTCTCGAAAAACTGGACGAGCGGCATGTGAATCTCGCGAAGCGTGATGGCTTCAATTTTCATGTCAATTCGAAGACCGACTTTTCCGTGGCGCTGCCTTGATCATCCTTTGGATGCATACGACCATTTTTCGTCCCAGTGTCCCAGGAGGAATTTCCCATTGCCTTCGGCGTCGCGTTCATAGCCCAGCACGGCGAGGCCGCGGGAGAACGCGCGCAGAAACTGCTCGCGATTGCGCTCCTGAACCTGCTGGGCCTGGCCGCGAGTTTCGGACGCGGCTTTCCATTCGTAAATTTGCGCCGGCACCGCGATGCTGGACTCGCGGACGAAGGCTGGATTCTTTCCCGGGCCCAGCAGTCCCTGGTCCGACAGTCCCGGCTTGAGCAAGGTTTCCACCCGCTTCGATTTCAGCCACCATTCGGCGATGAGCCGGTCGCTCGGCAATCCTCCCTGCAAAGGCGACGATGTAATGCCGTACTGATTGATGTTATAGCGACGGGCGATGGCGCCGAGTTTTTCAATGTTGAGGTAAGCGTTCTTGATTTCGAGCGGATCGAAAGTCCACTCGATCAGTTCGATGCCACGCTCCAGCGCATCTTCGCGCTGCATCAGCTTCAGCCGCCGGCCGAGGCCGCCGTTGCGATGGCTCTGGCGCACCGCCAGCATGTGCGAGTGCAGGTAGACGTGGCCGGTGCGTGTACCGGGCACCGAGAGCGCGAAGCCTACCATGACATCGCCATCAAAAGCGCCCATGACCTGGCCGCCGACTTTATCGGCGACGACAAACATACGCAGCGGCACCAGTTCGGCGTCGCTGAAGTCCCAGACTTCTTTTTGCAGCGCGACGCAGGCACGAAATTCCTCGATCCCGCGACAGCGGCGCAGCGCGATGGAGTCCGTGGTCATCGGCTCCTCGCAACCAAGGAGTCGTCCCGCAGCACGGCGGTTTTCAGCCGGGCCAGGGATCTCGCCTGCCGCATCTGAGGGCCAGGCTCAGGGCGGGCACGACTCGCGCGCGATCCCTTGCCCCGCTGGCAACGGCCCGAGGCTTCTGGCTGACGCAGATGGGGGAACTTAAACACCAGGACCGCTCTCCTCGCGTTTCGCCTGCTGCCACAGAGACTCTAGTTCCTCCATCGAAGCCTGTTCGACGGTGCGAGCGGATTCCTGAAGACGAGCCTCCATCCACTGAAAACGGCGCTTGAACTTGCGATTCGTTTTTCGCAACGCCGATTCGGGATCGAGCGAGAGGTAGCGCGCAATGTTGACCAGGACAAAAAACAGGTCGCCAACCTCTGCTTCCAATCGCGCTTGAAGATTTTCAGGAACTGGCGTTCGCCCCGATCCCGCCACGCCCCGACCCTGAGGCCGCGGCCCGGGCGGCGGAAATTCGTTCAGCTGCTCGCGGAGTTCGTTGGTCTCTTCGTCCAACTTATCGAACAAGCCTTCGACATTGGGCCAGTCGAAACCGGCCTGCGCGGCACGCGAGCTGAGTTTGCAGGCCTCTGCTAGTGACGGCATCGCCGAGGAGACCCCGGCAAGAATGGAGTGCTTTTCGCCTTCCTTCGCCCCCGGCACTGGGTCTTCTTCGCGGCCACGCTGCTTTCTCTCTTCGATTTTTAGAGCTTCCCAATTGCGCTTGACTTCGGCGGAGGTATCGGCCCTTACGTCGCCGAACACATGCGGATGGCGGTGGATGAGCTTGGCGGAAAGGCGCTCGAGCACGTCGTCGATGGAAAACGACGATTGCTCCTTCGCCATTTCGGCGTAGAACAGCACCTGCAGGAGCAGGTCGCCGAGCTCGCCGGCGAGTTCGGGCCAGTCGCGATTGTCGATCGCTTCCAGAACTTCGTAAGTTTCTTCCAGAGTGTAAGGCTTGATGGAATCGAAAGTCTGCTCGCGGTCCCAGGGGCAGCCGCCGGGGGCGCGCAGGCGCTCCATGATCGTGACGGCTCGCTCGAATCGTTCGCCGGTTGTGGACATGCGGCAACCAATGTAAATGAGGGTGGAGGCCAGAGGCAATGCAGCGCCAACCGCAGGCAATCAGACGGCATCTTACGCTTACCGAATATCCTCCCGCTCAATTCGTAAACCGGTGCTAATAAGCCCACACCTTCATTCAAGGAGAAAAGAAAATGACATCCGGTACTCTTCAGGGAAAGAAAGTTGCAATTCTTGTAACCGATGGTTTCGAGCAATCGGAATTGCTGGAGCCGCGAAAGGCACTCGATGATGCAGGCGCGACTACCCAGGTTGTGTCCCCCGCAAATACGAAAGTCAAAGGATGGAATCACAAGGAGTGGGGCAACGAAGTCCCGGTGGACGTTTCGCTCGACTCCGCGAAGGCGGCCGAATTCGACGCGCTGCTGCTGCCGGGTGGGGTGATGAATCCGGACCAGCTGCGTATGAACCCGAAGGCCGTCGAGTTTGTGAAGCACTTCACGGACTCCGGCAAGCCGGTGGCTGCAATCTGTCACGGGCCATGGACGCTCGTCGAAGCCGGCGCGGTGCGCGGACATACGATGACTTCGTGGCCGTCGCTCAAGACCGATCTTAAGAATGCGGGCGCGACCTGGGTCGACAAGGAAGTTGTGAATGACCACGGTCTGGTCACGAGCCGGAAGCCGGACGACATCCCGGCCTTCAATCGTGAGATGATCCGCTTGTTCTTGGAGGGCCGTCGCCAGGGAGGCGGGCAATCAGAGCCGCTGCGAAAGAGCGCGTAATTGTTTGCGGTCGTTCGTTGATCATTGATCATCGATCCGCGATCCGCAGTTTCGTTCACCCGGCTCGGGCCGGTTTACCACGTCTCCAGCCGGGTGAGATTTTGATCGAGCGCTGCCAGCCTGGTTACTTTGGGAACCTATCTTTGGGTGCCCAGGCGCAGGTTACGTGGAATTCGTCCGCCGGCCCCGTGGGACTATCGTCACCTTCATTTTGTTGCCATTCGGGCGCAGAATTAGAACAAGTTAACGTGTCCGTGGCGTGTCGGAATCCCCGCGAACCCTCCCGGGCTCTCGCAGCCAATTTGAGTCCATGAGTTTAACTGTTAAACCTCGACCGTCCGTGGATGGGCAACACTTCCACGTGGTGGTCATTGGCGGTGGCATAAACGGCGTAGCCGTGGCGCGCGAGTGTGCCCGGGCCGGCAAACGTACGCTGCTGGTCGAGCAGAACGACTTTGCCTCGGGTGTGACCAGCCGGTCGACGCGGATTATTCACGGCGGCCTACGCTACCTGGAACATGGAGAGCTGGGGCTGGTACGAGAATCGGTACGCGAGCGGGAGCGGCTCCTGCGGGAACGGTCGCACCTGGTCCATCCCGTACATTTCTTGTTCCTGCTCAACGAGCAGAGCCAGCGCAGCGCCCTGAAAGTGCGTGCCGGGCTGTGGCTCTACCAGCGATTCGCGGGAAGAAAATCGAGCCCTCTGAGCGAGATGGAATTGAAGCGGGTGGAGCGCGCTCTTGACGCCGGGCATCAGTGGTCGATCTTCAATTACGAAGATGCACAGTGCGAATTTCCCGAGCGTCTGGTAGCGGAGTGGATGACGGAAGCGGCCGAAGCGGGAGCCGTGGTACGCAATCATAGCGAAGTGCTCGCGGTTAACGTGGCCAGCGGCCGGGCCCAGGGCGTACTCCTGCGAGACCGCATCTCGGGAAAAGACGAGCGCGTCGATGCCGGCTGGATTTTCAACTGCGCCGGTCCGTGGGCCGACCGAATATGCCAGCGCTCCGCAGTCCGAACCAGCAAGCCGATGCTGGGCGGTGTGCGCGGCTCTCACATTGTTCTGCCGCGATTTTCGGGTGCCCCCAGCGTGGCGCTCTACACCGAGGCGGCCGATGGCCGTCCCGTCTTTGTACTGCCGTGGAATGAACAGGTAATGGTGGGCACTACCGAAGTGGCGGACAGCGGCGACCCGGGGAAGACTGTGCCCTCCGCCGAAGAAATTGAATACCTGTTGCGCACCGTGGTCAAACTATTTCCCAAGGCGAAGCTTTCGGCATACGACATCAAATATGCGTTTGCCGGAGTGCGTCCTCTGCCGAACTCTCGCGCCAACAAGGCATCGGCGGTAACCCGGCGCCATTTCCTGCGCGACCACACGCCGGAGGGAGCGGCCCGTCTGATCTCCGTGATTGGCGGCAAATTGACTACCGCGTCTTCACTGGCGCGCGAATGTGTGCGAAAGATTGGCATCGCCGTCCCCGAGCCTTCCATGGTTGCCATGGGGGGAGGCAGTTCGCTGGATCCCATGCTGGACCATGAGGTTTTGAACGTTGCTCGAGCGGGATCGGTGAGCGAAGAAACTGCGCGCGGCATGATGGAGTGGCACGGCCCGCGTGCCATGGACATTGCCCGGATGGCGCTGGTGAGTGCGGAACTGCGAGCTCCGATCTGTCCGCATTCCTCCCACATTGTGGCCGAAGTGGTGGAGGCTTACCGAAAAGAGTTTGCCGTCACCCTGGGTGACGTGTTGCTGCGCCGCCTGCCGGTCGCGCTGGGCGCCTGCTGGTCGGAATCCTGCAGCCGGGAGGCGGCGTTGCGCATTGGCGCCGTGCTGGGCTGGAACGAGCAGGACCTGGGATCGAATCTGGAATCGTTCGAAATGGAGCGCACCGCTTTCCTGAAGAAACCTTCCCGCGGCGATGCCGCGCTGGAAGCTGCCGCCGACTAACTCACCGCCTTCTTGTCGAACTGCCGCAATCCCACAAGCAACAGCAAAACGTCAAAGAAAAGAAGCGCAATCAGCACGGCCCTTATCGATAAATGCGGAAACTGCGGAACCAACGTCGCGCGCAATCCTTCGCTGGCATAGACCAGCGGGTTGACGAGCACAACCTTTTGCAGGATCGGGAAAGTTTTCAAGGCGCTCCAGGGATAGTAGGTGCAGCCAAAAAAAATCATGGGCGTCATGACCATGCTGAACATCAGCCCAATATGCTGTTGATCGATGCTGCATCCCAACGCCAGTCCTCCGCATGCGGAAAAACCCGCGACCAGCACCATGATCACGGCGAAAATTAACGGAGTGCCGATGCTGATTTGAACTCCACGGCCCAGCACGAGCCATGCCAGAGGCAACACCACCAGCCCGGCCACCAGCGCTTGCAGCATTCCGGCAATGACTTTCTCGATCGCGAGCCAGGCAACGTCGATGGGGGCAAGCAGGCGGTCTTCGATTTCGCGAGTCCACTGAAATTCAGCGATCAGCGGCATGGCCACCGCCCAGATTCCGGTGAAGACCATACTGATCGCGATGATGCCGGGCAACAGAAGGCTTTTGTACGCCTCCGGCATGTAGCCGCTGCCCACCATCACCTTGCCGAAAATGAAGACGAAGAGAAGCGGTTGCAGGAAGGTTTGCATCAGAAGTTGAATCGCGTTGCGCCGGGCGACATGAGCGTCCCGCGCCAGCATGGCGAAAAAAGTTTTCCAGTTCAATCGCGCAAGCTCCTTCCGGTGTGATGCAGGAAGAGATTTTCCAGACTCGGTTCCAGGATGTGAACGTCTGACAATTCGGCGCCGGAATTCGCGCCCAGGGTCGCGATCTCAGGAATGAGCGAACCGCCGCGATCCGCATAAACGTCGACGCCAGTCCCATCGGTAGAGCGTACTTCGCGCACTCCCGCCAGCGATTGCAACCGCCGCAATAGATCCGCCGTCTGGTTCCCGAAACGGAGGCGCAGCACGTATCCGCCGGGGATCGAAGCCTTCAACTGCTCCGGCGTCCCCACGGCGATCACATGGCCGTGATCCACGATGGCCAGACGCTGGCACAGTGCATCGGCCTCCTCCATGTTGTGGGTGGTCAACAGCACGGTTTTCCCCGCCTGGTGATATTCGCGAATGATCTCCCATAACAGAATGCGGGTTTGAGGGTCGAGCCCGGCGCTGGGTTCATCGAGAAACAGGACTTGCGGATCGTGCATCATAGCGCGGGCAATGGAAAGCCGCTGCATCATGCCTCCCGAAAAGCCGCGCACCATCTGATTCGCGCGCTCAGTGAGCTTGAACTTTTCCAGTAAGGCATCGGCGCGTTCGTTTCTTAGCTTGGATCCGATTCCGAAGTAGGCAGCGTGAAAAACCAGAATCTCGCGCGCCGTTAAAGAAAAATCCAGATTGGGGCGTTGCGGCACCACCCCGATCAGGTGCTTGACCAGGGCCTGTTCTTTCCATACATCGTGCTCCCCGATCCAGGCTTGACCAGAGGTTGGGCGCACGCGCGTGGTTAGAACACCGACCGTGGTGGACTTGCCTGCGCCGTTTGGCCCGAGCAGGCCAAAGATTTCTCCCGGAAGAATCTCCAGCGAAAGTCCGTCAAGAGCCGGGATTTGAGTCTTCGGTTGCTTCCCACCCTTGGCATCGGCACGCGCGATGAAACCACCGGCAGCACCTAAGGGGGGAGCGGAGTTATAGACCTTGCGCAGGTCCTGCGTGCGAACCCCAACAGCCATGTCGAGCAGTCCCCAATTATGAAAAAGTTAAGTTTGGGAAGTATATCGCAGGATTTGGCTGCATCGATTGGCTTCGAAAAGATAGTGATGGAGTATGCCCTTCGAACTACTTGCTGCAGGCGTCGTCCCGCAGCATGGCGCCTTTCAGCCGGGCGAAGGATCTCACGCGGATAGCCCGATCGATGACGTGCACGCTCCTTCCACATGCGCTCAGGGCAGGCTTTTGGTGCCGCTAAAGAAAGGCTTTGCTCCGGGTGCCCCCTTCCGCGGACCGTAGTTACTAAAGATCGGCTTCCGGCAACTTGCGTCATCTGGGAATCGGCTCGCAGCGAACCTACACTGACGCGAGGAGTCAGGATTTTCGCGTAACGAACGTAATCCGATGTTGATTCCGATCAAGCACGAGAATATGACGGCCCGGCGGTGGCCGGTGATCACTCTGGCATTGATCGCCATCAATGTAGCGGTCTTCCTCTTTACTTTGTCGGCCATCGACGATGAGGCTCCGCGACTGGGCGAGATCAAAACTCATATCCTGATTCTGGCGGCTCTGCATCCCGAGTTGAAGATGCAAGCGCAGTCGCAGCATCTGGTCGACGGATTCAAGCAGAGCCATCCCGAACAGTGGAAGCAGGTACAAAACCCGAATCGCGACATCATCGACGCTTACGACGCCAAGATGAAATTGAGCGAAGACTCGTCGAAGCTGCAGGATGAGATGGATTCGCTCAATGCTCAACTGGAGAAGCAGGCGTCGGCGTCGATTGTCGAGCAGTATGCTTTCATCCCGGCGCACCCCCGCCCCATCAGTTATCTGACGGCCAACTTCCTGCACGGTGGGTGGCTGCATTTGATCGGAAACATGTGGTTCTTGTGGCTGGCGGGATTTGTGCTCGAGGACGTCTGGGGCCGCTGGTTATATTCGCTTTTCTACCTCGTAGCGGGGGCGGCCGCGTTGCAGTTTTGGGCGTGGTCGAATCCAGGAAGCATCACGCCGACGCTGGGCGCGTCGGGTGCCGTCGCAGCCCTGATGGGAGCGTTCTTAGTGCGCTTCCCCAAAATGAAGATTGAGATGGCGTGGCTGTTCCTGTTTAAGTTCTATCGCTTCAAGGCCGCGGCATACTGGCTGCTGCCGCTCTGGCTGTTCATCGAAATCTTCTACGGTTCGCTGTCCGGATCGTCGGGCGGCGTGGCCCACTGGGCACATGTCGGCGGATTCCTGTTTGGAGCGCTGGTCGCCGTGGCGATCCAGCATTCCGGCCTGGAGCAAAGAGCGAGTCAGGCGATTGAGGAAAAAGTCGGCTGGACGAATGAGCCGGAACTCGAACAGGCTAGTGCCCTGATGGAGCGCGGCCAATTCGCCGAGGCCCTGACAGTGCTGACCAATTACGTCGCGCTCAAGCCGAACTCGCTCGACGCCTGGAACCTGCTGCGCCAGATTCATTCGCGCCAGAACAATACGAAAGATTATCTCGAAGCAACCGTGAAGACATGCTCGCTGCACTTGAGGGCGCATGAGATCGAAGCGGCGTTTCAGGATTACGCAGAGTTCGTCGATTCCGGCGGAAGCAAGATGCCGGCCGTGCCCTGGCTCGAGCTGTGCAAAGGCGCGGAGGAAATGCAAGACTTTGAACGCGCCGTCACCGAGTATCAACACCTCGCCCAAACTTATTCCGCCGAGCGGCAGGGGCTGACTGCGCAACTGAGTGCAGCCAGACTTTGCCTGAAGCGCCTTAACCGCCCACAGGATGCGCTGGCCATCTACCACGCTGCCGCGGCATCTCCGATTCCGCATCTCGACTGGGAGCAGCACATCCAAGCCGGAATCAAAGATGCGAAGGCTGCGATGGCGTCGGGAAACGCTATCGCGGCCGGGGCGCAGTAGGAAAACCAGGAGAATTTCCCAGGACGCAGTCGTTCCTGCTACGAGTGTTGGAGTTTTATCCTTTTTGGGCCGTAAAACCACTCCGTTCAGGGAGTGGATATGAGGCTTCCTTTTTGTTGAAGCTGCAGCAAAATCTTCTAGCTGGATCTGGAGACCGCGCACCTAAGGTCTGCTGTGGCGGAGCTAGTCTCTGTCTAAAAACCAGGCGAATGCAGCAAAGCTTCAAGTGGGCCCGGGCAGGGCCTTCAGGCGCTAACGTAGGGAGATTAAGCCCCATGCGTAGCCTGAGAAGGAATCCCCGCTCTTTAGGGCGGGGAGGATGTCAATCAGTGAGAAGCCGATGGAGAAGGCCGGTGTCATCGGAGATAATGCCGTCGACGCCGGACTCTGCGAAGCGCCGCATGTCGGCGGGAGCGTTGACGGTCCACACGAACATTCTCTTGCCGGCAGTTCTGATCTTGCGTATCAAGGCCGCGTCAGCGAGCTTGTGATGCGGAATCACATACTCGATCGGGAGCGTGCGCCAAAGGCTTAGTTCGGCCTTCGTCTCGCAGATCAGGCCCAGGGGGATTGCGGAATCTTCGGCATGGACCGCCCACAACACTTCTGGCAGAAACGATGACACCACGAATCCGCGGCGCGGCGGAGACTTCCGCAGCAAGGCGGCTGTGATTTTTTCCAGTCCGAGAACTTTGAGTTCAACGTCGAGGAACGCACGCGTCTGGTAGCGGGCAAGCACATCCTGCAACTGCGGCAGCGCGGCCAGCTGTTCGCCTGAGGCACGGGCGATCTCAATGCCGCCGGTCTGCGGATCATGGCACACGACCGGCTCCCCGTCCGCCGAGAGCCGCACGTCGAATTCGAAGCCGTCGCAGCCATCGGCCAATGCCCGATCGAACGACGCCGTCGTATTTTCTGGAATCGACTTCAGGGCACGGGCGCCGCGGTGACCCAGCAGAAGCGGACGAGCGTTCCGGCGCGGGCGAGTCATGCCTGGGACTCAGTCGAGATCGAAGTCGCGAATCGGCTTGCCGGTGTCGGGGCTCTCTTTCGCCTTCCTCACAGCCTCCTGGAACTTTTTTTCGAGCAGGTCCGAGGCGTTCTTTTGCGCTTCGACCGATTGCTGGAAAATCGATTCCCGGCGGCTGTCCTGCTCTCGCATGGACTTGGCCGCAGCTTCCATGTCGTTGAACATTCTCGGCTTCACGGCCGCGGTATGAGCGATGACGGCGCGAGTCGCGGTGTCAATTTTGAGCACCGCATTGCAGCACGGACACGTCACTTCGAAATTGGGGGAATTCTTCGCCATTTGAGCGAATCATATCGCAAAACGGGCGATCAAGGCAGTTCTCATCTGGTAAGCAGCGAACACGGGAAGCACTCTTGCACCTCCACGCAACTCGATCCCCCGGGGGATTTATCGAGTACTGAGAGAACGGTTTTTCTAGTGCTTGAGTTTGATGGGGAAGACATGGAACAGGGTCAGCATTTCCCAAGTCAGTAAGAACACCGACAACAGGACAACCATCACCGCCATCAGTTCTCCGAAGCTCAGACCGCGGCGGCTGGGCTCAAGGCGCCGGGCGGCCAGGCTGAGAATGTTGAGCGTGGCAAAGCCGAACACGACCGCCCACAGAATGTTGTAAACATCTTCCCGCGATCCGCGGTAGAGCAGGGTGACGGCCACGGCTGACAACATTGCAGCGTTAGCGCGCGCGATTGGATAGAACGCAAGCGCGGCCCGCGTGGTTCGGGTGAACCCTGCGATCAACGACACTGCAGCCGATAGCGCCATGAGTTGAAATGCGGCCCTGAAAGCCGGCCTACAGGCCTTGAGCCGAATTGATATTACATCTTTTTCGCTCCAACTTCACGGCCCAGAAGAGGAGCCGAGAGGAGCCGCCGCTCTCGACGCCCGGGATGGTCTTGCGTTGGTTCCCGTGAATCACGGTTAATATGTAGTATGGCAAATTGCCGCTTCATTTTCTTCGACGTGGGCAACACCCTCCTGTTCCCCAATCGAGCTCGTATGCTCGCGCCGCTGCCGGAGGATCGCCATCCCACGCTCGAAGCCTGGCAAGCTTTGGAGCGGCGCACCAAGCATGAATTCGATCAGGGACTGATGCAGGCCAAGGTTGACCACGGCTTCTGGTGGACTTTCCACACCTATCTGCTGCAGGGGATGAACGCCCTGAACGATGGCGTACGCAACACGCTGGTCGAGAATACGCAGAATTCGGCGAACTGGGACCAGATTCTGCCTGGGACACGCGATGCACTGGAACGACTGCGAGAGGAATACGCGATTGCAGTGATCTCCAACGCCGATGGCAGGATTGACGCGGTACTGCGGCGCTGCGGGATCGTGGATTGCTTTCAGAGCATCACCGACTCGGGAAAGGTGGGACTTGAGAAGCCGCATCCGGCGATCTTTGAAGTGGCGCTGCGCGAGATGAACGCCAATGCCGCCGAGAGCCTTTACGTGGGCGACGTGTATTCGGTCGACTATGTCGGGGCTCGTCAAGCGGGCATGCAGGCCGTCTTGTTCGACGTGGCCGGAGCATATCGCGCGAGCGATTTTCCACGCGTGGAATCGCTCGCCGAGCTGGAAAACTGGCTGCAGAAATGACAGACAAAGCTCTTGGAGGTCTTGCGGACTATGTTTACGACTCCCTTCGATGCGACGCATTTCCTTCTTTTTCTGACAGCGGCGGTGCTGCTGGCGATCGCGCCAGGCCCGGGGATGCTGTATGTGCTCGCTCGCAGCCTGGCGGGCGGAAAGCGGGAGGGCATCTTGTCGGCGTTGGGCACTTTTCTCGGCGGCATGGTACATATCCTCGCAGCGGCGCTGGGAGTATCGATCATTCTGGCAAAATCGGCAGTGGCTTTCGCCACGGTGAAATACGTGGGTGCGGCCTATCTTTGCTTTCTGGGTGTGCAAATGATTCGGGAGGTGCGGAGAGAGAAGGCGAACCCAGAGAATGCGATTCAGCGAGACGTTAGGCGAGACGCCCAGCCCGCGCGCAACCCACTCTGGCAGGGGGTGGCGACAGAAGTGCTCAATCCTAAGACTGCTTTATTTTTCCTCTCGTTCATTCCGCAGTTCGTGAATCGCGGAGCGGGACACGTCTTCTTGCAGTTCGTCGCGCTGGGGACAATCTCGGTTGCGATGAACACGACTGCGGATCTGATTGTGATCATGGTGGCGGGGCCGCTCGGAGAGCGCACTCGCGCGTCGGCCACTTTCCGCCGGCGACAGAGAGCTGTGACCGGCGCGATCATGATCGGGCTGGGTACTTACTTGGCGACCAGCAAGAGCCCATAGCGACACCTAATGCCGACGGTAAGAGATAAGGAATGATCCAATTTCGCCTTGCTGTAGTAGTGCCATTTCTCTGGCTAAGCCGTCTAACCCCCAAGATTGGTCACTACAGTTCCTCGCGGGAGAGCGGCAATGACCACCCTGATGCAGGATGTGCGCTACGCTCTGCGACAATTGGCAAAGACTTCATCGTTCACCATTACGGCGCTGCTGACGCTGGCGCTGGGAATCGGCGCCAACGCCGCTATCTTCACGCTGGTAAACGCAGTGTTGATGAAGAATCTTCCTGTCACCGATCCCAAGACGCTGGTGCGCCTGGGCGATAACGACGATTGCTGCGTGAACTCCGGTGTAAAGCAGGATGGCGATTACACGCTTTTCTCTACCGACACATATGAGCAGTTCAAGAAGAACGCTCCCGAGTTTGAAGAACTGGCGGCGATGCAGGCGGGCTTCGGATACCGTCCAATCACGGCGCGGCGCGATGGGACCACGACTGCGGCGCGGTCCATGATGGGTGAGTTCGTCTCCGGCAACTACTTCGCCACGTTTGGATTGCAGCCGCAGACGGGACGTTTATTGATGGATGCGGACGACGTGATTGGCGCACCGACGGTGGCGGCAATGAGCTACCAAACGTGGCAGCACGATTATGCAGGCGATGCGTCGGTGATCGGCAGCACCTTCTGGGTGAATACAAAACCCGTAACCATTATTGGAATCACAGCCAAGGGATTTTATGGCGATCGGCTGTCGAGCACACCTCCTGATTTCTATCTACCAATCGAGTCTATGCCGGCGCTGGCGAACGTTCCCTATGTGAACGATCCGGACACTGATTGGCTCTACATAATTGGGCGTCTGAAGCCCGGTGTGGCGCCAGTCGCTCTCCAGCAGAAGCTCAGTGCTTTACTAAAGCAGATATTTGCGCCGAGCAAACTGTTCTCAACCGAGAATGATAAGACGCTTCTGGCGAAAGCCCATGTGGTGCTGACCCCGGGCGGCCAGGGCATTCAGGATATGCAGGAGCAATATGGATCGCACTTGCATTTGTTGATGTGGATCTCCGGGCTGGTGCTGCTGATCAGCTGCGCAAACATTGCGAACCTGCTTCTGGTACGCGGGATGGCACGACGCACCGAAATGTCGGTGCGCTCAGCTTTGGGAGCGATGCGGACGCGAATTGTCCGTCAACTGCTGACCGAGAGCATCATTCTGGCCGGGCTAGGCGGTGTATTGGGACTGGCTGTCGCGTACGCGGGAACGCGAATGCTGCTCCTGCTGACGTTTCCCGGAGCACAGGATGTGCCGATCGCTGCGACTCCGTCCTTAACGGTAATCGGGTTTGCCGGTGGGCTGTCACTGCTGACCGGCATTTTGTTCGGCGTGGCGCCGGCATGGATGGCAGCACAAGTGAAACCGGCAGACGTTCTGCGCAGCAGCGCGCGGACGACGGCGACCGGGGCTTCGTTATTGCAGCGCGGACTGGTGGTGGCGCAGGCAGCTCTGTCGCTGGTACTGCTGGTGGGCGCCGGATTGTTTTCGCAAAGCCTGAACAAATTGCGGAATACAGACCTGAAGCTGGAGACAAGAAACCGGTACGTCGTGCACATCAGCCCGCAAACGGCGGGATATTCGCAAAGACGATTGGAAGCGCTGTACCGGACCATGGAGGATCGATTCCATGCGCTGCCCGGCATCGTGAAGGTGGGTATTGCCACCTATACTGCCATGGAGGAAAACAACTGGAGCAATGGCATTCAGGTGCTGGGACAGCCCGACTTGAAGCTAGACGCCTCCTTCGTCAAGGCAAATGCAGAATATTTCGATTCCGTGGGCACGCACGTCGTAATGGGGCGCGGGATCGGCGTCGAGGACGCGTCCGCTGCTCCTCCGGTGGCGGTGGTAAACGAATCATTCACCAAGGGATTCTTCAAAGACCGCAATCCGATCGGACAGCGCTTTGGCCCGCCCGGTCCTGATTCGGCCGGAGACTTCGAGATCGTCGGCGTGGTGGAGGATACGGCCTATACCACGGTGCGATGGAAAAACCACCGAATGTATTTTGTGCCGATGATGCAGCGGCCGGCCAACAGCAAGCAGCCTATCGAGAACGACGAATCGCTGTATGCCGGGGCAATCGTGCTCGAAACCGAGAGACCGATGAGCGACATGGAGAAGCTGACGCGGAAAACGCTGGCAGGCATCAATCCGAACCTATCGATCGTGAAGTTTCAAACCTTCGAGGAGCAAATCGCCGATCGCTTTACCGAAGACCGGATGATTGCGCAACTAACCATGCTGTTCGGCGCATTGGCTTTACTACTGGCGACGATTGGACTCTATGGCGTCACCGCCTATACCGTTGCGCGCCGGACGTCAGAGATTGGCATCCGAATGGCGCTCGGGGCCGAGCGCGGGGGCGTGATCGCGATGGTGATGCGCGGCGCAATCACTCAAATCGCACTGGGACTGGGGATTGGGATTCCAATCGCGCTGGTCTGCGTACGCTTCGTGAAGGCACAACTGTATGAAGTCAGCAACGCGGATGCCAGAGTGATGATGGGCGCGATCGTGACTTTAGCTGCGGCAGCGTGCGTTGCCGGAGTTATTCCGGCGCGGCGCGCGGCCTCGACGGATCCGGTGCAGGCGTTGAGAATGGAATAGTTCGCAAACTCAAATATTCAGAAACCGGGCTCCCACTCGTGTGCGTGGGCGAGACAACACCGCCACAGCCGCCGCCCGCTCCTTTACTCGGCTACAGCTCCAGAATCTGATGGTCGTTACAATCGGACTGGATGGCGTCGTGCAGTTGGCGCAGGAATTCGCGACCATAGCGCGCCAGGAAGTAGATCCCGCCAATGCCGCGCTCTTGCAGGCCTTTGTCGGGATAGAGTGCCTGACTCAGCATTTCCGCGTGGCGGGCCACGAGTTCGCTTTTCAGGGCCTCGGCTCGGGCCGCTTGGGAATGCAGACGATCGAGTTGATGTTCGATCTTCGAACGGGCGGTTTCCGCTGCATCGACCAGCGTGCGGTCGAGCTTCACCAGCTTCTCTTTTACGCTCGACAGATGTGAGTCCAGAGACTTCTTAGCGGCTTCGAATGCGGCCTGCAAGTCAGCGGGCAATCCGCGCTCCGCAAGTTGACGGCGCAAGGCATCGGGACCATTGAACACGTCTAGAACTGAAGTTCCGTGACGCTCGAGCACGCGCTGCACCTTCGGTTCCACCAGGGTGGCTGAAAAGCGCGGGACGATCGGGGTCACACGTCCGAGAAGAGCTTCATACACCGCTCCCGCCTGCGCGAAGTAAGCGGCCTCGGCAGCGCCGCCAGTGTAAGCAAGCGTGGGCAGCAGATAGTCCTGAATAATCGGACGCAACAGGACGTTAGGGCTGAAATGTTCTGGAGTCGAACGGATTCGGGCGAGCATTTCGGCTTGCGAGAGTTTCTCCGCCCCAGAGTCGGTGCCAATCACGAATTCCGCGGCTTCGCCATTGCCGCGGCGCTGAATTGGCGTGCGCGCGCCCTGCCGCTTTGTAAACAACAACACCGACGTAGAAGTGACCTTCACCTGCTGGTGATAGCCGGCCGCCTCTAGCCTTTTACCGCGCGCCAACAGTGCAGTGTCAAGTTCCTCGGTTCGCTCGATGGCAGCCCGAAACATGGGCTCCGCGACGCGGTCGAGTTCGCCATCGGAGGCATCGAGCACAATTACGCCCCACTCTGCGAAGACCCGGGCGTAGAGACGGGCAAACGCCGTACCCAGAGTTTCGCCGGGACGATAGGATTCACGCAGTAACTGCGTCGCCTCGGAGTCTCCGAGGAGTTTCACTGCCTGCTCGACCAGCGGAGGAATCTCGTCCCCGAGCCGCACGGCGCCGACGGGAGCGCCGGGAACATCGTGGCTGCTCGTCGTGAGCACCTGCGGAGCGCCGTCTGGTCCGGGGATGGAAACGTGGTTCACCTCGGCCAGATCATGGTCGTAAGTGGCCAGCCAGAAAACCGGGACCGCGTCGACTCCCGCCGCGGTGGCCTCTTCTGCCAGTTTGACTGCAGTCAGCGCCTTGTAGCTGGCAAACATCGGACCGCCGAACAGACCAACTTGCTGTCCGGTAACCACCGCAGCCGCGCCTCTGCGCAGACGTTCAAGGTTGGCCAGCGTTTGTGGGGAAGCGTCCCAGGATTTGTTCTGCCGCTCAAGGATTGCGGTGACGCGCTCGCGGCGTTCCGAATCGTAGGAAATTCTTGCGGCTTCTTCTTTCAGCCATTCCCCGAAATGCGGCGACCGCGGGTAAAACGGCTGTACGTTTGCGAGATAGGTCAGGAAATCGGTAAACAGGCGGGTCGTGTGCGGAACCTGCGAGAATGGAAGACAGTGCGCCTTCACCGGAGATTCTCCCGACAACAGCGCCCGCTAGGACGCATGGCCGATGGTTGGACGTATAAGATCATGATCAGTCAACGGCAGTCACGCTGATCGAGAACCGCCGCCGTAGTAGAGATGCCGGAAAAAGAGCACGAGATGCAAGATTAATGAGGAAATGCCGCATTGCGAAAGGAAAGCATGAGTTTAGTCCTTGGCCCTCTGAACATTATTATGCCCGTGACGCTGGAAGGTTCTGCCGTTCGTTTGGAACCGCTTCGCCGCGAGCATGCGGACGGTTTCTGGGGGATTGCGAAGAACGATCTGGAAGACATCTTCCGCTGGATTCCTTACTCCATGAAGACGCGGGAAGATTTCGAGAAATTGATCAACAATGCGTTTGCCGAACAGGAACGCGGGGAGTCGGTGGTGTTTGCCACGGTGGAGCGAAGCTCCGGCCGCACTATCGGCAGCACCCGATTCATGAATATTGATCGCATCAACCGGCGGGTTGAGATCGGGTCCACCTGGATCGCACCCGCGTGGCAGCGCACCGGCATTAACACGGAAGCAAAATACCTGATGCTGCGGCACGCCTTTGAAATGTGGGAATGCATGCGGGTAGAGCTCAAAACGGACGCGCTGAACCAGAAGTCCCGCAAGGCGATCCTGCGCATCGGAGCCAAAGAAGAAGGAACGCTCCGCCGGCATCTGATCACGTGGACCGGACGGGTGCGGGATACGGTTTACTTCAGCGTCCTGGACAATGAATGGCCGGAAGTAAAAGCGAGGCTGGAGGCAATGCGCGAGCGGTACTAACGACTAGATAAGAATCCCTTCGGGAGAATGACGTCCGGTTTTCGTAACGCTGGCCCGCCAACTGCGAACTGTTGACGCCGAATCAAGATCTGGTATCTTGATCGGCCTTCGGCCTTCCTCGAGCGCGCGACGTGGGCAGCGGCCTGACGAGTAAGGGGCCGCGGCGAGGTTTGCATCTTCTCATCTCCGTCAGTTCGCCACGCGATAGGTTGGCCCGGCTCGGTTGATGACGGTCTTGCCTGAGTTGCCGGTACCCAAGCGTTGTCACGCTCACTCTTAGGTTGTGAGACGGCGTCTGACCGGCTATGATGCCTGCGGTTTCCGCGCGCACATTCGCGGTGCGTGGAGTTCTCCGACAAAGTATTAGCGTGGGCTGGAGGATCCGAATGGATCTGCAATTGATCGTCGCCGTGATCGTGGGAATTCTTGTGCTGGGAACGATTCTGAACGGGTTTTTTCAGGTACGAACCGCCGAGGCCGTGGTGGTGCAGCGCCTGGGCAAGTTTAAGCAAGTGGCCGTCGCGGGAATTAATTTCAAACTGCCGTGGCTCGACCAGATTGCCGGACGCATCGATCTGCGAGTGCAGCAGCTAGCCCTCGATGTGGAAACGAAAACGAAAGACAACGTCTTCGTGAAAATTCCGGTGTCGGTGCAATATCACGTGATTGCCGACCATGTGTATGAGGCCTTCTACAAGCTGGCCAATCCGCGACAGCAGATTTCGTCCTACGTCTTCAACGTGATTCTCGGACACGTTCCCAAGATGAATCTGGACGACGCGTTTCTGCAGCAGTCCGACATCGCAGTCGCGATCAAGCAAGGTCTCGACGATGTGATGAGGACTTACGGCTACGCTATCGACCAGGCGTTGGTCACCGATATTCAGCCCGACGACAAGGTGAAGGCGGCGATGAACGAGATTAATGCCGCTCAACGCGAGCAAGTTGCGGCGACGGCGCGCGGTGAAGCCGAAAAGATTTTGAAAGTAAAGCAGGCCGAGGCGGAAGCGGAAGCCAAAGCGCTTCAAGGCCAGGGCATCGCTAACCAGCGCAAGGCAATCATCGAAGGATTGAAGGATTCCGTGGAAGCGTTCTCCAAGGCGGTAGAGGGATCGACGCCCAAAGACGTAATGATGCTGGTGCTGCTCACGCAATATTTGGACACGATGAAGGAAATTGGCTGCAACGACAGGAGCAATACCATCCTGATGTCACACTCACCAGGCGCGGTCAGCGACCTCTATCGTCAGATGCAGGACGCAGTCATGATCGGACAGAAGGTGGCAAACCCAGGCGCCTAGGAACTATCAAAGACTAGGCTTTTATTCGCAGAAGACGCGGACTTTCACTTTGGTGTTCGCATCTTTCTGATCGACGTCCACTACCAAGTCGCTGAGCTGCTCGACCAACTCTTCCAGATTGTCTGGCTTAATTTGGCTCAGGTCAACGGGGATGCCCTTCTCGTGCATTGCCAGGTTCGCCTTTTGCAGAGCCGCGGCGGGAATCAGGTACGCCAGCTTCACCCCGGCGCGAAGCAGTTGCATGGGTACGCGAACATTGACCTTGGTCGGTCCGTCATGGCGGTCTCCGTCTTCGGAGTCCACCTGGACACGAAGATATTTGGGACGGTCCTTCCCCCCTGACTTGGGGCCAATCTCTGATGACTTCGTAGTGGATGGTTCTTCCATCGCGGAAATCAGTCGTTCGGCCTCGTCGGCGCTGACTTTTCCTTCCGAGAGCATTTGCAGAATCTGGCGGCGATGTTCGTTCATATTTTCAACTCCTAGAGAATGTGAAATGACACTCCGGCGGTGCGATGTTCGATGTCCAGCTGGGTGTCGGTGAGGGCGTTCAGGATCTGCCATAGCACCGCGACCCCGCGCAGCGGATTCACGCGGCAAACCAGACATGCAATGAAAATAAATGGCGACAGCAAGATGCCCAGCGGCAAAAGCAAAAACCAGATCAGCACCAGCGGAATCCATAGACGGAACGTGCGGCTCTCCTGGTTGCGCAGGCTGACAACGGCCACGAACGGAATCATTTCAGCGTCTCCATCTCGCGGATCGCATCTTCCGCGGTGATCTGTCCCTGCTGTAGGCGCTCGAGGATCTCGGCCTTCGAGGGCATGGGATTGGTTTCCACAAACTCAAGGCTCCCGGCGATGCGGTTCAGGCGCGACTTGATGGTCGGATAGCTGACGCCAAAGATGCGTTCCATCTCTTTGATCGAGCCGTGCGAGCGGACAAAGGCAGTGACAAAGACCTGGTCTTCCATGTCCAGGCGTGCCAGTTGAGTAAGCTCAAAGCTGCCTTCAATGGCGATGTCCCGATCGGCGATGCGAACTCGCTCGACCACAACGGGGTGACCTTGGGTCAGCCGGGTCAATTCCTGCCAATCTCTAGAAGATCTCACGGATCTCTCCCCATTGCGTATTATTGATTTAATAAATTTTTAAATTAAATAATTCAATATTGTCAAGTTAAAAGTTTAACTATATTAAATATAACGAATATCAGGAGCCATTTTGAGCCGGAACTCCAACGGAACCGAGCAAGCGGACTCGCTCATCTAATGAATTGACTTCCGGCTGCGGGAAACCTAGTCTGGAAGTGGTTCTTTACAGGCCATCCCACCAGTGGGGGCGTCACGGCTTCGACGGAGATGCTTGCGGCCAAGAGGCATGCCGGGGTGCACACACCCGTAATCGTGGGCAAAATGATAATTGCCAATCAACAGATGGCATACGCAGCCTAACTAGTTTA
>DATBYA010000053.1:0-47668 GCA_036514015.1 Candidatus Sulfotelmatobacter sp.
CATAAATACTTTCTGCTCGCCGAAGTGAGTAACCAGGTCGTCAAACAAACGACCAGCCTCTCCTTGCGAATCATTCCGTCGATAGCTGACGAAGATTGCGCGCAAATTTCAACTCCATAGCGGAACTGGAACGAATATTGAAGTTTCCCGTTCGAGTTGCCCGCTCGGCTTTAGAGGAATGGCAACTAGTTTACTCTTCTTGAGGAAACAGGCGCGGTCTGTCGGGGAGTGTGTGATCCAGTTCGCGGGCGGTAAGTTGGGACAGGCTGGGTGGTAGGGCTCTTTTGGGAAAGAATGATCCTGCTCGCGGTGGTACATGTCGCCTCCGCTGCAGCTTCGCTGTTTGGTCTGCCAGTCATGGTGGCGGCCAATCTGCTCCTGTGTTGCCCCGCCTGGCCGATACCGCTTCCATCTTTTATCGGAATACTTGCTCCACAGCCAGATCCGTACGGGCGCTCGTGACCTTCCGCTCTCAAGACCTTGCCGACGAACCGCAGACTCTTCTTCTCCGAGAGAATGTCCCCCTGGAGAACCATGCACTTTTCTTCGCAGCTCCTAGTAGGTGTGATTCAAGAGATTGGTCGGTAATTACCGACCAATCCATCCTGAACCGTCGGATCCGTTGGAGCGCCATTTGTTTGAGGCTATAATCGTGCGCACATGAAAAAGTGGCCGACCTCCAACAGCGATTAAACAAACTCGAGAAACAGAATCCAGGCTGCAAGGACAAACTAACCAGAACTGGTTGCTCCGGAGAGGGAGGTTTCATGAAGAGCGCTATGCGACTGATGGGCGGTTTAGTGGCTTGCTTGGTGGTGGGAATCTTCGTGGCTGGTTGGCGCACGGGAGCGGCGGCTTCCCCTAACAGTTCAGAAGGCGTGGCGGCCAACTCCGATAAGCCGGAAACAAAAACCGCGAATTCTTGGGATCCGAACGCTGCGGCCGCTTACTTAGACCGGCGGCAATCGTGGTGGATGGAATGGCCCAGAGCCCAGCGGGACCATGAAACTGTCTGCGTGTCGTGCCACACCGCTCTTCCTTATGCTCTGTCGCGTTCGGCTCTTCGAACGGCCCTTGCCGAACAAGCCCCATCTCCCAACGAGCGACGGCTGCTGGACAGCGTCACGAAGCGCGTGCGCCTCTGGAAGGAGGTTGAACCGTTCTACAAGGATGCGGACCGCGGGCCATACAAGTCGGTCGAGTCGCGGGGAACAGAATCCGTTCTCAACGCACTGATTCTTTCGAGCCGTGATGCGCAAAACGGCCAACTCAGCAACGACGCGCGAAAGGCGTTTGAGAACATGTGGGCCGAACAGCAAATTGCCGACAAGCAGAGAGGCGCGTGGCTCTGGCTACGCTTTAAGAACGAGCCCTGGGAAGCGGACGATTCGGACTACTTCGGAGCCACGCTGGCGGCCGTCGCCGTTGGTATCGCACCAGGAAACTATCGGGCAACGCCCGAAGTCCAAACCGGCCTCAGGCCATTGCGGCAGTACCTCAACCGCGAATTTGCCGTGCAGATCCCTATTAATCGAGTCCTTCTCTTGTGGGCCGCCGCGGAGCTGCCGGGACTGCTCGAACCAGGTCGGCAGAAGGCCATCATTGGCGAGCTTCTGGAAAAGCAGCGGGCTGACGGTGGCTGGAGCCTGTCTTCTCTGTCTGGCGGCTGGAAGCGCGCGGATGGAACGTCTCAGGAAACGACGAGCGACGGATACGCGACGGGGCTGGTCACCTTTGTTCTACAGCGGGCCGGGATTTCGCGGGAAGATGCCAAACTGAAGCGGGGGCTTGCGTGGCTCACTGCGAACCAGGACAAGAAGGACGGCTCCTGGGCGTCCTACTCTCTGAACAAAAACAAAGAGAACCACATCAGTCCGGAGACCGCGCTCTTTATGAATGACGCAGCCACTTCGTTCGCTGTGCTCTCTCTGACTGCCGCCAATCGTCGCTAAAGAACAGTCGCCCGGAGGTCCTGACAGCGGACGAACTCAAAGCGTTGCTGGCAGAACTCGCGGGAGTCGATCGCGTCATGGTGTTTGTGGCCGTTACCCGGTCCTCGAATCGAGCCGTTTGGCGAGTTGCCCTCGCAGAAGTGATTCTCGAAGCACAAATTGCGACGATAAGAGTGCAGTGGGAGTACGTACTGAAGCGCGGAAGACGCGGTCGCTGAACCTTTCGCTGTCGTGACCGTCACATTAACGGTTTTATCCACAACTTCTCTTCTTAAGAAATACGCTAATATTTTAAGAGAAGTCCACCTTGCACTGCATTTACACGCTTATATGTTGGTGGTGCAAAACCATCCTTAAAGACCAGATTTAGCGCAAAGTGTCCCTGGGAATCGAAAGTGTACGTATTAGTCAAAGTTAGAATACCCTTCCAGCCCTGTATCTGCCTCAAAATTAGCGAGTGAGCCGCAGTCTCCAGAACTGTATTTTCAGTGAGAGTAAGACCGCGGCCAGTCATGTTGGCATCGAACGACAGTTTCGAAAGCTCCAATAACCCGTGAACTTGCGGAACGAATCGGAAAATTGAATAAGCAGGCAAAACCTGAGTCGCCTTTCCGGTGGAGGCGTGCACCGTGGTGTCGACGACCGAGCCGCCCGCTTCGACTCCAGTATGAAAATCCAATGCATATCCGACCACGGGCGGCTGAAAGTCATCGATTTGAGGCTGGTATGGAGGAGTTGATCCGGCACTCTTTTGTTCTAAGTACTGCCGCATCGCCCGGTTATACCGCTGCAGGGCACCCACCTCATGGGTGTGGTAAAGGCCAGTGAAGTTGTACTGTAGATCAGCAGTGCCCAGCACGTTATCTCGATCAAACTCTTCGTCCGTTTCATACTTCGCGCCCGTCACGAAAAGAAGCTCTCCCAAGACCGGGTGCGGACCGTCGCGAAAGAAATGTGGCTTTTGTGCGGTGAATCCGAAATCAATCGTATCGGTGTACGTCTGGCCTGCAAGCTTGTTGTTGCCCACATCGGCTGAGGCGAGGGGTCCGACGGCGAAACCGCCTGGCATCCATAACTTTGGCCCGATCTGTCCGTCCAGCACCCAGGCCGGCACGGTTCCCACACCGGCTGCCCAGTTCATGTTGATATAGTACTGGGACGCATCCTTTGTCGCGGGCGCTTTCTTAGGTGAAAAGCGCGACTTCGAATCAACCTTCGGCGTATTCCCGAAAATCGTCTTAAACGGAAGTGGACCCGGGATAAGCGGTGTCGCAGGCGCTTCATCAAACGTGACGTCATAGACACCGACGTCGTCCGGATCAACGCTTTGCAGTTCCTGCTCAGTTGGAGAGGCAGAAAGTGACTTCAATGTCGAGCATCTTGCCGGTTCTGAGAGCAGGTGATTCACACCGTTCAGGACGGAAATGATGCAACTATGCGGCGGCTCCAGAACGTTCCCGTTCCGCGCCAGGAAAGAGAGCGCATTGCCCGTGCTGGAAAACCCAACCGCGGATTTGAGGTGGAAAGATTGCGCTGAATGACGGTTGATTAGGCTGGCTGAAACCGACACCGTCTCGGTTGTATCAATGTCAATCGATTCTGGTTTCGGCGCGGATCCGCTTAGCATGCTATAGGTCAACGTGAGGGTGTATTTCTTGCCTGCTTCAAGACGGCCATTCGAACCCGATAGCGTTAACAGTAACCAGAAGTTTCCCGAGGTGAACCGCGAAATCTTCACGTTGCCTATCGATTGCGCATAGTTTGAGTCCCCATGGAAAATTACTGTCCCGGCGCCACCCTGAATCCCTAGTACGGAAACGTCATCTACACAGCGAATCGCCAGTGCGGTTGGAGTAAGAAGTCTGTATTCTTGCTGAGTGCAAGAACCGGCTGCCTGCGCCACGGCATGGCTTCCGAGGAGGAGTAACGCAGGGACAAGAAGCGGCACTAAACCCAGGGCACGCAAGCTCGTTTTTCGTTTCACACGTATCTCCTATGCCAGTGTTGTCGCGGCAAGACGATGCCTGTAACTAAGTAACTGCTGTCACCAAGTCATCAACAGTTTTGATTGCGCCTGGTGGATTGAAATCTTTCCCCTGGAGATCGGTTCCGAACGCCTGGTTAATTTGGTTCGCAAGATCATCTGCTGCATTGGACCAAGATCCTAGAGGATTGCTTGCCCAAAGCGCGTGCAGCGCGTCGGTACCGCGGGGATTTGACTGCATCCCAGCCCATCCCTTTACAATTTGAGTTACGGTGTCACGAACCCCCATTGAGGTCTCCTAAATGTCGCGCTATACCTGTCGAGCGTTTACGGGACTGCCATCGTCCTACTTCCTAATCGCTTTCGCCGCAGAACCCGGGCACCCTTTGCCGCCGCAGAGTTCCGGTGACGATTGCGAAACTCGAAAGCCTTACTTCTCGTCCGCCTAATTGCGGAAGAAATTAACTTTTACGTGGAAGAAAGTCAACACAATGTTGACCTTGTAATGTCAGAAGGTAGCGCTGGGTGACACGGGCATTGTCGATTTCAGAAGATTCCTTACTCATCGTCAATAGAAGGTTGCGAAAAGGTCAAAGAACCAGCATCATCGTCACAGAGCACCAAAGCGTGCCACGCTATCCGTCGAGGTGTACCTCTCTCGTGAATGTAATCTGACCCACGACACTTTTCGAATTGGGGATTATAGTTCTGCAAAAGTCAAAAGGCTAGACGTGGGTATTTTGTTACGAAATCCGGACATAGGCTGTGAATCAAATGCTGAGAGGTCAAAATCAGTAGCGGGGATACGTTGTTTGGTCGCGGTCTCCAGAGGAACCATTGATGGTGCCTGTTGCAAGGGGATGAGTTAGAAGCCCAGCGCGCGCGCTTTAGCTCGGAATTCTGTTATTTGGTGCTTGTGGAATCGGAGTTGATCGGCGGCAAAGTGGCTGTCATCGAATTCCTGATGCGTAGTCACTCGGTGGAAGATGATGCGTGAATTTGTGGGCTGCCGCGGTAATGGCCTTCGGCGCACCCAGCTTTGCGCGCATGCGACGGTAGAAGTCACCGAGGGCGGATTTGCCGTGGTATAGGGACTGAGCCGCCATGCGCGAGGCCGGTGCCGCGCGGCAGTTCACCTTGTGTGTTCCCACTCACAAAACCTTTCCTCCGCTGATCTCATTATCCGGGGATAGTCCCATCCGCGAGGCAAAGGCGGAAGCACTGCGGAATTTGCGAAAGTCTCGACCGATCTCTCCAAAAAGGGTTTGCGCGATAGCGGTGCGGATTCCCGGGATTTGCTGAGATCGATGCCAAAGGCGCGTTTCAATTCCCCACGCAAGAGTCCGTCGCTGGATCGTATCGTTCTCGGCGAGGAAGCGGTGCCTGGATCGCGAGTTGAGTTCGGAGGTGTCAGCATCGTCTTTTTCCCGGGGTGGCGGCTCGGTTCGCGTCGCGTTCATAGGTGCCTCTTCTGGGTGGTACGACTTACCACGCTATTAAACTCCAGTGAACTCCGCCTCGGTGACGGTGATCACAGTTCTGGAGCCCGATGAAGGGCATGTCAAGAGAGGTTTCCAAGCTGAGACGGATTGGGCCGTGCCAGGCGGCCATCATTCGTTCCAAAACTTGTCTCGTTGGCCATCGGGAAACGATTGATTCCGCACCTGCACTTGTTTCCCACCGCACACACCACCACAGTTACCCTCGCTAGCCGCCGTAGCGGAGGAAATCAAAAATCTCGCGCTCTGCGGATTCTTACCTTGAAGAACCCACTAACTTCCGGTTTGCCGTGATTCAGCGACACGGTCTGTTGGGAGGCCAGATGACCGCACCCTCATGCCGGCGGGGATTTCGTGGGCGCGATCGCCTGCGTCAACTGCGAGGCGGCGGAGCGCTGGCGGCATAAAGTCTCATACTGCTGTCGAACGGAGGTGCATCGGGCGGACAGGCGCCCGACGCGGCGTCGCTCGGCTTCGGTGGTTTGGGGGAAGGCCGCGACGTCGCTCTCGGCTTCGGTCAGGAGGTTCCTTGCACGGGCGCAGGCCTTTTGCTGATCTGGGGTTCGACCGGAAGTGGATTGGGCGGCTACGCCAGAGGCCTCGACGATCTGGGATTCGGTGGCCTCCAACAGATGGAGTATGAGCGATTCCATGCGGTAATCAACCGTCCGCGCGAGGTTCACAGCGATGCGCAAGCGTCCGATGCCCTGGTCGAGGTCAAACTCCTTGAGGCCGCGGTCGCAATAGATCTTGCCCGCATAGAAAGCGGCGTTGCTATGAGGGTGCGCGGCGTCGAAAGACTTCAGGGCTTCGGCGAACTGGCCCACGGCAGGATCTCCTAGGAGGCGTCCCATCTGGTAGTTGGCCTCGCGGTTTTCGGGCTGCAGGGCGATGGCCTGCTTCAAGTGAACCTTTGCCTTGACGAGCCAGTCGTTGGACGCGGTGCGACCTCCGCGGCGGAAGAGCCGCCCCAGGTTGATGTGGGCAGTAACAAATTGCGGATCCTGAGCGACGGCGGCCTCGAAATGTTCGCATGCATGGCGTAGATCGCCACTGGTTTCCAGGATGTAGCCGTACGCGTTCAAGGCTACGGCGCGGGCAATGGTGAGGGCGCGGCTATTGCCGCTGGCGGCGAGACCGTTTAATTCGTCGACGCACCGCTTGACGTCCTGGCGGACTGCTTTCTCGCGCTCCTCAGCTCGGTCTTCGCGGAAGCGCTGGAACTGGAATATGAGTGCGGCCGCCCTCGCGCTCTGGGCGAGTGGCTTCAGCGGACCGTCGTCGTCCTTAATGATCAAGTCGAGGAGGCGGACCGCCTCTTTGTTGCTTCGCCAGTCATTCTGTTTGGCGAGCGCCAGCGCATGGTTATAGAGGATCGACATGCGGAACTCAGGATGAGTCTTCAGGCAATTGGCGAGCGACGTCGGAAGGGACTTGCGTTCGAGCATGCCCTCGAGCGTCAGGCAATGCTGAATGGCGGTGTCATAGTCGCTGAGCTGACGCGCCAGAACGGTGAGGTTGAAGAGAGCCAACCAGTTTTCCGGATCATGGGCGACGGCTCCCTGAAACGCGATCCTGGCGGCGCTCAGAGCCTCGGCCGAACCGGCGGAGGAGTTGGAAGAGCGCAGGCGGTCGATCCCATCAAGAGTGCATTCGAGGCTCTGTGGCACCTGCGTGACGCCGGTGCCATCGGGCAGAGCAATGGCGACACGGGCTGCAATTCGGCGGAGCACGGTGCGGCGGGCGTCCGCGCCATCGTCTGTGGCCTGCCAGACAATCGGTGTGAGGGAAGCACTGTGCGGGGAGAGAATCTGCGCGTTCAGAACGGTGTGGGGCCCCTGTTGGAATAGCGTACCCGAAAGAACCTGCTTGTAGCGGCGTGCAGCCAAGCTGCGCCCAAGCGCTAAGAGGCCTGCCGGCGTTACCTGGAGCGGCCCTAGGGTGACAGCGGTCGTGGCGAGCGTGGAGGGGTCCAGGCCCGGCATCTGAATAATGGGTTTGATCGCGGCCAGGCCTCCGCCCTCGAAATCGGTCATCGATTCGAAGAGCATTTCTCCACCAGCTGATGAGGAAGGGGAAAGCAACTGCTGAAGTTCGAGGGAGAGCTGGGCCGAGGCGTTGGGGCGGTCGGTAGCTGATAAATCCTCCATTGTGATGAGAAGACCGTCACGGGTCGGCAGACGCGAACGGATAAAAAGGACAAGCAGCAGGACGGCGATCCAGAAGAGAATCGTGCCGATGGCGGCAATGGAAGTTCTCCACGCCGTAGTAACGGATTGCCCGAGCGCGACCAAGCCGCTTGGATTGTCAGCGGCGGATTTCGCAACACTCGCTTTCGCCTTCCCGAGCCGCGCCTGATTCAACAATGTGGGATCGGCGCCAGTGGAGCCGAGAGCCTCGGTGTAGCCCGCGATGGCGTCAGCGTAGCGGTGCTCCGCGAGCGCCTTGTCGGCGTCGTTCAGGATCGATTGGACGGCCTTGTTCAACTCGGCGATCGGCATGGGCATTGGTGCGGCCAGGGCAGCGTCGGCGGCTTTGCCGATTTGGGCTTGGGCGAGGCCAAGTCGGGCCGCGTTCAGCATCTTCGGATCGGCGTTGGAGACTCCGAGCACTTGCGTGTAGCACGCGATGGCCTCGGCGTAGTGTTGGGCTTTCAGCTGGGCGTCGCATAGTTGCAGGATTTTCTGGACCGTACCGTTGAGCGCGGCCTGATCGGAAGCGGCTTGCTGCGACTGATCGGTGGCCCAGGCCAGCGGGACGAATAACAGCAGTAAGTGCGCGTAACGCATCGGGAGAGTTCTACTTCGTCACTGGCGCGGGCACTGGAGGCCGGGCACCGACGAAGAGAGTTAGGGAAAACTTATTTCCCACCTTCGGATCGGTGTTCCAGTCCCAAGAAGCTCAAGCGCACGACCGCCTCATCGTAACGCGAGACAGATCCTCCTGCAAGACTGACTGCTAGTCTCGCTCCGGCGTCCTGAAACTCGAGCCACGACGTTCCAGTGAACAGGTCGAGCCAGTAGTTCATAAAGTAGATGAAAGAATAGCACCGCCGACGAAAACAGGATCACGAACAAAAAAAATCCCCACCTCGACAAGTCCCACAGAAATGCAAAACTGAAAGGAATCGCGCTCTAACAACGCGGAAGAGTGGAGAGAACTGCACTGGCGAAATGCTGGGCTTACGCTTCAGGCGCAGTCGTGGCAGCTCCGTTCTGCCTGCTCATCCACGCCGCGTACATGCTGGAGCGATTGATCCCCAGGCCTTTGCCCACTACCTTTCGATGCTAATGTCTGGCTTGGGTGTTCAAGCTGTAATGGCGCCACCAAAGCGGAAATGCCTGGAGCGGTTCAGCTCGGCTTCAGCAATCCTTCGTACTCAACGGGACAGAACTTCGAGCGCTATTCCAGAACTCTTTGGGCCCATAGTTGCGATCACTATAGCAACTATGGCCATGGAAACGGCAATCAATGCGAAGGGGCCCGTGGTGCCAAATTTTCTCAGCAGAGCTGCCATCAGAAAACCAACGAAGATCGCGCTGAGCCGACTCCAGCTGTACACAAAGCCAACGGCTTTGGCGCGTATACGCGTGGGATAGAGCTCAGCCTGATAGCCATGAAACGCACATGAAAACCAGTTATTAGCAATGGTAATCAGAGAGCCGAACAGGACGATCAATACTGGACTGCGCGTTTGTGCGAACATTACCCCGAAAACAGCGCTCGCAATGGCTAATCCCACAATCTGCCACTTTCTCTGCAGCACATCCCCGAATTTCATGGAAATCAAGGGACCGAGCGGGTTCACGATCGCAATTGCAAACGTGTACTCGAGTGAATGAACAAATGAAACCCCTTGTTGCATTAGAAACACTGGTAGCCATGAGGCGAAACCATAGAAGCCAATCGTCTGGAAGATATTAAAGATCACCAGCATCACCGTGCGTGACAAGTAGTCGTGATTCCAAATCTCACGCAAACTGCCGACGGTCTGTCTGTCGTCTGTCCCGGACTGCACCGGCGGCAACTCGCGGCCTAAGCTTGATCGCACCGCAGCTTCGATCGCATCGATCGCAGCCTGCGCTTCTTGCACTCGGCCTTGTGCCTCGTACCAACGAGGTGATTCGGGCAAATGCGATCTTATGAACAGGAAAGTCGGGGCCCCCAGCGCGCCAATCATCACCACCCAGCGCCAGCCATCTAGACCGAGAAATGTTCTGGGAACTAGCAAGTACGCTGCGAACGCCGCAGCGGGAACGGCGCAATAGGAAACGCATTGGGAGAAAGAAATGTAGTGTCCTCGGCTCTGCTTCGGCGACATCTCAGAGATGTAGGTGTCGATGGTGATCAGTTGTACGCCAATCCCGAGTCCGGCGATAAACCTCCATAGATCGAGACTGATGGCTGATTGTTGAAAGGCCATTGCGAGCGTAGCGATCGAATAGCAGAATAACGAGTAAACAAAAGTTGCTTTTCGACCGTAGCGGTCCGACATCCCGCTCAACAACACTGTTCCAATGAACATGCCGGCAAAACCGGACGCGATGAAGCTAGCGAAACCAGTCCAGTCAAATAGCCCACTTGTCGTAGCGCTAAATATGCCTGCCTTGATTAGACCTAGCGAGATGTACGCCGTCATGAAGAGGTCGAAGAATTCGAACCAGCCTCCAACCGAAATACATGCGATCAACCCACGGAAGTAACGCGTGGGCGGCAGTCGATCGAGCCGCGCGGATACTGTGGTCGGTCTCGTTAAGAGTGCATCCGTCGGGGTTGCCACCTTAAGCCATCTTCTGGCGATGTCTCTGTATCGTCGATTTGGAAGCGTGATCGTCAGTCATGGTCGATCGTTGCTCAACCGGACAAGCATACAGTTTTATCACTTCGCTGACACATCAAACCTTGTCAGCACGTCATGCCGACCGAGTTGGTAGAGATTTCCACCCAAATATAAATGCTGGTACAGAAAACCTGGCGCACACGTATGCACAATTGAGTGGAGGAATATCCCCGACAAGAGTGTCTTAGCAGACAACGTCTGGGGCCGCGCCAGCTTGGTCAATCACGCAGTTCATTTTTCAACCGTGCAATCTGGGCCGAGCGGAATCCGCCTGAGAGGTTCTTTCAATCCCCAGCAGCATTTCTGAAAAGGCTGCAAGATTCCTCGTGTAGACCTCAGCTGCGCTCGGACGAGTTTGCATCGAAAGAACTTTTCGCGCACGGTGCGTAGGTTTCGGTCACGCGTCCATTTGTTGACGGGGCGCACTGCGCGCGGGGGCGCTGAGGTGGAGCACTGCTATTGACATTCTGTAGGAGCGCGCGTTATTCCTATAGACGGGCGATAGGAGGGCACGTGGGAGAGCATTCGACCAATCTTCTACAAGGCACGGAGTGTGGAACCGACAGGACTTTCTTCAGTGCAGTTTCAAATTGTTCGTATTCGGATTGATCGCTGCTGCTTCCCGGGAAGAGCGTATGCCCGTCATGACTCCCTCAATTTAACACGAGGGAAGAAATGGCGGGAGTGTGTCATTCCAAATATCCCTTAAGTCTCCAGACTATAGTGTCGACCATTTCGACAAGCTCATTGAGCGCCGGAAGCAACGCTTGAGCCCCTCCAACCTTCGTCTCGCGGATCGTTTCATGAACTCCCAACTGGAAGTCCTTTTCCCCATCCGCACCGAGCCGGCGAGGTTAGGGTTGTCAGTCTTGACGTGATAAACGACAGGAAACCGATCAGCAGTGAACACAAACTCAGGTCCGAAAGTGAAGAGAGTTCTGTGCTTGTCGATGTTGTTAAGTGCGTGAAGACGCCAGAGCAGGACAGAGAATTCTCCGTCCCCGTCTCCGTACGGTTTGAGACCGTCGATAGCTTCTACAGCAAGAGGATTGATTCCCTTTATTTTTCCAGCCGTATCGGTTTTGTACTTGGAGATAGTCTCCGAGATGGGAAGCTCGATTTTCTTGAGTTCCCTGTCAGTGAGGCTCGGAGTGTAAACCAAGGCCATTTGTTATGCGAGGTGGTCCAGCCCAGCCCTGAGATTGTGAATGACATCTCCGGCCATGCACACACCGTCGAAACTAATAGTGGGAACCGTTGGAAAGTCATCCCAAGGAATGCCAATGGGATGTGGCGGGACACTCGTCTTCTCATCGGGGGTGAGTATTGCCGTTTGTTTTGCGGCAAGAGTCTCGCGGGAGAGGCTACGCAGATGCTTTTTGGCCATTCGGTCTTTACCCGAATTAGCACGAAGCGGTCTATTGCTGTGAGTCCCGGCACTTCAACAACTTAGCAACCTGTGGTTAGCCAAGCCTCCGTGGGATATTTGACCAAGTGTGAGCCCCAACTCAAAGGGCATGTTGAAACGAGGAGTCGCTGGTGGATGGCGGTCGAGCTGAATCTTTGAGAGATCGTGTATCGAATAGCGACACGAACGAATGAGCGATTGTATTCGGTCTGGGCGACGTGTATTGCCTGGAATCTTAAGCGTTGGCCCGTGGGATCAAGCGAAGGGCGGTAGCACCGACGACATATGCCAGAAAGAAGCTCTGAAACGAGGGGTCGTATGAAAGGTTCAGAAAGACGGATTTTTGCCTAGCGTTTTCGCGCCTTCTTGGCAACGATTCTCGCGCCATTGAAGGAAAGGTGACATTTAGCGAAGAAAATCAACCACAAAAATCGTAATTTTCATCAATAAATATCGCGATTGTCGTGCACGCTATTTCCAGCCCTGAGTTGTCGAACTGCGACAATCGCGACTCGTGCATTGTCAATTATCATAAAATCTTAATCATCGTGAGGGTCTGATCCGCTATACGATGTGCTCTCAAATCATGCTGTGCCAATCAAGAAACATACTATGGAAACCTCTTCATCGGAAACGCTGCAGCCAATCATAAATCTAGCCAAAGCGCGCGAGGTTTTGATCATGGACGCGCAAACCCACATGCCCAAGGGCGCAAGAGCGCAACGCGATAAAATGATCGCTACGCTGGAGTGCGTTATCGGTGACGCGCTTGCGGCAACGGCTGAGCGTTTGCCTGAAACTTCAGCGGTACTAGACCCGGTGCGCCAACGCGCCTGGGAATATGTCGCGCAAAAGCTGGCGCAAGGATCGACGCCCCTTCCTGATGCCCATTCGGCTTATGAGAATCTGAAACGCGCTTTTGACCGACGCAGCAATTTATCCCAAACTTCTGAACTCCTAAGCTGGGTACAACAAACGCAGGCCCCATCTGATGCATTCAATGCCGTCCTCGAAGATGGAATGGCCGCCGTCGCCGTCTTCATGCACCGCGCGCTGGCGCAGCCCAAGGTCAGGCGCTGGATTGAGGACGTTCGCGCCGATCGCGACAACCTTGAGGATATCGGGCAGCGTAATTTTTCGCTGATGGACCGCCAATGGATGGAATCCGCAGGCCTTGACGAAAAACTCGTTGAAGACCTGAGCCGCGCCAGATCCGCTGGGTTCACCGCTTGGCAGAAGGCGAAGCCAGATAGCGATTTTAACGCCTGGCTCCCATACTTTGAGAAAGTTGTCGAGTTGACACGCCAAAAAAGTGAGATATTAGGCAAGGAATTTGGAACATCTCCCTACCAGGCGTCCTTGGAGAGCTTCAACCCCAAACTGAGCAATGAGACCGTCAATCAGATTTTTGGCGAGTTGCGCACCAAGCTTCCAGGTTTGATCAAGCGCATTACTGACCACCAGCTTGCCCAAGAGCCGCCGCTGCCCTTGCCGCCGATACCGGCGGATGTTCAGCGCCGCCTCGGTAAGCTGATTATGAACAAACTAGGGTTGGAGAATCGTTATGCCAGGCTTGACGAAAGTATGCACCCTTTCTCCTCCGGCCAATGGGACGACGTGCGCGTCACGACGCACTATAAGGAAAAAGATGCCATAGACGGTCTGCTGTCGATCGTTCATGAGGTCGGTCACGCTCTCTACTCCCAAAGCTTGCCGAAGGAAAGCATGGGGCAGCCGATCGGCGAGGCGCAGAGCATGTGGGTGCATGAGACGCAGTCGATTTTCTGGGAACGCCAGGTGGCGGCTACTAAGGCGTTCATGGAATTCCTTGCGCCTATCCTCAAGGAGGAATTAGGCGTCGATGGGCCGGAATGGAATCCGGAAAACCTGCATAAGCTCATCACGCGTGTGCAACCCAGCCTCATTCGCACCGAAGCTGACGCCGTCACCTACCCCGCTCACGTAATTTTGCGGCATGACCTGGAGCAAAAGCTTATCGACGGCTCGCTTGCGCCAAAGGATGTCCCCGCAGTCTGGGCTAAAGGCATGAAGGAGTTGCTTGGCATCGATGTACCCGATCACGCGCACGGTTGCATGCAGGACGTACATTGGCCAGAAGGTCTTATTGGTTATTTTCCGGCATACACTTTCGGCGCATTGGGCGCGGCGCGATTAATGGAAAAGGCCAAGCAGGATATTCCCAAAATGGACGAGCTGATCAGGAAAGGCGAGTTCAAGCCTATCCGTGAGTGGCTGACCGATAAAATCCATCGGCATGGCTCTTATTATAGTGGTGAAAAATTGATCGAAAACGCGACCGGCAAGAAGCTTTCCGCAAAACCCTGGCTCGATCATGTAGAGTGCGAATCTCTTCATTAGAATGTTCTCCTGTTCTCCTAGCCTCGTGTGGAGCAATCATTGCGTGGCATTGACTTTCCACCCCTCAATCGCTTGGTCGGCAACGGCCGCGTGCGTTGCGAGAACGTCACTCCAGTACTCCAGTAGCTCCAGAACAGCCACAACTGCAACAACAGTGCGGGTGCGAGAAAAGGAAGGACCAATTCGATTTTCGGGTTGTCCCAATAGCCGAGAATTCCCATGCTGCCGCTGGTTGCGGCAAGGGCAGCAATGGTCAGCGTTAGAACACGATAGACGCCGAACCCGCCGGGAGGGCAGAAAGGCCCACCACAGCAGAATGAGCGTCACACCGCACGCCGCCCACCGCCCACTTGGTTAAGGAACAATGGCGCATCAAGGCGATACGATGCGGCGCGGTAATAACGACGCGGGAATTTATTAGCCTTGCGGCCCCGCACTTAATAAAGTAGCGGTGTTTAGGAAATGGACGCGCTGAAGAGTGGATGATGGGAAAGAACGGCAGCCGTGATTTGCGTTTCGACCCGTGAAGCGATAGTCAAGGGACGTTTGCGGCGTCATCTTAAGACTCTGGGTTTTCACAAAACCGACGAGGGCGTATTTGCCCCGCCCGGGCCCATAACCTTATTTTATGGGTCGTAATCCATCATCACGAGATGGTTTACATTCGTTAACTACGCTGGCGCGGATCAGGCATATGGCAGCGGCTGACATCCGGCCCTATTAAAGATGACGGACAACTCCGCAGTATGGAACCTACAACGATACCCGACGAAACAAAACGCCCTCCGATATGGACCGGCATCTTACTGCTCTTCGGATGCTTTGTCGCATTGTGCGCGCTGTTTTCGCTGATCGTAACGGCGGGCGTAGCCTGGCAGGAATACCGCGAGACGCACTGGCCCGAAGCGACTGCAACCATTCGGCAATGCCGCGTCGAGAGAACGAGCCGCCGTTCGGGTTCCAACATCATTTATTGCCGGATCGGCTACCTAGTCGGCAATGAAACGGTCATGTCATCCGTTAATTCGGCGAGCTGGCCCGCGCCGGAAAAGATGATCTGGGAATCTCATCCGGGACAGGCGCAAGAAATGTTTGACACAATGCAGGGTTGGGTGGAGGCGCATCCACCGGGAACGACAATCGCTGTGCGTTACGATCCCGCAAGCCATGCCAAAGCGGCCCTGGTCACGATCGACATGCCGCTAGGCGGTCCACGGACACCGGGAAACGTGCGAACCACCGAAGGTGCTGCCGCGCTCAGCGCCGCTTTGCTAATAATCGCTATCCTCGCGCGGCGAGCACGCTAGGCGAAGTGACCGGTGTGACGAATGCTTTCCCACCAGCGCACGAAGTGCAGCAGATTGTGAGCGTAGGTTCGCAGAGTCGTGTTCGCTCAGAAATCTGAGAGGCCCTATTCTGCCGCATGCTGACGAGATTCGACCCGTTCTGAGCATAGAACTATCACGTTCTTGTGACGGGGCGTAAACTGGCGGCAACAAGGGGGGACGTCTCATGGAATCGTCAGGTAGTCGGCGGACTCAGCAATTCGAGTTGCCTGAACGCGAGGAAATAAAGGAGAGAGCAAATGGGCACCAACGCTCGACGGAATTTTGTTAGGAAGATCGCCGCGATAGCGGCCTACGTAACCGGTACAAAACTCTTTGCACAGCAAGCTCCCGCTGCTAGCCCATCCGCCTCCGCGCCACCTTCCAACACCGACAAGGACACTCCTCGTCGCAACGCCGGCGAACATCACATACACGATGGGCTCTACTACATCTCGGGCACTGGCTCCAACGACGGCTATCCGAAGGAAGATCATGTGCTGGTCACTGATCCATTCGAGAAACACGTGACTCGCACCATGGACGCCCTTAAGAGGTCGGTCGAGCGCGCTGGCAGCGACATGGATAACATCCTCCATCTCCAGGTCTTTCTTTGCCTGCCACTGGCGGAAGGGATCTTGACGCCAACCGGCAAGGCCCGGTTCGATGCCCACAAGGCGCAATACGAGGCGTTGAACAAGATCTACGGGACTTATTTTTCAGCCGGCAAGACTCCGTCCCGCGCTTGCATGGCGGTCGAATGGATTCCTGGGGATTCCCTGATTGAGATCGTCGGCAGCGCAAAAGTTGTGAATCCGCCTACTCCGGCTGCGGACAAGTAAGGTGCAGGGTCGGCCGAAAGGAGGTTGGCAATGAAGTTTGGTTGGAGCCGCCGTTCATTTCTCGCCGCGATGGGAGCGGCCAGCAGCCTGTTCGCTCCTTGCGGACTGAGAGCTGCCGGCATCTTCGGAAAGAAGCGCAAGCTGGCGACCAACGAAAGTCTTGATGGCGCTCCGATTGTCCCCATCACGACGGGCCTCGGTTCCACCGCAAACATTTATGCCGAACTTGGCGTGACGCCTCTAATCAATATCAACGGAACCGTCACCGTCATTGGCGGATCGGTCATGCGCCCTGAGGTCATGGAGTTGATGCGGCGGGGGAATGAGCACTTTGTCCTGATCGACGAACTCGAGATCGCTGCTGGAAAGTTCATCGCGAACCTTTG
The DNA here is from genome assembly GCA_036514015.1 of Candidatus Sulfotelmatobacter sp. Classification (GTDB taxonomy): domain Bacteria; phylum Acidobacteriota; class Terriglobia; order Terriglobales; family Acidobacteriaceae; genus Sulfotelmatobacter. The sequence goes on from DATBYA010000053.1 coordinate 16,616, forward strand.
TAAGTCTCCGGCTGGTTACACTGGACTGGTGACGGCGGGAGCAGCTGCGGCCCTGGTTGTCGGTTACGCCGGCATGATGAGCGAAGACTTCGAACCTCGCATGCGCGCCATTCCCGATGTTAGCGATTTCCCGAGAAATGAGGTCATCATTCAGAAAAGTCACCGCTACCCGTTTGACCACCAAATCCGGCAGACGGGCGCAAAGCTGGTAGAGATCGAGACGCGCGAGGAGATGATTGCTGCCATCAACCCAAAAACGGTAGCGATTCACTTCACAAATATTCTGTCCGACAAAGGCAAAGTGAGCGGGCCTGAAACCGTCGCCATTGCCAAGGAGCACAACCTTTATACCTTTAACGATGCGGCGGCGGATGCGCCGCCCGTGGAAAGGCTCTGGGAGTACCCGGCCCTTGGCTTTGACATGGTGGCTTTCAGCGGTGGCAAGGATATCCGCGGGCCCCAGGCGGCTGGAATCCTGATCGGTAGGGAAGATTTAATGCACTATGCTTTGCTGAACATGAGCCCCCAGGAAGACCGGATCGGTCGATGCTGCAAGGTTGGCAAGGAGACCATTTTCGGCATGCTCAAGGCACTCGAACTTTTCGTCAATCAGAACTACGACGCCACCCTTCGCGTGTATGACGAGCGTGCCCGGGTCATCACTGACGCTATTGAGATGTTCGGAGTAACGGCGCTGCCCCGGCAGTACAACCCACAGGCGCTCGGAAACGTGACTCCACGGTATAGCTGGAAAATCGATCGGTCGAAGCTCGATATCAGCGGTCAAGAGGTTATGCAGAAATTGGCCGACACTCGGCCCCTTGGGATCGGTAGCATGGGCGCCGGAGCAAGCGGCATGCGTGGCCGGCATCCGGATGGGGGCTCCGCTGACACACACCCCGACCATCATGGCCCTCCGCGCGATCCGGATAGCTTCGGTTTTGCGGTCTGGCAGCTCAAAGACGGCGAGGATAAACTGATCGCTGACCGTCTGGTTGAGATCTTCCGCGCAGCGTCCAGGGCTTAGTTAGTCTTTCGAGGGAAGGACGGCACCGGCATCTCGTTCGGGTTCGGCGTGGTCATGACTTACTCCATCGCTTGCTGGACACCAGGCCTCGTCCTTCTTGGATGCTGGCCAGTTTGTCGCAACCTACGGATGGATAACTCTCCCTGCTCCCATTCGCCCATACGATTTCTAAATCGGCCGAGACGATGGGTTCGGAAGCACCAGCAACCGTTATGGGTGCGGCGCGTCTTTCAACTCCGGGGCAATCTCGTAGGCTTTGTTGAACTCTGCGCGCGATTCTGCTTCATTTCCTTCCTGTTGTAGCGCCAACGCCAGATTGTAGTGTGCTTCCGCGTACCGCGGCTTAAGACGCACCGCATCAACAAACTCCTTCTGCGCCGCGCGAACGTTGCCAGCCTGCAGCAGCACTAATCCGAGATTGTTGTGACCCTCCGCGAAGTTCGGATCGCGTTGCACGAGCTCACGGAATACATTTGCAGCGCTGGTGATGTCATTTTTCTGGCTGAGCGCTAATCCCAGCTGAACCCGCGCGTCGGTGTACTCCGAATTGAGACTGATGGCGTCTTTCAGTTCGCTGATGCCTTCGTCCAATTTGCCCGATTGCGCCAGGGCCAACCCGAGGTTATAGTGCGCCTCCGCCAGGTCGGGATCGCACATGGTTGCCTGCCGGAATTCCTCAAGCGAGCGCGCGGGCTCGTTCTGACGCCAGTACAGCAGGCCGAGGCCCGAGTGGGCCTGTGCGTAGTCCGGCTTCAGCTCCAGCGCTTTCTCGAACGCTGTCAGAGCCTGCCCGGCGTCCCCCTTGCGCTCCCACGTGAGGCCTAGGTAGTAGTAGCCGGTCGGCAGCTCGGGACCCTTCTCAATGGCTTTTTGAAAGAAACCAAGAGCGTCGTTGAGTTTTTGGTCCTGCAGTGCGCCTACGCCCTGAAGGGTAAGCAATTTCGCCTCCGCCAGGCGTGCACGAAACCGCCGTAGCCCGCTGATCTCGTTCAATTCCTTTTGTCCCGCTTCCGTCTGGCCCTGGGCACGCAAGGCGATACCGAGGTTGTAATGCGCGTCTTCGTCGTCAGGTTTCAGCTCGATGGCGCGCTGGAAGGCCGCAATGGCGCCTACCAAGTCGCCGCCAGCTTTCAGTTCCTTTCCAAGATTGAATTGTGCTCGGGGATCACTAGGATCGGCAGCCACCGCTTTGCGGAATTCCGCTAAGGCGGCAGTGTGATCGCCTTGGCGGCGCAGCGTCACACCCAGAAGCAGGTATGCCGTCGTAAGCTGCGGATTCAACTGGAGGGCGCGGCGAAACGCGGCCGCTGCACCGGGAAGATTGGCAAGCTGTCCTTCGGTCAGCCCCAGCTCAGTGTAAAGTTCTGCTGAGGGTTTCGATGCGATCGCTCGCTGAAGTTCAGTCTTGGCAGACGAAGGATTGTTCTGCTCCAGATAAATGCGCGCCAGCAGCCGATGTGCCGCTGCGTTTGCGGGGGCGAGCCTTATGGCAGTCTGCAGTTCTTTTGCGGCGGCAGGCTGGTCGTGAAGATCGTACCAGGCGGCGCCCAATCCGTATTGGGCATCGGCCCATTTCGGTTTGAGGCGCAGCGCCGCCTGAAACTCGTCAACCGCCTGCCGGGCCTCGCCTTTATATTTAAGCGCAAGGGCTAAGTCGTAGTGAGTGAGGGCATCGTTGGGCTCGAGCTCCAGTGCCTTGCGATAGTTGACGATTGCTTGCTCCCACGATTTTTGGCGGGCACACTCGGTTGCGTCGCGGCGGAAGGTCTCCGCGGTTTGCGCAAAACAAGATGCTGCCATCATGAGCGCCAAAAACAGGGAACCCTTCATGACCACAGCCTAGCACGGCTTGTCCGGCGGGGGATTTTCCCTTGGGAGTGATTACAAGAGGCAAAAAATGCGGACGAGGCGCCGAGCCCCGCCCGCATGATTACGTGAGCGCATCACCAGACGAACTTCGCACTGACCTGCCCGATGCGCGGATCGCGGGCATTTGTGACATTTCCGAAGCTGCTGCTGCTGATGTCCCCGCTCGGATTCATGAATTGCGCGTGGTTGAAAATGTTGAAGAATTCGCCGCGAATCTCGAAAGACATGGCTTCCCTAACGGGAACGATCTTCGTTATTCCGAAATCCGTGTTATTGAAACCAGGGCCGTGGAAGAACCGCCGGTTCGCGCTCCCGAAACTTCCGCAATCAGGACCGGTCAAAACACCCGACACGAGAGCGCATTGAGTTGCGGTAAATGCGCTCTGGTTGAAATATGTGAAGGTACCGGGAGTAGAGCGGGGGTTATATTTGTGAACTGGACCCACGAGATTGGGCATATCGGTGGAGGGGCTGCCGACAAGCGAGGCATCTCCCGGGCAGTTCCCCGACGGACACAACGGCCCCTGATTCACGGGATTCGATTCTCCCATCTGAACCGGGAATCCGCCAGAGAATCGTGTGATGCCCTGCACTTGCCATCCCTTTGTCAGCCTTGGGAAGCGGGGGGATATCCGATTGAAAGGCATCTGCCAGATATAGCTGACCACGAAGTTCTGGTGCACGTCGGTCGAGGACAGGCCACGGCTAAGCTTGGCGTTCTGGAAGTTGATCAGCTCGCCGAAGGCCGAGGAATCATCGATGGCTTTCGCCAGCGTATAAGCGGCCAGGAAGGTTACATCACCAGCTTTGCGCTCGACCGTTACTTCTCCAGAGTGGTAGATCGAATTTGCCACGAGATTGGTGAAGGTGTTGCCAAAACCAAAGCAGAGAGTCTGGGCGCCGGGGCAGTAGTTCGGATTCAAAAGCATATCCCTGGTGCTGTAGGTGCAAGGCGGTCCCGCGCACGAGGCCTGCGGTGTCAGCGTGAAGACATCCTGCTCAGCATTCGGCCCGCAGCCAGTCACGCCGGCTGTCGTATCCGTATACCCTTGCGCCGCGAACTGCTTACATAGGGCGGCATCGCCGGGGTTGGACTCGGTCTGCGCGATGAGCCGATGACCCGCCGTGCCAACATAGGAGACAGTCAGTACTGTCGATCTGCTCAGCGACCGCTGGATGGAGAAATTGAAGTGCTCGGCGTACGGGAGCTTGTTGTGAATGTCGTAGCCGGGGAAATAGGACATCGGCTCGTAAACCGAGAAACTGAGTGTCTTATTTGCCGGGCTCCCTGGAATTGGGGCGGTGAAAGGGAAGCGCTGACCCTCGCTATCGGTGCCTCCATCCAGCCGATTTCGGAAAGGCTCGGAGAAGTCAACGGATCCCGGACTGGTCCAGTACAAGCCAAACGGAGCGTCGGCCACTTCATAGAAGAGATTCAGGTCCTCAACCGACGTGTAATACAAGCCGTACGAGGCGCGGATGCTGGATTTGCCCGACCCTCCAAACACTTTGCCCAGAACTCCGTCACTAAAGCTCGGAGAGTAGGCAATGCCGATGCGCGGTCCGAAGTTGTTGTATCTCGTCGGGGCCAGGGTTTTCGGAATGCCCGGATCGCCGGGAAATACCAGCCCTGTGGGAGAATTCGGAAATACCGTGGACTGCTCTCCTTTAACCCAAGTCTGGATCTTACCCTGGGTATCATACCAAGGCATGCTCACTTCCCAGCGGAGGCCGAGGTTTAACGTCAAGTCGGGGGTCGCCTTCCACGAGTCTTGCGCATACGCAGCTCCATAGCGCGTGCGCGAATCCAACAGTTGTATCGCTGCCTGCGTGTACCCATTTCCGGCGCCCGTGGTCGCCCCAAGGAGGTAGTCGGCGAAATCGGAGCCGGTCACCGTACCATCGAAGACAAAAGCCCCGTCCTGGCTGGCGAGGTTGCGTTCGTTGATCTGCAGGTAGCGGGCTTCTCCCCCGAACTTTAGCGTGTGCCTGCCCACTACCTTAGAAAATCCATCCGACACCGTGTAGGTGTTGTTCGGCTGGAACGTGATCAGAGAAGGGGCGCCGATCGTGAAGTTGTTGAAGTAAACCTGGGGCACATACTCCGGATATCCGGGAAACGCATCGGGGATAATCCCAAGTGTACCGACACCGGTCACGAAACCGAGAGAGGAAAGCGTCGCTTGGCCACCCGTAGGGTTGTCCAGGTGAGTAGAGGTGCGGAAGAACGTCACGCGCGCCTCATTCACAGCGCTGGGCCCGATAGTCTTGGTGTTACTTATGACAAACTCCTGGGCTCGGGTTGGCGTTACCGCGGGAAAGCCTGGCACGCTTGCGCCGCCGCTGGGCAATGTGCTGGAAACCGTTGAGTCGTCGAAGTGGTAGTAGAAGGACCAGTTGCCCGTCTTACGGTTGTTGAAATCGACACGCTCCCCGATCTTATTATCGGTAATCGTGTCCCGGTGACTGTTGTCTTGATACGTACCGGCGCTGGGATCAACGTTCGGCATGGGAATGTACGGGAGAATTCCAATCGCGGCTGGCGACCACGCACTTTTGGGAATCACGCCGCCGGGAAAGACGCATTGCGAGGTCGAGCTACAGCCTGCAAAACTGTACTGCTCGCCAGCTGTGACCGTGTAGCCCAATCTATTTGAAAGCGTCGTGGGCCAGTCGAGGCAGGGCTGGGCAGCCGGAGGACAACTGCTGGCGCTGGGAAGGGTAGAGGTATCGACTGCGCCGGTCAAAAGTGAGGGATCAAAATTGCCCTGAAACTCCGCAGCCGGTGGCAGATTAACGATGCCAGTTTCGGCGCCTGCCACTCGTCTTGTACCTTGATAGTCCGTAAACCAGAAAAGCTTGTCCTTCCAGAATGGGCCTCCGGCGGTGAACCCGAACTGATTTTGTCGCAGCTCCGATTTAATGGGTGTGAAGAAATTCGCGGCATCAAGCTTGTCGTTGCGAATAAATTCGAAGACATCTCCGTGGAAACCATTGGTGCCTGACTTGGTGATGGCATTCATCACCGCGCCACTGAATTTTCCGTATTCCGCGTCGAAGCTGTTGGTGATAAGGCGGAACTCCTCCACGGAATCGAGATTCGGAACCAACCCCGCGCCCAGGTTGCGCCCTTCGCTGACATCGCCCCCATTTACCAGAAACGCGTTGGCCGTCTCGCGCTGACCATTCACTGAGATGTTGCCAGCGTTTGTGATATAGCCCGAAACTGGCCGGTCACCACCGATTGTCCCGGCCGTCGTGGGCGCCACACCGGCTTGCAAGCCCAACAAATCCAGATAGCTGCGGCCATTCAGCGGCAGGGCGAGCATTTTTTGTGAGTCGACAACGTCCCCTAGTTGTGTGCTCTCGGTTTCCACGTGAACCATGTCGGCGGAAACGTTGACCTGTTCATTGACCGCGCCGACCTGCAGAGTAATGTCGATGCGCAATTCATCGTTCACCTGAAGTGTGATGTCGGTCGCCGTGTAGGGCCGGAAACCAACGGAGGTTGCAGTGATCCGGTAGCTCCCTGCTGGCAAGGCGAGGAAGTGGTATGACCCGTCTGTGGCCGAGGTCGTTACCTGGCTAAGGTTGGTTTGCACGTTCCTGATCTCCACCTTGGCGCCAGCTACGACCGCTTGTGCACGATCACGGACCACGCCCGTGATCGAACCAGTCACGTCCGCACGCGCGATGATCGAGGCAAAGGTGAGTATTGAAACGATTAAATACGACAACCTAAACATTTGGTGGTTTTCGGCCACGGTTTACCCCTCCCAAAAGTTGCCCAGTACAATGCCACAAAGAGTTGGGACGAATCAAGGCGCGAATTTTAATACGGCCAATTCATTTCTACAGGATAAGAAACGTGACATCGAAAGGCCGCGGTTATTTCGCTGAAAGCCCTTGCCGTGAGGTGCCATCGAAAACGGCATCGCCAGTGCTAGTGGCGAAGTTCACGTGCAGAATTATGCGGTCTATAGTGTTGCTGGGGGTGGATCGAGAAAAAGGAAGCCCTGGGGCTATGAGTGGCGCAGCCAGAGGGAGCGAAATTCTGGCTGCGAGTAATAGCTCTCAAACAGCAGCAGCCACCAAAACGGGTGCATGGAATTTCCTCCTGGCCGTCAGCATGACCGAAGGAAAAGGCTGGGAAACTATGTATTTTGCACCAGAACCCATGCAGAATCGGCGGGAAATCAATTTCGGAAGCATAGTCCGGGATGACGCATAGTGTCTCAGGGCATGGGAATGGATGTGCTTGTGTCCAAGCCCAGCGCGTTCGGCGGCCGGCTGACAGGCTGTGCAAAGAACCTGAGGATAGCTCGCGGTTCTCAGGGGCACGCCCGCAACGAATTTGGGGGACGTTAAGGAAACGATAAGAAGTGGTCTGGCGATCCCGTTTTACGTCAAACGAAGTCCTTCGACACCGTTTCTGGTGGTAAAGGTTGCAGCTGTCGCGATGGATCTACGATAAGCCAACTCGCCGCACCCACCAGGCATAACCCGGCCGCAACGAGAAAGGATGTCGTCCAACCGAATCTGGCTGCGATCCAGGGAGTAAGAAAAGCCGTAAGCGCGGCCCCAATCTGGTTGCCCATATTCATGAAGCCCGATACCGAACCCGACGACGCGCCAGCAATATCGGCTGTCACCGACCAGAAAGAACTCTGCGACAAATAGAGCGCCCCTGCCCCGCCGGCGAGTACGACGCTCGCGAGCCGCGCGCTTTGAACCTGTGAGCCGAAGGCAATGAATATCCCTGCCACGGCGATCGAAAATGCCGCCAGCCCACAGCGGCCAGCGCGAAGACCGCGCCGTTTCGTGAGCCGGTCGTTGATGGCTCCTCCTAGCAGGCAGCACACGAGCATGGCCAGAAAAGGCAACATGGTGTAGAACGCGCTGGCTTTCAAATCCAGTCCACGCACTCTGGCAAGATAACGATAGAACCAACTAAAGAAAATCCACGCAACGTAGCCGTAGCAAAAATAGCTTACCGTGATAGCCCAGACTTCTCTGCTTTTCACAACCCGCACCCAGGACACGAGCTGTGTTGGATCATTGCTCTGTTCTACTTTCGTGAGCCCGGAGCGAATTAGAGCCAACTCCGACTTCGATACTCCAGGATGCTCGCCGGGCGTGTCGCGGGCGCAGAGGAACCACACCGCGCCGGCGCCGAATCCGATCATGGAGCACACCCAGAACGACGACCTCCAGCCGTAATGAACCATGATGTAAGTGATCATCAGCGGCGTTAGGCCAGCGCCCGCTCCCACCCCTGCGAAGATCCAGCCATTGGCGACGCCTCGTTCTGAAATCGGAATCCAGCGGGCAACGAAAAGGTTGGCGGAGGGATAGATCACCGCTTCGCCGGCTCCCAGAAGAAAGCGGATCGCGACAAAAATGAATAGTGCGCCGGAAATATTCGGTGGAACGAGAGCAGTCAGGGCGGTGAAGATTCCCCACCATGCCACTCCCCAGGCCAGCACGGACCGCGGTCCGAAGCGGTCAGCCAGCCTTCCGCCCACAGTTTGGAAGAGTGCATAACCAACCAGCATGGCGCTGAACACTTTTCCCAGTTGCACATCGTTGAGATGGTAGGCGTCGGCGACAGATCCACTGGCGATGGAAATGTTTACCCGGTCGAGATATGACACCGCGCTGAGGATGAATAGCCAGAACACAAGAAACCAACGCACCCGGCTCATTCTGGCTCCGGTCATTGCTTACTCCTTGCCGGGCGCGCGAGGAAAACCTCTTGTCGCAACGCACTTCCGCCGGCGGGTGAGCGATTGCCGCGGCGATCACTATGTGATATTTTCGCGGTCGCAATGCAGCTGGTTTTCAGTCCACCTACTCTTCTCGGAGTTCTATGATCAGAATTACGCTTACTGCCGGACTGATGGGTTGGCTGGTGTTGCTGCTGGCGGCGCCGGCGCATGCTCAGCTCGACCTCTTCTCGAAGAGCCAGCGCATTGAATTCACGCCGGAATGGCAGGGCGATCGTTTTCCTGACGGTCGCCCGAAGGTTCCGGATTCGGTGCTGGCTCGCCTGAAAGACGTCTCCGCGGACGAGGCGTGGGACGTCTTGCAAGATGCCGGCTACCGCAGCCAGTTCGAAGGTGGCTGGAAGGTGATTAACCCCGGAGAGCGACTCGTAGGCCGCGTCGTCACCGCTGTTTTTATGCCGAAGCGGCCCGACCTGGATTCGGTAATTCGCCAGAACGGCAAGAAAGAAAATCGCATTGGAGATGAAAACTCCTGGATCATAGACATCTTGACACCGGGCGACGTTCTGGTCGTGGATCTGTTCGGAAAAATCCGATACGGCACGATCGTCGGTGACAATCTCTCGACTGCTATCTACGCCAAGAGTCACAACGGATTGATTGTCAACGGAGCGGTGCGGGATGTCACCGGTATTCAGAAAATTCCGAGCTTCGAAGTCTACACGCGCGGCGTGGATCCCTCCGCCCTCGAGAACGTCATGCTGACCGGAATTAACGTCCCCATTCGCATCGGAGATGCAACCGTGATGCCAGGTGACATAGCCATCGGCGATCCCGAGGGTCTGACTTTTGTTCCGCCCCAGCTGGCGGAGAAAGTAGCCGACGACACCGAAATGGATCACTTGGTCGATGAGTGGGGCCACATGATGCTTCGCCAGGGCAAGTACACGCCTGGTCAGATCGACTCCAGATGGACAAAGGAGATGATCGAGCAATTCAACGCCTGGCTGGAGGGCAAAGGATCCAAGATCCGCATGCCGGAGCGCTGAATAACTCCACCGAATCTCGTGGGCCCCATGTTCCGTGAGTCCCAAACAATCTCCCGTTTCCATTCCTTAGCTGTGTGCTCTCTCGATTAGGCCGCGTGTTCGCGCAAAATTCGCGACAGTTGCTCAGCCACGACTTGACCTTCGCCAGGTTGCAACATGAACGAGTTCATAGCCAGCCCAGACCCTTCTTCACTGGCTCCCATCACGATGGACGGCTTTGAACTGCGCAACAACTTCGAGGCCTGTCCCGGCGTCAACGAAATGCGAGCTTTGTCCCATCTGATGCTCATGTGTGGCACGTGATTGGCGATGTCGGGAACAAAGAAGGACGTGCTGACGCCGGGAACTTTATTGATTTCGCGGGAGATCCCTTCCAGCCGGTCCTGCCACTCTTTAGCCAGAGCATCATGATCTTCCGCGAGAAAAAGTTCGAGCGCTTTGACCATGCCCACGATCTCTTCTTTCCCCACTTTCTGGCTGCGGCCTAGCGTGTCCTCGTGGGGACTGTTATTAAGCAGCGCGTTTGCCACCATGTCTTTACGCCCAATCAACAGACCGGCGCACTGCGGCCCGCGAATCGCCTTTCCTCCGCTGAAGGTCACCAGATCGTAACCCATGTTGGTGTAGTCCCAAAGATGAGACACCGGCGGCGTGTCGGCGGCAGCGTCGTTCATGCAGGGAAGGTTAAACTCCTTTGCCAGCTTGACCCACTCGTCCACTTTGATCTGGCCGGTTGCGTTGGCGAAGTTGGAAAAATGCGTCATCGCCGTGCGCTCACTCACGGCGGCCCGGAACTGATCAGGCGTTTCGATCTCGACGAGTTTGATTCCTGTGGACCGCAGCTGGTGATCGAAAGGGTTGCGATGCGATTTCTGGATGATCACTTCCGACTTCATGCCGGTCAGGTCGGGCAATTGCCGGATGAAAGCCTCGTTCCCACCCGTCAGAATGCCTGCCAGTCCCGATTGAATCGCCGCCGCCGCGCCCGACGTCACCAGAGCGGCGTAGGCGTCTGGCAGCTTGAGCATTTCTGCGATGCGCTTGCCCGCAGCAACCTCTAACTCGGGGATGCTTACAAAGTGGCGCCCGGCCATAGTCATGACCGCTTCGAGTTCCGCGTGGGGAAGCGAACCGCCCAGCATGGTCATGGTTCCCTCACAATTAATGACGGTCGTAACCCCGAGTTCTTCGTAAGGATTACCGGTCTTTCCAAAACCGCTCACTGGCGCGCTTGCGCGAGCTGCGCGATTCCCGCCAAAAAGCTTGGGTGGCGCCAGGATCGAACCGGGCAAGAGCGAACCAGCAATCGCTCCCACGGTGCCGAGAAAACTGCGGCGGTTCCACTTTGAGTTGAGTCGCATGATCGAAGCTCCTTTGCCGGTTACTTGCCGGTGACAGCGGCGATGCAATTGATTTCGACCAGCGAATCTGCCGGAAGCGCAGCCACTGCCACGGTCGTGCGCGCTGGGCCGCCATGGGGAAAATATGTCGAGAATACCTTGTGCATTCCGTCCCAGTGTTCAATCTTCACCAAGTAAACATTCAATTGAAGAATGCTCTCCATGGTCCCTCCGCCAACTTCCACATGCTTTTTGATCTTATCCATGACCATGGTGGTATGAGATTCAATCGTCCATTCCTTGGTATCTCGCGTATCGTGGGCGCCCTGCCCCGAAACATAAATCAGCCCGCGGTGGACAATAACCGGCATGATGATGTCTTTATCGCTGCCCGGTTTGCCTTCGCTATTGAGCTTGCGGATTTCACCTGCATCGTGCCCAGCGGAACTCTGAGCCAAGGCGTGGTTGGGCAACACGGCGGCGGTTACTCCCAAAGCGGAGAACAGGGAAGCGAAGCGTGCGGTAAATGTTCTGCGAGTAAAAGGCAAGTTCATATAGGTCTCCCTTCAAGGTTCGTCTTCGAGATCCGAATGCGATCAAGGCAATGCGAAGCTGAAAACGTCGCTGCCCGCGGCAATCGCCACATACTGTCTACCGGCGATTGCATAGCTCATCGGGGACGCACTCAGGTCTTGCCCGGTATTGAAATGCCAGAGCGGCTTGCCGTCTCGCGCATCCACGGCTTCAAACGAACCGGCATCGTCCCCGAAAAACACCAGGCCGCCGGCCGTGGTCATAGTGCCAGCCGACGATCGTCCGGCCCCGGTTTGGAGGTATTTCCAGGCAATCGAACTTGTATCCAGGTTGAACGCTACCAGAACCTTCTGAGAAGCTTCGCCGGGAATGCGCTTCACTCCGGTCGAGTAGAATTCGTGACCTTCCTGAAAACCTTGCGGTTTGAAAAAATATCTTTCACACTCCTCGAGGGCCATGAAATAAATCGAATGAGTAGACTCGCTGTAAGAAGGCGCGAACCAGTTGGTGGCTCCCGAGTAACCCGGACAAACCCGGGTTCCCTCCGCGGTCGGCTGGATACCGGTCAGCAGCGGCTTCCCTTGCCCATCGATCCCTTTTGCCCAATTCAGCTTCTCCACAAATGCAGTTGCGGAGAGGAATTTCCCGTTGGTGCGATCGAGTACATAGACGTAGCCATTCCGGTTTGCTTGCACCAGCAGTTTTCTAGCTGCGCCCTGATAGACACCATCGATGAGCATCGGAGTCTCGACCGCGTCAAAGTCGAAAAGATCATGAGGCGTGAACTGGAAGTACCATTTTAGTTTTCCCGTATCCGGATCCTGCGCCAACACACAGTCGGTATAAAGGTCGTCTCCAGGTCGCACGCCTCCTTCGAAATCGGGCGCGGGATTGCTGGTGCCCCAGTAAATCGTGTTGAGTTGCGGATCGTACGTTCCCGGCATCCACGTCGTTCCGCCGCCATGCAGGTACAGTTTTCCGGGCCAGCTTTCGGAACCGAATTCGCCTGGACCGGGTATGGTCCAGAATCGCCAGACTTGCTTGCCCGTCAGTGCGTCGTAGGCGGCAACAAAGCCCCGCACGCCGTCATCACCACCCGATGTCCCCACTAGCACTTTATCTTTGACCACCAGTGGCGCGCTGGTTGCACCGTAGTTCTTATTCCAATTCGCGTAAGGCACGTCCCAGATGAGATTGCCCGAGCGCACATCCAGGCAAAGCAGATGCGCATTGTCGGTCTCCATGTAGACCCGGTTGTGCCACACAGCGACGCCGCGATTGATGTGCCCTGAGGCGTCATCGATCAATCCTTCCGAAATCGGCCACGCATGATGCCACAGCACTCGTCCGGTACGGGCGTCCATCGCGAAGGCATCATTTGCCGAGGTCACCAACATCATCCCCTGGATCACCAGGGGAGTGACTTCTAGCCGCTTGGTGTTGCCTGCATGGAACACCCACTCCGCCCGCAATCCCGAGATATTGCCCAGGTTGATGTCGGAAAGAGCGCTGTAGCGCCGTCCTGAATAGTCCCCGTTGTAGGAAACCCAATTCGCTACCGGTGGTTGTTTCCGCAGATCCTCGGAACTGACATTGATCGCCGTGGATGTGACGGCGGGCGTGTCGTTTCCCGCTCGAGATGCAAGACAGGTGAAGACGACCACGATAAGCAGTGCCAGCTGCTTGCCACTGGGCTTGTTGCGGCGCCGGATTCGGAACCCGAAAGCACTCGTCACAGGCGGTTTAGAGAAGTTTCGCAAGGGTGCCTCCGGAAAACGATGGACTGTGCTTAGCGGCAGCCGCGAGAGGCCCGCAACTTGTTTCGCAGTAAGTCCGTGCGGTGACTCGCTGAAGAGTTGACGAAGACGCAACCCGCGCTCGAGCGCCGTAATGTTGTAGCTTGGTTTTGGATGATCAGCCATGGATCACGGAACAAAAAGGGTACGGATGGAAGCTTGCAAGATAAAAACGCGAATTGTCTAAAGGAAAGTCGGTTTTGCGCAAATGGATTCTTTCCCTACAGTCTGCCAAACTTCTTGACCGCCTCTACGATCGATTTCGTCTGTTCGATCACGGGATACATGGAGTGCTCCTTGAAATCCATTTGTTGGGCCAGGGCGAGCACTTCCTGGGCTCTGGCCTTCGGCACAACCACTACTCCATCGCTGTCTGCCGCAACGATATCGCCTGAATTGACCGTGACCCCGTCGCAGACCACCGGAATCTGGGATCCTGCGAATCGATAATGGTGCACCGAAGTGGAAGGTACGATGCTCGTAGCGTAAACGGGAAATCCGATCTTGCGCAAATAGGCCAGGTCGCGCACTCCGCCATCGATCACAGCGCCGGCGTACCCGCGCGCCGCCATGGCTGTGCCCATGAGTCCGCCCATCCCAGCGATGTCCTCGCCGTCTTCGACGGCCATCACATAAACGGAGTCGGAGGAGCCCTGATCGATGGCGTCCAGCATTCCGTTCAAAGCAGTGGGATCGCTGTTGCCTTCGTCCTTCTTCAGTTGGACCGTTCGCGCAAAGCCGGCGAACTTTGTGGTGAAGATGGGATGCATGCGGTGACTCATGTACATGCGCTTGCCGGTCAGTTGTTCCAGCGCATCGGAGACCGAGGCCACTTCTACGCGACGATAATCTGCAATTAAAGCGCCGTCGGACCCCGATGCGGTCGTTCCTTTGGATTGCGCCGGCAGAAGTTCGGCTGCGCAGAAGATGGCAGACAAAGCCCCGAAGGATAGAAGGGATGCTGCGATAGCGTGGGATTTCGCAAACCGGCGCAACTTGTTCATCTTGCCCTCCAGGCTGTATATATGTGCGCGGACTCTAACATGGTTTTCTGCCATGCGGAAGGGCCAATCCATTTGTCGCAAAGGGGAAAAAATGAAACGCACAATTCGCACCAGAACTGCCCGGCTGTTCATGTCGGCCATCGCTATTGCACTAATCGTAGGCGCTGCAGCCGCGCCGAGCCTTGCACAGGAACGAAAAGCAGTAAATCTGTCCGCTACCAGAGGACTTCCTTTTAGTGACGGAATCGTGGCCGGAAGCACACTGTATGTCGCAGGACAGGAGGGTACAGATGCGTCCGACAAACTGGCAGCGGGTGGAATTGGTCCCGAAACTACTGCGGCGCTGGAGAACGTCGAGAAGGTGCTTAAAGCCGCTGGCTTCGAACTGAAAGATGTTGTCAGCGTCACAGTGTACCTCGCCGACATTCATGAGTTCCCGGACATGAATAAGATTTACAAGGGCGTCATGCCCGATCCCAAGCCCGCCCGCGCGACGATCCAGGCAGCGGCTTTGGTCAATAACGCTCGCATTGAAATCTCGGCAATCGCTGTGAAACAGAAATAGCTGCCCCTGGCGCTACCGGGAATTTCGCCGCGCACGCCAGAGAAATTGTTCCGCCGCGAACCCGATTTGCGTGTTGCCTCCGTTTCAAAGCGAAAAGGGTTGACAGGCGCGACGCCATTGAGATAAACACTCATTCCATCGGGGTGGAACTTTCACGACCAAAGGTCAGGGGCGGGCGGTTTTGGGTATGTGACTTCCGCTCGAGATCCCCGCGTTATGCAACTCGCCTTAAAGTTACTGTTCTGAGCAATGTTTCGCCGATGCGTTCAAGCCCCAGATCGCATTTCGTCCTAGCACTGGTGATTCTGTGGGCCGCCAATGGCCTCGCCGCAGGGACGCAAATGCCACGGCAAAGTCTGCGACAGAAGAATGTCACGCTGGTTTCGGCGCGGGGCAAGCAAACTTTCGTGTCGACTTGTGCAACCTGCCATGGCCTGGACGGGAGGGGCGCCGAACGCGCTCCCAACATCGCCGAAAATCCAAAAGTGCAGAAGCTCTCCGATGCCCAGATCGCCCGCATCATCGAGAATGGCATTCCGGGCACTGGAATGCCTGCCTTCCGCTCCCTCGAAACTTCTGACGTCAAAGCGGTAGTAACCTACTTGCGCACGCTTCAGGGAGCGAAGCAAATGGTGAAGCTGCCCGGTGATCCCGTCCGCGGAGAGACCATTTTCTTCGGCAAGGCAGGATGTTCCGGCTGCCACATGGTTGCGGGCAAAGGCGGTTTCATCGCCTCTGATCTGTCCGCGTACGCGAGCACTCATGCCGTGGAGCAGATTCGCAGCGCAATCGTCAATCGCAATCCGGACACCAACCTGCAGGCGCGACTAGTGACGGCGACCACTCGCGACGGCGGGAAAATTGTCGGCAGAGTTCGCAATGAAGACAATTTCTCGGTGCAGCTAGAGGCGCTGGACGGGACGTTCTTCTTGGTGGCAAAGTCAGACCTCGAAGGTCTGGAATACAGTTCTGAAGCCCTGATGCCCTCTGACTACAGTTCCACCCTCAGTCCCCGTGATCTGAACGATGTCGTCAGTTATCTGATCAGGGTGTCCGGCGTCGGCGAGGCGATAGCTGCAAGGGAGTCTTTTGAAGATCCCTAGACGTCCGACTCTCTTTTTGGGGTTGATGGTCAGCGAAGTTAATTCAAGTGCTCATTCCAAGAGAAAGGCACTCTCATGAATCGCTGTGTGAAGATCCTGCGCACCTTCCTTATCGCAACCTCATTGCTGCTGGCGGTGGGGTCGTCAGGCTCTCTAACGGCTCAGAGCGCACCCCGGGATTTTAGACTGCTCGCCGAATCGCCTCAGTTCTGGGAACTGGTGGATCACAATGCCAAGCTCAGGGTCGTGGGCACAGGCTTCGGCTTTACCGAAGGCCCGGTGTGGGACGAGGCGGGATTCCTGTATGTGAGTGACGAGACCATTAACAAGATTTTCCGCCTTTACCCCGACGGCAAGAAGGAGGAGATTATTGCGCTGGGCGATCCCGATGGTAATACCTTCGACCGTCAGCATCGGTTGATCGACTGCGCCAGCGTGTTGCGCGCCGTCATCGAAGTAACTCCCGACGGAAAATACAAGATCCTGGCGGATCATTATGACGGCAAGAAACTGAATACTCCAAACGATGTCGTCGTTGGTGCAGATGGCGCGCTTTATTTCACCGATCCGACCATGGATCTGGTGGCCGGAGCAAAACAGGAACTCCCATTTCAGGGCGTCTATCGCCTGGACGCCAAAGGCAACCTGAAGTTACTCACCAAAGACCTTTCGCAGCCGAACGGTCTCGCATTTTCGCCGGATGGCAGGCACTTCTACGTCGACGACAGCGAAAAGAGAAACATTCGCGTGTACGACGTCACAGCCGATGGAACCCTCAGCAACGGCGCTATTTTCGGCGAGGAACCGGGCGGAAAGGGCGATGGCGTACCCGACGGAATGAAGGTGGATAAGAACGGTAACCTCTATGTCACCGGGCCAAAGGGCATTTGGGTTTGGGACGCCAAAGGCAATCATCTTGGAACAATCGTCATACCTGAGCAACCCGCGAATTTGAACTGGGGCGACAAGGACTATCGCACGCTCTACATCACGGCCACGACATCGGTATACCGGCTAGAGATGAAGACGCAGGGCTTCGTGCCGTATTGAAGTGCCTGGTTCACCGCGCTAAGAGCTAACCGTGACCTCCGACTCATGGTTTAGTATCTTTTGCAGGGCCGGGGCCAGGAGCGAAGCCGATTTCTTGTCGAGATAGACGGTGACGTTAGGATGGGTGCGCAGAATCGACGCCGGCAACATAGGGCTGATCGTACCCTCAATGCAAGCCTTCACGGCCTGGGCCTTGCGGATGCCGGGTACCACCGCTAGAATCTCGTTGGCTTTGAGAATCTGGCGGGCCGACATGGAGATTGCACGCTTCGGCACCTGGGAAATATCGGCGAACCAAGCCTCCCCTACCTGCTGCTGGCGGCAGGCTTCATCCAGATTCACGATGATGTAGGGTTCTGCAGTCTGGAAGTCGGCGGGGGGATCATTGAACGCGATGTGCCCGTTCTCGCCTATACCGAGGAACGCAATATCCACGGGCGCCGACGCGAGGCGCGCACCGACGCGCCGCACGACTTCCAATGGATCAGCGGCATCACCGTCGAGCAGATGGTAATGGAGAATTCCCGTTTTCTGCACGAGTTGTTCCAGCAGCATTTTGCGGAAACTTCCCGGATGCGTGACCGGCAACCCGAGGTATTCATCGAGATGGAAAACTTCCACGCGGGGCCAGTCGATCCCCGGTGTTTTGGTCAAAGCATCCAGGAATTCGAGTTGCGACGCAGCCGTCGCAGCGATGATCCGCGCATGGCCAAGCTCTCGAATGGCGCGGCGAATCGCTGCCGAAGCCTGGTCGGCGGCCGCTTGTCCCGCCGCGATTCGATCATCGAATACTTTGAGCAGCACGAAGAATGCTCCGGGTGCATAGCGTAGGACTTCAGGCTACTGAATCGCCGAATTATACAAAATAGCGAGGCCAAGAGAGAGACGGATCCTGAGTTTCATTCCGTGATAGCGATTTCTTTTGTGTCATGGAAGCGGAGTCGCGCTTTGATGTATGACTTTTGATGCGGGGACTACGCTTCAGGTCTGTGACGGCCAAAGCATGCAAAATAACCTGTCGCATTTACCCGGGCTGATTCGCAGCAGAACCCTTGGCGCAACGGTTGTCGTGCTAGCTGCCCTCGCGTGGCCCAGGCATGGAATTGCACAGAGCGTTTTCGTCGACGCAACTCCGAGCCGCGTGGTGAACACCTTCAGTCCGCTTTACGCGCTCGGATCAACTGTAGACCGCGTGCCGAGCAATGCCACCGACGTATTTTTTCGACCTGATCAGATCGAGCAGGTTCTCTCCGCCGGCTGGGGAGTCATCAGCTACCGCCAGAACACCGATTTATTTGTGCAAGCTTGGCATTGGAATCCCATGGGGACATGGAGCGATCCCGCGGGGAGGGGATACTTTACAGGCGATGCCACTCCCACGAAAGAGATGATCCGTCACTCCTATGGGTATTCACTTCGTCATCGCGGTTTCACCCGGAACGGCGGAACGGAGTTTGACGGCTTCTCGCGCCTCGACGACGGAGATCTGCGATCGTACTGGAAAAGCAATCCCTACCTCGCAAGGGAGTTCACCGGAGAGGACGATGGTCTCCATCCGCAATGGGTCGTGATCGCTCTCGACAAGAAGGAAAACATCAACGCGATTCGCATCGCTTGGGCGGAGCCTTATGCTCAAGCCTACGAAGTGCAGTATTGGCTTGGCGACGGCGATGCCATGGATGACCAGGACAAAGGGGCGTGGAGGCGGTTCGCGTCAGGGACGGTAAGCGATGGAAGAGGCGGCACCGCTACGCTGCGTCTCGATTCTTCTGCGGTCACTACGAAATATGTGCGGGTGCTGATGACCCGCTCCTCCGATAGCTGCGACACTCATGGGTCCAGCGATCGGAGAAACTGTGTCGGCTACGCGATTCGCGAGCTTTACCTCGGAACCATCGATGCCGGCAACGAATTTAGAGATCTTCTTCATCATTCGCCCGATCAGAAGCAGACACTGACCCTGTGTTCATCGGTCGATCCGTGGCACGAGCCTTCTGACCTTTATCTGGCGCCGGACCGCATGGAATCAGGAGATCAGCCCGGCTTTGACCTGTTCTTCAACAGCGGAATCACCCGCGGCCTGCCTGCCATCGTCCCCGTAGCCATGTTGTACAGTACGCCTGAGGACGCCGCGGCGCAGATGACATATATCAAGAAACGCAGTTACCCGGTCTCGTACATCGAGATGGGCGAAGAACCCGACGGCCAGTACATGCTGCCCGAGGACTACGCCGCTTTGTACTTGCAGTTCGCCACCGCTCTCCACCAAGTTGATCGGGACTTCAAACTGGGCGGACCTGTGTTTCAAGGAGTCAGCGAGGACATCAAGGTCTGGCCGGATGCGCAAGGCCGCACTTCTTGGCTGGGACGATTCCTCGACTATCTGAGGGCGCATGAACGTCTTCAAGATCTTGCCTTCATGTCATTCGAGCACTATCCGTACGACGGATGCGAGACGCCTTGGGAGAATCTTTATCAGGAACCAGAGTTGATCACGCACATCATGAAGGTCTGGCGTGACGACGGCTTGCCTTCCGGGATTCCGCTGCTCGACACCGAAACCAATGATCACGGCGGAGAAGCCGCGGTCGACATCTTCGGTGCTCTATGGCTGGCGGACTCCTTTGGTGGATTTTTGAGCGCGGGCGGTAAATCGACGCATTATTATCACGCTCTGCCCTACTCGCCACCTCATCCCGCTTGCCCCAACAGCTGGGGGACCTACCACATGTTCATGGTGGACGACCGTTACCAGATCCAGCAGAAGACTTCGCAATTTTTCGCAGCGCAACTCATTACACAGGAGTGGGCAGAACCTAAAGATGCCGAGCACAGGCTTTATGCGGCTTCTAGCGATGTCAAAGACTCCGTCGGACACCTGCTAGTGACGGCTTATGCGCTGCAACGCCCGGATGGTCAATGGTCGCTGATGCTGATTAACAAAGATCCCGGCCACCCTCATCCAGTGCGGCTTGTATTTCATAATGCAGACGCCAAGCGCGACACGTATTTCCAGGGTACGATCACGATGATCACGCTCGGCAGCGCGCAATACCAGTGGCACGCCGCAAGAAAAAAGGGCTACGCTGATCCCGACGGCCCACCTGCATCCGCGCAACTCACAGGCGGAGAGAACACCCAGTACAACTTACCCGCAGCTTCTGTCACTGTCCTTCGCGGAAGACTAGCCGCGGTAGCCAAGTAAGGCAACAGCTCGTTAATGAGGAAGTGAGAAGCTGATAACGTCGCTTCCCGCGGCGATAGCCACGTACTGCACGCCATCGACCGCATAACTCATCGGCGAAGCGTGGATGGTCTGGCCTGTATTGAATTGCCAGAGGGCGCGGCCGGTTCGCGCTTCAACCGCTTCCAGTGCTCCGGTATCATCCGCGAAGAACACCAAATCACCGGCCGTCGTGAGCGTCCCACCCCAGGAGTTTGCTGGGCCGACTTGGGGATAGCGCCAAACGATCTTCCCTTCGGGCACGGAGTACGCCAACAGGACCTTTTGAGCGTGGTCGTCGGTTGCCAGCTTCGTGCCCGTACCGTAGTAGGTTTCGCCTGGAGTAAATGGTTCCGAGTGAGCGAGGAAGACACTGCAACTCTCAAGCGCCATGACATAGAAGAATCCGGTGTCGGGATTATAAGAAGGCGAAAACCAATTCGTGGCTCCTTCGATGCTGGGACAAATGTCGATGCCCACCGTGCTCGGTATTCGTCCTGACAATATGGGACGACCGGAGGCGTCAATTCCTTTCGCCCAGTTCAGCTTCTCAACAAACGGTGTCGCCCTGAGAAACTCTCCGTCAGTCCGGTCGAGAACGTAAAGAAACCCGTTACGGTTGGCTTGCACCAGCAAATCACGAGTTCGGCCATTCACTTTGGCGCTCACGAGTACGGGTGTTTCAGTGGCGTCGTAGTCGTACAGGTCGTGAGGGGTGAACTGGAAGTACCATTTCAGCTTCCCGGTGGTGGCATTCAACGCCAGGACGCAGGCTGTGTACAAGTCGTCACCGGGGCGGGAATCCCCCACAAAATCGGGAGCTGCATTGCTGGTTGTCCAGTACACAGTGTCTAGTTTGGGGTCGTAGGTGCCGGGCATCCACGTCGTGCCCCCACCGTGGAGATAAGAATCTCCGGGCCAACTGGAAGAGCCAAATTCTCCCGGCCCGGGAATGGTCCAGAAACGCCATTTCAGGTTGCCGGTAACGGCGTCGTACGCGGCCAGGAAACCGCGCACGCCGGAGTCACCACCGGACGTCCCCACGATCACTTCGTCTTTCACAATCAGCGGAGCACTGGTTGCGCCATACTGTTTTGCCTTCTCGGCGTAGGTCACATCCCAAAGCAAGCGTCCAGAGCGCGCGTCGAGACAAAGCAGGTGAGCGTCGTCGGTTTCCATATAGACGAAGTTCTTCCAGACTCCCACTCCGCGGTTGTGATGAGCCGCAGCATCATCGAGCAAGCCTGCGCTCACCGGCCTTTCGTGATGCCAAATGACCCGGCCGGTCCGCGCGTCGAGCGCGTATGCATCGTTGGCCGACGTGACGTACATTACGGCCCTGACGACCACAGGCGTCACTTCCAGCCTCTCGGAATGGGAAGGATGGAAGATCCACGACGCCCTAAGTTGGGCAACATTGTTAGGATTGAGTTCTTGCAAGCTGCTGTGGCGACGCCCGCTGTAGTCGCCATTATAGGAAGTCCAGTTAGCACCGGGAGGCTGCCTAAGCAGATCGTCCGCGCTCACGTTCACATCGGCAACAACAGGAGCCTGACCCTGTTGTCCCGCGGCGGGCAGCCAGGACAAAAAAACTGCCAATGCGAGGACGGTGAACTCTCTACCGAATAATTTCATGTCCGTGGGTTTCGGCGGCGCTAATTGGGACTTCCTGAAGAGAACCTCGGTCCAGACCATTCCCGTCTTCCAGATGAAGCGAGATCCGGGAGGGCTTTGCAGGAGGCGTCAACTCCGTCTCCAGCAGGACGAGATCTGCGGGGTCAACCTGAGTCAGGGGCATAGTTCCC
The DNA here is from genome assembly GCA_036514015.1 of Candidatus Sulfotelmatobacter sp. Taxonomy (GTDB): domain Bacteria; phylum Acidobacteriota; class Terriglobia; order Terriglobales; family Acidobacteriaceae; genus Sulfotelmatobacter. The sequence goes on from DATBYA010000053.1 coordinate 38,707, forward strand.
AGCTGGGCGCCGTGTTCGTTGTAGAAGTGCGCGACCAAACGTCCCGCGAAAAACACGCCAAAGGAACCTGAAAGCCGGACGTGGCCAGTTTCCAAACGGATCGCTTGCAGAGGATGGACCACTATGCCAGCATCTTCCACGCCGTGGAATTCACCGCCGGCACGAGTCGGAAACCACTCCGTGTCGAGATCGCGGGTTTCGCCCGGTCGCAACTGAACGAGAGGGCTATTGATCTCGGCTTCGAGATAACGAGGAGAACCATCGCCTCCGGAAGTCAGCGAAGGGTTACCGTCGGAATCCAAACGTAGTTCCGGGCCGTTCGTCCAAAAGATAACCGATGCCTTGCCCGGATAAGTTTCGTTCTTTTCATATCGGAAGCGCTCGACCATGGCATATTGGCTGTCTCCATCCACCACCGCCAGCCAGCCTGGCGTCGAGTCCAGCCACAGTTCGGCGGCCACATGCACATAGTGCAGCGCGAACAAACCGTCGTCCCTGACAGAAACAGCAGGATTTTCTGCGGGACCGAACCGTACGTGATAGCGGTTGAGATAGCTGCTGAACGGATTCGCCGGTGTGAAGGTCCAGAAATTACGGTTGCTTCGTGAAGGAGTCGTTGGGTCTGCGGTGTTGTATTGCGAAACGGATTGCATGGACCACTCGATGACATGCCCGGTCGTGTTCTGCATGGTTGCGCGAAAGTGGATTCGAGGGGAATCGGCGTCCAGGTGGATCGTACGTCGGATCTGAATCCCAGTCTGCGGATCGGCCGGGCCGGTCAATTCGATCTCGCATTCGCGTCCTTCCGAGACCTTTCGAAAGGCGTAGGGCCCGTCATCGATCAAATCAGAATTGCCCACCCAATGCTGTTCATCGTCGTTTCCCTCGGGTAGGAGCCAGAGTTTGTCGCCTCCATAGTTGAACCATCGGGACGGGTCGGGCGGCAAGTATTTTCCTTCGTACTCGGGATTCACAAACAGGAACGGATGCCCCACAAAAAATACCTGCATGAGTCGTCCGCCATTTTGCGGTACGACTTCCAGCCTTAGCCAGCGGTTAGAAAGTTGTTGCGCGCTCCAGCCCCTGTAATTCGCGGCCTCGATGCGACAAGACGAATCAGGCTGGGCTGGCTGACCCGTAGCCTGGGCGGGAGCAACGTTCAGGTTCAAGAACCAGGAAAGCAAAACTACTGCGAGACGCCGCATCATGCCTCATCCTTGGAATCGCCATGCCATGATACCTCCCCGTGACTGATAAAATTGAGTAATCGGACAGAGCTTCACTCAACAACCTGCTTTGCCTGCTTACCGCCAAGCTTCTAAAAACGAAACGCCATGAAACGAAATTTGATTTGAGTCCACCAGATTCTGTGATATATGAACTTCGCGGTGATGAGAAAGCGCGACCTGACCTGGCGAATCGGTACAAAAGTTGGATTGGCACTGATGTTTCTCGGTGCAATCGGCACTGCCCTGTGCCAGAACTCTAACGACAGATACTCCTCTCCTAGTAGGCAGCCGCAACTCAGGGGAAAAAGCATTTTCGAGCTGAGATGCGCGACTTGCCATGGACTCGACGGGCTCGGGGGTGAGCATGCGCCGGACGTCATCCGCCGGACCCCGGTGAGGACGCTCTCGGATCAGGCGCTGCTCAACTTGATTCACGATGGAATTCCACCCGCGGGCATGCCAGGTTTCGCCGACATGGGCAAAGAGGATGGTCAGGCACTCGTTGCTTATTTGCGCTTCTTGCAAGGCAAGTCTGCCGGAACTTCCATCGCAGGGGACCCAGTCCGCGGTCGGGACGTTTTCTTCGGAAAGGCCGGCTGCTCCGCTTGTCACAGCCGGGGACAGTTCATGGCCGAGGGCCTCTCAGGGTTTGCACGGGATCATCAGGTCGGTGAGATTCGTGAAGCGATTCTCAGGCCGACCCGAGGCCGGCCTGAGACCGCGACCGCGATTGCGCTGGATGGTCGAAAATTCTCCGGCATCGTCCGAAACGAAGACAACGCTTCTCTGCAGCTGCAGGATGATGATGGTGGCTTTTACCTGCTTATGAAATCCAGCTTGATATCGGTTCAGCGGAAGACTGGAGAGCCCATGCCTGTCGACTACGGGCAGCGGCTCAACGCCACCGAGCTTGATGATCTGGTCGGTTACATCCTGCGAGAGGCACGCGCTCCAAATGTCTCCTCATCGCCATCGGGAAAAGATGAGGCGCCTCATGCTCAGGATTGAACTCCGACCCGACCGGATTAGAATTCGACAGGCGGGCAGAGAACGAGAGACATCGCCAAATCGGGAGCCCAGAAGGTGAAAAAACTGTTGCTGTTCCTGCTGGTGGTTGCACACGGGCTCCGAGCGCAAGAGCACCCGGTCGATCCCACCTGGTTGCATCGCTACCTTCCAGATCTAGTGGAGATGAAGGCTGATCTTACCTCTGCAACTTGCCACTACCGGCCGATTTTCGGAGAAGGTGATAAAGCGAATCGATCCCTCCAAACCGTAGCTCGCTTCGGTGCAGTCACAGTGGACGCACGTGGCGATTGCCAGACCGTACTCTACGACCGCCAGGAGGAGATCTATTTCGTTGTCGACGGAGCAGGCATACTGCACTACGAAGATCAGGTCCAACCGTTGCGCAAGGATGACTTCACATACTTACCCCCGGGCCTGAAACATTCGATCTCAAATCATTCGGACCAGCCGCTAAGAGTGCTCGTCATGGGGTTCAAAATCCCGTCATCGATTGCAATCAGAGCCCCGTTGCCGCATCCGAAGGTCGCAAACCTGGAGGATGCCAAACAGCAGACTGTCAGCGGCCACCCGAACTCAGTTTTGTACAAACTTCTGGTCGGCCAGAGCTCCGGGAAGAGGGATTTGATTGATGAAGCCTACGTGATGGACAGTTTTTTCTGGATGGATTTTGCTCCCGGAGGCACGAACTGGCCTCACCATCATCCGGCAGCAGAAGAAATCTATTTGGTAATAGACGGCCAGGGCGAAATGGTCGCGGGCAGCGGAATGGATGGAGTCGAAGGCCGCCGTCCCGCCAAAGCGGGAGACGCCTACTATTTTCGTCCCAACTGCACGGTCGGCTTCTACAGCCAAAACCAACCAGGGGCGAAGGCATATATTCTCGCCGTTCGAGCCCGCGTCCCACTGCATGAGGACGAAGAGTAGGTCATCCGTCCCGGAGGTATCGAAAATGTATTCCCTGAATTCCAGCCGGCGGTCATTCATGAAATGGGTGGCAGCCGCTCCCCTGTTGAGCCAGATCGCCGTCTCTGACCTTTACGCGAAGGCTGCCAGCGCCGTGGGCAAAGATCCTCGACAAAATGTCTACCGCCGCTTGGGAGTAAAAACCGTCATCAATTGCCGAGGAACGTGGACCTACCTCAGTGGCTCTCTGGAGTTTCCCGAAGTTCGCGAGGCCCAGATCGAAGCGGCGCAGTATTTCGTGAATGTGATCGATTTGCAGCATGCCATCGGGCGACGATTGGCCGAACTCACCGGCGCCGAGTCTGGAATGATCACCTCCGGCGCTGCTGGTGCCATGGCGGTCGCAACCGCTGGATGCATGGCAGGCACGGATGACAAGTACATCTGGCAACTTCCCGATACCACCGGCCTCAAAAACGAAGTCATCATGTCTGGTGGCCGAAGCGCCTTTGATAGTGCGATCCGGCTGACTGGCGCGAAACTCGTGCTCGTCTTCTCGCCAGAGGAACTGGCCAACGCCATCAACCAGAACACGGTCATGATTTACACCACGCACTTGGGCGAGGAACTGCAAAAGGAGCTCGCCATCGCGAAAGACCATAAGGTGCCACTGCTCCTCGACGATGCGGCGGGCATTCCTCCGGCTGACAATGCCAAGCTTTATGCCCGCATGGGAATTGACCTCTATACCTTTTCCGGCGGCAAGGGCCTGCGTGGCCCTCAATGCAGCGGCGTGCTCCTCGGCCGAAAGGATCTGATCGAGGCAGCCATTATGAACTCCAGCCCGCGCGAGGGAGCCGTGTGCCGCCCCATGAAGGTCGGAAAAGAAGAAATGATTGGCTGCCTTACCGCTCTTGAAACATGGCTGAAGCTGGACGATAAGAAGCTGTACCGCGAGTGGAACGAACGTGTGGACAGCATCAGGAAGCTGGTGGAGACCGTGTCGGGGGTGGAGACGAAGATCTACATTCCCGACGATGGGAACCGCTTTCCCACGCTGAGAGTCTCCTGGGATCAGCATGCCTGGGGATTTACCGTCGCTGACTCCGTGCAGGCCCTGCGTGAAGGCGACCCGATTATCGAAGTGCTCGGTGCGGATAATCCCAGCTTGGTAAAAGCTGTTCGCGAGGGCAAACCCAATCCAAACAGAAAAGAACGACCGGAAGCCGACCATATCGAACTGGTTTCCATGACCATCCAGCCCGGCGAAGAAGTCATCGTGGGACAAAGACTTCGCAACATTCTGGGAGCAGCGCAAAAAGGAGTCCGGGCAAACTAGAAATTGGGTTCTGGCGAGGCGCTCCCTTTCTCAAATGCTGAGGGAAGGCTCGAATGAAATCATTTCTGATTGGATTGTGGTTGCTGTGGTCTGCCGTCGGCGCACAAGCTCAGGCGGGGGCGAGCACTCCCTCGCGGGAGATTTCTGCGCTCCAGGGTGCCGGCTCATCTAGTGTGGATGCGGGAGACTATGTTTATTTCTCCGCTGAGGGGCCTCGCAGCGCGCATGGCGCATTAACTTCAACTTTCGCGGCGCAGGTCCGGCAGGCTCTCATGAACTTGAAATCGGCCGTGGAAGCTGCGGGCTTGACCATGGATCACGTGGTCTACACCACGGTCTACCTCACCGACATTAGCCAATATGGAGAGATGAACCGCGTTTTTGGCGAGTTCTTCGGGAAGATGCCTCCCGCTCGTGCCGTGCTTGGAGTTGCCGGGCTTCCTGATCCACCGATTGAGATTAATGCTGTCGCAGTGCGGAGTCTATCGGAGATGCGCCCGGTCTATCCGCCGAACTACAAGTCAGAGGAGCCTTTTTCGCCGGGCATTCTCACTCACGATCGCTTGTTTATTTCTGCTCTGCCCGTTTCTGCCATGCCTAGTACCGGCCCTTCTGGCGACAAGGTTCTAGACGATCCGGCAACCCAAGTAGACTTCGCCCTCGACCGAATGAAAGCTGTCGTCGAGGCGGCCGGTCTGAACCTCGGTCACGTCGTTTTCGTGAATCCTTACCTGACCGCGCAAGTTCCGATGCGGATCATGAACGAGCATTATGCCCACCGATTCGAGTTCGGCAATACCCCGGCCCGGGCAACGATCGAGGTGTCGAGCCTGCCCAATGGCGCCCAAATCGAGTTCACAGGCATAGCTGTCCGCGACCTGGAGAAACGCCGGACCGTGCGTCCCCGGAACATGGCGCCCAGCCCCACGGCAAGTCCGTGTGTCTTTGCCGGCGATACGTTGTATTGTTCCGCCAAGAGTGGTTTCATCCCCGGAGCGAACGGCGGAGTTTATAGTTCTACGACAGCCCTGCAACTCCGTCAGACCATGCGCAACCTTCTGGATAATCTTGAGGAAGCGGACATGGATTTCTGCCAAGTTGTGACCACCAATGTTTACCTCGATGATCTAGCCGACATGCGGGCATTTGATGAAGTGTATGTGAAGTATTTCCATGGTGAGTTGCCTGCGCGCACAACCCTCCAGCAGATTGCGCCTGCGGAGCGCAGCCCCGACAAAGATGGGCACTACCCTGACTTGGAGCAAGTTTCCTTCCTCGCCGTCCGACACAACTGTCATCGCTGACGGAATTCCAACGATCCATAGACAGACAACTACCATCACTGGGGTTCGATACTGATAAACGCTCTGGAAGCCGCATGCGCGGCTTTGCTCGCCGCCAATCAAGGGTGTCGGTTGCGATATCCCCATTTGTACAGCCTTGCCGGGGGGAAGAAGACTCCGTGAGTCGATGCGGTCTGTTTATGAAGCAGATTTCCGATTTTCGATGTTCAGTGTTGTCAGGGGGCTTTCGCACTTAACTGAAACAGGAATGCAACAATGCCTTTCACCGCGCTGACCAATGAACAACAGCGAGAATTGTGGCAGCTTTGATCTTCAGCTTCCCATAGAAGTAAGAGGTCCTATAATACGATCCTATCAACACGGTACTCGTTAAGCTCATGGTGTTAGTACTCCACCGGAGGATCAATGAAAGCCAAGACCGAGATTCTCGAAGAGTTCAACCTCTTTTCGATGCCTACCAGGGGGATCGGTAGCTGGCTCACGGAGACGACGCACGCAGATGTCTTCGAGCGTCTCGGGAGGATCGATAAGGAACCGCTTTCCGCCGTTCAACTCAACCAGCGTCTAGTGATGGGACACGAAGCCCCGCGGGTGACGGGGTTCTTCCGGTACTATTAGTTTGGCGTCGAGGGGAACACCACGAACACAGAGCGTTAGATCGATTGCCTCCGGATGGCAGGTTTTCTAACTCCTCGTGTTCGAGAATCCTGAAGAGATCAGCCGACGCGGCTCGCCCTCAAGGCGGCGGAAGCAGCAGAGTGCCAATTCCTCAGTGGTCGGCAATCCAGAAGGAGTCTACTTAAATTAACCCTTGTGACGTGTCACCACCCGTATTGTTCTCAGGGAAAAAAAGTTGCGGAGCTTTCGCTTGTGACCGTCAAAACCACGTGCAGAGCGATCGCAAGTGCCGTTGCCCTTAATTGCAAATCGCTTACAAGGTGCTCTCATCCTCACCTCGATAACAACTTCTTCCATAGAGTCCTTCTAATCTTCGTAGACGTTCTTCTCCAGCACAACTGATCGCAGCAATGCCGTTGGACTTGTTGATTGGGTGAGGTTAATTTTGCGCGAAAGGCAGTCGGATTAAACGTGCTGTGGGGGTGGATATGTCACGATAGTGAGATTCCATTTCGGTCACCCAATCAAACCTCTTCTACGGTCGCAACCCCGCCGTGGGGTCACTTCAAACGAAAGAGGCACAACATGACGACGAAGACTCTCAGTAAGAGCGACCTCGCGCAGTTCACCGGCAGCGAAAACTGGTATCGGCGAGGGATCAATCGTAACGTTCTCTACACCGACGGCGCGCACCACGTTGCCGAGCACGGTGGAGCGTATTGGCTTCTGGACGAAATCGCGATCATTCAGCCCTACAACAAGGCTGTTGCGGCCGAGGAATTTCAAGTCTGGAAGCTCGCCGTACGCCCCGATCGAACCGCTACGCTCACTTGCGATGATGGCAACGGCAAGATCGTGTTCAGCAAGGAGATCGAGCACACTGATTTTCCGCTGGATGAGATCACGCTTTACTTCGCCAACAACGTGATCCACTTGCCGAGCGAGTACTGAGCAGACTTTACAAGCTGCTACCCCACGAGTCAGAAAACACCATTCGGCTTTAGACGTGGAAATTGCCCGCCTGGCGACTGCGCCACATGTCGCTCCAGGGTCATCACGGCCGGTAACAGAATCTTCTGAGCGATCAGCCAGGTGGTAACGCGATCAAACAGAATGCCAGGCTGGTCTGTGCCAGTCCAGCAGAGAGCGTACAACCACCGGTTGAGGCGAAACCAGGCTCCCAGAGCGAACCTCCATGGCTGTCAACCCAATGAAATCGTCTATTCGTCGGGTTGGTCATCGGGCTGGAAATTTGGTGAGCGGAACAAACCATCGACTTCCAAATGGTTGAATCATCGGAAGATAATGATGGTGGGCGCTATAGGATTCGAACCTATGACTTCCACCGTGTGAAGATGGCACTCTACCGCTGAGTTAAGCGCCCACTGTAGTGCGGTAAGTTCATCATTATACACAAGTTCCCGATCCACCCGATTCTCACTGAATCGTTTTCTGTACCTGCACCTGTACCCGCATTTCTTCGGGGATGAGATGCTGGAGCATTTTTTCCTGCGCCGCACGCTTCGCCTTGCGGCTCCTGTGGCTGTAGTACAGGGTTACCGCCCAAGGAATTCAGGTCGGTGATTCGGAAGAACGCGCATTGCAGGTTTACGGGCCTAAGCTAAAGGTCTTCGAGAGGCGGGTGCAAGCCCGCCCGAAAACTTGTTCGCTCAACCCGATGCCAATCGAAGTCGGTTGCTTCTCAAGTAACGAAAAGCACAGTTTTCTAGGGGTTTCCCTGCGGGCACTAGCGCCATGTTTTCGGTCATTTTCTGGCGAGTGAGTTTCACACCCATGCTTGATTAATAGCGTCTACCACTTGATCAAAAGGGGCTTGCGATTGATAGATCGTTCCAACACTCAAGACGATCCTCGTACCACCGGGAATGCCTTCGACAGACACTATATGTGCGGGATTGACATGAACCGTCCGTGGTTGATCGTTTGGGTCTTGCCCAACATTTTCAATTACAGCGAGTCGTGCCATTGCGTCACCTCGAATTGATTATCAACCAAACTTCTACAGGGAGTAAACCAACATGGAAATCTTAACCATTGCAGAACTCGCTGCCTTGCTGGAGATGAGCAAGTCACAGATTTACGAGATGACAAAGGAGCGCATTTGATTCTCGACCCAGATGCTTACGACCTGTTTGCTCGACCCCCGCATGAATGATGTCGGCGCGGCGTCCGAACTGTTGAAGCCCTTCGATGCCCGGCTGATGCGGCGCTATCCCGAGAGCAGTCGTATCAACCGCGTTGCCGACAACGACGCACAATGCTGCGCACCCGTGGAGCTCGCACAGATTCAGAGTCGGCTGTTCTCGTAGTGCTGCGGGGCGGGCGAATTCGCTTTGCTTAGCCGAGTTCGAGCTATTTGGATTTTCGATGATTTGCTAGGATCATTAGAGAGGTGGAGAGCAGGAGCAGCGGTATGAAACGCAAAATTGTTATCTGGGCGATTGCTGGCTTTCTAGTTGCAAGCCTCTGGGCGATTTATGCCGCCGCGATGTTCCCAAGTAACTTGATTTCAGACCAGC
>DATBYA010000054.1:0-81382 GCA_036514015.1 Candidatus Sulfotelmatobacter sp.
GGGACAGCGACGCTCCTCGCGAACGACGCGGTAGAATGTTGACATGGCGAGCGGTCAAACGATTGAACCTCGAACGAGTGAACCAGGAGCCGCAAACGAATACCGCCGCGGCAAGTTTTTAATCAGCACTGACCGGGAACGCATGCAGTTGGACGTGGTGCATGGCTTTCTCACCAACAGCTATTGGGCGAAGGGCATTTCGCGCGAAGTTGTGGAGCGCTCCATCGAGCACTCGCTCTGTTTCGGTATTTACGACGAATCCTCAACTTCGGCAAGAGAAGCGAGAAATGGGGAATCCATGCAGGTTGGTTTTGCCCGCGTAGTCAGCGACTTCGCCACGGTTGCGTATCTGGGCGACGTATTTATTCTGGAATCGCATCGCAGGCGCGGCTTGAGCAAGTGGCTGATGGAGTGCATCACCCAGCATCCCGACCTACAGAATTTGCGGCGGTGGATTCTTTTGACTCGTGACGCGCACGGACTATATTCGCAGTTTGGCTTTGCTCCGCTAAGAGCGCCGGAGCGATATATGGAACTGCATCAGCCTGACGTATACGGAACACCTCGGGAAAAAACAACATGAAGAATTCCACAACAAACATGTACCGCCCGCTGTACGAAGCCGATCCGGAGATCTCCACCGCCATCGACAACGAAACCCGCCGCCAGCATGAGGGCCTGGAACTGATTGCTTCGGAAAATTTTGTCAGCGAGGCCGTGCTCGAAGCCGCAGGCTCTGTGTTCACCAACAAATATGCCGAGGGATATCCGGGCAAGCGCTACTACGGCGGATGCGAGTTCACCGACGTCGTCGAAAATCTGGCGCGCGACCGGGCGAAGCAACTGTTTGCCGCGGAGCATGCCAATGTGCAGCCCCATGCGGGCTCGCAGGCGAACATGGAAGCTTACGCGGCGGTGTTGCAGCCCGGCGATACGATTCTGGGACTGAATCTGGCGCACGGTGGACACCTTACGCACGGCCATCACCTGAACTTTTCCGGCAAGACCTACAAGATCGTTCCTTACGGCGTGACCAAAGAAACGGAAACCATCGATTACGACGAGTTGGAAAAACTCGCTGAACAGGTCCGCCCGAAGCTGATCATCGGCGGCGGCAGCGCCTATCCTCGCATTATCGACTTCGCCCGCATGCGGCAGATTGCCGACAAAGTAGGCGCGCTCTATTTGGTCGATATGGCGCACTTTGCCGGACTCGTAGCGGGCGGTGCGCATCCTTCGCCCGTCCCCCACGCGCACATCGTGACCTCGACCACCCACAAGACTTTGCGCGGCCCGCGGGCGGGGATGATTCTTTCCAAGGCCGAGTTCGCTCAGGCCATCGACAAGGTTGTGTTTCCTGGGATGCAAGGTGGGCCGCTGGTCCACATCATGGCGGCCAAGGCGGTGTGCTTTCAGGAAGCGATGCAGCCCGAGTTTCGCGACTACGCGCGTCAGGTTGTCGCCAACGCCAAAGTGCTGGCGCAATCGCTGGCGGACGAGGGCTTCCGCATTATTTCCGGCGGTACCGAGACCCACCTTATGTTGGTCGACGTCTTTTCCAAGGGCATGCTGGGCAGCGAGGCCGAAAAGGCTCTGGGTGAGGCCGGAATCACGGTAAACAAGAACGCCATCCCATTCGATACCAATCCACCGATGAAGCCGAGCGGCATCCGCATCGGGACGCCTGCCTTGACCACGCGTGGCATGAAAGAACCGGAGATGGGTGAGATCGGCCGCTGGATCGCCGAAGTGCTTCTCCATCGCACCGATGCGGCGGTGCTCGGAAAGGTTCGCAAACAGGTGCTCGATCTGTGCGAAGCGTTCCCGCTCTATGCCGATCGCCGGGCAAACGCGCCGACCGAAGTTCGGGCGTAATTTCTCCGGGCACCTGAGCCTAGCCGCAGAACGCCGACTGTGATTAAATGCCAGCGGTGAAGATCGCCATCGACATCCGGAGGATGAGGGATTTTGGCGTCGGCACCTACATCCGCAATGTGGTGCGCACGCTGGGCCGGCTCGACCAGGAGAATGAGTACACTCTGATCGGATCTCCGGCCAAGGTGGAAGAAATCGGCCTCCTCCCGCCCAACTTTCAAACCGTCCCGCTGCTCGCGCCCGAGCGTTCCGTCGGGGGATACCGCGAGTTCCGTACCGCTTTGAAGCGGCTGGATTGCGACCTGGTACATATTCCCAATCTTTTTTCCGTGCCGCGGGCGTTGCCTTGTCCGTATGTCATGACGGTACACGACCTGCTCGAGCATATGGCGCGCGCTCGTGAGCAGAACGCCCTCTGGCGCTCGCTCTACTTTCAGACCACCAAACGAGTCCTCGCCGGGGCGGCGCGAATTTTTGCCGTGTCGAATTTTACGCGGAACGAAATCGAGAAGCTGTTCGAGATTCCGGCCGACCGCATCGAGGTGGTCTACAACGCTATTGATGAACGTTTCCTGCGCGGCCACGCCAGTGCCGCTGACCGCGACTTGATTGCCCGCCGCTATCAGGTCACCTATCCCTTCCTCCTGTATGCGGGCAGAATCAGTCCGCACAAGAATGTCGTGCGCATGATCGAGGCTTTCTCCGCGCTGAAAACGGAGCTGGAGCGAGATCAGGCCCATCCCGATCTCAAACTGATCATCATCGGAGACGATCTTTCCGGCAATCCTGATTTGCGGCGAACCGTAGTGCGCAGCGGAGTGCAGAACGATGTGCGTTTTCTCGGCTTCATTCCCATCGAAGTGCTGCGAATTTTCTATGACGAGGCGAAGGTCTTCGTCTTCCCCTCGCTGTACGAGGGCTTTGGCCTGCCTCCGCTGGAAGCCATGGCGCATGGGACGCCGGTCGTGACGTCCAACGTGACGTCTTTGCCCGAGGTGGTGGGGAATGCGGCAGTGCTGGTCAATCCCGAAAACGTATTCGAGATCATGCGCGCCCTGCACCGAGTTCTTATGGACCAGGCTCTGCGCGACCGTATGAAGGAACGCGGCTACCTACAGGCGGCAAAGTTCTCCTGGGAAACGTCGGTGCGGCGAATTCTGGGGGCGTACGGCCAGATCGTTCACCAGGGACGGCCCAATCCGGTGCAACAGCCAGCCGCCGACTGAACCGGTGTCCAGGAGTTCATATCGATCGCCCACGAGCGCGCTTAATTTCTGCGTCTTGCTTCGCTGATTCACTTCAGCAGTGGCTGGCCCGGAGACAGAATGGCGAGTTTGTGGAGCTTGGCGGTGATGCGGGTGCGATCGGCATCGGTTTTCGCTGCGACCAGACGCTTGCGCAACTGGACAATTTTTTCTTTGCGGGTGCGGCGCCGGCGAATCTCGGGCCGGCGGCTGGGTGCTGACATTGGAGGCTCCTGAAAATGAATTTAGAAACTTTGTTGGCCGCCGGACCTATAAGCCGAATTCGCCGGACTGCATTGCAGCCACGTAAGTTATTGGAACGGAATGTGCTCGAACTGTCAATGATGTCAACTTTGGCAGTGTTGGCAGGTTTTGCGTCACACCGGCGCCACCATTTGGCGGTCCGAGATGATTCGAGTGCACCGGTGGGCAACTGCACCTAGGATTTCGTCAAGCGTGCTCCTCCGCGGCGCTCAAAAACCGGACCACCGCTCGCGTGATCCGCTCTGCCGTAACCGATTGTGCAGCGGAACCGCCAGCATTGGCTGATTTGTCCCGGTGGCGCAGTTCTTAGGTTCCGAGGCAATGGACTGGAGGAATGCAATCCCGGACTTCGCCACGTCAACCGCCACTCGTTCGACGGCGCCAACTTCATCCTCGCCGCCCGCTCCCGGCCAGCACTCGCAGGCAGCCGTTTCTAGCCTGTTCTCGCGACAGCCGCGACGCTCGCGCGCCCCCGAGGGATGGACCAGGACGACTGCCCGAAAGGGCATTGGTCCAGCACCTATGGAGGGTCGCCGGTAACCGAAAAGCTGATGCTGCTCACATCGATAACGGATGACATGGTGTACGCTCAAGCTATGATGTACCGCATCGGTACTGACAATCGGGGCGCGACCGTCGTCTGTTCGCCTGTACTCGGTCGCCTGCAAGCATGCTGTTCGGATTAATTATGTTCAAGCAGTCCGCCCGCGACTCGGGCACGTCGCTACGCAACGTTTGCGCTGCTTTTCTCGGGACAGGCCTGGTATTTACTCTGCTGCTGACATCCGCGTTCTTGTCCGCTCAGGAATACAATTTCCGCACGTTCGGGGTCACGGAGGGCCTCAATAACCTCGCGGTCAGGCAAGTCTATCAAGATCGCGCGGGTTTCATTTGGGTGAGCACCGAAAACGGTATCTTCCGGTACGACGGGGAACGCTTCCAGGCTTTTGGACCGGAGCAGGGAATTCCGTCCACCTCGGGGGCGGCGTTTGGCGACGCTCCCGACGGCTCCCTTTTGGTTGGAGGCGACTTCGGACTCTATCGCTTGTCGGGAAATCGCTTCGAAAAGGTTCCAGTCGCTTTCAAGACGGTCAGTTGGGCACAAGGCATCCGGTCGGATGGAAAAGGACACACATACATTGGCAGCGACTCCGGTCTTGTGGAGCTCCATTCCGAACCCGGGCAGGATGGATTCGCGGTGCGGAGTTTTCCCCAGGTGCCCAAAGCGTCTGGGCCGGGCGCCTACGGTGTTTTAGTGGATGGCGACATCCTGTGGTACGGATGCGGAGAGCAACTGTGCCGCATGGACCGGGTTAGGACAACAGTCTTCGGGCGAGAAAACGGACTTCCCGATCGTGTCTGTCTGGGAATCCAGAAGGACCGTGACGGTAATCTTTGGGTGCGAGCGAAGAATGCAGGTGTGTTCGTGTTACCGGTCGGCCAGACCAGGTTTCGAAGGCCAGATGCGCCCATTCCCGGCATCGAGATGGGACTTGGGGCAATCGATACCGAAGGGCGGATTCTGCTCCCGTCAGCCAACGGATTGCTGATCCGAGACGAGAAAGGGTGGCAGAAGATCGACCGATCCGTCGGCCTTCGCGGCGCCGTCTACGCCGCTTTCGAGGACCGGCAGCACTCGCTATGGATTGGGTTGGAGGGCCGGGGACTGGTCGAGTGGCGAGGCTACCGGGAATGGGAGAGTTACTCGACTGCAAGCGGGCTGCCGAGCGATATTGTGTATGAAATCCTGCCGCAGGCCGACGGCTCGCTCTGGGTCGCCACTGAAGGCGGGCTGTTTCGTGGGAAGCGCCGGCTGTTCGGCATCTCGTGGAAGAGCGTTGCCGGACTCGTGGGCTTCCCCGTGCATAGCCTTCAGGTGGCTCCCGGCGGGGATCTATGGATTGGCACTGAAACACGTGGCGCCGCTCGCCTTGATGCAGGATCGGGCAGCGTGCAGTGGTTTGGTCAAAAGCAAGGTCTTTCGGGGAGGGCAGCGTACACATTACGCTTCGATCACGAACAAAGGCTCTGGGCCGCCACGGACGAGGGCCTGTTTGTGGCCAGAGCTCCTTATCAGAAGTTTTCCCGAATCACCGAATTGCCGTCTACACGTATTTGGGCGATTGCTGAGGGAACAGATGGCACCATCTGGGCCGGGGGTGTAGGCGGACTCTTCGGTCTCTCCAACGGGCACTGGAGGAATTGGACGCGCGCCGATGGCTTGAGTAATCAGGAAGTTCTCTCGCTGGGTGCCGGTACGGAGGGCGCCATCTGGATCGGTTATCGCCACGGGGGCGGCATCGACCGTATCCATCCGCAGCCTGGCGGTATAGCAATCGAGAAAGGTGTTCAAAGACGCGGCACCGACGGGCTGGTGTATTTCCTGGAATTCGATGCGTCAGGGCGCCTGTGGGTGGGGACAGAGCGGGGCCTGGACACTTGGGATGGCTCCCGCTGGACCCACTACGATACTCGGGACGGTTTGGCGTGGGATGACTGCAACCTGAACGCGTTCGCCGAGGAGGCCGATGGCACAGTCTGGATCGGAACAAGCGGTGGACTTTCTCGTTTCAAGCCGCGTCCGCACCCCGCGTCCGAAGCACTGCCCGAGGTAGTTCTCACCCAGGTTGTCATGGGACGGACAGATGTTTCTGGGCAGCGCAACCCCTCCTTCGGGATTCATTCGAACTCTCTGCTGGCAAGATACTCCGCGCCGAATGCTGCCCGTGCAAATGGGGTGGTCTTTCGCTACCGGTTGAAGGGCGCGAACTCGACCTGGACCGAGACGACTCAAAGAGAACTGCGGTTTGCAGAACTGGCGCCCGGAGCCTATCGGCTGGAGATAGAAGCCCGAGACGGCGATGCAGCGTGGAGTGGTCACAGGGCTGAGTTCGCATTTGAAATCCTGACTCCATGGTATTGGACGTGGTGGTTTGTCGGCACGTGCGGGCTGATCCCTCCGGCGGTGCTTTTGGCTGTTCTTCGATTGCGGATGTTGGCAGCGCAAGGACGGGAGTGCGAACTCCAGCGGATTGTGGCAGAGAAAACAGCGGATCTGCGGCGGGTCAATGAGGATCTGTCACGCCTGTCGTCCCTCGATTCGCTCACCGGTCTGGCGAACCGGCGGGTGTTTGACGAGACACTCAAGGTGGAGTGTGCGCGCCTGAAGAGAATCGGGTCCGCCGTCTCGCTGGTGATCCTCGATGTCGATCACTTTAAGGCGCTCAACGATTCCGAGGGACACCAGAGAGGCGACGAATACCTTAAGCTGGTGGGGTCGGAACTACGTCGGCTTGCCCAGCGCCAGATTGACTTGGCCGCGCGCTATGGCGGTGAAGAGTTCGCCGTGATTCTTCCGGAGACAGATGCCGCCGGGGCCAGGCGGGTTGCGGAGTCGATGCGGTTGGCAATCGCTGGTCTGCAGTTGCCGCATCCCACATCGCCGGTTTCCCCACTCCTGACGATCAGCGTGGGCGTCGCGACAGCAACCCGGGAGTGGCTTAGTTCCCCTGAGGAATTAATCGCCGCCGCAGACCAAGCTCTCTACGGGGCGAAACGGAGTGGACGGAATCGAGTGAACGTGGCTCAGCTGGAAGCAGTCGCCGACGGTTAATCCGAAGCGAACCGCAGACGGTCTTTATGAGTGCGGCAATTGTCCAAAATCCTGCCGTGGCATATCGACGTAGTCCTGTTACCGGGGACCCCTTCAGGCGGGTTTCAGTTTCTCTTCGACATAGAGTGAGAGCTCAATCATGCGCTCCATCAATTGTTCCGCTGGCAGTCCCCTAAAGTTCTTGAGCACCAATTCCTTGACATAGAGCCGTAAAAGATAGCGCAGCTGGAGCGCGCGGCTGCGCGTCGCGAAAACGAAATCGCGATGCCCGTTATTCACGACGATCAGGTTGCGCTCAGTATCAAATCGCGAGCGCCACAGTTCGCCGGCTGCCCGTTCAAAGGTGTAGCCCGGTAGACCGCGCGCATTGACGGTAGCAGGACCGATAGCCACATCAAGGCTATCGGTGACCGTGATCAGTGCGTCTGCTTTGCAGCGCACGTCGCGCTGGGAGACGGTGACGGACAATCGCACCAGACCGGGCGACGACGGCGCCTGGAAGCTCACTTCTTGATCGGAGATAGACGAGAGCGTGCCAGACCCTTCCACGATCTCCCAGGTAAAAAGCAAATCCTGCTCGACTCGCCGGCGCGAGCGATCCCGGGGTAGTGCGCGAAAACACCGGCTTTGGTTTACGGGCAATGTACACGCCGCCGGCGAGATCAAGAGGCTGTGCAAAGGCCCCGCATAGTCGAAGAATTGACGCTGGGCGGATTCGCCTCCGCTCGGTTCCAGAACACTCGGCACGGACCCCACCTTTTCACCGGCGGCGTCCATGCCTTGCTCCGGCAGCTCGCCGGCAGCGGCCGCTTGCGGCGAGCGCGACTGGATGTCAAACCAATCGTATTCCTCGCGCGGCAAGACCAGCATGGCTTCGCGAAACGCACGCTGGATGGCACGCAGGGACTCCCGGTTCGCCTGCTCTTCCTCGGCGCGCCGCTGTGCGTCGATGAGGCCATTGAGGTGTGCTTCGAGTGGTGCGAGAGCTTGCTCAAATGCCGCATAGCGTTCATCGTGGACGACCCCGGAACGCGTGCTGGGTGTGAGAGTCAGGTAGGGCACGTCGATCAGGCCCTCCAAGTAACGAGAATTCCACGGGGCGCGCTCCAAACCGGGGAGCGTACCGATATCCTCGATCACCCGCGTGCCACCTCGCGTAAGGGAGACCCGGCCGTTCTCGGCCGGGTCCGTGAGATACAGTTCGGCATACGCTTCTCCGAACGGAGAGTGAACGGTCGGTAGTTGGTGGAGCAAGCGCCCTGCGAACTGCCGGGGCTCGACCTGGTACTGCTTGCGCGCAAGCTTGTCGACCACCGTTACACGAACCCCGGTAGCACGGATCCGGTCGCGCAGCTCCGAGGCCAGATACCACTGGATCTTCTCGCCGCTCAAGCTACGGATGCCATCGAGTAAGGGACTGATCTTGAGCTCTGTGCCCGGCTCGGCAAAGAGCACGCGTCGAGGGCTCACGGCGTAGCGCGGATCCCCATTGCTCATAACCATCTGATAGGCCCGCTGGTCATCACCGGTGGAAGTCATCGTGAGCGTATTGCCCACGGTCCAAAAGCTCAACAGACCGATGCCAAATTCCCCTTGTAAACCGCCTCCAGCGCCGTCTGTCTTCAGGCGTCGTTTGATCGAGTCGCAGATATGAGTCGCAACGTACTTGAAGTCAGGCAGACCGCGCGGATCGCGGGGAACGCCGTCGCCATCATCTTTCACCGTCAGATAGTGCTCGCCGTGCTCGCGGCCGCGCGTGATGGCAACGGTCTTGGCGTGGGCATCGATGCTGTTCTCGACGAACTCCGCGATGGCCTTGAGCGGATTGCTTTGCGAGAGCGCGATGATACGGATGGCATTCCAATCATCGCCGATCCGCAATTTACCGCCCTCTGGTTCCTTCGACTTGGCTGCGCTTATCTTCGCCACGGTGACAGGAAATTCGACGCGTCGACTGCAAGAAAGGCAAGACCGGTCTCAGCCTGCCTGCGATCAGACCACTCACTATACAGAATACAGACGGCCCTAGCGGCCGGGCAAGGCCGGCACTACTGCCGGGCTACTGACAGAACTCGATCAAGAAAATAATCTCACAGTTGCGGACGTCGCGGTATGTCCGCGGACAAAGCGAAAAAAGCAGTCCACGCACCACGCTTTTTCTGGGAATTATCAGTTCTTTTTCGCAGTGGTGGCGGGTTTTCCGCAGAGGTTTAGGCTACGCGAAGGTAGCATCGCTCATCGCTCTTTCCACTGAGACTGGGACCCAGTGTTTCGGTGCAGCGTTCTGGAAGTTTCGCCTCCAGCCGAGTGTGGTTTTTTCGGGCTCGTGCGCAAGGCGATTCTCAAGCAGACGAAGACCGAGCTCCGAGCAAGTAAGAACTTTTTGGCAGCCGGACCTGTAAGCCGAATTCGCCGGGCTGCATTGCATTGCAAACAGACAACTTATTTGCAATCAGTCGGAGCGGAGTGTCAATGATCTCAACTTTGGCAAGTGTTGGCTGGTTTTGCGTCACACCGGTGTCACAATGGGCGGTCCGAGACGATTGTTTGCTGGGCGGTCACGATCAGCATACCTACAAATTTGCCTTGGCAGTCGAGGCAGGAAGCTCTCCTTGGCGGCGCGTGCTTGCCAGGACTTCACCAGTCTGTTTGAAATCCTAGCGTCTGGCCGCAGCGGACGACGAGATCATGCAGGTCAGTTAGAAAACTGACTCCTTTGTCAGAATCTTTGGGCTGCCGCGTCTGTCCATGCGTTGCAACCTGTTTCCGATAGCTGTTGCAGGATGACGTTTAGGCACACTGTGGTCAATAGGATGAGCGACTGCTTGCAACACCTAAGCATACCGCCGCCGGCCGACACGCTGAAGACAGAGGCTAACTGCAATGAAAGACGTTTAGAGTTTAGGGGAATGGGCGGGATCATTGGACCGAAAGGTGGAAGAGAGGGAGAGAAGGTGCGATAAAAAAGAGTTGATTTTGGGGCGTGACAAAATCGATGATGAGCTGGACTGGACCGTCAGGTGTAAGGGTTGCGGCGAGTTATACGTCCTCCGCGAGGTTGGCGCTACACTCACAAAACGCATACGGTCGAATGGTTTCAGTCATAAGGGATCGGTATGGGACATTCCTGCAGGATCTGCGGGGGTGAGCGTCCGAACGAGCAGTTCTCGGGCAAAGGTCACAAGATTCATGTGTGCAAGCGCTGCCAGGCCAAGCCGAAGACCGAGCGCCGAGCCATCGAGGATCAGGACGATATCTTCGGGTTTCTCAAACAGTCGCACATTTCCGAAAAGAATGTGATTCGCCTGGGAGAAATGGCGAAGTCGGACAATCTGCAGGTCGCCAGTCTGGCCGAGATTGTCCTGGAAGTAGCCCGGATAAAGCCCTACAAAACCAGGAGACTCAAATTCCTTGCGCGGAAGCATCCGGAACTGCTGCGCAAGTTGGAGGAAACGGGCTTGGTTTTTGCCCATACCTGGGACTGGGAGACCAGGGTAGTCTTCGCCCAATCCAATTCGGAAGAAGCGGAAGTCATTGTCCCAGACGATTGGGAGGCAACAGATCTGTCCGCGCAAGAGGACTGGGAGATGCCGTTTTGACTGACCTGGCTCAGACCTCGCAATCCTTGCCCAACACTTACTCGGGCAGCGAGAAGAGAGGAACTTTCATTGGTGCGCTCGTCGAAAGTAACGTCACAATGACGAGAGCATTTGAGGAGGGTTTTGAGGTAAACCCAGAAAACAAAATAGATTGTGCAGCGGGACCTATAAGCCGAATTCGTCGAGCGGCGTTGCAAACAAGCACCTTGTTTGAAATCAGTAGCCGCGAAGTATCAATGATGTCAACTTCGGCAATGATGGCGGGTTTTGCGTCACACCGGCGTCACAAATTTTCAATCCTCTTATTTCACGCCCATACCCGCTCAAATCGTCTCTCCAATTAGAACCGAACTCCGGGATCAGGGGAGGGCTGGAGTTTCGCGATCTACAAAGACAAGGGCCAGAGCGGGGAAAAGAACGACAGGCCTGCACTGAATTCGCTCCTGCTCCTGCTTCACTCCTGCTCCATGCTGCGGCGATCAAAGTTCGGGTTGAAGAAAGTCGTCGCTATAGACGTGACGATCTCAGGCATCTGGTCTTCGCGCGGGGCTTTTTCCACGATGCCTTGGGCGAGCACGTAGGCCATGGTGTCTCTGCGCCCCTTGAATTGCGGCTGGGAGCGGAGCAACACTTTCACGATCGCCTCGGTGGTGTCGAGCGAACACCTGACGCGCTGTTGCGCTTTCTTGTTAATCTTAGCGACGAGTTCCTCCATGCTGTGGGCGGCCCAGTTGCAACCTGTCTGCCAGACCTCTTGATCCCCGCGTAGGTCTGCGGGGCCGGAGTGAGGTATGAAGTTGGGAAAGGCCGGGCGAGGATCATCGTATGCCCATGCGGTGAGGGCAACGGCCATGGCCGCCATCTGCACGAGGCGATGTCCCGCACCCAAGGCATGAACCAAGTGACTGGTGATGCCAACCGGCGTAAGAATGAGACCTGCGGCACCCAAGCCCGCGCTTAGGTCTTCGAGTAGCTCAATGCCTTCAACGCCGAACATTTCCAGAGTGATCCCGACGACTTCCGTTGCATCCTGGAGCATCTCCACGGAATGGAGAGCGTCCCCAATCCACTCCAGATCCTCTCCCCGGAGATTAAACTCGCGAGCCAGGTGCTGCTTGGCTACCTCCTCCTGCTCGTCTCGAGTCATAAGGGAAACGGTATGCGGCCCCGGCTTCGTAGTATTACCTTTCGCCAGGGGATGCGGAGGTTGCTTCCCTTCCTGAGAGGCACGAACGGTGGGGAGGTGATAGAGCACTTCCCCGGTATGGATCAGATCGACGTTTTCAATGGGGCGAAGCTCTCCTCCACGCTTGCGAGCGAATTCGTGCACGTGAAGAGGAGTGCCATAGATCGCCATGGAATACTTGCTGAGCCAGTCTCGGGGTGCCACTTTGATGGCTCCATCATCTTCGACCATGACGGAGTAGTGATTCCGACCGCGAGTGTAGAAATATAAAATCATGCAGGGAGAGCCTCTCGTGCGGGAACCGTCACGAGCGGGTATTCTTCATGGGCGAAGCCATCCCACGAACATCCGCCTGCCGGCCCAAGTGAACTTGCCAGCAGCATCCTGCCATAGAAGGGTGTCCCGGCGCAATGCACGGTGGATGAAGATGATGAAGATTGGGTGGCAGCTGTGCTGCAACGGCTGCGTGAGCTCACCAACCTGCGCACTCCTCTCCCGCTCCCGGAAACTGCAGCTTAGGCCTAGGGCAGGATTCGTGCCCAACTGGAAGCGAGTGGGAGAAAGTCGGAAACGACGATCTATGGATTGCAGTACATGCTCTTTCCTCGGAGTTGACGCTGGTAACAAATAATGAGAGGGAGTTCCGGCGCGTGCAGGGCCTAAAACTGCAGAAGGTGCTGTCTAGCGGAAGCAGGCTGTTGCGTCACACCGGCGTCACAATCGCATGCTGGATCGCGCAAGTAGCTGAAACAAAAGCTGTCGGCAGCCGGACCTGTAAGCCGAATTCTGTCTGCGGGATTGCTCCCGCTGGACGGCCATTCCTCTGGGCCGTGCATCGCTGCGCGGCTCTAGCGACCTACCCGAAGGTTTAACGCACCGAGCCGGCACGTGCCCGAACCCTGATTCAAAGAACCAAGTCGCGGACTTCCTCCCTATTTGGTCTTGCTCCGTGTGGGGTTTGCCCTGCCCGCGACATTACTGGCACGGCGGTGCGCTCTTACCGCACCTTTTCACCCTTACCTCGGCCCGCAAAGGCCCAGGCGGTATATTTTCTGTGGCACTTTCCGTCGAGCGATCCCACCCAAACCAGCGCGGGGGCCCTCCCGGACGTTATCCGGCACACTGCTCTGCGGAGTTCGGACTTTCCTCTCCCCGCGTCCGAAGACGCGAAAAGCGACCGTCCGGTCCGGCTGCCTACGGAATCATTATATGCGATGAGGGAGGGGTGTTACGTCCTGGCTCTTGGGGTCCTAGGCTGCTCGCGCCAGCTTACTTTGGCCCGAGCAGATCCCATGGCTCGATCATTCGGCGCCCACGCTCACAACTGTCTGTCTTGACAATATTCGTTCACACGAATATTATGGACCTGTCCATGCGGGAAACGGTTCAGTCGAGGAAGAGCAAGCAACGCGCGGGCTGTGCGGAAGAGGCCGTGTTCTTAGACCTGCTGCGCACCACGGACATGCTCTCCCGGGGACTGGTGCAGGTTCTCAAGGTGGAGGACCTTTCCTCGACGCAGTACAATGTGCTCCGGATTCTCCGCGGCGCAGGCGAGGGGCTTCCCTGCGGGGAAATCGCCAACCGCATGATTACTCGAGACCCGGACGTCACCCGCCTGCTCGATCGACTGGAAAAGCGGGGCCTGATTTCGCGCTGCCGCGAGACCGAAGACCGGCGAACCGTGAGGGCCTCGATTGCACCGGAAGGTCTGAAGGTTCTGGCCCGGCTTGATGAACCGATACAGGCAGCCCATCGCCAACAACTGGCCCACCTGGGGCGGGAGCGGCGACAGGCTTTGACCGAACTCTTACGCCTTTCCCGCAGCCATGTTCTCTGATTTATTGTATTTAACAGTTGTTGAAACGATTATCGGTGTAACGCATCAAATCTACCAGAAAGGAACTTACTCATGAACGCTACCGCTATTCCGCAGACCGCAAGCACCACCTGGAACATCGACCCGGTTCACTCCGTCGCCGAGTTCAAGGTGAAACACATGATGATTTCCAATGTGAAAGGGCAGTTCACCCGTATCAAAGGCGCGCTGGAGCTGAACGAAGCCGATTTGTCGAAAACGTGGGTCGCGGCTTCCATCGAGGCGGCCTCTATCCATACACGCGATGACCAGCGTGACGCGCATCTCAAGAGCACTGATTTCTTCGACGTCGAGAAGTTCCCGACCCTGTCCTTCAAATCCACGCGGATCACCCGCGTCGCCGATGGAGAGCTCGGCGTATCCGGCGACCTGACCATTCGCGGCGTCACCCGCAGTGTGGTGTTCAACGTTGAAGGGCCATCCCCAGCAGTCAAAGACCCTTGGGGCAATACCCGCATGGGGCTGTCGGCGACAACCAAGATCAACCGCAAAGACTTCGGCCTGACCTGGAATTCTGCGCTGGAAACTGGCGGCATTCTTGTCGGTGACGACATCACCATCACTCTGGACGTTCAATTCGTGAAGGCCTGAACAATCTGCCGCATGGCACCGAGTCCCGGGCTGCGCGGCGCAGAAAAGAGGAAGGTTTATGTCACTCCGCCCAGTGAGACAGATCATTCAACCCAAACCGACGATCGAAGGCGCCGGTGTGAAGCTACAGCGCGCTTTCGGTTTCGGCAAGACGAAGGATTTCGATCCGTTTCTTCTGCTGGATGATTTCCGCAACGAGAATCCGGCGGATTACCTTGCGGGATTTCCCTGGCATCCGCACCGTGGCATCGAAACGATCACCTACGTGCTTGCCGGTTCAGTCGAGCACGGCGATAGTCTGGGCAACAAAGGCAAAATGACCGCAGGCGACGTGCAGTGGATGACCGCTGGCAGCGGTATTCTCCACCAGGAGATGCCCCGGGGCGATCAGCACGGTCGCATGCACGGGTTCCAGCTGTGGTCGAACCTGCCGTCATCCCTAAAAATGACTGACCCGCGCTATCAGGACATTCCATCGAGCGCAATCCCCGAGGTCACTGACGATGACGGCACACGCGTGCGGGTCATCTGCGGCGAGTTCTGGGGCAAGAGCGGGCCTGTCCAAGGGGTGGCCGCCGATCCGAATTACTTGGATGTCTCGGTTGCGCCAAATCAGCGGAAGAGGCTCGCGGTCGAAACCACGCGCAACGCCTTCGCCTATGTGTTCGCCGGTTCCGGAACGTTCCGAGACGCCTCCGATCCTCGCTCCGTTTTGACTGAGCAAACGGCCAGTCCGCATGCGCCCGCCCAGTACGACGCCAGTAATCACTCGCTGGTTTTGTTCGACCGCGGCGACGAGTTGACTGTGCAGGCCGGCCCCGAGGGAATTCGGTTCCTGCTAGTGTCGGGCAAGCCAATCGAGGAGCCGGTGGCTTGGTACGGACCGATTGTGATGAACACCCAGGAGCAACTGCGCGAGGCCGTAGCCGAACTACAAAGCGGCGCTTTCATCAAACACCGCTAAGTCACTCCGAAAACCGGCGCGATGATGTTTAGAGCTCTGCTAAGGCTCGGTGGACCAAGTGGATGGAAATCGCCCCTTCGCCCACCGCCGATGCCACCCGCTTGACGTTGCCGGAGCGGACGTCGCCGACCGCAAAAACGCCGGGAAGACTCGTTTCGAGCATCTGTGGAGGACGCGCAAGGGTCCACGCGAAAGGCGGAATTAGGCCGGCGGAGGCATCCAGGTCTCGCCCAGTAAGGATGAAACCTTTGTCGTCGAGCAAAACACATCCTTTGAGCCACTCGGTTCGCGGAGATGCCCCGGCCATTATGAAAACGTGACGGATATTGTGTGTTGAGGTTTGACCCGTGGCTGGATCGAGCCAGGTGACTCTTTCCAGTTGGGTTCCGCCTTCCAACCCCACAAGTTCCGTTTTGTAATGGAGATTGATTGCAGAATTGTCTGCAATGCGCTGAATCAAGTAGCGGGACATGGTGTCCGACAACGCTTGGGAGCGCACCAGCATA
Organism: Candidatus Sulfotelmatobacter sp.; assembly: GCA_036514015.1. Lineage (GTDB taxonomy): Bacteria > Acidobacteriota > Terriglobia > Terriglobales > Acidobacteriaceae > Sulfotelmatobacter. The sequence goes on from DATBYA010000054.1 coordinate 15,719, forward strand.
TGCACCTTGCGTGCCGTCTGTGACAAAAATACAGCGGCTTGTCCGGCAGAATTCCCTCCCCCCACCACCACGACATCTTCGTTTTCGCACAACTGCGATTCGATATAAGTCGCGCCGTAGTAAACTCCCTGTCCTTCGAACTTCTTCAGGTGAGCGAGCGTGGGTCTGTTGTATTGGGCCCCGGTCGAAATCACGATGGCACGAGCGGCCAGTGCGTTGCCGTTATCCAGAACTACCTCGTACGGGCGGCGGCTGCAACGCAACTGCACGACCCTGTGCGCCACCATCATTTTCGCGCCAAATTTCTGCGCCTGAGTAATCGCGCGCGATGCCAATTCCTGTCCGGAGATCCCAGTGGGAAAACCCAGGTAGTTCTCTATCATGGAACTTGATCCAGCCTGCCCTCCCGGAGACTCGGTTTCGACCAATAGCGTATCCAGACCTTCCGAAGCCGCGTAGACGGCCGCGGCAAGGCCGGACGGTCCTGCTCCTACGATAATCAAATCGCGCACCTGAGACTCGTCGATGCTGGCGTTGAACCCCAGACAGTCAGCCAACTCTTGAGTCGAGGGATTACGCAACACCGTGCGGCCATTACAAATGACGACCGGGACTTCCGACAATTTCACTTCAAAACGGTCGAGCAATTCCTGCGACGTCTTGTCGGTATCCAAGTCCACGAAGGTGTAAGGATATGCGTTGCGGCCGAGAAACTCTCGTATCCGGACCGTGGCGGCACAGTGGCGCGAACCCATCACGATGACATTGCCCTCACCGCGGCTGATGAGCGCAAGGCGCCGTAGAATGAACGCCCGCATGAAAATTTCGCTCAGCTCTGCGTCTTTCGCGACAATCGACCTCAGGCCCTCGCCACTAATCTCGAGAAACTCGCCGCCCACGGTAACGCGGCCTCGTACCAGGCTGCGCTGACCCGAGATCATTGTGATCTCTCCGGTGAACTCGCCGGGGCCATGTTTCGCTATCGGCCGTTCCCCTGTAAGGTTCGGTTGCACAATTTCCATGCTTCCCGAAAGGAGCACGAAAAAAGGGACTTGCGTATCGTCGGGTTGAAACAAGATTTCGTTCGGCTCGACCTTTCGCGACTTGCCGCCGGGGCGTAGACGAGCGATCTGAGCCGTAGTCAAGACCGGAAAGGCTTGGGTACTGGCGTCGAGCGCACTGGGTATTGGCCAGGAAGACATGGTTGGCCTTTCTCCGATCTCATCATCATAAATTATTGTGGATCGCGATAGCCTCCTCGGCCTGAGCGTGCTCAGCCACGTCAACCTGGCCGGATGGTTCTTACTCCCCGACAACTTTCTTTCCCATAACTCTTGCCGTTAGGAGATGGAAGCGATCTCCTTTTCCCGTAGACACTGGCATCTGGGAGAGAGTCAGGCGACCTCGCAGGCAGCACGAACATCGAAAAGCAGCAAAGCCTACTCAGCGCTAGCCTTCCCTTCGCAAGCAGAGATCGCCCACACGATCAATGGTTGCCACATTCTCTAATCACTAGCATGGGGGAGGGAGATGAGCATGCGCATCCAGATGTCACGTACCGCAACTGTAATAGACCAGGGCCTGGTTCGAAAACCAGTTTCCGCACCTGTCGGCGCCGCGGAGACTGCTGAGCGATGACCGGACAGGTACCGTCGGATTAACGCCCGTTGCATAGCAGAAGGAGGCGAGAGTAAATCCAGGTTCCGAAGGAGCGGAGAGCCCGGTCTCGGCCTAGGGCTCGAGACGGCGGTACGACTCGGGGAGCAAGAAGTTGAATGAGAATCGAGAGCTCAACGTGGAGGAAAAACCAGAAACGACCAGAAACGACTTCAGCTGCGAAGGCGGAGATTGGTATCGGTGAAGGTTGATTGACCGAACTGCCCGGCCTTCGCGGCAAGGCGAAAGGCCGGGCTACTGTTCGTTTAAGCTGCAACTTCCTGACTACGCTTGAAAAACGCAAGCAGTTCAAAGTTGATTTGGTCTTTCAGGGTGGAGCACATCCCATGTGGCGCACCCCCAATGACCTTCAATGTGGCGCCCTTCACCAGCTTCGACGAGATCATCGCCGACGCGCCGATGGGAACGATCTGGTCATCGTCGCCGTGAAGAATGAGGGTCGGCACGTCGAGCTTCTTGAGGTCGTCGGTAAAATCCGTCTCGGAGAAAGCTCTAATGCAGTCGTATACCGCTTTATGCCCAGCCTGCATCCCCTGCAGCCAGAAAGAGTCTCGCAGGCCTTGCGAGACCTTGGCGCCCGGCCGGTTGGCGCCGTAGAACGGAGCGCTAAGGTCTTTGAAGAACTGCGAGCGGTCGGCGAGCACTCCAGCGCGAATGCCATCGAAAACATCCATCGGCAAACCACTGGGATTGGCGTGCGTTTTCAGCATCAGCGGCGTCACTGCACCGATCAGCACAGCCTGGGAAACGCGTTTCGTGCCATGGCGACCGATATAACGAGCAACTTCGCCGCCACCGGTGGAGTGGCCAACGTGAATCGCGTTCTGCAAATCGAGTTTCTCGACCAGAGTCGCAAGATCGTCGGCGTAAGTGTTCATGTCGTTGCCATTCCATGGCTGGCCGGACCGGCCATGGCCGCGACGATCGTGAGCGATACAGCGATATCCTCGTGAGGCTAGAAACAACATCTGGTCCTCAAAGGCATCGGCGCTTAGAGGCCAGCCGTGGCTGAATACGACGGGCTGCCCTGCGCCCCAGTCTTTGTAATAAATCTGCGTGTCGTCTTTTGTTGTAATCGTAGGCATAAATACTCCTTGTGAAGTGTGCTTCTTCCGTTAAGCAAATTGTAGGGCGAAACGTCGAATCAAGCACTCTTCGTCGGCTCAAGGTGAAACCGCCTGGCATGCGAGAATCATAAGCACGATGAAACCCGCCATCACGCTAAGCCGGGCGATCAGGAACGGCGGCTCTTTCCGTGTCGGAGCAACTGCTTTGAGCGCCAGCAGCTTCAAGAAGAACGGTACGATCAGAACGAATGCGTTGAGGGAGAGCACTGTAGAGGCCCATTGCGATCAGGCTGATCATTTACTCTTCGTCCAGGGATTCGCCGGGCACGTCGTCTTCGGGCACTTCACGCGTGCGAATTTCCTTTCCTTCGCGTTCTCCGGATTCCTCAACCCCCGACACCACCCCAGCCTCGAACGCGTTTCCTTCTTCAAGCAACTCATCAACACTTTCCGAATCCGCACGTTCGACGTCGGACAGACCCTGCAAGTCTCCGGATTGTTCGCCCGAGCGCGATCCCGATCTCTCGCTGGAGAACGCCGATGAACCCAGCTGTTGGCTCTTGTTCCGATCCCTGTCGGTGCCTGCCCTTGCGGTCTCGCTGGCCGTTTTCTTCAAGCCTTTCTTTTTTGCCACAGCTTTGTTCGGAGCGGGTGTCTGCTTCGCCGATTTCTTAGCAACTGTCCGCTTTTGTACATGCTTCTTCGCCAGCGGCGCCTTCCTGCCGACACTTTTTTTGGATTTCGTCGATTTCTTCTTGCTTTTCTCTTTGCTAGCCATGCGCGCAGTCTAGCACCGCCGCATGCGTGCGGCAAAACCGGGCGCCGAACCGTTAGACGCTATGTTTCTTTCGAATCCGCATGCCTGGGCGCAAACGTCATGTGCTACCGCCGCTCCGGTTCGCCGTCCGTTTGTGTCTGCCGCTCATTCCGCGTCGTGATCACGGGATGGAGACGCTGGCATCCAGAGGCAGATCGCGGGACGAGCCGCCCACCATGATCTCGCGCGGACCAGCGGCCTTGACCCACTTGCCCTCCGCCCTGGACCAGTACTGAAACCTCCTCAGAGGTAGGTGAATGGTGACGGATTGCGACTGACCGGAATCCAGGTGGACTCGGCGAAAAGCCGCCAAGGCGCGCACAGCGAAGTCAGCCCCTGGTGGCCGTCGGCTGGGCGCGCCCAAGTACACCTGAGGCACCTCATCACTGGCGACCCTGCCGGTGTTTTTCAGCTGGAAGGTAACGTCGAGACCGCCATCGCCGGCGGGCGCATGCTTTAGTTCCGAGTAGGCAAAAGTGGTGTAGGACAAGCCGTATCCGAAGGGAAACAGGGGAACGGTCTTCTGCTTGTCGAACCAGCGATAGCCGACGTAGACACCTTCGCTGAAGGTCGTAGCGCCCTTGACTCCGGCGGAGGAACGCTCGGGATGCGCCGGATCGGTGGCTGCATAGTCCTCAAGGCGCTTGCCCCAGGTGAATGGCAGACGTCCAGCCGGGCTGGTCTTGCCCAATAGAATGTTGGCGGTCGCCGATCCACCTTCGTCGCCCGGCCACCACATCTGCAGTACGGCTTTCACTTTGTCCAGCCAGGGCAGCGCCACCGGCTGGCTGACGTTCAGCACGACAATTGTGTTGGAATTCACCGTTGCGATCTCGTCGATCAACTTGTTCTGATCTCCCGGCAGCTCAAAGTCGGGCTTTCCGCGAGTCCACACAAAAACCACAGCAGTCTTGGCGGCTTTCGCGGCGGCAATGGCGGCCTCATGATCTGCCCTTCTTTGGTCGGGCGTCATCCACGCCAGCCGGATCTGTTCGGGATCATTCGAGGTATCGCCCTCAACGGTGACGGAAACGCCGTGAGTTCCGGCCGTGAGATCGACCGCGGCGCGCAAATTGTCCAGGCCGTCGGTCGTGGGCATCAGACCATCCTTGCCCCCGAGCACGGTGTCGCCGTGTACTGCACCGCGCATACCGTTCGCGCCGGCCACGCGCTTGCCGTCGATGCTGACACTTCCCGCAGCGCCAAGCAACTGCAGGTAGATCCAATACGAACCGGCAGCGCGCACCGTGAGCGTCCCGGCCCAGGTGGCTGCGAAGTTTGCCGGAAAAGGATTACCGTTCTGTCTTGTGAAATCGATGAACTGATCTACCTGAGTAGTGCCATTTTGGTCGGTGCGCAGCAGGCCAGGCTGGCCATCATGAGACAAGGCGGAGACTGGAATCGGCGCGCCGGTCATGTCGTCTTCAACGGCGTATGTGATTTTGGCGTTAGGGGAAAACTGCTTCAGCGCCGGGTACGGCCCGACTTGTCTCTCGGGAAAACCCAGGGAGCGTTCGTCGGCAATGCCGATGGCAACCACCTGTCCGGCCCCTGGTCCAATCATGGCCAGCGACGCCAGGTCCGATGCCTTGAGCGGCAAAATATCTCCATCGTTTTTCAGCAACACTGCCGCGTCTTCCCCGGTCTGCTCAATCATGCGCGCATTCGCTTCGGTCGCGTGCGGCCGAATCTGGTGATCCGGGGGATGATCCAGATAGCCGAACTTATCCATTTCATAGAGCACGTGCCCGGCGGCCTTGGTGATGGTCGCTTCCGTGAGCTTCCCCGATTGCAGCAGGGTCCAGAAGTTTACTCTTGGATCCTTCGCTGTTCCAAAGGACCCGAAATCAAACGGCTTCGGAGGCGGTTCTTCCGGCAAAGTCCCGCCTAAGAATCCCTCCAGCAAAGCGGAGTTCGGTTTGTTCTCGATGGGCGGCTCTGGCTTCTCTGTCGTGAAAAATGAAAAGATCATCGAACCTAGAGGGCTATCTTTGGGCCCCGGTCCGGGCATCTCCATGTCGAGTCCGTTGTTGATGAACGAGGCCGCGTGCGTAGCCCCCCAATCGGAAGTGACAAAACCCTTAAACCCGACCTCGTCGCGCAGAATTCTAAGCAGAATGTCCGGATTGCCGCATGCATAAATGCCATTCACCTTGTTGTACGAACACATGATGGACGAGACGCCGGCATTTACCGCGTCGACGAAGGGAGCTACGTAGATCTCGTGAAGCGCCTGATTGTCGACCACGACGTTGCTGGCATCTGTGTCATAGGACACAAAGTGTTTGGCCTGCGCCATGACGCCTTGGCTCTGGATGCCTAGAATCAAGCCCGAGCCTATGGCGCCGGTCAGAACCGGATCTTCTCCGTAAGTGTTGTAGCCGCGCCCGAAGGTGAGGTCGCGGTCCATATTGATGAAGGGCTCCAGCACTACGTCAATCCCCAGCGATTTTGCTTCCCGCCCAATCACCACGCCGTTGTCCTCGGCGTCCTTGATGCTGAAAGTGGCGGCCAGGCCCATGGTCGCGGTCTCGGCCTGAGAGGCCAGGCGCGTGAGCACGCCTGGAGGGCCGTCGGACATTCGAATGGGAGGAATCCCAAGACGAGGCACGCCAGCAAGATATCCGGCCTGGCCCTGATTGGTGGCCGGATCTTCGGAAGCACCGCGGATGAGCGCCGTCTTTTCCTCGAGGGTCATCTGGCTCAAAAGCTTGTCGACGCGAGCGTCCCCAGTAACGGCCGGAACGCTGCTTTGAGCCACGGCCGTTGCCCCAGCCAAGGTTAAGGCGGCAAGAAGACCGGCAACCGCAGGTCGCTGGGATCGATGGCTATGACTCGATCCGACCCATTTCCCCGTGCTTTGCGTCATTTTCACTCCGTGTTTAGGCGGCGGTGGTGCTGGGGTCTCCGGGCGAGCAAAGTCGCGAATCCCACCTTACTTCGATGAGAGCTCGGCTGTCGATTGCATAATCTGCACCGGCCCCAGCAGTCCGGACAGTACGAGTTTCGAGTCAGCCTTGTAATACTTCGGAGAGGTGAACGTGTAAGTCTTGGTTGCATTCGGCTGCCGATCACCGATGATTCGGTTCACCCAAGGATTCGTCACCTTGATCTCGACCCTGTTCGCGCCCGGCCTCAAGGCGCTAGTGACATCCACGCGGTAGGGCGTCTTCCATACGATACCGAGAGGCCTACCGTTGACCGATACTTCCGCAAGATTTTTGACCTCACCCAAGTCGATCGACAGACGAGTTCCCCGCTTAAACCAGTCCCGAGGAGCTTGGATCGTCTTGCTATAGGTACCGGTGCCGGAAAAGTATTTGACTCCTTCGTCGGCGTTCTCGCTCCAGGAAGCCAGTTTGTCGACGGTGATCTTTGTCGGTGCTCCGCGATCAGCCTGGAAGCTTAGGTTCCAGGGACCGTCCACCGTCGCAATCGAACTGTCCGTGATCTTTGGCATAATCCGCGATGACGTAGTCGCGGCTTTGCGGAAGACGACGAAGACCGTTTCCCACGGCTCAAGATGTAAAGGCACCGTCGTTCGACCGTCGGTGATCTGGAAAGATGCAGGTTCCATCGTCCCAGTGTCGGCATGCCATAGTTCTGCTTCCTTCCCGGTAATGCGGAACGTTGCATCCAAGTCCTCGGCCCCGTCCCGACGGTTGTCCACGTAATAAAGGTCTCCATCGTTGAGCTTGCGATGCACAAACAGGATCTCGGGATCGCTTTGCGGCTTGCTGTATTCGAAGTCCGGAACGATCTGGATGGCAGCCATCACCTCGAGCGATATCTGTACCCCGAATACCTTGCCTTTTCCATAGTCATGTTCATCCGTCCCGGAGCCCCACATGTCATCCACGATACTCTGAAATTCTTTTTGGTCGTCGCTCAGGCTCGGAGTATCGCTAGGCTTCAGCCCGGCCACAATCGCGCCCGACTGCACCAGGTCCCGAATCTTTCGCAAGACGGGCAACGACATGTGCTGGCTGTGAGGATCCAGGGCGAGTACCGCGTACCGCATGCCGCTGTCCGTGGCCAGTTGACCGTCGACGACGGAGAGCCTGTGAATCAGCGCGTCCGCATTGAAGTAGTCAAAGTTGTATCCGGAAGGTATTGCCGGTCCGTTTTTCCCAAACAGCGCCGTCAGGTTGGTGTCCTCCCCATAGAAGTACGCGATGTCGGCGACGAAACGACCCTGCTGCAACAGGTAGCAGCTTCGAGCCAAGTAGCGAACCCACGGCGCAGCCTGCTCAGCCCAGGTTTCGTTACGGGTAAACCATTGTCCGAACGGCCCCAGCGCCAGACCTGGTTTCCTATCGAGCAGCGGCTGGTGAACCGAGGTGTGGATCACGAAGCGGTTCAACCCCATGGCCATTTCCTTATCAGCGGTGGGTTTCAGAGTCGCCGGGGACCACGCCCATGCCCCTGAGGACGCAGTCATCGATTCGGCCGCGACCAGATTCTGCCCGTAAATGTGGGCCACCGAAGCGGACTCACGAATGTCGGCGTTGTAACCAGGCAGATCTTTGTTCACTCCGGGTCGTTGGGTCCACATAGCAGACATGGGAACATCGTTGCCTCGCTTGACCTCCATACCATCGCCGATGAAAGCGCGCCCTTCTTCGTGAGATTCGCCATAGTGTCCCATTCCCCGCTGGTGAAGGATGTCATTGATCTGATCGTAGTGATATTCGGCCAGCAGGTCGCCCAGGGTTTTGCGAAAGTCCCAGAGAAAACGGTCACTCTGCTGCGAGCCTTCGATGACGCGGCCCGCCACCACCGGCAGCCAGGGACGAGGATCGTAACCCCGTCGCCTGGTGAACTCGGCGACCATGTCGTCGGTCCAATTCGCGGTGCCTGCTTCCCAACTGTCGTTGATCACGTACTGCAACCCGCGCTTGCCCATGAGCGTGCCCACCGCGCTCTTGTAGTTGTCGAGGTAGGTGTTCATGTACTGTTTGACATCCTCGCGGCTGAGTTTATCGACCTCTAGTCCGGTGCCCTCGGGGGATGCGGGATGATTGGTGACTCCGGTGAGCGAATAGCCAAAGCGCAGCACCATCCAATGGCCTTGCGGCGGCGTCCAATCGAGAGTGCCGTCAGGGCGCAGCTTGGAAGTCAGATCCACGATGTCATCTTTGCGAATCGCGTCCGCGGCAGCGACCGGTGGCGTCGCGAAGCCCTCGAAACTCAGAAGGTTGGCAAAACCAGCCTTTTCCTCGAATCGGCTGACCCGCGCGCCGGGATGGAGCACGAGTTCGGAGATTTCAAAGTTGGGATCGGGCTTCATCGCACTGAAATCGCCAAAAGGACTCTCCACATCAAAGATCAGGTCGCTGAAACCCCCAGGCGGCTTGTCTGTGAAAGCAACGCGAAAGAATCTGGACGAGACTGCGGGAAAGGCGATCGTGTGCTCGACTCCTCCGTCATTCGGAATGTCGACCAGCTTGCGGAAGGTCTGCCCGTCATCGCTGGCTTCAACATCCGCGATGGACGCGGCTGCGCCGAACCTGTTAGCCGCCGCCGCACCCGGATCGTTGAGCGCCAGGGTTACCGCGTTCATGGTTTGTGGAGCAGCGAATTCATACTGAATCCATGCCTGCTGGCCCGCGGGCGCCTTGGGTAGCTGGGTCGTCTTCACCAGATCGCCGTCTGTCAGTAGCGCTGCATCAGGATTGCCGCTGCTGCAACTGATTTTCGGTTGGAGCGATGAAACCGGAACATCGCTGTCGGGCGCGCGATACGCGATGACGGCGATGTCAGCGTAGAAAGTCGGCGGAGAGGCCGGCGGCTGACCGCTGATCAGAGCGAGGAAGTCGAAGATTGGAATGTTTTGCAGGGGCCCGGTAACGATCGGAGGATGGGGCAAGGCTCCCGAGAAAGGCGTGCCGCCTTGCACCCTGGTTTCACTCCAAACCACTTTTTTCATCCCCTGGTTCGGCTTGACCCACGGACCGCCCGACTCGCTCCAACCCGGAGAGCCAGCAATCGCTTCTTCCAGTCCGAGTTGGTCGGCGAGCTTGGTGGTGAACAGGAACGCATCTTTCCACTCGGGCGTCATATAGACCAGACGCTTGTCCACCAGCTTGGGAGTGCCCAGCGACGCGTCGAAGTTCTGGAAGCCTCCGATGCCAACCCGGTTCATCCATTCCAAGTCGAGCTTGATGCCCTCTTTCGTAATATTGCCATTCATCCAGTGCCACCACACCCTCGGCTTGGCGGAATTGGGAGGCATCTTAAACCCTTCGCCCAGGGCGTCCATCGAGCTTTGACCGAACATGGTGCCCACAGAACCGAGGAAGAGTAAGACCATCCCGGCCACGCGAAATATTGCCTCGTATACTGTTTTCATTCCTTGCTCCTCACTTGTCTTGCCCCGCCCTTTCATTCTTCGCTTGCCAGCGTCCGCAACGAGATGCTGAACCCGCTTGGCCGACCAATAACCCGGACGGCGGGGATGGTTTCATTTGCGCCAGACCAGTGTCAACGGAGGAACTGGTAGCGTGGACGGTTTCGCTATGTGAAAGGTGAATCGATGGCGGAAAGAGGGACAGAAAAGCCGGAAGATTTGCGGTGCAACGCGTTCCTGTCTACCCGGAGTCGACTAAGGCGAGTCCTGGCCGCCATTTTCCCGCAGCCAGTTCTGTTTCGCAATGCGGAACGCGAAATTTCCCTTCAACACACTCGAACGCACTCCATTCCCAGCAACGCGCCTAACTTTTTTAACCGATTCGAAATGTGTCCAATCCCTACGGCACAGTGGTGTGCCGCCCCGTGCAAATTCCATTCGTTGAGGAAAGCTCTTGCCCCCAGCGAAAAACGGTAGCGGCTGTTGGTATTGCCGATTTCGAGAATGGGCCCGGCCACAGATTCTCCTTCCGCCACCAGCAGCTTCAGTCTTCCGTCCGCGGTCTCGACCACTGAAAGCAGTGTCACCGGTCCCCGCTTGACTGACATTTCCACCGAGAGTCCCCTTCCCACTTTGCCGTGGTATACCGTAAGCGGTCGAACTTTGGTTTTTCGTTCAGCAATCGCAATGTGGCCGGGACCGTCGTGTCCCATGAGCACGACGTCATCGTTGTAGTCGACGGCATAGTACTCGGTGAACGATCCGCCGGCGCCGAAAGAATCCATAATCTTCATGGCTTGCGCGTTTTTGATTTCGTACTCGCCGGCAACCGGCACTCCCCGCGAAGTCAGCAAACTCGTTCCGAGAATGATGGAGCTGATTGCATCCTCGTTCTCCGAGCGACTCACGCCCTTGTAGTAATAAGCAAGCGAACCCAGGCGGTGTATCTCGACGAGCCGGTCGAGGGCGACACTAGTGCGTGCGGCGCGCTTCAGTTCCTCCGCCGAACAGTCTGGTTGGACGTCGAACGAAGTTTTGAATTCCTCGACCTTCTTGTCGAGATCAACAGCGTCCACTTCCCGGCGCAAGGCCGCCAGTTCGTCCACTTCGAGAATCTCGATGTGACCGCCGAAGTAGGCACACTGCTGCGTTAAGTCGGAATAAATGTCCAGCATCCCACCGTAGTAGTTGCCCATCACGCCGAGACGATTATGTTCCATGATGTGGCCGACGCGAGCCGCCTCGATCCATTCCGTGATCTCGTTCCAGGCAACCGGATCCTCTTGCAACATCCCGGTCACCTGAAAAAACGGAATCTTGCAGCGGTTGAACACATTGGCAATTTCCGGAACCGGACAAGCCTGGCAATACGCGAGCCACTCCGCCGTCATCTTGGTGCGGTCTCCCAGGCGATTGAAGCTGTCATAGTCAATGGCCGGCGCGGGTGAAAGATTGAGAATAATCACCGGCACCTTCGCTCGGCGCACTGCGGGGAGCACGGTGGAGGAAAGCGCATAGGTCGTGACGTACAAAAAGATGAGGTCGACATCTGCTTTTCGAAATTCGTGGCCAGCTGCAAACGATTTTTCGGGACTATCGATCAGCCCTAAACTGACCACACCCACGCCAGAGCCCTCGAGTTTTCGGGCGACCATCTCGGTGAACTTAGCCAGCCTGTCCCGAAGTCCTGGAAACTGCGGCCAATAAGCATCCAATCCAATGCCGAAAAGTCCAACCTTGAGCTGGTTGTCCCAAGCTTCCATAAGTAGTCTCCCCAATTCACCGATCCCGAGACGGCGCACCTCGCAGGAGTAGCTCGCAAGCATAGTCTCTGGTGATTCGAGCCACAAGCGTCACAAACCACGGGGGAATGAATTCTGCCCTGCGAAATCCCTGAACTCATTTGAAGTGCTCCGTAAAGCGGATGGATATGAATGACGAGCAGGAATCGACGTACCCGCGTTGCACTCAGGCTCGCAGGTGCACGCCCTGGCAGTTTCTCATGGCGAAACGGCTGATCCGTGGCAATCGGCAATTGACGACGATTCGCTCTCATGCGACATTCGACTCAGCCAGGAAGAAGTGCCGCAGCCCTTGTTGCGTGAAGAGCGTCGAGTGTGGTCTTGCGGAGGGCTTAAAATGATCGGGTTGAAAATGATAGTCAGGTCGTTGCCAAAGATTTCAGTGGCGTCGGCAATCATCGTCCTTGCTTCCTGGGCCTCGGCGGCGCAGGACCAAACCGCGAAACTGACAGTGCACTGGGACAAGGTAATACGGACATCGCAGACCACGCCGACGCTGCAGGTCGTGGTGAATCCTCCCCTGCGGCGCGGTACGCCCGTGCACGAAAACGCATTCAGATCCTTGCGCGATCTGGGTGCGGACTACGTGCGCTATGTGCCTTGGCTGCCCTATCCGAAACTGGGAGTCGCCGAATTGGAGCCTCCCAAGGATGGAAAAACATCCTGGGATTTTTCCGCGATTGATCCCATGACGGTCGACTTCCTCAATGCCACCAAGGGACATTCCGTCATTGTCAACTTCAGCACCATTCCGCAGTGGATGTACAAGACCGACAAACCGGTAACCTATCCAACCGATCCCAACCAGGTGACGTGGACTTACGAACAAGGGACCGCACTGCGAGATCCCAGCATGAAAGAAGTGGCGGATTACTATGCTCGTCTGGTTTCCTGGTACACCCAGGGCGGCTTTATCGACGAATTTGGCAAGCGTTACGAGTCGGGATACCACTACTCCATCTCCCACTGGGAAGTGCTGAACGAAATTGATTTTGAACATCACATTGACGCCGAAACCTACACTCGCCTCTATGATGAAGTTGTCAATGCAATGAGGAAGGTCCAGCCCGACATGAAATTTGTTGGGCTGGCACTGGCCATGACCACCGACCCGCACTATTTCGAATACTTCCTCGACCACAAGAATCACAAACCTGGCGTGCCGTTGGACTTTATTTCGTATCACTTCTATGCCATTCCTACGGCGGACGAAACGCCGGGCGCCGAGCAGTTCACTTACTTCGATCAGGCCGACGGTTTCCTGAAGACGGTGCGCTACATAGAAGCCATTCGTAAGAGACTTTCACCGGAAACTAAAACAACAATCGATGAACTTGGAGTGATTTCCGCCGACGATATTGCACAGGACCAGCCGGGACATGTGGCGAAGCCCATCGAGAATTCCTACTGGAATCTGGCCGGGGCGATGTATGCCTATCTTTTCGGGGAGATGACCAAGATCGGTATCGATGTCGCGGGCGAATCGCAGCTCGTAGGCTTTCCGACGCAGTTTCCTAGCGTATCCATGGTCGACTGGAATAACGGGAAGCCGAACGCGAGGTTCTGGGTTCTGAAGCTGCTTCACGACAATTTCGGAGCGGGCGACAAACTGGTGGAGATTGAACCGGCCACACCGAACAACCCTTACGTCTACACGATTGCATTGTTAACGAAAGACGGCAAGAAACGGGTATTGCTCGTCAACAAGCGCGCTCGCCCCTTCGAAGTCGCGATCGCAGGCGCGAGCGGGGGCCAACTAGACTACGTGGATCAGACTACCGGTTTCGAGCTCCCGGCTAGCGCGAAATTGACCGCCGACAACGTAAGCCTGGGCGGATTTTCCGTGGCGGTGGTCACACTCCCTTAGCAGGCGCGAGCCCCCTTACTTACTGCGCATTCGGATCGACCTGCTGCTTCGTCACCTCCCGAGGTGAAAATACTGGATCGAGTCCGCCTTGCTGGTTCGCCTGGTCGTGCAAGCGCCGGTATTCGGCCAATGCTCTCTGCTGCTCGGCCGTGTTGTTAAGCTCCTTCTGAACTTGGGCAAGACGATACCAGGCAACTTCGTTTTGCGCGTCCAGCGCAATCGCTTTGAGTAGATGTGGCAGCGCTACTCCCGGTTTCTGCAATGACAGTAAAGCGGCCGCCAATCCCAAATGGGCCTCCTCAAAATCAGGGTAATTCTTCACTGCCAGCTCGAACAGCTTCTGCGCTTCGTCGAAGTGTCCAGCTTTGCGTCGACTCTCCCCGAGCTCATAAGCAGCGTTGGCATTGGTGGGATCGCGCTCCAATTCGTATTCAAACTCCTTCGCAGCTTCGGCAGCATCCTGGGCGGAGGTCACCTGATACGAACGTGCCAGAAGGGTTCGACCCAATCGATAGTGAACACCAGGCCGATCCGGTTCCAGGCCAAGAACCTGCCGATACTCGGTCATGGCGAGACTATAAGCTCCCTCACTCTCATAGGCCTCGGCAGCAGCCTGATGCCTCCACACCGAGGACGGCGCGACCTGCGCCAATTTCTGCATGGTCACAAAGGCGAAATTGCCGTAGATTTTTCCCGTCTGATACAGGATCTCGGGGTCGTCCGGATAGAGCCGATTCAAGTCCATGGCAACCTCCACGGCCTGGCTGTCGCGCTTGAGCCCGGTGTAGGCACGTTCCAGTTGCAGACCGCACATCCGCCTGATTTCTGGGTCGGAAGATCGGTGGAATCCCTTTTCGAGGCCCGGCAGCGCCTCGCTAAAGTTACCAAGCTCCGAAAGCGACATGGCAAGCAGACTCTGGGTCTTCACCAGGCTGGGCTTGAGCTTCAGCGCCTGACGCAGTACGGGTACGGCCTGATCGAATTTCCTCTCTTCAAAATAGATCAGCCCCAGGTTGGCGCGAACCTCGGCCGTACCCGGATCCAGTTCGCTGAGTCGCTCATAGGCTCGTTCCGCTTCCGCGTAGCGCCCTTGGGACAGAGCTTGCTGTGCCTGCTGGTAGAGGCTCTCCACGGAATCCGACGTTTGTCCCATCGTTCGGGTTGCTGCGAGACAGAGTGCGGCCAATACAATCCAGATCAATCCCTGCCAGCGTTTCACGGTGCGAGTGTACCTCAAGAAAATCCCGCCAGGCGAGCATCGGCCTGGCGGCATGGTTCCTTGGTTTAGGTTATGAAGTTCTAGAAAAGGATCTTGCCCCCGAACTGGACGATGCGTCCAGGCCGGGCGCTGGTGACTTTCCCGAATTCGACGTCCCCAAGGGTGGCATCCACCGCACTCTGGCCCGGACCGCCGGAGGCCTGAGTGGTCGGGTCGATCCCATATTGCGTGTGATTAAACGTGTTAAAGGTCTCAATCCGAAACTGGAAACCGACCCTCTCGGTAAACTGGAAGGTCTTCCCCAGTCCCACATCCCAGTTATTGATTCCAGGCTGGGTAAGGATGTTGCGTGCGGAGTTCCCGTATATTCCAAAGCCAGGCTGGGTAAACGAGGCGGTATTGAACCACTGACTGATGCTCTTTCCACCCGGCGGATTCGGATCGCCCACTTCATTCGAACGCATGCTGAAACTGTCATAGGCCCCGGGATCGCTCGCGTAGACCGAGAATGGGAATCCGGTCTGGAAAGTGGTGATTGTGCTCAGCTGCCAGCCGCCCACCAGCTCGTCGCCGGCTCGATTGATGTTACCCAGGACCCGCTTGCCGCGACCCACCGGCAGGGCGTAGACGAGGCTGTTCACGAAACGATGCTTCACGCTGAAATCTGAAGGGCCGTAGTCGAGACGCGGAATCCGATCGTCCATATGGCCGGCGAAGCCGCCGCCAGCAGAGCCAATCCCGGCGGCTGCGGACTTGTCATCCATACTCTTGGCGTAGGTGTAAACGCTCAGCAGCGCGAAACCGCCACCACGATGTTCCAGTTTCACGTTCCCGGCGTTGTAATTGGAGTAGCCGGTCCAGGAGCTATTCAGGGGACCGGGGATGGCAAAGTTGGGAAGAGGTTGCCGCGCAAAGAAAGGACACTGGTTGGCAAGGTAGGTCGAATTGGTTGCGGGCAGACCGTTGAATGCCGCCTGGCATGTGGAAAGCTGGGTTCCAGTCAATTGGGTGGGGGTGTTGAGGTCGATACGATCCAGCAAGTGGAGTCCGCGGTTCCCGACATAGTTCACCTCCAGCGTAGTATTGCGAGCCAACTCGCGCTGCACAGAGAACGTGTACTGCTGAACGTAAGGATTCCTTGGATGGTCGGAAACAATGACTGCAACAAATTGACTGTTCGGAGCAGTCACGGGAACAATCGCGGTCTGCGCCGGAAACAGTTGATCGGTCACCTTGGGCGCTGCGGTCGGTGATTGCGAATTGGGGGAAAGCGAAGTGCGCTCGACGAAAGGATACAAATCGCCGGAATCGTCGATCTCGCGACTTTCAGAAGAGTCCCAGAAAATTCCGTAGCCGCCACGTACCACGGTCTTTTCCCCGCCGAAGGGGCGCCAGGCAAAGCCGAAGCGGGGGGCGAAAGGCGTCTTCGAACCGTCCGCCGGATTTCGCCTGCCGCAATAACGGTAGAAGCCATTCCCCGGCGGTGCGACACCGTCGGTCCCCAGGGCCTGATCTGCAAAACACAATCCTCCGCCGGTCGTGTTCTGATCATCGATCCAGAAGAACTTATTATTTTGTTCGTAGGGCACAGAGCGGTAGTCCCAGCGAAGTCCGAGGTTCAAAGTGAGGCGGCTATTCACCTTCCAGTCGTCCTGAGCATACGGCGCAAAATACATAAAGTGATATTGATTCAAGTTGCCGGCGATCTTTGGACTGCTGAAAGGCCCAGGTTGAAACGTATTGGCACTCTGGTAATAACCGAGTAGAAAATCCGCGAGTTCGTTGCCGCTGCCACAGTTTCCGGAAGGAGTCGAGCAACTCCCACTAGCACTGTTGTTCAAGATGTTGTTGTTCGCATACGTGTACTGGCCCAGAAAATTGCCCGAGAGGTCTCTTCTCGAAACAAAGCGGCGATAGTCGAAACCCACGCCAATGGTGTGCTTTCCGCGAACCATCGTCATCGAATCGGAGATCTCCCAGGTGGGTACGTCGCTAGTCGTCGGGTTGTTTCCCGGGGTACCGTAGCTGCCGAGAAGAGCAGCCTCAAAGTTGAGGTTCGGAAAACCCGCCGCATAGGCTGGGAGATTGCTGAACACGCCCGTCACCCCCAAAGCGGAAATCTGGCCGCTCGAGGCCGGCGGTGCACCCTGGATTGCAGTTGCATCCAAGTGTCCGAAACGAAAACTGTTGACATTGCTGTGGCCAATGGGAATGGTGTGCGAAATCATCCAACTGGTGCTGTCTTGCGTAAACTGGTTGATGTTGAAGACGGTGCCAAGATTCTGTGGGTTCTCGTTCGAGAAGTTGGCTTTGGTATAGCGGAAAAACACCGATCCGAAACGGCCCAAGGTTTGGTCGATCTTGTAGGTTTGCTGGTTGGTGTTATTGGGCAGAGTCCGAACCAACTGGTAGTTGCCTCCCGCACATGTCGCGGGATTGCTCACGCAGGCTGGGGTTGGGGCCGGAATTACATTGGCTGCGAGGGTCACTGTCGCCAGGCGCGAAAAACTGCCCGGGGGAATCACATCGCCGGGGAATTCGGCGCCGGTTTGGGGGTCGCCGGGCATACAGGGCAAAGCATTCGGCGTGGCCGTGAGCGCTATCTGGCAAGGCGATCCGGGGGTAAGGTCGAAGGCCGGCAGACCGGTCGCGGAGAAATCTCCGTTCAGTTCTGCCGTGGTTGGAACAATCCCATTCTGGATGTAGCCATTCTCAATTCGCCAACCTTCATAGTTCGCCAGCCAGAAGGTCTTGTTGCGTCCGTCGTAAATTTTGGGGATGTACACCGGACCGCCGGCAACAAAACCGAACTGATTTTGCCGCAGGACGGGCTTGGTCGGGGTCGTCTGGAACGGCGTCGGCGTGTACGCATCGAAAGCGTCATTTCTATCGAACAGGAATGCCGTACCGTGCAATTGGTTCGTACCACTCTTGCTGATGATGTTGACTTGATTGGCACTGTAACCGTACTCCGCGGCGTAATTTTCGCTGGCGACCTTGAATTCCTGAATCGCATCCTGCGACAGAACCACCGCCGGAGTGTTGAGCGAGGTATCGGTATTGATCAAACCGTCCAAGGTGTAGTTGTTGGATTCAGGGCGCCCGCCGTTGATGCTGATAGCGTTGCCCGCCCCCTGTCGCATTTGGCCCTGTTCGCCGACGGTCTGGACTGCACCGGCGCCGATGAAAAGCAGATTCAGGAAATTACGCCCGTTAAGCGGCAATTCGTCGACCTGTTTCTGGCTTACGAGTTGCGCGACCGCTGAACTGTCAGTGTCGAGGGCCACGGCGCTGGCCTCGACTTGCACGCTCTCAGTTACCGCACCGGGTTTCATACTGACATCGGCACGAGCCTCCTGGCCGACTACCAAGTTGATGTTGTCCACGACTGACTTCTCAAATCCCTGCGCCTGGACCGTAACGCGGTAGGTTCCAGGGGCGAGGTAAGGCACGGTGAAGTCGCCGGAAGCGGTCGTTTCCGTGCGTTTGGCGACATTTGTGGCAACGTTCGTGACATCCACGCTCGCCTTACTCAGCACTGCTCCAGAATTGTCCTTGACCGTTCCGAGGATGGTCCCGTAGGCGCCGCCTTGAGCGTGCAGCAAACCTCCCGGCAGGGTAAACAACAAGAACAGCAAGAAATTACGTGCCATCGTGGACATGTTTATTTCCTCTCGTCGGTGACCAAGAAAGCCGCTGCCTTGGACCCGCCCCATGGTTCCCTTGCACTGTGGCGGGATACTCACACTGCTTGTCGCACACCGTCAACTCGCAAGTAGCAATCAACCGGCGTTTCGCGGTGAGAAACACAGCCCTTTCGCTGGGTGAAGCCGGTCAAACGCCTTACGGGACAGCGAACTTAGGTCGACATAATGGCGGCACAGGTGTGAATCTTCGGGGGTTCTAAGGGAAGGATCAATTCTGCAATGCAAAATAATTTTGTCGAAGCTTTGCGCTTTGCCGGCTGCGGAAAATCGGCAAGACGGATGCTCGTCGAGAGCGATCCGCGTCAGTCTGGGGCAACAAAGTTTGCGGGCACCAAACTCTGGTAAGAACAAACTTGTTGGTACCAGCTTTATTGGTAACAGATTTGGTACCAGCTTTATTGGTAACAGATGAGGACCGCAGAGTTTCCGCCGGGCGGGGATGGCGCCAATCCGTTTAGGCGATACGATGCTCGCGCTGCGTCATGGTTGCCTCAGAGCGTGCCATTTGTGCCAGACCGTCATTGGGATAGTAATGATCCACGGTGCTGGGGGTTACGAGCTTATGTTCGACGAAAACGGCAGGTGGAACCGGCCGCTGATTCAAGATATCCAGGCTCACTCGGATTATGTTCTCCCCATAGCGCTCCGGAAAATAAGCAACCGATCCTACAAAACGGGTCTTGGGTTCGCGCAGTTCTGCTCTGCCTTCAGGGGAGGCATTCTGCCCCATGATGACGCAGTTCTCGGCGCGACCGGCCTCCTGAAATGCGCGCAGCGCTCCGAGAGCGCTGGGATCGTTGATGCCACCCACCAGCACACGCCGGGAATGAGACGAGCGCAGATGTCTGCGAGTCGCCTCGAAGCTGGGACCCAGTTCTCCATCTCCATCCAGATAACTCACGCGGCAGTGCGCGGCGCTCGGCAGCACCAGGTTGATCCCGACCAGCAATCCCGACAAACGCATTCGTGGCAGGTTTCCGGCCCGCTTCAACTCCAGCAGTATGATCTCGTCGACTTCCGACTGCCAGTGCTCTTTGACCCAGCGGCCCAGATATCGTCCGCCGATCAGGCCCGCCTCATAGTTATTGGCCCCATAGTAGGTCGCGCCGGGATGGGGAATATCAATCGCGATCATGGGGATGTTCGCTTCCCGATACTTCGCGGCCACAATCGGTGCCACTTCTTCATCGGTCTGAAACTCAATGGCGAGATCGACCTTTTCACGCACCAGCAGGTCGGCGCTGCGCTGAGCAATTTTTGCGCTGTACCGGTTATCCACGCAAATCAGTTCAATTCCCTCGGTAGCCGCAGCCCGCTGCAGGCCCTCCGAGACTTCCCGGGAAAACTGGTAGTCCGTACCCTGAGCTGCGTATCCCAGCCGATATGATCTCTGTTTCCACGGACGCACTCGTGACTGGTACAGATTCTGGCCTAATTTGTCGACCATGCCGCATTTCTCGAGCGTGTAAAGAAGACGAAAAACCATCGTCTTCGGCAGCCCGCAGCGCGAAGCAATTTCTTTCAGTGGTAACGCCTCTCCGGCAGAACGGAACGCACTCAGCAATTGGGAGGAGTGAACGATGGACTTAACCAGGTAACGGTCCCGGGAAGGAACGCTGGGGCTCATAGAGTAGGCATCATATCCGCTTTTTTTATTTTGCAAAGCAAAATTTGTGATTCAGGCCACGGGCGGTTAGCCTGGAATTATGCCTGCACACTGCGTTTGCCCTGCACCCCCCAAGCCATTGGGGCCGGACAGACACACAGGGCACCACAAATGCTCTGCGCGAAAACAGAAGGCTACTCCGAATGCGAGGCCTGACGCGGCGGATCTTTACAAATCGGCCCGACTTTCATCGCGGTTTCCGCTTAACGCCATTGCCTCTCGCATCCAGTGGAACGCGAAAGATTCTGCATGGCAGAATTGTCATTGTCAATCCGACCTCTACTCCTGACGTTCCGAAGGACACGCACCTTCTCAATGTCTCGGCCTCTGGCGCGTTTGGCATGTCGGAATGTTATGCTGATCGTTTTGCAATGCGAAACTACAACTTCACGGAACGAAATTCGTGACGTAGTGTACTAAGGATTGTAACCTTCGAGTCCGAGGAGAGGTCCCTTATGGACGCACGCCAGAGTGAGAAGATTTTTAAAGCACTCGAGTCCTTCCGCATCGAGCTACCGTCCTGGGGTTTTGCCAACACGGGCACTCGTTTCGGGAAATTCATTCAGCCCGCCGCAGCCACTACCACTGAGGAGAAGTTCGCCGATGCCGGCCAAGTTCACCTGCTTACCGGCGTCTGTCCGACGGTAGCCTTGCATGTCTTATGGGACTGTCCCGACGGGGTAAGGAGCACAGACGACATCAAGAAATTTGCCGATCGCTACGGAGTTCTGCCCGGCTCAATCAATCCCAATCTGTTCCAGGATCAGGAATATAAGTTCGGTTCATTCGGCAATCCTGACGGCGGAACTCGTCAGCGTGCGTTGCGGCACACCAAAGACAGCATCGAGATTGCCCGGCGTCTGCACAGCCGGGACATTTCCCTGTGGTTTGCCGACGGCTCCAACTACCCTGGCACGGCAAATATTCGGCAACGCAAGCAATGGTTTACCGAGGGTCTGAAGGAGTCGCACGTGGCCCTGTCTCCGGGGCAACGACTTCTGGTCGAGTACAAACCCTTCGAGCCCGCTTTCTACCATACCGACATCGCCGATTGGGGTATGTCTCTGCTTCTCTCTCGCGCCGCCGGCCCGCAAGCAAAAGTCCTGGTTGACACCGGGCATCATTATGCGGCGCAAAACATTGAGCAAATCGTTGCCTGGCTGCTCTCAGAAAACATGTTGGGAGGCTTTCACTTTAATGATCGACGTTACGCGGACGACGACTTGACCCTCGGGTCGATCGACCCCTACCAGGTTTTTCGCATTTTCCACGAGATTCACTACTTCGAATGGGAAAATGGCAATCGGGCCGACATCGCCTACATGGTTGACCAGAGTCACAACCTCAAAGGAAAAATTGAAGAGACAATCCAAACCGTAACAATGGCGCAGCAGTTATTCGCGAAGAGCGCGTTGGTCGATCACGAGGAGCTATCGCATTTGCAGAATGGGTGCAATCTCGTCGCAGCCGAATCGTTGTTGCAGGATGCTTTCAACACAGACGTCCGGCCCGCAATTCGGGAGTGGTGTGATTCCAAGGGACTACCGCGCGATCCACTAAAGGCGTTTCTGGGAAGTGGCTACCTGGAGCGAATCACGAAAGAGCGGGCCGCGCGAAACTCACAGAATGTTTCTTCCTATGCCTAAGAGCATTCCTGTGAAGCCCTACCTTGCGTTCGACTTTGGCGCCGAGAGTGGACGGGCCGTCCTCGCGCATCTTCAGTCGGGAATACTCACCACCCAGGAAATCCATCGTTTCCGTAACGAACCGGTCGAATACAGCGGATCTCTTCACTGGGACGTACCCAGACTCTGGTCCGAAGTACGGAACACTTTCTCGAAGTTGGGCGACGTGCAACTGGCGGGCATTGGAGTCGATGCCTGGGGTGTGGACTATGCCCTGTTGGGAGAAGCCGGAGAGTTGCTCCAAAATCCTTATCACTATCGCGATCGCCGCACCGCAGGAGTCATGGAGGAAGTCCTTAAGAAAGTTGCCAAAGACGAGATTTACAACGCGACCGGCATTCAGTTCATGCCCATCAACACGCTCTACCAGCTTTTCGCCGCCCAACGTCAGACTCCCAAGCTCCTAGAAGCCGCAAAATATCTGCTCACGATCCCTGATCTGTTCAACTACTGGCTGAGTGGAAATGCGGTCTGCGAATTTACCAACGCAACCACTACTCAGATGGTGGATCCGCTGAAGCGGGCATGGGCTGTCGGTCTGATGCAGCTTCTGGAGCTTCCGGCTCATTTGCCTGCACCGATCGTTGAACCAGGTTCCATTATTGGAACGATCTTGCCCGATATCGCAGGTCATACTTCGCTTGCGGGAACGTTCGTCATTGCTCCGGCATGCCATGACACCGGCTCGGCGGTGGCTGCCATCTCAGCGCGCGACGGTACCGCATTTCTCAGCTCCGGAACCTGGTCGCTGCTGGGCACCGAACTGGATTCGCCCGTCATAACCGCCGATGCATTGCGCCTGAATTTCACCAACGAAGGTGGCGTGCATGGAACCACAAGGCTATTGAAGAACGTCATGGGCCTGTGGATGCTTCAGGGTTGCCGCCGAGCCTGGATGGCGCAAGGTCACCGTTACGACTATCGCGAATTGATCGAACTGGCGGCCCCGGAAACGTCTTTCCGTCACCTTGTCGATCCCGATGACGAGTCCTTCTTGCGCCCCAAGGATATGCTCACGGCCATCGATAAGTTCTGCACCCGGACTCATCAGCCAGTTCCGCGGAAACCTGGCACATATGTGCGGGCCGTTTTGGAAAGTCTCGCGTTCAAATACCGTCTGGTTCTGCGTAATCTGGAGCAGGTAAGTGGTAAGCGTATTCAACAAGTTCGTATTATCGGCGGCGGATCGAAGAATCGATTGTTGAACCAACTGACCGCCGACGCCACCGGGAGGATGGTGCTGGCTGGCCCGGCCGAAGCCACAGCATTGGGAAATATTGCCATTCAAATTCTGGCGACTGGAGGCGCCGCCTCCCTCCAGGAGGTTCGTGCGATTGTGGATCGATCTTTCCCCAGTGAAGTGTTCGAGCCCTGTAAAACCGACAAGTGGGAGCAACACGCGGAACGATTTGAGCAATACTGCGGGAGCATCTATGCATGAAATCAGAGAGACAACTCACCTGAAAGACTTGTGGAGCCAATCCGACGCTCAGAAGTTAGCCGGCAATCAGCTGGCTCTGTTGCGCTATCGTTCGAATCTGCTGGGCGCGGATCTGCGCATCACAAATTTCGGGGGTGGCAACACCAGCTCCAAGCTCGAGCTTCCCGATCCGTTTACCGGACGTCCGGTGCGAGTACTGGCCGTTAAAGGCAGTGGGGGCGATCTCGGCTCCATCACGGATGCCGGGTTTGCTCTGCTGTATATGGATCGTCTGGAGCAACTCAAGGAACTCTACCGCGGCGAACAGCACGAAGATGAAATGGTTCGCTACTATCCGCTGACGGCGTTTGGCGAGACTCGAGTAGCGGCCTCGATCGACACTGCTCTGCACGCGTTCCTTCCCTTCCCCCACGTGGATCATCTTCATCCAGACTGGGCCATTGCCTTGGCGGCGAGTGCAAATGGGAAACGCAAACTAGACGAGTTCAACAAGGAATTCGGCCGCAACATGGTGTGGGTACCCTGGCAACGTCCCGGATTCGAACTCGCGCTCCTGATTGCACAGGCCGTCAAGGACAATCCCGGCGCGGAAGGCCTCATCCTGGGCGGCCACGGACTGTTCACCTGGGGAATGACCCAGCGCGAATGTTACCTGAACAGCATTCACACTATCGATGAGATGGGCGATTTCATCCTCCAGCATCAATCGAAGAAACAATCCCTGTTTGGCGGCGTCGAGCATCGCCCGGCACAGAATCGAAAGGATATTGCAACCCAGATTCTGCCCGCACTCCGCGGGGTTGTATCGTCGAATCGCCGCGTCCTGGCGCACTATACCGATGCTGAGGACGCCCTGACATTCGCCGGATCAAAGTGGGCGAAGGAATTAGGATCGCTCGGAACCAGCTGTCCGGATCATTTCCTGAGAACCAGGGTCTGTCCTTTCTTTCTTCCTTGGGATCCTGCAAAAGAGGACGTGAACCTTCTGAAGGCGCGCATTCAAAGCCAGGTGGCTGAGTATCGTGCCGCCTACAAGAAGTATTACGACGAATGGGCGAACGCCGATTCTCCTAAGCTACGAGATTCGAATCCCTCGGTTGTGATCGTTCCGGGCTTGGGTTTGTTTGGCTTTGGAAAGAATAAGAAAGAAGCACGCATCACAACCGAGTTCTTCATCAACGCCATTCACGTCATGGCGGGCGCGAACGCGTTGGAGGATGGAGAACTCAGCCATCCTCTGCCTCAGGCCCGTCACGGCGAGCACTCGCAGCAGTTCACTCAGTTCCACAACTACGTCGCGCTGCCAAGATCGGAAGCCTTTCGCATCGAGTATTGGGCGCTCGAAGAAGCCAAGCTGCAACGCATGCCCGCCGAAGCGGAGTTCAGCCGCAGGATCGCACTCGTCATTGGAGGTGCCAGCGGAATCGGCCGCGAAGTCGCGTTGCTGCTCGCCCGCAAGGGGGCTCATGTTATCGTGGCGGATTTTGACGAGCCGGGTGCCAAGAAAGTCGCCGATGAGATCGGCGCCATCGTATCTTCTGAATTTGTCGCGCACGCCCGTGTCGACCTGGGTTCCTCTGCGTCGGTTCGGGAGGCGGCGAATTTCACGATCTCTCAGTTCGGCGGCCTCGATATCATCGCCAATACGGCGGCGATCTATCCCGTGTCCGGATCCGACGGCGAACTCGCCGAAGCACAATGGGCGCAAACATTCCTCGTCAATGTCACCGGCAATTATCTTCTTGCCCGCCAAACGGAATGGATATTCAAAGAGCAGGGGCTTCCGGCTGCCATGGTACTCACCAGTTCTGCCAACGCGGTGGTTCCCAAAAAAGGCAGCGAGGCCTACGACACCAGCAAAACCGCTCTCAATCACTTGATCCGCGAATTGGCGATCAGACTAGGTCCGCTGGTACGGGTGAACGGAATCGCGCCCGCAACGGTCGTCGCCGGTTCCACCATGTTTCCTCGCGAGCGCGTAATGCAATCGCTCGAGAAATACAACATCGATTTCCAGGGCTCGGAGTCGACCGAGGAACTGCGTGCCAAGCTCGCCGATTTTTATGCGCAGCGTACGCTGACGAAGCGGCCCATCCTCCCCCAGGATTGTGCCGCCGCAATCGTATGGCTGGCCAGTGATCAGAGCGGGAAGACGACGGGCCATGTCATTCCCGTCGATGGCGGTCTTTCCGACGCCTTCCTGCGTTAAGGAGCGAAGATGCAGCGTATCTGCTTTGTGTTACAGGTCAAGCCCCAGCGACTCGAGGAATACAAAGAGCGCCATCGCAGCGTATGGCCCGAGATGCAGGCCGCCTTGCGTGAAACGGGCTGGGGTAATTACTCGTTGTTTCTGCGCGACGATGGCCTTCTCGTCGGCTATCTCGAGACGGAAAACTTTGAACGTGCAAGGGCGGGCATGGCAAGCCGCGAGATCAACGAGCGCTGGCAGCGCGAGATGGGTGATTTTTTCCTTCAGCCCGACGGCACCTTGCCTGATCGCGCCATGCAGCCGCTGGAAGAGGTCTTTCACCTCTAATTCAGACACGAGGGATTCCGTGAACCCAGCACTCGGTGTGTTTTTTCATTGGCTCGGCGGTCTCGCCTCCGCCAGCTTCTACGTTCCCTATCGCGGAGTAAAGAACTGGGCGTGGGAAACCTATTGGCTGGTTGGCGGATTTTTCAGCTGGATCATCGCCCCGTGGATTCTCGCACTTACCATGACACACGACCTCACTCATGTGCTTCACGAAGCTCCGGCGAGCAGCCTTTTCTGGACATATGTATTTGGCGTTTTGTGGGGACTCGGCGGCCTCACCTTCGGCCTGACCATGCGATACCTGGGAATGTCGCTCGGCATGGCCGTGGCACTCGGGTACACAGCCGCATTCGGCACCTTGATGCCTCCGATTTTTCGTGGAGTATTCGCATCGGAAGTTCTCGGCACTCGTTCCGGGAGCCTGATCCTTGGCGGCGTCGCTGTCTGTCTTCTTGGTATCGCGTTCGCCGGAGCAGCCGGAGTATCCAAAGAACGCGAGATGTCGACCGAACAGAAGCGCGCCTCGATCAGGGAGTTCGACTTGAAGAAGGGATTGTTGGTCGCCACTTTTTCCGGCGTGATGAGCGCCTGCTTCGCCTACGGTCTTGCGGCCGGGGATCCGATCAAGACAATCACCATCCAACATGGAACTCCGGTATTGTGGCAAGGACTTCCGGTGCTGGTCGTTGTTCTTGCCGGTGGCTTCACCACCAACTTTGTCTGGTGCCTCATCCTCAACATTCGCAACCGCACTGCTTACCAGTATTTCGAGTCAGAAATTCGGGGTAGAGTTCCAGCGCGCAATGAAGAACACATCCTGGAATCCGTCACCGATGCTCCGGCGGAGGAGATGGCGGTAGCCGTGGCCGTCGCACAAGACACGCCTGTCAGGGCTCCGATGCTTGCCAATTATTTGTTCTCGGCTCTCGCCGGGACGACGTGGTACATGCAGTTTTTCTTCTACACCATGGGCGAGACCCAGATGGGAAGGTACAAGTTCTCCAGTTGGACGCTACACATGGCCAGCATCATCATCTTCAGCACGCTGTGGGGCATCGCGCTGAAAGAGTGGAAGGGCGCCGGCGGCAGAACCAGGCTGCTGGTGGCATTCAGCTTATTGGTTCTGGTGAGCTCGACGGTCATTGTAGGTTACGGCAATTATGTCGGCGGGGCCTCTCGCTGACTTGGACGAGCCTATGAGATCAGAATTTGGCAGCGAGTCTGCCTTCGTCTCAACTCGTCAACCACAGGAGTTACCGGATGGACGCACCGTCTGACTGGCGAGGTCGAGCACGACACGATTCCTATGCAACCCCTATCACCGGCCTTCCGTCGAACACGCGGCCGGGAAATCCCTGGTTGCGCATCCGTCCTCGATGAATGTATGTCTTTGTCGTCGCGGCCAAACCCGGCGGCGGATCGAAACTTCTTTTCTTGCTCTGGCGTATCTGTTTGTCCCCGAACTACGATGGTTTGCGAAATCTTTACAGCGTGCCCCTTACAGCCGGCCTTTATCCGAGTATCTGTTTGTACAAGCTATACTTCTCTTGCTGGAATTGCGCTCGGGCGAATCGCGGGCCGACTCATATACGTCGAGCCCGCAGCCGTGTCCGAGTAAAGCAGCCAAGAGTGGATAGGTTTACTGAGGATGTATGAATCAGATTGACCTTCGCCGCCGTCATGCCGTTGTCACTGGCGGAGCGCAAGGAATTGGGCTTTCCATCGCCACCCGACTAGTCGCTTCCGGAGCATCGGTCTCGCTTTGGGACCGCGATCGGGAAGTTCTTTCCGCTGCCGTGAAACAGCTTGGAAAAGACGGGATCGTCTCGGCCGAGGTCGTCGATGTCTCCGATGCCGCAAGTGTAGCCGCCTCCACCGATGCGACCGTCGGGAGACATGGCAAGATCGATATCCTTATCGCGAACGCCGGTATCGCCGGGCCGAACCATAAAACATGGGAGTACCCGATCGACATATGGAAGCAGGTCATTGACATTAACCTTGTCGGGGTATTCCTATGCTGCCATGCCATTGTGCCGCACATGCTGCGGCAAGGCTACGGACGCATCGTAAATGTTGCGTCCATTGCCGGCAAGGAAGGCAATGCCAATGCGTCCGCTTATAGTGCGTCGAAGGCTGGCGTCATCGCTTTCACTAAATCTCTGGGCAAAGAAACTGCTAACCAGAATATTGCGGTCAATTGCATCACGCCCGCCGCGGCTCGCACTCGTTTATTCGATCAGATCACAAAGGAGCACATCGACTTCATGCTCTCGAGAATTCCCCGTGGACGTTTCTTGGAACTGGGTGAAGTGAGTGCGATGGTAGCGTGGCTGGTCTCGGAAGAAAATTCGTTCACCACCGCCGCGGTCTTTGATCTAAGCGGCGGTCGCGCGACCTACTGAATTTGTCAAACCTAAGCTTCACCCGCGGTTTAAAGAGTCTCGTGTTTCAAAAGAGGTTTATGAAACCGCACCTACGCACAGCATTTGAACCGTTGGGGAACAGCTGAAGGCGTGAACCCTTTGGGGCGCATGGAAATCCTGCGGTAAAGCCTTGTTTTCTACTGCGGCGGGTCCGACCGCAGAGATGCCCATTCCACCTTGTAGCCGTGCTTCCGCAGAAGCCCGGCAGCCTCCGCTATTTCCCCGCGGTCACGTGGGGTGAAATCCTCTGGGAAAGTAATGGCAAAAGTCGAGCCCTTCGGAAATTGTAAGATCTTCTGCTGGAGGGCTCGCGGATCGCCACACCAGTACTGGTTGATCGAGTAGTGCAGGCGTTCCACTGGATTCAGATACTCCATGGGACTCTCTCGCCGCCTCCAATCCTCGCTGATGCGACTTCGGATTTCGTACACGGCAGGGTCGGGACCGATGCCCAAGGACGCGCCGCAGTGAAAACGACACACCAGCTGCGATACGGTCTTTTGTCCGAGGAGAGCTTCTATGCGAGCCGCCTCCTCAGGTGATAGCACCCACGCCTGCGCACCTTCGAATGTGGCTGTCAGTGCGCTAACTATCTTACCTAGCGCCGCATCGTTCTTCGTGGCCGCACCGGAGTTGATTCGTTGTTCCGCGCCGCTGGATACCAACTCCCGATGCCAACGTTGTAGCTGTTCCCTGACCTTCGACTTCGTGGCGAGCGAGCCGTAGCGCTCCAGGTAGTGGGCGCCGTCAACAGCAGAAGCCCCACCGATCGCGACTTGGCTCAGAGCTAGCCGCTCCAGAACCGGGCTCCGCTCAAGAAAACCAAGGTCGGCGAGAAATGTGTCCGTGCAGCCACCGGCCCGTGGCTGGCTCCTTAACACTTTTGCAATGCGTGGTGCAGACTCCGCTGGTGAAACCTTTAGCAGATACGCGAGAACCGGCAACTGGATTGAGCAAGGCCACCCGGTAAGCTTGGCATCAATAAAGGGCAGCACTTGTGGCAACACCGCGCGCGTAGCGTAGCGATGTAGCAATGTTGCGGCGCTCGCCAAATAGGTCTCGTCCGTCAGTGCTGTAAAGTTCGCCGCGATCTGCTGCTGTTGACGAGGAAGCGAGATCTCCGGAAGCCGGAGGTAGTAGGACGAAAAGCGCGGCTGCGGACGAACTACTTCTTCGCGCACAAACGCTGCTGCCGCCGCAGGCTCTAGTTCCAACCAACGCAGCAAAGCCGGCCCATCGCCGGCCTCCGCTCTCCGGCGTACGGCCGGCAGCAGCAGAGGAGAACGCACACGATCCCAGCCGTCTTGCATCAGCCATTCCTGCGACTGCTGCGGCAGTCGATCAAAATCCGCCACGGTTACGGCGATCACTGGCTGCGGGAATGGTAACTCGTAAGCAGGTGCATACTCCGAAGACCTTAGGCGCAGCGGGTTCTCTAGAACAGTAAGAAGGGATGAATACTGGGCAGAGCCGTGCTTTTGCGGCAGGGACGCGAACAAGGCATCCCGTTCGGTGTCCGCTGCTTCTTGAAAAGCAATATTACCCGTGCCTTTCCTGGGTGCTTCCTGGTTGTAGAGCAGGGTTACGAGCACTTTAAGAAAGCTGGGCGTCACAGCAATATCGGGCTCGACCATAAGGCGCTGCATCTCGTCGATGGCGGCGGGTCTGCTGGCAGATCGTTCCAAGCAGGTTCGCACCTCGTTCTTACCGTCGGCAAGAAGTTTTGCGAAGACGCGCGCCGCCTCCGGCGTGCCCAAGGTGCAGAGTGCACGTGCAGCTTGTCGATGTTGCAACAAATTCTCGGACGGAGGATCCGTGTCGGGCAGAGGAGGCCCGGCATAAACCTCCTCGCCCTTGCGCACAATCTCAGCTTGCCATTCGCGTTCGGCTGGCACGATCTGCAGCACAACCTCCCGCGTTACGCTGACCGAATGAGCATGAACTGACGGATCTGGGCGAGGACTGAGCTGCGTCGTTTCGTCATCCCACCCGATCTGCAACGACAGGCTGACTCGATATTCGCCCGGCTTGTCGATTCGGTATCTGCTGGTCAGCCGATAAGGGAAAGTTACGGGCTTCGAAGTAAGGTCGGGGTTTGGAACGTCCAACGTCGGACCGCTGTGCGCTCCCGGGCCACCAAAGTCTACCCAGTTGCCTGCAGGCGTAATCGCGAACGACCACTGACTCAGGAAACGGCACCGAGGAAATCCAAAACCAGTTTCATTGAACAGTGCGCAAGGCTCCAAATAGCGGTTTGGCGTCGTGCTAGACACCAGAACTTCGAGGGAGATCACCTCGCCAACGCGAAAACGGTTCGAGCCGGTCGCAGATTGAAATTGAACCTGCAAATCTGGGGGCTGCTGAGCAGGTGGTTGCTGTCCCACCATGGCCGATACAAGGAGGCCAATGGCGAGGAGCAGCCGGTCGAAATTAGCGCGAATCATAGACTCCCCGTTTGACTGCACATCCGTTACACATAGTTCGCGAGCTACAGCGAGTACGCAGCAATCGGCACGAAACACGGGCCTTATGGCTCCTCGGGTGGTTCGGCGGCGACCAAGACCAAGTCAGTCGTTTTTCCGGGTTCCACGCGGAGGATCTTTCCGCGCGACCGCCAGTAGGCGGTCTCGGCGGAGTCGTGCACATTGAGCGAGAGCTCGATATCGCTGGCGAAAAAGAGATAGGAGCCGGGCGCCAAACCCTGCAGGTGGAACTTACCGTCCTCATCGGACAGGACGGGCTGAAATTCACGGAAGTCGGATTTGGGTTCGATGTCTTCGGCCAGAGCGTACACCCAAGCGTTCACCGGTTGGCCGTGGCGATGCACGACACCGTCGACGATGGCGCCTTCAGCGAGAACAATGTGAATGGGCTCCGGAGAATCTCCCGCCCGGATAGTGAGTGGCTCCTTAGCGAGGTCGGTGGAACCGCTCACGATGGACTTGGCGTAAACATTGAGCGTAACCGCGACCGCAGCCGTGTACGTGCCGGGAATAAGCGAAACCGATTGGATAGGTTGTGGTCGTGGAGCAGTGCCGTCGAATCTCCCGGCCTGTGTGGACTGGCCGACAACCTCGACGTAGCCGCCGGGCAAGAAGCGGACTAGGGCAACGTCTACGAATCCGCAGACCGGCGTTGGGTCGAGACAGGTGGGTACGCGAGGGACAAGGCTTGAGATTTCCACCGGAATTTCTATCCGCTCGGGAACAGCGATCGAGAAAAGCATACCCGCCAAATCGGAACCTGCGACTTCGAAAGGCAGCGGACCTGTGACGTCTTCCCTGCCCGTAGTCAGGCGATAACTTCCCTTCGGGAGCCAAGCCTCAAACGGTTTCTCGAACGCTGATCCCTTGAGCAAATAGGCCTTGCTCCCATTTGCATCGACGATGTCGTAGGAATATGGTTGACTCGCGTTCACCGTGCCGGTCACGCGTTGCAGCGTTCTTTGCGGAAAGCGAAGGTTAAGGTGGGCTTGCTCGCCCTCGTGCAACGTGAAAAACGGATTCGGACGCTGAGATGTAGGGGCAGGGTAACGCACCGGCACCTCACCGACCGCGCGGCCCGCCTCATTGCGTGCAGGCCCCTCACGGTTGATCGGTGGGTCGGCCACCAGGAAGTAGTGGCCGGGTAGCAAGTCGTGGAAATGATATGTGCCATCAGCGGCGAATTCGGGGAAGCCGCCATATTCCAGGCGAGGCCAACCGGCCCAATCGGCAAGCCGCCAGAGTGTGATATCTGCATTTTTGGTGATCGGAGTACCGTTGTGATCGATCAGCGTGCCGGAAACGGATGCTGCGGGCGCGAGCCGTAGGATGACGGGACCCGTTTGGTTGCTGATTAAGCTGCCGCCGAGCTGGTCGCTTGCGCGTCTGCGAAAACGCCAGATATCGATGTAGCCCGGCTTACTGGCGGTGACGGAGCCGCCCGTGGCGGGCAGGCTGTCGAATGCGAAGCTGCCATCCTTGCCAGTGATGACCTCGCGGGGTGTTTCCGGTTCCGGAGGTGGAGAAGGCGGCGAATCGCAGCCAGCACAACTGGAGAGCATGACCCTGCCGCCGACCGCGAGCCGGACCGTGGCTCCATTCAAGGGGTTTCCAGTGAGGTCGTCGACGACCCGGCCGGTTACACCATACTGTGTATCTGTGGTTTCGGGCGTATTGGTCGACGCGGACTCCTGCAAATTGGAGGGCTCCTGCGCCAACGACGCCGTAAGCAGAAAGCACAGAACCGCAAAGCAGCCCGGCAACAGGCAGTGATGGCGCGGAATGGCGACCCGCTTTTGC
This sequence comes from Candidatus Sulfotelmatobacter sp., assembly GCA_036514015.1. Taxonomy (GTDB): domain Bacteria; phylum Acidobacteriota; class Terriglobia; order Terriglobales; family Acidobacteriaceae; genus Sulfotelmatobacter. Next base: position 48,261 of record DATBYA010000054.1, read on the forward strand.
ATGCTTTCGCCCAGTTTGAACGTTGTCCAACGACTTCGCAACGTGACTTCACTCGATCCCTTGGGCTCATTGCTGACGGCAGTGCCCTTGTCATTGGACATAAACTACTCGGCCCCCGGATGCCCATTGGCTACTGAGGCACGCATTTTGAACGCATACGACTCCAATTCTTGCATCCCCTCCCGGCCTATCAAGAAAATTCGTGACCAGACATCCGACTTCAGGCTGGCCTAACCAAACTGAAGATCTTTGTCGCCAAGAAAGCGGCCATACTCGTTGGTTTCAAGCCAGTCGCACCGATGGGCGAGCAGATGGGCGAGTTGCCTCCGGTTTCAAAAATCACGGTCGGAACACCCTGACCAGAGCAGTACAGGTTCAGAGTGCGTCCACCAATGTCAACCGCCTGTCCAACTCGTGGAGGCAGTTGACTGGCATCCCTGGTTCCCCCGACCTGTTCATATGTGAAGCCCCCCAGAAGGGCCTGCACCATCACAGTCAGAAATACACACGAGATTCTCCGAACCCACTGCACTCATATCTCCTCCGTTTCGTCCGAGCAAAGTCTCCGCGCCGAGATGCATCTTTCGGCAGAATGCTCCCGCTGTTCCTGCGACCCGCCTGTCCCCGGCTGGCGAAAGTCGCGGGTGCACCCGCGTCGGGTGCTGCTGTGCAATGAGGCAAGCCGGGGGCCGTCTTGGGAGGGAAATACGCGAGGTTCCACCTGCTTAGGTATGTGTTTGCGGTAGCAGAGAGCGACGAATTGACCAGTTACAGCAACCAAGTAACCGAAGCTCAGCGGTCAATTCATACGGATATCAGTAGAAACCGCCGCCAATACTCCGAGATTCGGGATTCGGAAAGCCGGAAGAACATTGCCTTCGAAAATTGCAGTCTTAACACGCATATTGGTACTTATGTAGCAGCCAGAAACAGCCCGAGATGCAGCGGCGCTCGACAGCGCGATCCGGAGCGCACGCGAGGGCGATGGTTGCGGGAGGCCTTCCAGGAGATGCACGCTCAGGATTTCGAACTACCAGTTCGATAACAAAGAAGCCCTCGGGTATGCGGTAGTGGACGAGATCGTCGCGAGTCTTACGCGCGAAAAGTGGGTGCGGCCGTTTGCAGAACGCGAAGAATCCCATCGACACCTTGATCCGCATTGTTCAGTCCATATTTCTGAAGCCCGAAGATCTCCAGCGCGGCTGTCTGCTGAATACCCTATCCCAGGAGATGTCGCCCCTCGATGCGGGATTCTGCGAGCGGACGGCGTTTGAGTTTTCTTTCCCCAGTCCCGACCGGTGGAGATCATGTTGATGAGATTCACAAAACACAGGAGGAATGGAACGGAGCGGGAACTTTTGGCTTTCTTGTGACATTAAAGAAGCATGCACGATGTGAAAAACGCCGCAGAGGATTGCGCGGATTGAGCTGGCGCACTGACTATGACTAGCGACGAAGCCTTGATGCTGGAATTCCAGGGCGGATCACGCGCAGCCTTCGAGGAGCTGTTTGCCCGCTATTGCAAGCCACTGCACGGCTTCTTCGGGCGCCGGCTGAACAACCCCGAGCGGGCGGAGGATCTCGTCCAGGAAACTTTCCTCGCGGTGATCCGCGCAGCCTCCCGTTATGAGCCGCGAGCCTTGGTTCGAACGTATCTGTATGGCATCGCGTTGAAGCTGCTGGCTGCGGAACGGCGCAAGTTCCTGACGAGTAGCACATTAGGACAGACCGCTCCGGAGCCTAAGACTGAAGGAACTCCCGACTGCGTGCTCTGGGTCCGGCAAGCCATGGAAAAGCTGGATTCGCCGGACCGCGAAATCTTGATGCTGCGCGAATACGAACAGCTGAGTTACTCCGACATTGCGGAGCTGTTGCGAATTCCCCTAAATACGGTCCGTTCCAAGCTTTTTCGATCGCGTCTCGCATTGAAGAGTTATCTAGAGTCGGAGGCAAAAACCAATCCTGCCCTGAGAGCGAGCGCCGGGCAGCCGCACCCACGAAGACGAGGCTTGCAATGAGCACGAACAGACATCCGATCGAACAGGAAGAACTCATGGCTTATCTCGACGGCGAACTGCCCATGGACCAAGCCACCCAGGCCTTGTTGCACCTGGAACTGTGTCCGGAGTGCCAGACCCTTGCTGCCGATTTCCGGGGTGTTTCCCAAGAACTGATGGCCTGGGAAGTTGAGTCACCTGAAATAGGCATCCCCTCGGAGATCAACGCGGCGCTCGGGGATCGCCTCCAGAAGCGGGAAGTGGCAAAGATCACTTCGCCGAGATTGGAAAACAGAGTGCTGACGAGCCGCTGGGTCTGGGCCGGGGCCTTGGCTATCGTCTGCGTGGCTGTGGGACTGAAGTTGCTTACCAGCCGCAATCGGAATGAGGATCGCTCGACAGCGTATCTGAGCATGGCTTCGATCGAGCAATACCTGATGCCGGATCGCAACGCCGAGATCGCCATGGCGCGAAGCGCCGCCCCGGCAGCTATATCCAGCGACGCAAAGATCCTGGTCCTCGGCCGGCAGGGCTATGAGACCGCCATCGAAGGAAAGAACGGTTTTGTTTGTCTTGTGGAACGATCATGGATGTCCCCATTCAACTCCGCGGAGTTCTGGAACCCCAAGGTGCGTGGGCCGCTCTGCTTCAATCCGGCAGCCGCGCGATCCATTCTGCCTCTCACGATCAAGCGGACGGAGATGCTACTAGCCGGGCTGCCGAAAGCGCAGATGATCGACAGGATCAAGGCCGGATTCGACAACAAAGAGCTACCGGCACCGAAGCCGGGCGCGATGTGTTACATGATGTCGCGGGCAGGCTACCTTAATGACGCCGTTGGGCACTACGTACCTCATCTGATGTTCTACTTTCCACTGACAGACAAATCCTCCTGGGGTGCGGATCTGCCCGACTCGCCGGTCACGCTGAATCCGCAGTTTCAGGGCGGTCCGGAGCCCATCACCGAGTTCGTGATTCCGGTTGGCAAATGGTCGGATGGAACGGCTGCACCGGCTATGTAGGAGTGTCTCAATGAGAAAGAGCGCGACAGCGGTTTCACTCCAGCCAGCAGGGAGTGGAAATCAGGAACCAATCCAAAGGGGTTCAATCACATAGGTCTCGAAGGTGTATTGGAATCCGTATCGAAGGGGAAATCAATGAACCAAAAGATGGTCACGACAATCACAATAGGAACTTTCGCGTTGGTTGCAATACTATGCGCGGCGCGGCCAGGACGCGCAGCAGACGCCAAAACTCCGTATCCCAGCATGGCTCCGCTGGATCAGTACCTGATCGCAGATCGAACCGCTGAGATCGCTCTGGCACGGACAGCAGCTCCGCCGCCCATTTCCCGCGACGCCACAGTTATGGTCCTCGGAAGGCATGGTTACGAAACTGCGGTGGAAGGCAAAAACGGCTTTGTCTGCATCGTAGATCGCGCATGGATGGGCTCATTCGACAGTCCCGAGTTTTGGAACCCTAAGAATCGAGGCCCGCTCTGCTTTAATCCGCCAGCCGCACGCTCGATTCTGCCACTCACTTTGAAGAGGACAGACTTGGTATTGGCCGGGCTGTCCAAAGCTCAGATCATCGACGGCATCAAAGAATTTCAGAACAAGGAGCTGCCGACCCTCGAGCCTGGCGGGATGAGCTATATGATGTCGAGGCAAGGCCAGCTGAACGACTCCGCCGGGCACTGGGTTCCTCATCTCATGTTTTACGTTCCCCTGACAGACGCTATGACTTGGGGTGCAGGCGTGCCTGGCTCCCCGGTTCTGCTGAATCCACAATTTAATGGTGCTCCGGAGCCAGTCACCGAGTTCATGGTTCCGGTGTCCGAGTGGTCGGACGGAACGCCGGTGTCCGGGGATCATCACTGACGTCCGACCTCAACGCGAATCCAAGTCATGACCGTGCGAAGAAGATCGGCGAAATCTTAAGACTCTGGACGCGCGCGATCAGCCAGGACGTTTACGTCGATGGAATAGAGATGGATGGTGACTGAAACCATGCGCGTGTTGATCGTGGATGATCAGCCCCTGGCCCAAACGGCTCTGGCAAATATCCTGTCGGCAAGGAGCGAGCATTTCGATTCGGCCAACGATGGGATCGATGCGCTCGAGAAATTGGCCACGGACTCTTACGATGTCTTGCTTCTCGACATCGATCTGGACGTGTCGGGCTCTCAACTCGTAGACCAGCTTCGGAAACGAAACCTTTTGTTGCCGTCTATCGTGTTTGTAACCGGACACGTGGAACACGCGGTCGCAGCCTTCGAGAGACACACCGTAGACTACGTGCTAAAGCCTTTCTCGAACGAAAGCATCAACGAAGCCTTGGACCGGGCCTGTCGCAGAGCAAAGGCCGAGCGAGCTGCAACATTGATCGAAGCTTTGCCGCAGTTGCAGAAGCTATCTCGTCCGGGTCACCCGATGATCGCAATCAAAGCTAAAGGAAGGATTCTGTTCATCAATCCTGGCGATGTGGTCGCAGTTCAAGCTGCGGGCAATTATGTGTCTCTACAGCGGGAATCGGACTCCTATCTCCTGCGTGAATCAATCTCGATTGTGGCCGAAAAGTTGAAGCCGTACGGATTCATTCGAATCCATCGATCCGCGCTCGTGAATACTTCGTTTGTGGTGGAGATCAAGCCGTACTCGACAGGAAAGTATGGCGTCCGCGTGAAAGGTGGGAAGGAATACGCGGTTACTCGCACTTACAAAAAGAATCTCAAACCCCTCACAGAATTTCGGATCGGTAACGGTGCGTTCCTCGCGGAATAGCCTATTCATAGACACCCGTAGACGTGAGTACTCCGAAACCGTGTCTCTGTTGCAGCCGCAACCATGAATACCACGGCGTTCCCATCACCGCGCGGTTGCCGAGTCAGCAACCGATCCTCGCAAACGCTTTGATGCCCAGAACCTTGAAGACTCGCCCCCAGCACCGGGGCAAGTTCGAATGACGTATCATGGGCTAACCGGAAGTATTCAGCTCTCGACGAAGGACGAAGACTTGCCGCCTCAGAAATTGCTGATCAAGTGGCGAAGTCACGCTGGCTGCGGATTCAATGTATCAACCATGTATTTGGTCTTACACTTACAGTCCAAAGTGTTCGCTGAAGCTACTTACATCCCCATCAGCTTGTGTGAATTTCCGATCCACCAGACACACTGAACTCCCCCTTGGCTCGCCCACGTAAACACTGCGAAGAGAAGCCTGCGGCGAGGGCTCGCGCTGGCTAATCGCCATCGGCCGGATGGTTGCAACGAGGCTCGGCGCAGCCCGTAATTGGACGTAATCAATTCGCCGCGTCAGGTTCCTTCTTGTTCTTGTTGCCCTTGCCTACGATCTTCTTGCCCAACCTCCCTATTCCCTTTGCGCTTCCCTTACCGATCTTGGCCGCGCCCTTTCCCGTGCCGACGCCGACATCCTTGGCCGCGCCACCCGCCCCTTTGCCCAGATCAGCGCCAGCCTTGCCGGGGTGCAACGTAACGAGATTGCCAGCACCTTCTGCAGTGCCTTTGCCTAGGCTCTCAGCCCCCTTGCCAGCACCTTTGCCAATGTCCTCACCGCCCTTCCCGATCTCCTTGCCGGAACTAGTCTCAACCTTTTGCTCCTCGCCCTTCTGCACCGGTTGCGTTTGGGGCGTCTGCTGACCTTGAGGCGGATGCGATGGTCGCGCAAATGAGGGCAGACTCAAAAAAACCAACATGCACGCCGCCGCAAAAGTCGATGTGAATTTGGCCCTAATTTTCATTCTCTCTCTCCCTGTTAAATCACACCCACATAAAGACTATGATGATGGTGACAGGGAGAGGATTCGCAGGAGCCTACGATCTCTTACAGGGTGGGCTTGTCCCTAAGCGTGACTACGGTAGTTACTGTATTGTCCTCGCCCGATGCGAGCGCTTGGCATTTAGCAGCATAAACACCGTCGCCAAAATAACGCTCCCACCACCAGCAATACGCCAATAAGACACCACCTTCTAATCCTTCTAATTCTTCGTCTTGACTTCGCGGCCCCCTTGCGGCGGGAGAATGGGCTCGCTTCGGTGTTGTTCCGCAGCTCACCCCAGAGCTACGGTCAGGAGAGGACTTTATAAAGTTTGCAGCAAGAAAGGGAAGAGCGGGAGTACAGGGCAGTAGAGTTATGTCCTATGTGGCGTCTTCGGGGAAGCTGTCTATGGTTGAATGCCCCTGGTACGGGAAGCGCGCCTCAGTCAGTAACCACCATAGTGGCCGGTACCGTCAGCATCTTCAGGGTCGGATTTTCAAAGCGCGAAGCGCATACATCTCACAGGCAGGACACGGCAAATTTGGCCGATCCGCGCATTCATGCGCTGGATAAAGCACTTGATAGCCGCGCGAAGCTAGTTCCAGGATTAACTCCGAATCCGTGGCTTCGATGAATCTGGGCCCGAACCGGCGCATCGTTTCGCGGGTGCGATAGTGCCATCGACCGTTACGTCTGTATGCGCAGGCTTCGTCGCCAAGATTGATGGGTGATCTTGCACTGCCGAGGTTCGGGGTCTTTTTTGTAGACAGCATCTGAGATAACCTTAATCTAGGTTTAGTGCTACTCATTCATTCTTGGGTAGGTTACGAAGGTTCCATGCACCATCGGATGTGCTCGTGATCGCTTCCCCGGCCCCCGCAATTGATTGTTGATCCACTCCCGTTCGATTCCGCCAGTCCCAGTACTTGGCTGATGAATTTGAGCAGCAGGATCTTCACGCTTCCCATTAACGGCGCGTATTCTTCGAGCATCTTGGAGAGGCCGTTTCCGGGTTATGCCCCTGGAACGGGGAACGCCGATCACGGCAGTACCCATTGGAGTAGCCGATAATTGTGATGAGAATGATGGCCTGGGACAAATGAGGCGATTTATCTGGGCACAGTCGCTCACTCAGGTCTCGCGGTACGCAGTTCACACAAAATACCGCGCAGCTCAGCGATGGCATTCTCGTCAACCGGTTCGGGACGGTTTACAAGCGGGTCCAGGTTGTAGCATCGCCTCCTGTACGCCTCCATAGTTGGGTCACGTTGGCGGCATTCCACAAAATCATTCCACTCCTGCGGGTATGCGGGGCGGTTCTCCAAGAATCGCTCAATCAGCTCAGCGACCTCCACTCTTGTGCGATTGCGGCTCACGTGACGTACCCTAACACGCCGGGTCAACTGTGTTCGGTTCTTAACGACTCCGCGAAGGCCGTCAATATCTGCGTCGATGGTCAAATGGGCTGCTCTGTTCCGGCAAACCCCGAAGAAAACAATGCGTACTGTGACGCCGAAATCAGCGTAGGTAAATACAACCTAAGCGTAAAAGGCCCAAAACTCCCACTCCAAACCTGCGAGCTTTTGGGTGGGGATGGTGGTGCTGAGGCACACCTGTCCAAGGGTGAAATTCTCCGCTGTTGGCCATTCCTTTCGCGTGAGGTGTTGAAATCAGGCCATTTCGCGCATTGACCGTTCCACTATGCCCGCTCCGCTTTCTGGCCTGGACGACAGCTCCAGATCTTCCAAGAAGTCGTATACAGATGATAATGAGCGCCGACTACTTGTCTCCCGCGCAAGAAAGCCCCATGCGAATTTTGCGACGGCGGATTGACATTTTGCTCTCACACTTTTTAACATAATTTTCATCCCCGTGGTGTACAGGTGCGGCTCGGCGCGACAGCGAACATCGACTGTTACAACAACTTTATTATGATCAAAGTACAGGCTGTTACCAAGAAGTATGCGCGCACCATTGCCGTTGATCAGATCTCGTTTGAGGTAGCGAAGGGCCAAATTGTAGGTTTCCTTGGCCCAAACGGTGCCGGGAAAACGACGACGATGCGCATGCTGACATGTTTTCTTCCGCCTTCGGCTGGTACGGCGACGGTGGCTGGCTTTGATGTCCTCGAACAGCCGCTTGAGGTCAAGAAGCGAATCGGCTACTTGCCGGAAACGCCTCCGATTTACCCGGAGATGGAAACCGCAGAATACTTGAAATTTGTCGGTAAGCTGAAAGGACTATCGGGTGCCGACCTCCAAAAGCGAGTCGACTATGCATCCGATCGCTGTGCCGTGGCCGACGTCAAGAAAAAGCTTCTCGGCAAGCTGTCGAAGGGCTATCGGCAACGGGTCGGACTTGCGCAGGCGATTATTCACAATCCCGACGTGCTGATTCTCGATGAACCAACCGCTGGTCTCGATCCCAAGCAGATCAACGAAACGCGGGATCTGATCAAGGATCTTGCCGGGGACCATACCATCCTTCTCAGCACTCATATCCTCCCGGAAGTCGAGCAAACCTGCGAGCAGGTAATCATCATCAACAAAGGCAGGCTTGTTGCGACCGATTCGGTACGCAACCTGCAAGCGCGGGCTCGCGGCGCAGAATCCGTTCTGCTCGAGATTGCCGGCCGTAACGGGAATCTTGAAGCCGGGATCGTGCAGCACAAGCTGGAACAAGTCGCTGGCGTCAGCCGCGTGTTGAGCAAGGGCAAGGATAATGGCCGCGCCGTCTTCGAAGTGGAGAGTCAAAAAGGAAGCTTCGTTCGAGGCGACTTGGCGCGGGCTGTGGTGGAATGCGGCTGGGACCTCAATGAGCTTCGGCCGGCCGCCATGAGTCTGGAAGAAATCTTCCTTCAGTTGACCGGGAGTGAAGTTTCGGCGGGAGCGGAACAAGCTGTGGGGAAAGAGGAAGAGCGATAACAATGAGAAATGCCTGGATCATCTGTCGAAAAGAACTGCACAGCTACTTCGTTTCGCCGGTTGCGTATCTTTTGCTGACCATGTTCGGTCTGATTTTTGGTTTCTTCTTCTGGAATGCCCTGGGCTATTTCGTGATCGAGGGCATGGAGACGCAGATGCGCGGGCAATCGTTCCCCATGAACGTGAATGAGCAAATCATCCGCCCGTTGCTGTCGAACGTCAGCGTGGTAGGACTATTCTTTATCCCGATGATCACGATGCGCCTGTTCGCGGAAGAGAAGCGTAGCGGGACCATCGAGTTGCTGGCGACATCTCCCATTCGCGATCTCGAAATCATCGTAGGAAAGTGGCTGGCGGCGATGGTGCTATATTCCTGCATGCTGCTGTTCACCGCGCTGAATTTCGCCTTTCTATTTAAATACGGCAATCCAGATTGGAAACCGCTAGCCATCGGTTATCTTGGCTTGTTGCTGCAGGCCGGCGCGCTGCTGGCTATCGGGACGTTCATTTCCACGCTCACCAAGAATCAAATCATAGCCGGTGCCGCGACCTTCGGGGTTTGCCTGTTACTGTGGGTGTTGGAATGGGTGAGCGGATATGAAACGGCAACTTGGGCGCGCGTACTCGCGTACATGTCCGTCATAACACACTTCGAATCGTTTGGCCGGGGGGTGCTCGATTTCAAAGACGCAGTTTTTTATCTAACCGTGATTTTCCTGGGACTATTCTTCACGGCGCGTTCCATGGAATCCCTGCGCTGGAGGTCATGATGGCAAGCCAGTGGCTCAAGGCGAGACAAACCAAATACGCCGCCTACGCGACGGTCTACATTTTGATCGTGATCGCCGTGGTGGTCGTTGCCAACATACTCGCCGACCGGTACGACAAGTCGTTCGACGCCACCTCGAATAAGCGTTACAGCCTTTCGGACCAGACCGCCAAGATCATGAAAGGTCTGAAGCAGCATGCGACGATCACCTACTTCGCTCAGAGTACACATTTCCGCGAGGGCAAGGATTTGCTCGATCAGTACGCCAACCTCTCTCCCAAAGTGCGCGTGGAGTATGTCGATCCGGACACGAATCCCCAATTGGCGCGGGAGGCGGGGATCCGGAGCTTCGGAACTGCTGTTGTCCAGATTGGGGCAAAACGAGAAGAAGCCAAGGGTATGAGCGAAGAGGGTATAACCGGCGCCTTCATTCGCGACCTGAAGAGCAACACCAGGACCGTATGTTTTGTAACCGGCAGCGGAGAACACCAGCCAGACGACCACGATCGGGAGGGACTTTCCGGCTTTAAGGACCTTCTGTCCAAGGACAATTACGAAAGCAAAACCGTCGACCTGCTGCAGAAAGCGGAAGTCCCAAGCGACTGCACTACGCTGGTTATAGCAGGGCCAACGCGAAACCATGAGCAACCGGAAGTCGACGCGATCAAGAGATATGTCGAGGAGGGCGGTCGCGCCTTGCTCATGCTGGACCCTCCGCTCAAACTCGGCCGCTCGGAGATCGCCGACAACGACGCCCTCAGCAATTTGCTTCAGAGCTGGGGCATAGCGTTAAGCAAAGATCTTATTCTGGATCTAAATCCGATTGGACAACTCGCCGGTCTCGGCCCGCAGGTGGCTCTCGTTACCAGCTACAGCTCCCAACCCATTGTGAACGAGATGAAGGGAACGGCCACCGGTTTTCCGCTGGCCCGCTCAATGGAGATCAAGAATACAGACAAGACGAGTGTGCAAAAGCTCTTTGATTCCTCCAGCAGCAGTCTGGCGACAAACAATCTGAGCTCCGCTTCGGTCAACGTCAACGATCCCAAGAACAAAAAGGGGCCGTTGACCATCGCTGCCGCTGGCACTTACAGCACGGGCAAGGAGAACTCGCAGGGACGTTTCGTGGTCATCGGCAGCTCGTCATGGGCCGCCAACAGGTTCATCAATTTCAACGGCAACAATGATTTGGCCTTGAACGCCATCAACTGGTTGGCATCGGACGAAGACTTGATCTCCATCCGCCCGAAGCCGCAGGAAGATCGCCGCATCACCATGACCCGGGCGCAGCTAAACCTTGTGCGCCTCACCAGCCAATTCGTGCTGCCGCTGGTCGTTGTTTTTGCGGGTGTTGGCGTGTGGTGGAAGAGGAGGTAGGAGAAACCTCGACTCGTCTGCATCATGTCTCGAGAATCATTATGAAACTCCGTAGTCTGATTGTTGCGGCTGTCGTCTTCTTTGTTTTCGCGGGAGTTCTCTACTGGTCGGATCATCACAAAGCGATCGAGGACGCCGCCAAGACGTCGGCCGATGCTTCGCCAGCCATCCTGAAGCTAGATGCCTCGGCGGTTACGCGGCTGGATCTGGAAAAAAAGGGCGAGAAGCCCATCGTCCTTACGAAGGCTGAGTCTGGAAAATGGCAAATCTCTGCACCCCAGCCGTTCGGCGCTGATCAGAGTACGATTTCGGGCATCCTATCAACTCTGTCGTCCTTAAATTCGCAGCGCGTCGTCGAAGACAAGGGGACGGATCTGAAGCAATACGGTCTGGACCAGCCGGCCTTACAACTTGACATCACTGAAAAAGACAATCGGACGCGGAAGCTCCTCATTGGCGACGACACGCCGACCGGCGGGGCTGCGTATGCAATGCTCGCCGGCGATCTCCGCGTGTTCACCATGGCGAGCTATACAAGAACCAGCTTGGATAAGGGTCTGAACGATTTGCGCGACAAGCGGCTGCTGACCGTGAGCCCCAACAAGATCAGCCGCATCAAACTAGTCAGGAAAAATCAGGTCATCGAGTTTGGCCGCAACAACGATGAATGGCAGATCTTGAAGCCCAAACCGCTGCGCGCCGACAGCTCGCAGGTGAGTGAGTTGGCTCGGAAATTGACCGACGCCAGGATGGACCCCAGCAGCCATGACGCGAAGGAAGCGGCTTCGGTATTTGCGCACGCCACCCCACTGGCGACCGCGAAAGTCACGGATGAGTCAGGCACCCAGGAACTTCAGGTGCGCCAGAGCGGAGGGGAGAAGACAAAGGGGGGCCAGAACAATGACACGTACTACGCAAAGTCGAGCGCGGTCGACGGGATCTACAAAATAACCGCCGACCTTGGCCAGGCCCTCGATAAACTCGTGGATGATTTCCGCAACAGGAAGCTGTTCGATTTCGGATTCGGTGAGCCTAACAAGGTCGAACTGCGTATTGGCTCGAAAGCCTACTTCCTCACCCGGAGCGGTGAAGACTGGTGGCAAGAGGGAAAGAAGATGGACATAGGAACCGTGCAATCGCTCATCTCGAGGCTGCGCGACTTCACCGCGGACAAGTTTCTAGATTCCGGGTTTGCCAATCCGACGATCGATGTCACGGTCACTTCCGATGACGGCAAGCGTGTGGAGACGGTCCTGATGGCGAAGTCCAACGACGGTTACCTGGCCAAGCGCGAGAATGATCCCACTGTCTATCGGCTAAATGCAAGCAGCGTTGATGGTTTGCAAGAGTTAGCCGATCAAATTAAACCTTCTGCCAAGGCAAGCAAGTAGACGGCTGCAGTTGGTTTTATCCGAGAAACGGCGAAAGGATTTCCCGTGGAGACGGGTCAGTCTCCGTCTCTACTTAGAATGTTACGCGCACGCCGAGCTGAGCGGCGAACGGAATTCCAACCGTCGTGCCTGGACCGAAGAAATCTCCCAAAGCTCCTTCGGGTATCTCGAGCTGCTTCAGGCTGGTAAGCGGCTCGCAGTTCGGATTACAAATTCCGCTGACGGCGCCGTTCGCATTGAATTGCGCCCCGGGAACCTGGACGATGTTCACGGCGTAATTCGCTCCGGGATTGTTGCGGTTGAAGAGGTTGAAGAATTCGATGAATGGATCCAATCGCCAGCGCTCATTGATGTTGATAGGCCGCGTCACGCGCAGGTCCGACTGGATGTAAGGCGTACCGCGGAATTCGTCAAGGCTGGTATACACGTCGGGGCCGTTGTTCAACGAAATTGAAATTCGCCCGCTGTTGTCCGCCGTGGTGATGGTGATGGGGCGCGCGCTCTCGACCTGGTTCACCGTGCTCAATTCGAAGCCGCCGGGAACGTGGACGATTCCCGCCAGCACGAAGCGGTGCCTGACGTCTTCGCCGGAGGGACCGTAGTCGCCGGGTCCGAAAGCATTCAGCTGTCCAGCATTCGGATAATTAAATCCGGTCGGAACCTGGCAAACGCCATCCACATAGTCAAACAGTTCGCCGAGCACGCAACCCCACGTCTGCGCTTTGGAGAGCTGGTAGTTCGCGACCAGACTGAAGCGGCGCATATTGCCCTGCAAATGCAGCATCAGAACGTTGTAACTGGAGCGGTTGTCGGCTTCGAACACATTGACGTTCGGCACAAAAGTTGTCTGATCCGTCGTGTCAGAAGCCGGAATCAGCGGCGAGGTGATGGTGGAGCCGCTGGCGTAGGGGAAGGCGCGGTATCCGTGATTGCCCTGCTCGTGCACGTAATCGCCACTGACCATCCAGTGTTCATTGAACGCGTGCTGCACCCCACCCGTGATGTGGATGGCATAAGGCGTCTTGTAATTGGAGCCCACCAGATTTCCGGTCGCGCCTGCGCCGCCAATCAGGCAGCCGGTTCCATTGAGCGCGTAAGTGCCTGGGGACGATCCGCTGAACGTGCAGGTTCCCGTTACCGCATTCGTGTTGTTGACGCCCTGAAATGCCGTCGCCCAGCCGTTCTGCGCGAGATCGTCATAGTACATGCCAAAGCCGGCGCGAATTACAGTCTTCTCGCTGTTGCCGGGCGAGTAAGCGATACCGAGACGCGGCGCAATCTGTTTGTGGTAATCGTGCGGCAAACCGGGAACAATCGGAATCTGCAACGCTTGCAGCGTCTGATACGCAGCGTTGTCGGCCTCGCTTCGCCCCGAGCCGATCATGAGCCCCCAGGTGTTCTGATAGCGCAGCCCGTAGTTGACGGTTAGATGGTGGGAAACGCGCCACGAGTCCTCCGCATAGAGTCCCAGCCTTTGCACATTCTGCGAAAAGCTGCCGTCGCCAGGCGGAGTATAACTGCAGCTTGAGCCATCCGAAGCAGGTATGCCGAGACACTGTGGAATGAAGGTTCCGAACACCCCCGGGTTTTGTACATAGTAGACGGGGTTATTGACGTACTGCGCAAGAGTCTCTGCCGTCGACGCAAACGCGCCACTGAGCACGGGTTCGTGGATGAAATTCACTCCAAACTTGAGCGCATGGCTTCCCGCAATGTGGCTCAAGTCGTAGCGGACTTGGTATTTGTCTTGATTGCGCATGTCGGGGAAAAGAGTGATGGGAGTGGCGAACTGGTTGTCGCCGAAAGTTTCGAAGCCGGAAATCGTGAGCGCGGTGGAGCTGAAGGGAAACGCCAGCGCGAAGCCCAGATCGGAGTTGCGCGTCTGCGTGAGATGCAACAGGCTGGCGCCGAGTGCCAGATTCCCGAGCCAGGTCGGACTGAAAGTATAGGCATTGCTGATCACGGTGTTCCAGTAGTTGTTGTGCGTGGTCAATCCGGTGGAGGGCAGCGTGCCCTGCTCTACCAGCGCGTTGTGCGTAAGGTAACTATCCTGGGAGGTGCGCAGAAACCACTGCGACTTCGAAGACTCGGCCCAGTCGAAACGCACTGAGCCAATGTAATCGCGGAAGGGAATGGGAACAGTCGCGGGAACGATGATAGAAGGAACACCTGAGATCAGGCCATCCGCCGACAACTGCGCCAGCGCATTGAATTGCGCCGTGCTCGCCGGGCTGTAGGCAATACTGGCATTCTCATGCACATTCTCAAATGAAGTAAAGAACCATACTTTGTTTTTCGCGATGGGACCGCCCAGCGTGCCGACGTAGTTTTGTCGCGAGAATGGCTGTTTGGGATTGGGTGCTGGATTCTCAATCGGGAAGCGCGCGTTGAGATCTGCCGCGCGCTCGTAGAAAGCTCCGTCGCCGTGCCACTCGTTGGTGCCGTGCTTGGTAGTGATCACGACGGACCCGGCGGTGGTCCAGCCGGTATCGGCGTCTTCGTTGGAGGTGCGTACGGCAAATTCCTGAATACCATCGGGCGAAAAATTCTGCAGGAAGCCGCCAATCCAGTCGTCGGAGTTGTCGGCGCCGTCCACCGAGAGTTCGTTGTTCAATCCCGAGCTCCCGCCAGTGGAGACGGCCGTGATGCGCGCCTTGGTGGGATCGGAAGGCTCGACCGGCTCTGTTCCGGGAACGAGGTAAGCGATGTTGGCGAAGCTGCGCGCCGGGAGCGGAAGACTCGCGAGGTCCTGAGTGCCGACCACACCGCCATGCACCGCGCTCGACGTGTCAATCGTTTCGGTGGTAATCGAGGAAGGGCTCCCCTGCACATTCACCGTTTCTCGCGCGCTTTCCGCCTTGAGCGTGACGGCGATATCTCGCACCAGGCTAACTGCAACGTCAACATTGGCAGTGGCTTCAGCAAAACCTTTGGCGGTCACGGTGACGCGATACGAACCGGGCAGCAAGCCTTCCATGCGGAATTCTCCGCGCTCATTCGCTGTCGCCTCGCGGGTCATGGAAGATCCGTTTGAGCGCACCACCACCCGAGCCCCCGCCACTCGCGCGGCGATTGCGTCCTGAACCTCTCCCCGAAGCGAGCCGTTCTGATTCTGGGCGCGCGACAGCAGAGGAACAAACACGAACATCAAAAGAAAAACCGGGAGGGTAAGAGCGTAGATCGGCGAACTCGATTTGCGTATTTCGGAGATTGAAAACCTGACGAGCATGGAAAAACCATCCGATGGACGAAGGGATTGCCGCTATTAAACTTGCCAGGGAAAAAGGACGAATGGCGAAGCAGACTGGCTCATCGAGCGTATCGGGACGCGCGCGCTACTACCAGCGATAGTGGCAGACCTAGGGTTCGCTCGGACCGCTACGATGCAGCTCTTTTGGATATCAACATGCCGGGAATAGACGGCATCGAAACTTGTCGGGCAATCCGCAGGCTGGCCCCGCGGCTTCCGATCTTGATGCTGACGGTCCGCGACAACCCTGATGACAAGATTGACGCACTGGACGCCGGAGCGGACGACTATGTAACCAAACCTTTTCACGTGGGCGAGTTGATGGCGCGCGTGCGCTCCGCAGTTCGCCGTTCCCAGGCGACACAGGAGAATCAGAATGCAGTGATCAACATCGGCGATATTGAGCTCGATTCCGAGCGTCGGCTAGTGCGAAAATCAGGCAACCTCATTCATCTAACACCAAAGGAATTCGACCTTCTGCGCTGCCTGATGTTACAGCCTGGCAAGCCCCTAACACACGAACGTTTGCTCACTTCCGTGTGGGGCACGGAATACGGAAACGAGTTCGAGTACCTCCGCACATTCGTGCGCCAGTTGCGGAAGAAACTGGAGGATGACCCTTCAGACCCGGAATATATCCTCACCGACCCCTACATTGGGTACCGCTTCAGAGAATCTAAGGGCGTTGGGAATTAGGCGCCCCCGTACCCTTCTCAGCACCTCGGTAGAGTCGCCTACATCCGTTGCACGGCACAGTCTGCACATAATAGAGGTGTCGTCTCCCGGGGATGAGCGCCCAGTTGGCTTGGCGGTAGTCCTCATGACCATTCCGCAAGGATGCCATGCGCGGTGATCAGGCGCAGGCAAGGCGCTGCGAGCCGGCCGCCACCGAATGATCCGCTGGAGCGATCGGTCTCCAAAAAGAACACCATTATGTCGTTTGGGTCGATGCCTGCTTCGCCAAGCTTTTGGACCTGGGCCACAACAAGACCTTTTTTCCTATTGGTGTCAGTCCCTGAAGATACCAGCACTTCAATCATCAACATCTGGTCGGTGCGCGGCTTGGGCAGTGCGGATAGTACAGATCAACCCTGAGGCCACTTGGTCCCAAGAAAAGGAAACGTTGGAAAAGGTCGTCCTCTGGATATCCAGCAGCAATGCTTGCTGCGTGGATGGCTCTGGAAAGGCGGTCTTTCTCGTTGGTTGACCCGCTGGACCTCATCGTTACGGTGAAACTGTGGCCTGTTTCCTATCCTGAGACCGTTACGGCAATGATGCCGCTCACCATGAACGCAATTAGCCCAAGCCCTGGCTTCAGTGACTCCAGGTGGCCGCCTAAGTCCTCGGAAGACATGAGAGACACGCGAATCATGGGTTGAAATCCTGGGTTCAAGTCCACCGCGAAAACTTGGTCTTAACACTAGGTGCCCTTGCCCAGCCAAACCCTCGCAGATCGGCCGCAATAAAAAGTTGATTTAACAAAAACATTTTGAACTTGCTCCATATTCCGCGAAACTCGATCTGGCTTTTCCAGCAAGAGCGTCTGCATTCCTTAGCAGTAGCCCTAGCTCCCGGTGTTTTCGTAGCGGGAGCAGCCAAGGGTCCGACTTCAACGTATCTGATGCGCAAATAAAGCCGGAACGTGCCGCTCGTTGGAGAGCTTTGATGGAGGAATCGAGCAAACGCATATGGCCGTAATGCCGAGCGAAATAAACCAGGATTTCGGGTTCGAGGCTAGTGTCGGCCCCATCCATAATGCCCTCCGCTTTGTCCGTCTTACCTTCTAGGATAGCCAAGAGCGAAGCCATGAGAGCTGTTATGAGCGTAGAAAATGAAGCGTTGTTCAGTCGTTCGCGCAGGAGGGCGACCGCTTGCTTTCGGTCGTCCAGCGCAGCCCATGCGGCCGCATCCAAATAATATCCCGATCGTCCACTGTAGGCTTCGATTGCTGTTTTGTACTGTCCAGCCAAGAAGAAGGTGTGCGCCACGCTGGTGGCGACGGCCGGGTCCAGTTCGACAGCCCGCCTGTGCGCTGCAACCGATTCTCGGAGCAGTCCGCGGAACCGGAGCACTTGAACCAAACTCGAGAAAGATTCCGGTTCTGTCGGATGGCGCTCAAGACGTTCGAAGAGCCGACGCATTGCCACATCTGCCCGGCCAAGGTCAACCTGCAAGAGAGTATAGAACTGGTGAGCGGATGCCAGATCGGGATCGAGCACGAATGCACGTTGAAATGCGCCTTCTGC
Source organism: Candidatus Sulfotelmatobacter sp. (assembly GCA_036514015.1). GTDB lineage: Bacteria > Acidobacteriota > Terriglobia > Terriglobales > Acidobacteriaceae > Sulfotelmatobacter. The sequence continues at coordinate 65,993 of DATBYA010000054.1, forward strand.
CAACTCCGCTATAACGGAGCTGCTGTGGGTGAATTTATCGAGGAACCAGCAACACCGGCCTAGCCATGCCCAGGCGGGCGCAAAGTTCGGATTCTGGGCCAGACAGGTCCAGTACAAATCTCGTGCGAGCAACATCGACTCGAGAGACCGCTGCGTGGTCAGCTCCCGAGCGCGGATGAATTTCTCATAAGTCTCCCGCCTGACGCCCGGTTCTCCGGAGACGGGCAATTCAAGTCGATATCCATGCTTGGAAACAGTCTTTATCGCATCGGGGCCCAGAATTTTCCTAAGGCTCACGATCAGGTTCGTGAGATTTCGCTCACTTACATGCACATCGGGCCAGAGCGTTTGCCTCAGCTCCTGCTTGGACACCATGTGCTCTGCCCCGCGAACCAGGCAAAGAAGAGCGTCGAAGCCTTTGGGTTGAAGAGCAATCGAGGCCGCACCTCTCTTAAGCAGCCGATCGCGGGGATAAAGCGCGAAATCGCCAAACCTATATGCCGTCTCAATCGGGCTTTGATTTTTCTTTGAAAATCCCTGTGCCATACGTGCAATGCCTTTGCCGAGAATAAGCCTACACTGCGGGCATGATAGAGACCAAAGCAAACGGCGTTCGAAATCTGCTCAGAGTCATTGCAATTCCTCTTCTCCTCTGCTCCTTCGGCTGGCAGTCGGAGCCTGCGCTCTGCCTCCCTGCCCAGGCCACAGGCACGGGCGCGGAGCAGGCTCAGGCCCGAGATGGCGCTCAAGATTTCGACTTCAACATCGGAGTGTGGCATACGCACATACGCCGTGTGCTCGACCCGTTCTCTGCTTCGAGCGACGTGGTCGAACTCAACGGCACGGTCACGATACGACCGGTTTGGGGTGGGCGCGCGAGGTTGGAAGAGATTGAGGCCGACGGTCCGAAAGGACATTGGGAAGGACTGTCGGTGTTTCTGTACAATCCGCAGTCGCATCAGTGGAGTCAGTCGTTCCTCAACAGTAAAAACGCAGTTCTGTCCGGGGGTTTAGTGGGCGAGTTTCATGACGGCCGCGGCGAGCTGTACGCACACGATACCTTTCACGACAAGTCGATCTTCGTACGGGGAGTGTGGTCGGAGATCACTCCCAATTCGCATCGTTACACGGAATCGTATTCGAATGATGGAGGGAAGACGTGGTTTACGTCATTTGATGCTCATAAGACGCGTGAAAAGGATTTGCCGCCGTCGGACATGGCGGCTGGGGCTGATCCAATGAGCGCCGATCCCGATGGGCACGCGTTCGACTTCGATCTAGGAACGTGGCGTACGCAGTCTTCGCGGCTTCTGCATCCACTGACGGGATCAACGACATGGGCTAATCTGGAGGGGCAGACGGTGGTTCACCGAGTCTGGGGCGGACGCGCCAATCTGGCAGAATACAAGGGCGACGGTCCCGCTGGCCATGTCGAATTGCTTGCTCTCCGCTGGTTCAATCCCAATACTCACGAATGGAACCTCGACTTCGCCACGCCGAGTGTTGGCACGCTAGGCGAGCCGGGAGTGGGGCAGTGTAAGAATGGCCGTTGCGAATTTTATGACCAGGAGGAGATCAACGGCAGATCCATCTGGATTCGATTTTCCATCGGGAAAATCAGTGAGGATTTCGCGCAATCCGAACAAGCGTTTTCCAATGACGGCGGCAAGACTTGGGAAACAAATTGGGTAAACAAATACACACGCCTCAAACAGTGAGGCAACTCAGCGGTCGAGGAAACTAGATTGCAAGCATCTCCGGGTAATTCGGAATGACTGACGGCAGTGTCGCTATAGAATCACAGGTCATTCAAACAACCAAACACAGAGTCATATCGGGCGCTGTGCCTTGTGCTTGATTGCCGCGCCCCCAGAGAGACCGAGGATCACCCATCTATTCATTTGCCAAGCCGGACAACTTCCCATAGAAGTAGGGTAGTTCATTGTCGTTTTGTTCGAGAATCGTCCCTCCCAGGTGGACATGTGGAGGCCGCCGCCTTTGCGGAGGCAACGGTGGGTTGGCGCGAGTACAGATCACAGGCTTTTTCGGGGAGGGGGAGATGTATCTGCATGGCGCCCGCGTGACCTCTTGGAAGCCCGCGCCGAATGACGATCAAGTACCCTGCGCATTCTTTGGTTACCACTTCAACGCAGCGAACTTCGTCGGTTCCGTCAGCGGCAGGTCTACGGTCATCGGAGGATGGTCTGAGATGCGGTCTTCAACGGAGTCGTTCAGTTCGCGCATCGTGATCGGGAAATGTGGAGCGAATCGGTAACTCTGTTCCGTGCGCCGTGGGTCCTCGATGAACGGTTTAACGAAGATCCAGTCGAGCTTGAACCGGCCTACAAGGCCACCGTAGTTGCGGGCGAAGGCGTATGTGGGAGTGAAGCCTTTTGGGCCTCGTTGGTTGCTGTCTGCGAGGGAGCGGCGCTTTGACGGAAGCGTGCGATCCGGCTGGCCACGAAAGTCGAAAGCATAGCCGTCGGCAAATCGGAACTTCTCCACAGTCTTGAACAACGGCTGCTCGCGGTTGTCCCATAAAACCGGAAGATGAAATGCAGTCGGATCGTTGTAACCGTGAAAGTAACGAACCGGGACGAGTATGTACTGGAACACTCCGAGCGGATGGAAGTGGGACACGGCCTGGCCGGCCCAGAATTTGTAATCCGTGACGCGGGTCATGATTTCGTTTCGGAGCGACGTGGGTGTGTTGTCACGGCTGGTCGTGTTTAGATCCCCAGCGATCACTACTGGATTTATATCTGATCGTAACTCCGCCAGCAGCGCCTGCAGCTGACGCCGGCGGCATCCCGGCGGACATTTATTCTCCAAGTGGGTTGCGACAATGGTGGCACGCCCGGTCGGCAAGTCGGGCAGGGAGATGTCCGCAATCAGCGCCATGCGCCCGCCCTGGCGCAATTCACGCTCAACTCGCTCCCGGAACAGTTTGTCCGCCGACCATCGTCTCCCCCGTTCGAGTTGCGAGATGGCTTTATACTCCTTCTCATACCAGTCATAACAGACCGGCAGCCGAAGGATGCGCACGTGCTCGATTGGATAGCGGCTTAGGATGGCCGTTCCGTGTAGACCGTGGTATCGCTGCCGATCCACTTGTAAATCCTGCTGCAGACGTTGCTCTTGCTGCGGATTCGTCAAGTGCACCTGGTTCGTATCAAGATCGAACAGCGGGTCCACTTCCACGAACTCCACTCCGTAAGCGTAGTTCATGTGCAAGACTGCCGCCAGCTCGCGAGCTACGTCTCTATACTCGGTTCGTTTCATGCCCCAGTCGACTTCGTTCAGAACTAATACATCGACTCCTTGCAACGTAGCCAGTTGCGACTCGATGACTCCCTTTTGGTGGGAAATGAGACGATCATCAGCGTTAGTGATGCGTAGAAACTCGCCTGGACTGCTGAGCGCAGACCGAATCAGATCGAAGTTAAGACCCCTCTCAATATTCCACTGACCTACCCGCAGAACGACGCCGAGACCCGTTACAGTCGGGCGGTACGGCTGGATGTTCGCTGGTGCCCCTTCAGTTTGTACGAAGGGCACATTCAACAGAGCACTAAGCCGCTCCGCTAGTCCGCCTTCGGGCTTAGCTGTTGAAGAGAGCGCGACGAGGTCCTCGAACGAAAGTAGATCTGGATTCTGCGATCGTTCCGCTGAAGTATCTGCGTGAGTCTCAGGTCGGGAGTTCTCCTGCGCGAGGCATGAGGAAAATGCAATTCCGAAAGCTAGGCCAAAATGCAACGCAATTCTCCCGGCTGTTTCTATTGTCACTGGTGTATCCTCCATATTCTTTTGTGACTTCGCCGTGGCGCTTTTCTTCGCGACGATCCCTTTCATGACGATCCAGCCACGCAAGCCAGACGATCAGGCCTAGCCGGTTGGCTACAAACGCCAGAGCGACCAGCAACACCGGCGATCAGACAAGCCGCTCTGTGATCGATTAGCGTCTGGATCATTAAAATGTTCCCGTCGACTCCCGCAGAATCAACTGGCTGCTGCTATCGAAACTGTCTGTTTTGACTTCACCGAATCACCGGTGCAAGCGCTCGATTCGCCGACTTAGTGACATGAGGTTCGGTACCTTTTCTGCCGAGCCACGCAAACGTGCCGCGCACGATGAAAACGTTCAGTAATATCGACATCAACGACGCGGCGATCGCCGTGCTGAAAACATTCTCAGCCACGATCCCCGACGATCGTGCGACTTGCACGACCACGAACGAGAGCTCGCCGATCTGGGTCAGCCCGGCTGCCACTAGAATTGCGGCCCGGATCGGATAACGGAAGAGCCACACGACCGCCGTCCAGACAAGAAATTTACCGACCACAATGAGTAGCAGCATCAATCCGAGAAGCGGCAGGCTACTGAGAAGGACTTTGGGATCGATCAGCGTCCCGAGCGATACGAAAAATAGCGCCACGAAGGCATCCCGAAGGGGCACGAGCTGAGTATGCGCATCGTGAAGATCCGGCAAACCACTGATGGAGAGTCCGGCAAGGAACGCGCCCAGTGCGACGGAGAATCCAGCCGCTTGCGCCAGTGCAGCGGTGCCGAGACATATTGCAATTGCGACCAGTAGGAGAAGCTCCGAGTTACACGTCAACTTCACTCGCCGTAGGACGCGCGGGATCACCCTGATCGCCAAAAAGACCAGCGGAACGAGCAGGATCAAGGCCTTACCGAGAGCCCAAACTGCCTTAGTGAATCGGCCATCTCCCGAGCTCCCAAATACGGGAAGGACTACCGTCATGCAGATAACGGCGAGGTCTTCAACCAGAGTGATCCCGATCATGACGCGGCCATGAGTTGTAGCCAGCTTTCCGGTGTCGCTAAGCAGCCGAGCGAGTACCATTGTGCTGGCTACCGAAATCGTCGCGCCGATGACGACGCCTTCCGTCAAACTCCATCCCAGGAATTGGGCTGCGATGGCCGCGATACCGACCATCAAGAGAATTCCAATCGGAGCTCCAACCAGGGCAACCCATTTCACGCGCATCAAGCCTGGGATGGAAAACTCGACGCCGATCGAGAACATCAGCAGAACAACGCCGACCTCAGCAAATACCTCGAAGGTATGCAAGTCAGAGAGGTGAGGGCCAGGCGTGAACGGACTTACTGCAATCCCACCAAGGATGAACCCCAGAATCAGAGGGAGGCGAAGGCGCCACGCCACGAGCCCTCCAAGTACGGCCGCCAAGAATATGTATGTCAAATCGCGAAACAGAATCGGGTTGGCTTCCATTTTCCTAACCTCCCAGTCAGACGTTTACTTCGGCTGCTTCGAAAGCATGACGATTAAATACTCATGGTCCAATTCGGTGAAACGGTGCAAGACCCGCGGATTGCCGCGGGCCTTTCACCTATTTCGCAGCAGGTACCCAGACCGCGTCTGGTGCCGAAAACTCCACACCTGCAACTTCGGTGCTGAGCATTACATATTGCAAGCCTGGCTTCGTACCCGGTTTGACGGAAAAGCTCAGCCAATACCGGTTGTCGAGGACCTTTTGCAGATCGTCCAGGTAAGGTTTAAAGCTCACCGGGCTCTGCAGACCAAGGAAGAATGACTCGCCTCCAGTTATGTCCGACAATTTGGCGATGTCCATCTGCCCACTGGTGGCTTCCCAGTAGTTCCGGTGCAGTCGGCCGGAACCGGGGGCATAGATTGTGTGAATGATCGTGCCTGTTCGCATGGCGACTGCTGTTGCCGAATCTACGTCGGGGTTGTTACTCAATCCACGCCAACGCGGTCCGCCGCGCGCCCGGTCAATTCCATCCGTGACCATCACGACTTCACGGCGGTTCTGGTTTTCGGGCCAGCGTTTCATGAGATCGATCACCGACAAATACGGGCTTCCGTATGCACCGGCACTGCCGAATGGAAGCCGGAGTGCTTTGGCCGCCGCGGCATGGTCGTTGGTGAGATTCTGGACAATCTGAATTGAGGCATTTCTCATGTACCCGACACCGACTGAAGTCGTCGACGGCTGAGCGTTGATAAACGTTCGCAGCTCGTCGAGGTTTGACCCCAAACGTGGGCTGCTGGCGTCGTCGATCAGGATGAACAGATCAACCCCGGCACGGTCGCCCTGGGCTGGAATCCATTCCGTCACTTGCAGGCGTTGCTTGCCCTGCTTAACGACGACATCTTCCGGGTTGATTTGCGGCATACGTTTGTCGCTGGCGACGTTCGCCGTAACTGCAATCCTCACGGGCACGGTAGTAGTCGCCGCCGTTTGTTGCGCTAGCGATGACGGAGTAGTTACGAACATCGCCACAGTCGTAAATGCAGAACACAGCATCAGCATGATTCGTGTTTTCACGGTTAGTCTCCTCGTAGTGTTAGTTGTGATCGTTGTTAAGGGTTCCCTACTTCTCGGTCGCCGGGACGTACCCCGGCAACCGGTTCAGTGCGTCGGCGACTCTCCTATGCGGCTGCGCGAGTGGTCCTCAGTCCAAGAAACGATCCGAGCACCAGCACGCCCAACAAACCGACCACGGGCAGCGCGCTACCCGTCTCAGGCAGCGATGCGGGAATCGCCTCCGCACCGGTCGCTCGCGCGGGCGCCGTTACAAACATCGTGAAGAAGATCGGTTCGTTCGCTGCAAAGGTAATCGGTGCCGGCGCGGTCCCGGTCAGCTTCGTTTGCTGCGCAACCACAGCGCCCGGGGCTTCGATAACTCTGGTCGCAGAGATTGTCATTCCCTTTTTCAGCGCCCAGGCGTCGACGAGTCGCCCATCGACAAAAACTTTGTGGTCGTTGGGAAGTTCAAACTTGTGGTTCGCTCCGTCTTCGAGGGTCAGAATTACGAAACGCGGTGGGTTCACATGCCAAACCTTTCCGGTGACGGTCTGCGCAGTGGTGACCGTGTGAGGAGTGGTGGTCGTGGTGATGGCGCGTTCCAGCTTCATGCCTGGTTCGAGGTCATCAATCGCTACTTGCTTGCCGTCCACCGTGGCGGTATCGGACACATTCGCAAAGTGCACGATCGTGCCGTCATCTTTCTTGAGCACCAGGTCACTGCCCGAGGCATAGACAACCTCGCCGCGATCGACGCTGACGGTTTTGGTCGCTGGTCCGTGGGTGGTATTGCTCTCTGTTTTCACTCGTGCATTCATTGCCCCGGCAAAAAACATGCAAGCAATTCCGGCCATAACCAAGTGGTTGAGCTTCCGAGTGAGTTGAAGTGTGTTCATTGCGCTTTCTCCTTGTTTTCATTTGCAAGGATTAAACTGCCTTGCTCAGTCTGGATTGGACTGCGTTGGTTCAACTCTGTGCGTGACGCGTGAACGATATAGCGCTGCGGCGCACTTCCGATAAAGTGAAACGGGTAGCAGGTCACGAGCGTGAGAGACGGGACGAGCCCTGCCCGCAGGACATCTGTTTCGCTTGGACTGACGATGTTTAGTTCATCGACGGCATAGGTATCGGTTCCTTGCGGGGTTTTCAGTTCGATCGTGTCACCAATGCCAATGTCCTTGAGTCCGCGAAAGAAGCCGTCTCGATGGCCGGCGATGCCGATGTTGCCCGGTTCACCTGGTCGCGCCGTTCCGGAAATCCTTCCCACCGCGTGGTTCAGTGTCAGACCATCTGTTCCATCAAGAAGCGGTACCTCAAGCCCGATCTTCAAAATGTGGAGCACGGCCAGCGGAGCACGCGGCGGTCGCAGGGTGCGTTTTTTGTAGGCCTGGACTCGATGCTCATCCCACAGACTGAAATCAACTGCGGATGTACCGATATCTTCCGCAACTTCACGGCCGGCCGAAGCCGATGACGGAGCGATTGCGGCGAACTGTTGCAGATCAGCGCGCGAACTGAGCAAGCTCTCCAAACGTGCTGTGGCGTAAACTGCCAACAGTGCGAGTCCCGAGATAAGCAATACGCGCTCGACCCGGATCCGAATAACCCGCCAGCGCTTTGTGGTCGAACCGACAAGACTGAAGCCGTGCTCCTGCTTCTCTTGTACTAAGACGTGGAGGATCTCTCGAAACTCGTCGGATCCGTCAGCTTCCGCGATCACGTCAGTAAGATTTGCGAGCACTCCGTTTCACCTCGTGATGCCAAGACAAATGCAATCGTGCAGCCAATCGAGGCTGTTGTATTTGCTGGGGATTACGAAGAAAGAGGCCGCCGACATTTCAGAATTGCCGGCCTATCAGAAATATTCAGAATGTTTCGACGAGTGGGCTCTTCGCACGGACCGATTCGACCTAACTCACTAACTTAACTAGAGAAGACAAATTGCGCGTGACTCTGGAGAGAAGGCCGTGAGTCGGAGGAAGGAGTAAGGAAAAGATTAAAAGAGATGAATCGGGAAACCGCTTGCAGGCGTTCTGCGATCTGTTTTAACTAATCGATTGAACTTTGAACCGGCTCTTGCTGATTTGCAGGTTTGCAATTTTTGAATCTAGCGTCTGCCGCGGAATCCCCAGCTTCGCAGCCGCACCGGACGGACCCGAGATGCGACCCTGGGAGTCCGCCAATGCGGCTTCAATGACTTCTCTTTCCCGGTCAGCAAGTGTGGCGACCAGGGGTCCTGTAAAGCCGGACAGCCGTGGTGTCGTACGCTTCAGCCAAGTGTCGCTGACCGAGAGCGTCTCATCCGCGCACAGAATCACGGCGCGCTCAATAACGTTCTGCAGTTCGCGGACGTTCCCCGGCCACTCGTATCTTTGAAGCATTGCGATCGTCCCTTCTTTTATCCTGCTGATTTTCTTGCCAGCTTTCTTGGCGTAGCGCTCAATTAAGTAGTCCACCAGTAGGGGTATGTCGTCCATCCGTTCGCGCAGCGAAGGCATCTCGATGGGGAATACGTTTAGCCTATAGAACATATCTTGGCGGAATGCGCCCGCTGCGACAGCCGCTTTCAAGTCGCGGTTTGTCGCCGCTATGATGCGAACATCCACGGAAATGGGATGGCTGTTCCCTACACGCTCAAACTCCCGCTCTTGAATCACTCGCAGCAAAGCGATCTGTGTTTCCATGGGGAGTTCGCCGATCTCGTCCAAGAATATCGTTCCGTGATTGGCTGCTTCAAAACGGCCGAGGCGTCGCTGGAGCGCCCCAGTAAAGGCGCCTTTCTCATGACCAAACAGTTCGGACGCGATCAGTGACGGCGGGATTGCCGCGCAGTTCACGCGAATAAATGGGCGCGTCGATCGCTTCGATTTAGCATGAATGGCGCGGGCAATCAGTTCCTTGCCGGTCCCGGTTTCACCCAGAATTAGAACGGTGGAGTCGGTTGGCGCAACCAGCCGCACTTCTTCCAGCACAGCCTTCCATACAGCGCTCTCCCCTACAATTCCATCGAATGCGGCGGGGGGTTCGTAGGAAGTGTTTCCACTCTGGAAGACGAAGCTGTTCTCGTCGATCGTGCCGGGTAGCTGAGCAGAGAGCATGTCTAGCCTCCTCAATAGCTTTTGTTACGAATGTTGATCGGTGTCACACCTGTCGAGTGCTGCGTGAATTTCCTTCAGCAGTGTTTCGCTTCGTACTGGCTTATTCAAGAAGCCGGCGGCTCCGGCTTTCAACACCAAATCGCGAAGGGCCCCGTCCCCGTGGGCGGTAACGAAAATGACTGGAAAATCGCTGTTGGCATCGAGCAACCGTCGCTGCAATTCGATGCCGCTGATCCCTGGCAAGCGCACGTCAAGGATCAAACAGCTAGTCTTGCTCCGTTGGGGTGAATCAAGAAACTCTTCGGCAGAGGCGAAGGCATCTGTCACAAAGCCAGCGGCCTTCAATACGCTTCCCAGCGCCTCACGAAGGGGCTCGTCATCGTCAACAATTGTGATGACGCCGGTCTTGGGTAGTGTCTCGTTCACTTGAATCGTCCAATCTGCCGTTCGATGAAGCGTCTTACGGATTGGAGGCTAACAATTCGGAGACTTGAATACCATCCTGCTTTAGGAGGAGAGGGGTGATCACTTTCGAAGCGAGCTCTTAAGCTTCTCAGACATTCGGACGAGATGCGCCAGAGAGTCGGCCTGTGTCTTCTCCATGACGTGTGCGCGATGCGTCTTAACGGTCAGCTCACTGGTCCCGAGTTCATACGCAATCTGCTTGTTAAGCAGTCCCGCGACCACCAAGTTCAGCACTTCCGTTTCGCGAGGCGTGAGAGAGTCGAAGCGTTCGCGAATGTTCGCCAACTCCGCACGCTCGCTCCGGAGTCCGCGATCGTGAGCGACGGCCTTCTGAACCGCGTCCAGCAAGTCCTGGCCGCGAACCGGCTTGGTCAAGAACTCCAGTGCTCCTTCTTTCATCGCACGCACAGACATCGGAATATCGCCGTGCCCGGTAATGAAAATGATTGGAAGGTGGATGTTCGCTTCGTTCAATTTGCGCTGAAGGTCAAGGCCGTTCAGACCTGGCATCCGCACGTCGAGGACAAGACAGGCGGGCGCATCCGGGCGCTTGGCTAGCATGAAGTCTTGTGCGGAAGCGAAAGTCTCTGCGCGGAGGCCGATGGACTTGATGAGGCTGCGGATGCCATCGCGAATCAACGCGTCATCATCAATCACGAATACAATCGGCTCCGTTTCCTTCATGCGGCGGCATCTCCTCCCCTAGGCAAAGTGAACTGAAAGACGGATCCTTGATTCACGGTCGATTCGGCCCACAACCTGCCGCCATGCGCTTCAACGATCGAGCGACTGATGGGCAACCCCATCCCTATGCCTTGCGATCGAGTCGTAAAGAACGGCTCGAAAAGCCGGCCCATGATCTCCGCTTTCACTCCGATTCCGCTGTCCTCGACGGAAACTCGAACCTGGGCGTCGTCCTGCATTTGGGATCGGATTACCAACCGCCGCGAGCGGCCGCTGAGGCCGGTCATCGCCTCGATTCCGTTCAGCATCAGATTCAGAATTACTTGCTGCAACTGAATCCTATCGCCAAAGATTGGAGACAGGTCCGGCGCAAGGTCAGTCTCGACGGATACCTCATTCTTCGAGGCTTGACGATGGGCTAGAGCGACAACCTCCGCGACGATGTCGTTGATTTGAACCCGCGCTCTCTCGGGAGCCGTCTTGTTAATGAGCGAGCGAATTCGGCCAATCACTTCGGATGCCCGCGTCGCGCCTTGCGTCGTCCGCTCCGCTGCCGCCCGAGCCTCGACAAGGTCCGGATTGTTACGGGCGAGCCACGCCACGCAGGCGTCAGCATTGGCCACGACCGCGGCCAGCGGTTGATTCACTTCGTGGGCAATGGATGCCGCCAGCTCGCCGATCGTAGTGATCCGAACCACGCGAGCAAGTTCGGTCCGCGTTACCTGGAGAGCCTCTTCGGTGCGCCTTTGTTCCGCCATCTGATTGAGAAGCGCATCGTTTGCGCGCTTCAGCTCGACGGTGCGTTCTTCAACCCGTGCTTCCAGCTCATCTCGGGATCGCCGAAGGGACTCTTCTGTTTGCTTTCGCCACGAAATCACACGATTCGCGATTAGTTCACAGGCAATGAATACGAGAAGAAAAGGGACATCGCGTGGCTTTATGGCGAAGGAGCGGATTGGCGGAATGAAGTAATACAGAACCGCCAACGTGCTCAAGCCGACTGCGAGCCAACCCGGGCCCCTCCCACCGAACCACGTGCTGGCAATGACCGCCGCGGGGAAGAGAAGCCAAAAAGGATTCCCGAACGACAGTTGCAAAGCCAGCGACAGGAATAGCGCCGCTGCTACGAGGGCGATTGCCAATGCATAGCGCAGGAGCGGACTAAACTGGCGCGGCTTAGCGTGCGTGGTTTGCATTTGGAGTTATGGGCGGCGGTTCGCGCGCTATTTTATACTACGCGCGCCGATCGGCTCGTCGTCCCGTCACCACGGTAAATCGTATTTCTGATGGGTCGGCATTTCTGAAATTTCGGCGCCTTCTCTCGATGTAAGTCTCCTTGATTCAGCCACTGGAATCGGTTAGCGGATTGCACTTTGTCGCAGCGAGGCGCTCATGCTAGCCGATGCGATGAAATGCCCTCCGCAAGAAGAGGACTCCAGCGTCGGTCGCCGAATCGGAGCTGGACGCCCAGCGCTGAGCGGCGGCCCCAAGTCGCCGAAAGACGGACCCGGCATATAGCGCGCCCAGTACGGTTCTAGCTACCAGTTCTTCAATCGCACTCTGATCCACAGGGGAAGTATTATCGTCGAAACCGGATCACCGGATAGGAAAACAAAATGGAACCCCTCCTGAACAAGGCTCAGAAGTTCATTGCTCTAACTCTCGCAATTCTCCTCATCTTGGTGGTGACGCTGTCGACCATACATCTCGGGGTCTTGATTGCGGAAGCGATCTGGAAGCCTCCGCGATTTCTTATCCCGGTTCAAGGTCTACTCGATATCTTCGCGTTTTTCCTACTGGTCCTTATCGGCGTGGAGTTGCTGGACACGTTGAAGGCATACGTCAAAAAGGATGCTATCCGTGTTCGCTTAGTCCTCGAAGTGGCTCTGATCGCGATGGCGAGAAAAGTCATCATCGTCGAACCAGATGGCGTTCCAGGCCTGACGATGCTTGGCATCGCAGCTATCATTCTGGCCCTCGGCGTGGCCTTCTACTTTGAGAGACAAACGCAGAAAGAAAACCTTTCCGCCCATTGACAGGGTGGCCGCATACCGGCAGCCTGGAGATATACAAGAGGCTAGAGATAATGGCGCGTGTCTTCATCACAGGTTCTTCCGACGGGCTCGGCCGAATGGCAGCACAACTCCTCATCGAGCAAGGCCACGGCGTAGTTCTGCACGCTCGAAACGAGCAGCGACGGCGGGCTTTGCTGTCCGCCGTTCCCGGAGCTGAGACAGTCCTCATCGGCGATCTGACGAGCATAGCGCAGACGCACAGCCTAGCCGGGCAGGTCAATGCGCTCGGTTCCTTCGATGCAGTGATCCACAACGCAGGTGTCGGCTACAGGGAACCCCGACGCATCGCAACCGAAGACGGTCTGCCTCATGTATTTGTTGTCAATACACTCGCGCCGTACATCCTAACCGCGCTGATAAACAAGCCCAAGCGCCTGGTCTACTTAAGTTCTGGCCTCCACAAGAGCGGCGACGCAAGCCTGAGGGATCTCGCGTGGGAGCAGCGCCCATGGGAGGGGCAACAGGCGTACTCCGACACTAAACTGCATGATGTGCTTCTGGCTTTTGGGATCGCACGCCGTTGGCCGGATGTTCTCTCCAATGCTCTGGAGCCCGGTTGGGTAGCAACCAAGATGGGAGGCGCGGGCGCACCGGACGATCTGGACGCCGGACATCGCACTCAGGTATGGCTCGCCGTCAGTCATGACCCGGCTGCGACGATCACGGGAGAATATTTCTATCACATGCGACGTCGCACACCGAGCCCAGCCAGCCGGGATGGGGAGCGGCAGCAGAAACTACTCGACGCCTGCCAACACTTCTCCGGCGTGGAGTTGCCCACAAGCTGAGGAAGATCTGGATCCTGTCGATCCTGCATCACCCCCGCGACCCGGTCGATAAGTGCTAATGAGAGTAGCAGCGCCCGAAGGGAACGGCGTCCGCATGATTTGCCGCAAGAGCATAAGGACGTGTCGCTGTGTTTTCGGTCTTGCTCGTCGTCGATCGAGCGCCAGATGGCAGTGTAAGCGACACTGCGGTGGATGAAGCACGAAGTATCCCGCTCATCGCAAGAAACGCGATGAAGGGGGCACTCCGCAACGGAGCAAGGAACCAGCCGTCGTCATTGCCCGGCCTTCACTCGCTCCAACTTCCATGGCTTGACCGGCGGAACCGTACCGGCGACCTCGGGCGGGATCACTACCTGAAGCTGCGCCTGATTCGCTCCCGTGAGTTTCATTTCAAATTGGACATCCTCAGATGTGATGAGCAATGTGCCGTTGGTCAGTTTGGCTTCACTGATCGTGTCATCCCCCGCGGGTGCCTTAACGTCGGTAAGTTCCCCACTCTTCGGGTCCACCATGATATCGGCGTGACTGACCGTTCCGGTTAGCGCGTCCTGCTTCTTCGCAAGCTTGATCGTTTGAAAAGTCTTGCCCTTGAATTTCGCCTGCCAGGTGCCGACAAATGCCTGCAGGTCAGCGTCTGTGTTCCGGTTTTGAGCGACCTGAACGGAGAATCCCGATAGTCCGAGACAAGTCGCTACCAAGAACGCGGATGCGCCAAGGGCCCAGACTCGTGTCCACGTTTTGCGAAAGTAACTGGTTTGTGCGAGTAGATTCATGATGCGGTCCTCCAAGGTGTTTGTGTCGAACAATCCCAAGGCATAGCCAATCGTTGACGGACGGGGCGTCACCTCCAAGGACCGGGCAATGCTCAAGAGGGAGCGCGCATATTGCGTAGGCGAGGGTAAACATTGCGCTGCGATCTGGTCGCAAGCCAATTCTCGTGCTTGATCGATGCGTGCCTTGATCAGAGCAGCGACAGGATGAAAGCAGATGGGCAAGAACAGAAGTTCGTAAACCAGATTCAGAACGAAGTCGTGTCGCTGGATGTGCGCCAGTTCGTGACCCAGCACGGCAGCGAGTTCGTCCTCCGACGCTTGCGAGAAAAACCATTCCGGCAAAAGCAGAATCGGGCTACGGATTCCCAGCGTTGCCGGCCCATGGCCTTCCCGTGACAACAATAGGGGTACAGGTCTCATGTTCAACAACAGCTGACAGCGCTCGACGATGGCGCGCATCGCGGGCGGGACCTGAGGCTCACTTGACTGGTGCAACATGGTGCGCAGACCCCACCAACCGCAAAAAAGGCGAATTGCCCGGCAGGCAACGAAGCCCAGGTAGAGCATTGCGATCAGTCCAACCCAGAGCGGGCCGAACTGGAATGCCTCACCGCCGCGCCGCATTCGCCGCCAAAGAGCCCATGAGGTGCCAGTCATGCCTTTCTCAGCAGCCTGCACAACGCTCGCCTCTGCAACCGCCTTGGGCGTCGGCCTGTCATCGATTCCAGAGCCACGCAGACTGGCGAGCGGAAGCACCACCGCAAGCAGCAACGCGACAACCCACAACGCATGCCGGTAGGAAGCGGGGCTGCGACGCAACGCTCGTGAAAGAAGCGCGGTAACTCCTGCGACGACGCACGTAACCCAGAGGGCGTTTACCAGGTAGGTGACAACCATATCGTTAATCCGATTCATCGGCTTTTCCCTTCTTGCCCCGTTCGTGCTGCTCTACCAGGCTGCTCAACTCCTCCAACTTTCTTGGATCCAGTTGCCGGCTCTTTACCAGACTCATCAGAAGTCCATCCACGGAGCCGCCAAACAGGCGATCGACCATGTCCCCGATCGCATTGCTGGCTGCCTTGTCACGCGTCAACAGAGGTGCGTAGTCGAACGCCCTGCCACGAAGCGTTCGCCGCACCTTACCCTTGCGATGGAGCACATTCAGCATGGTCTGTACGGTGGTGTAGGCCAG
>DATBYA010000055.1:0-2958 GCA_036514015.1 Candidatus Sulfotelmatobacter sp.
CAGCGACGAACCAGTATCCAGCTGGCGACTTCCGGCGCATCGATCGGTTGATAGAGCTCATGTCTGCCATTCAACCACAACACGTCCAGCAAAAGCTCCTGGACCGGCGTCATCACCGGCGGCTGCTTGATGGCTGCACGCACTTCGCGCACACCACGTGCGTGCGCAATGGCCAGCCGGTGGTGCCCTTCAACCACCTGGAAACAGCGCGAATCCAGAACCGGGCGTACTGCGATTTCTGCTCCATCCCTCTCGTACCGTTCGCCGTCTTGGCGAGGAAGCGTCTGGTTCAATCCGCGATAAGAATCCACGAATCTCTGCGCCCCCCAGCGGACCTGTTCCGGATTCATGGCGCCGTGATAGTTGCCGCATATTTCAATGTTGAGCAACGCATTTTGATAGTATTCCGTCTGCTCAAATACCCCGGGCTCCCAGAGCGGATCGCCGATCACGTCGTATTGGCGCAGCAGTTTTACGTGCGGCCATTCGGAGATAGGGCGGGAAGCGCGGCGAATGTCACCCACCAGCCGTGCGAACTTTGCCGAACTCATCCCGCTGTCGCCTCCGAGCAGGCAAGCGTCCACGCGGATGGTCTTCATCTGCATTTTCAGCGCGAGTCGCCTGCAGTTCCCTTTGAAGCTGGCGATACGGCGTCGAATCGGCGCAGGAAATTTATGAAAGATTCGCCCGATTATGGATAAAGCCATAACTCGCTCCTCGGATCAGCTGTATCGTCCCATGGCGATCCCGCTGCCCGATTCCGACTGAACCATTGCCGGGAGAAAGGCATCCACGAGCCTGGAAGTTCCATTGGGCGGCATCCAAGCCAAGGCGCTGAAGCCAGCACAGCCTTGTCGCGGCAATATCCGCATCTCAAAGAGCCCCGCACAAAGAGCCATCGTGTTCCCGCCGGCCCCTGAAACAACTGGAAATGCGCGCATCTC
Organism: Candidatus Sulfotelmatobacter sp.; assembly: GCA_036514015.1. Taxonomy (GTDB): domain Bacteria; phylum Acidobacteriota; class Terriglobia; order Terriglobales; family Acidobacteriaceae; genus Sulfotelmatobacter. The sequence continues at coordinate 945 of DATBYA010000055.1, forward strand.
GTATATAGCTCTCAAAGGGCCGAAATTCGCACAGAAACCCCACCCCAGGGCGACCGGACGTATCCATCTGGAAAAATCCATTGCGCCGTGCATCTCCCTGGCAGGCATCGAGCAGGAACTTATGTCTGATTCGATCGAGTGCATTAAATTTATAAACTTTTCACACTTAGAAGTAAATACCCCTCTTGTTCCGGGGTGCGCGACACAGGAATGGTAATTAGCCGGGATTCCTTTTTTTGTCTCCTCGTTCTGAGTGTTCATATACACTCAGCTAAAGGAGGCTGCTCTCATGCCAAACCCTCTGTCGGAACTGGAAACCGAGCGTTCCAAAATCCTTCGTCAGCTCACAACCCTCGGCGATCTGCGCCAGGGTTCGATCTGTGCGGTCGCTCGCCGCTGCGGCAAGCCCACCTGCCACTGCGCCAAAGGCAACGATGCGGGACACGATCCGCAAATTCGATTGACCCGTAAAGTGGATGGAAAGACGGTTGCCGAGTCATTTCCTTCTCCCGCCGCCTTGCGCAAGGCACAGTCGGAAATCGATGAGTACCATCGATTCCATACACTGAGCACGGAACTGATCGCGGTCAACGAGAAGATCTGTCAGCAGCGGCCGCTGGAGTCCGAGAGCAGGTGGACAGCGGAGGAAAAAAAACGGCTGTTGCGGTCCTTGAAGAGGTCACCCACGAAGTAGGCCAGTGGCTGCAGGTGCTGTTTAATGGTCGGCGCAAGACCGGGCAGGTGGACATGGAAGCCAGTGAAATGATGCTGCGCTCGGCCATGCATCGGGCCGGAGCCGCAGGCCTCACGCAACTGCTGCGGTTTTCCGTTCCACCGGCCGAGCAACGGACGGTGTCTTGTGCCTGCGGCCATACCGCTCACTATCAGGAGTTACGTTCTAAGCCGGTTCTGACGGCGGTCGGTAGAGTGGAAGTCTCGCGTCCCTACTACCTGTGCGGACACTGCCACCATGGCCACTTCCCGGCCGATGTTGAACTGGACATCGAGAACACGGAATTCTCGCCCGGAGTGCGCCGTATGCAAGCCATGGTAGGCCAGGGGGGGCCTTTTGATCAGGGGCGTCAGCAAATGGAAGTTCTAGCTGGATTGCAAGTGACAACCAAGTCTGTGGAGCGCACTGCGGAAACTGTTGGAGAGGATATCGCTCAGCGTGAGCGCGAGGAGATCGAGAAAGCTATCCAACTGGATCTGCCCGTCGTTATTGGCAAGCCGATTCCGGTTCTCTATGTGGAAATGGACGGGACCGGAGTGCCGGTAGTAAAGAAGGAAACGGCGGCCCGTCAGGGCAAGACGAACGGCGAGCCAGCGCATACGCGGGAAGTCAAGCTGGGATGTGTGTTCACCCAAGCCACGTACGACAAGGAGGGCTTCCCCATCCGCGATCCGGATTCAACTACCTACACCGGAGCCATCGAGACGGCGGAACAGTTTGGCAAACGAATCTACCTGGAAGCCCACCAGCGCGGTTGGGAGCGCGCGGCAAAGAAGGTCGTCCTAGCCGACGGCGCCGAATGGATCTGGAATCTTGCTGATCTGCACTTCCCGGGTGCGATTCAGATTGTCGACCTCTATCACGCCCGCCAACACCTGTGGGAGTTGGCGCGTAAGTTGTACCCCAATGACGCCATCATGCAGAAGGCTTGGATGAAGAAACACCAGCGACCCATGCTGGACAAGGGGAAAATCGAAAAACTGGTCCTCTCGCTCCGCTCCATCGAATCAAACAACCAAGAAGTCATCGAGAAGATCCGCATCGAAACCGCCTACTTCGAGAGAAATGCCGAACGCATGCGTTACCCTAAGTTTCGCCGCCAGCACCTGTTTGTCGGCTCCGGCGTCATCGAAGCAGGCTGCAAAACCGTAATCGGTTCACGCCTCAAGCAGTCCGGCATGTTCTGGACCGTCCGCGGGGCCAACGCTATCGTTGCACTCCGCTGCTGCCATCTCAATGGCCAGTTCGAGGACTACTGGGAGGCTCGCCGCGCTGCCTGAT
>DATBYA010000056.1:0-31922 GCA_036514015.1 Candidatus Sulfotelmatobacter sp.
AAACGCGATGTACTGGTCGCTCGGGTGATAATCCACGCCTATAATGACCATGTTCGGCTCCTTTCTCCCGAGCCTTTGGTCATCGACAAACCATAGTCTACTCGGGTCTAAGGAGCCGACGTTGTTATGCAATCAAGTGAAGTCTTACTTCTAATGGACCACTCGCGAACGGTGTTCGCAGATCCATGGGCTACCGCTTGGTACTGTCTGGGCTGCATAAATATCTTTTGCGTAGCACCGCTTCCCGACTTTCGTCCAAACGGAGAGACTGCGGTCTTTGGCCAAGAGAATCTGACACATCACTAGGAATGCCAACATAATCCCACCGACCATCAGCGCTCGAAACCAGCTTCCGGTGAAGGCCTCTGGCAGCATTGACGGCACCTTGTCAGACTTGTTTCTCAACCATGGATCTATCCGGATAGTTTCGAGTGTAAAGAGAAAGAGGATCGACACGAGGCCCCCTGTAACCAACGTCGTCCTCGACTTTCGATGAAATACATTTGGGCGCGATTCGCATTGGGAGAGCATCCAAACCTCTTCCTCAAGTTAGGCCCAGCTACGGTTATGCTTCTTCGGTATGCTTTCTCAAAACGTCGATCTGAGAACAATATTTGCACAGAATATAATGCCATCACCCGCCACGAAAAAAAGGTTGCTCAAATAAGGTACTTTGCGATCTCGCGTTGTTTTTACCATCCGCTAAGAGACTACGAAAGCTCTCGGCTGTGCCTGGCGCGTGTCCTTCATAATGGTTTGTCGCATACGCAAACACTTTGCTGCGCGGAAGCAACTCTTTACTTATGAATTCTGTCCATCCCAATATCGCCTCGCGGCGATTCACTATGATCCGGTCCCACGCCTTATTCCGCTGTTCCATTTTCCTGCCCTCGCCCACCCACCGAATGTAAACAAAATCGGAGGTTACGAGATCCGACGATCGGTCATGCAAAGTACTTTTCTCGAGCCAGCCATCGTCGCCAAATGCAAGCGAGACATTATGGTTACGAATCGTATTGATGAATTGCGGACTGATCCATTCTTCTGGGACAGAGAGGGCGAACCGGTAGACATGGGAAAGATTTTTCAGCAGCGGGAGCAACCGATCTAAAAAATAGTCACAGCTCCCAAAGAGCTTTATGTCCCTAGAACTAAATTTAAACAACATAGGACCGAGCTTTTCTTTCAGTCCGTCCATTACTCGAAAGAAATCCGCCATATCCTTCGAGCAATCTAAAAGAGCCGCTTCGTGGGTGATCTTCCGAGGCATCTTGACGGCGAAAACGAACTCCTTGGGGGTCTGCGAATACCAGTTTTTGACCGTGGACGTTGCGGGCGGACCATACAAAGTGCTCATAAGCTCGACCGTGTTGAACCGGCTAGCGTAATAGCCTAGATAGTCGCGCGTCGGGAGCTTTCTCGGGAAAAAAGTCCGCGACCATCCAGCGGCGGTAAATCCTGAAGTACCAATATATAGATTTTCAGTCATGGCGTTGCCTATCACCAATAACAATACGGATTCTCAAGTCCTCACGACCCTTGGGTGCGGGCTTATACGGAGCCGCGACACAAGGCTCTGCCAGCTACCGAAAAGCGATGTTCCCCCATGCCCGACGTATCCAGATTCCGGCCGCGTAATCAGTCGCTGCTAATCCACGCCCGGCCCGAAACCGTGCTAATCCCGGCCGATTTTATGGATCCAGGCTCGGTCTACGGCTGTAGAGGTTTTGATTCTCATGTCGCGCTCGAAAGTCGACTCCATCGGGCTGAATCCTACCTGGCAATGGCTGGGGCAACTATACCGGTTAGCATGTAGATGACTGAACAATGCTATCCGAGCCTTAATATGTCCGCCGACCCTGAGCGGAAACGCGTTGATGCTAAAATAGGAATCCTGATGGAGCGCTCTGGATTCGCGGACTTGCCTCTTCACGGCGGACGTGTGCCTTCGTGGCTTGCTGAACGTATGACCAAGCTTGGCGCAGCGATTACGGAAAATGTTTTGCATCATTACGGAACCTCTGGATTTTTCTCCAGACTAAGCGATCCTTTCTGGTTTCAGGCCTTGGGGGCTGTCATGGGAATGGATTGGCATTCTTCCGGAATCACAACCTCGGTTGTCGGCGCTTTAAAGCGGGGACTTAATCCGCGCGCGCGTGAATTGGGAATCTACGTTTGCGGCGGCCGGGGCCGAGATTCCAGGAAGACACCCGACGAACTTCGAAGTTACACCGAAGGCGTTGCAGTGGACGGCGAAGCGTTGGTCCAGGCCAGCCGACTCACTGCCAAGATCGACAATAATGCAATTGCGGACGGTTTTCAGCTTTATCTGCACGCATTCATCGTAAATACCGAAGGTGAATGGGTCGTCGTGCAGCAGGGGATGAACAGTGCTTCCGGCTTGGCCCGTCGCTACCATTGGCATTCAAGAACCGTCCGTGACTTCACGTCCGATCCGCACACCGGAATCGTGGGCGAGCACCAGGGCACGCTCATGAATTTGGTCGACGGGCAGGCTAAACCGGCGCAGAACGCAATGCTTGAAATCGTTCATGAGAAGCCTGAGAAAATACTGCATGAAATACGGAAGTTGGTCATGCCAGTACACCACGATGTACGCGAACCCAACGTTGATTTGAAGCGGCTCGGGGCGGTCCTCGCTCTAGCTTACGAGCGTGACCTCCGAGACTTCGCTTCATTGCTTCTTATCGAAAAACTGGGGCCTCGCACCCTTCAGTCGCTCGCCCTCATTGCCGAAGTTGTCCACGGAGTTCCAACCCGTTTTTCCGATCCCGCGCGATTTTCGTTCGCGTTAGGAGGCAAGGATCGACATCCTTTCCCCGTGCCGCTAAAGACGTATGACGAATCTCTCTCTGTGATGCGCAAGGCTCTGGGCTCCGCAAAATTGGGCGACACAGCAAAACTCGACGGATTCAGAAGGCTCGATCAATTTGCTCGTGCCATCGAGAAACGGTCGAATGCTTCTGCTCGATTTGATGAGATCATCCGCCATGAAAACTCGATTTCGAAGGAACTTGACGGCAGAAGTGTCTGCGATGAGCCCCATGGGGCGCGCTCGTCCCAGCGACAGTTATCGCTATTTTGAGTAATCCGCCATTCGCCGTCCCGTCCCTAGTTCCGTATGACTAAAGAGGGCCGATATGACTGATAAACCGACCCTCACACGTGCTGAACGCCAAGCTCGCCGAGAAATACGCCGGGCCAGACAGCGAGAAGCTAACATCATTCGTGCAGAAAAAATGCGCGAAGCCCGGCTAACAGCAGACCGACAAGGACTACTTCCAGGTTTGCTTACGTCTGACGCAGCGCATACGCCTCGACTGAATGTCGGCTGTTCAGGTTGGTTTTATTGGCATTGGGGGGTTGCCTTTTACCCCAAGGACATTCCAACTAAACAGTGGTTCGCTTATTATGCGGACCATTTTAGAACTGTCGAATTGAATGCTCCTTTCTATTCTTGGCCAACCGTGGCTACCGTCCAATCTTGGCGGCAACAAGCGACACGGAAGAACTTCATCTACACCGTCAAAGTATGCGAATTAATCACGCACATCAAACGCTTCCAGGGAACAAAACGACTGATCGCTGACTTTTGTTTTATTGCCGACCTGCTTGGTCCGATGATGGGTTGCTTCTTGTTCCAGCTGCCGCCAAGCTTCCATTACACGCCAGCGAGACTAAAGGCCATTTTGCTCCAACTTGATCATAATCGGCGCAACGTCATAGAGTTCCGCCATGCCAGCTGGTGGAATCAGACTGTCTTTGGAGCTTTTCGCAAAACCGGTACCATTTTTTGCTCTGTTAGCAGTCCGAAGCTTCCGGATCAGTTGATTAAGACAGCCGATGATCTTTACATTCGTTTCCACGGCGTGAGCCAATGGTACCGGCACGATTATTCTGCAAAAGAATTGGCTGTCTGGACGGGCCGTATCCGAAAAAGTGGCGCAGTTCGTGTTTGGGCTTACTTCAACAACGACCGACAAGGTTATGCGATAAAGAATGCGACATCCTTTATGCGTCAGAATGCCCTGTATTTCCAATGAGACCCTCGTCCATGCGCATGCTCCACGACTCGAAATCAGGCAGGCAATTTCTGACGTTTGTCGTATCGGCCGGGCTCGGGTCGGAATTTCTTAAGACGTTTCAGGACCTCTCTTATCGTAAATTGATTGGCGGACCTCAATTTGCCAAGCTCTTGCCATTCAAACGGAATGGCAACCGGCGCACCAGGACGAGCGCGGACCGCGAAATCGGCAATTGCCGTGGCTGTGTAATCATTTCGGAAGTAATCGACGAAGATTTTCCCCTTACGCTTTGCCTTGCTCATCGTTGACACGTAAGCTTCCGGCACATCCTGAACCATCTCCTGAGCGACTGCGGCTCCGAAGGACTTTACTTTTTCCCAGTTATCTTTTTCCGCGAGCGGAACTTTAACGTGCAGTCCTTTGCCACCGGTGCACTTTAAGAAGCTTTCGAGGCCTTTGGCCCTCAGGCGACGACGCAAATCACGCGCGGCTAGTTTCACAGCCTCGAAGGGAACTTGCTCGTCGGGATCGAGATCGAAAATCAGGCGGTCCGGGTAATCGATGTGGTTGACGGACGCGCCCCAGGGATGCAGTTCGATTGCGCCCATCTGGACGAACTCGATCAGGCCTTTGTCGTTTTCGATATAAAGATATTCGTACGACTTCCCTTTGTGCCGCCAGCGGAACGGTTTGACGTCCGGTCCCAGACCGGTGCCGCGGTTGCGTTGATAAAAACAGTCGCCCGACGTGCCCTTAGGACAGCGCAGCAAGCTGACGGGATGGTCTGCGATATCCTTCAACATCCATTGCGAGGCAGCGGCGTAGAATTCGGCGAGCTCGCCTTTGCTGACCGGCGGATCTTTGAAGATCAGGCGATCTGGATGCGAAATTGTGACTCCCAAAACTTCGATCTTGCCGTTTGGCGATGCGGCTTTGGGCGCGTCGTTGCTCGATGATGCTATTTTGTGCGCGACACTTTTCCGGGCGAGGTTGCTTGACGCCGTCTTTGTCTCGAGCTTAGCTACGGATTTACGCATTTCCATGGTGACGTCGCCGGGTTCCTTATCTTCGCGCAGCCCCTGAAACGAAGGATGGCGGATGTGACCATCGGCGGTCCATTCCGTGAAGGCAACCTCGCAGAGCAGTGCGGCCTTTACCCAGTGCGCGGTTTTGCGGATGCTGCGCGGGAGGTTTTCAATGGCTGGGGCATCCGCGGCGAGTCGGCCGAGGCGGTCGTATAGGCCCTGCGCGTCCTTCATGCTGAAACCAGTTCCCACCTTGCCGGCGTATTTCATCCCGCCTTTACCGTTGTAGCCAAGGTGCAAGGCCCCGATGGCGCGACCGCCCTTTCGGGCGGCGGTATAGCCGATAATCACAAATTCCTGGCGTTTGAGGCACTTTGCTTTGAGCCAGCTTTCCTGGCGTCCGGGCTGGTATGGGGAATTCGCCAACTTGGACACGATGCCTTCGAGCCCCATGGAGCAGGATTTAGCGATCATGTCGGCCCCGTGGCCGGCCACGTGGTCGCTGTAGTGTAGATAATTGGCGCCAGCAGACTTTTTCAGAAGAACTGCGAGCGCTTTCTTGCGGGCTGTGAGCGGCTGGTGAGCGATGTCTCTCCCGTCGAGATAAAGGAGATCGAAAACGTAGCCTCGAATGGATTGGCGATTGCCGCCCTCGCCCAGCGCTTGCTGCATGGCCTGGAAACTGCTTTTGCCAGCGCCGTCCAGGACCACGGCTTCCAGGTCCAAAACAGCCGATTTAGCTTTTAGCTTTGCAACCGATGCACGGAGGGCGGGGAATTTGTGCGTCCAGTCATTACTATTGCGCGTGCGAAGACGCACTTCGCCGTCCGCTAGGAATGCCAGGAGCCGGTAGCCGTCAAACTTTATTTCGTGCAACCATTGCTCGCCATCGGGCGGAGCGTCAACCAGTGTGGCGAGTTCGACGTCCGGATAATCTGCCAACAACTTGTTAATTGCCTTGCCGCGCGCTTTGGTCTCTGGTTCTGGCGGGGCGTCGACAGCGATTTCGTCCATCGAACGGAGCGTAGAAATACTTGTCGCTTCTTGTTCCAGGAATTTACCGGCTGCGCCCTTGCTGAGGGCTTCATGATCCTTTTCCTTGATGAGCAGCCAGTTCTCCCTTTTTTCATCACCTCGCATGCGGATAAGGTCCCAGCCGCCCTTGAGGCGCTCGCCGCGGAGCGTAAAAGCTAGATGTCCTTTTTTTAAACCAGCATGCGCATCGCTTTTTGGTTCCCAGCTTCCTCGATCCCAGAGCATGACGGTACCGCCGCCGTACTGGCCCTTCGGGATGGTGCCCTCGAACGTCCCATACGACAGGGGATGATCTTCGGTACGCACGGCCAGGCGCTTATCGGAAGGATTGAGGCTAGGGCCTTTGGTGACGGCCCAACTTAGCAAAACGCCGTCTAGCTCCAGGCGAAGATCGAAGTGCAGGCGTGTCGCATCGTGCTTTTGAATGAAGTAGGAAAAATCCTTGCGCGACGCTGTTTTTTCCGGCGGTGGCTCCGGTGTTTTTTTGAAATCACGTTTCCGTTTGTATTCTTCAAGGGCCATAAGAGTTTCTAACTCTGAATTGTTGAAACGTTCTCCGGTGCATTCACGGCACCGTGGTGCAATAAAATATCTACTGAGGTTCGATGCCCATTTCAGCTATGTGCTCTAGCAAGTCTGCAGGATTCTCATAAACCCGGTAGGCACCTGCTTGAATCAGTTCCGCTTCGCCGTATCCGCCGGAAAGCAGGCCAACTCCCAGAGCTTTTGATCTACCCGCCGCTAGCAGATCCCAAACACTATCGCCAACGACAACGCAATCTCCCAGCGCCACACCGAGGCGACCAGCAGCTGTAAGAAATACATCTGGGTCCGGCTTTGCTTGCGCGACGTGATCGCCAGTAACGATTGGAGTGCCTGAAGGGACATGAAGGGGTTTAATCATTTTGGTGACAGTTCGTTGATCTCCTCCGGTTGCAATTGCCCATCGAACGCCCGCTTGGGTTAGATATTTGAGTAGTTCACGAGCACCAGGGAGAACTCGAATTGATTTCAGTCGGCGCTCGAATCTCGTCTTATGTATTGCTTCGAGACGCTCTAGTTGGTGTTGGCTGACCCTACTCCCCAATTCTTTGAAAATCGTACGCAGCATCAATTTGCCGCTCATCCCGACACAGCGGTGAATCCTGGCATTCGGTACGTAAATGTCCTCTTTGATTAGAGCTTCTCGCCAGGCCATCACGTGTTCATACGCGCTATCCAGCAGGGTTCCATCTAAGTCGAACAAGAAGGAAGGAGTCTTTTTCTGTTCCGGGCCTTCAGTTAATCGTGCTTTTGACATGCGAGAACTCGCCCCCAGCTGAGGACTTGCAATTTCATAACCTACAGCAACCCGAGCGCAGAGCGACTCTCGCGCCGTACTTGCTCCATGGTGCAAGCCTTGGGAGCCTTGTCGGCGCGCCAGCGTAGAAACTTCGTGCCATGGCGAAAACGTCCGCCCGTGAAGTGGTCAAACTGGACCTCAACCACGAGTCTTGTTTCAAGGGGTTCCCATTCCGAGGAGTGCTTGGTACTCCAGCGGCTCGGGCCCCCAGGCACTTTACCTGTGAAGCCGGGAGGCTTGATCAAAGCCTCGACCTTTTTCGTTAATGCAGATCGTTCGTCGTTGTGAATCGAGGAGGTAAATCCGACGTGATCCAGCAGTCCATTATCATTAAAAAGCCCGAGTAGCAGCGACCCTATCAGGGGTTTCTTCTCCAAATAGCGGAAACCGCCCACAACGCAGTCGGCTGTGCGCTGTTTCTTGATTTTTTGCATACCGGTACGCCGGCCCGATTGGTAGGGCAAATCCCTGCGTTTGGCGACAATCCCGTCAAGACCTGTGCCCATGCGGAACCACTTCCGTGCTTCCTTAACGTCATCCGTCACAGGAGAAATCTCTAACGATCCCTTTCCGTTTCCGAAGCTCCCGATAAATGCATCTAGTTTTTCACGTCTCTTGCCAAGAGGAAGGCCTACCAGGCTCTTGCTCTTATCATCGACTAACAAGTCGAAAATGATAAATACGCACGGCGTTTCTCGACTCAATTTCTGAATCCGGCTCGCGGCTGGGTGAATTCGCATCAGCAACTTATCAAAGGACAGATGTCCGTCCACCGGAATCACAATTTCTCCGTCAAGCACAAACGATTGGGCCTTTAAGGCCGCCAGAGATTCAACGAGTTCAGGAAAATAGCGAGACAGTGGTTTTTGCGATTTTGACTGTAACTGGATCCTTCCGCCGTCCCGGAATGCCAGGCACCGGAATCCGTCCCACTTGGGCTCATATTGCCATTGCGGACCTTTTGGCAGTTCCGCAGCAGGTTCGGCTTCCATCGGTCGATAGCTGGTCTTGATCGGCAGCGTCATCGCAATTCCACACCATTCGACTGCATTGAACTTCTCACGATTCGGCATATTAGGTTACCGAGGATGGCAAGCGATTGCTATACAACTATATTGGTAGTTATTTTTCATATTTGGCCAGGAGCCAGCCGTAAATACCATGGGCTCAGGCACAAACTACCTTCATCGCTGGATAGACCCCCTAAAATAAAAAAGCTAGCGTTTGAGCATATTTAGAGGATCCGTTATTAGAAACCGAATAGAGGCTGACATGGAAGAGGCCGATACCATTGACCAGTCGATCCCAACTATTGAAGAACGCGGATATCGCCAACCTCCTAGCTACTGAATCCGAAACCGCACGGCAGCCACTACAGAAACCTTATCGCAGGGCCTCGCGGCGCGCCTATTTGTGGCCGGAAGAGGCCTATGAACTTGTGCGCCAACATCGCTCCCTCACCGAGTTTTCAGGGGTCGGGCCGTTTCTTGAAAAGCGTATTCAGAACTGGATAGACGATCCCCCGCCTCTTCCGCAAGTTCCTCGGATTCGGTCTGGATTCATGGCGATAACGGAGGCTCAGGCCGCCTTAGCAAGTAAGCCAGCTTGGTTACGCGGGATCAGGGGCGACTTGCAGATGCATAGCCTGTGGAGCGATGGTTCAGGTTCAATTCGGGATATGGCGGAAGCCGCGCTGCAGCGCAACTACGAATACATCTCCATCACGGATCATTCAAAGGGTCTCAAAATCGCTGGTGGCATCAACGAAGAACAGCTCCAGCGACAGGCAGAGGAAATCAGCGAAATAAATGAATCGCTGAAGGACTGGGGCCAACAACTTCGAGTGTTGCGCTCAATTGAGCTGAATCTCAATCCCTCTGGTCAAGGCGATATGGAGGAAACTGTCCTTGCAGAACTGGACATCGTCCTCGGGTGTTTTCATTCGTCACTGCGCAAAACGGAAGACCAGACGGAGCGTTATCTTGCCGCCCTGCGTAATCCCGCGATTCAGATCCTGGGACATCCGCGCGGACGAATTTACAACTATCGGCTGGGCTTGAGCGCCGATTGGCCCCGAATTTTCGGAACCGCGGCGGAACTGGACAAGGCGCTCGAAATCGATGCTTATCCCGATCGGCAGGATTTGAGTCCCGACTTAGTCGCTCTTGCTAAGAAGGCGGGATGCCGTATTTCTCTGGGTACGGACTCTCATGGACCTTCTCAACTACCCTTCATACAACTGGGAGCAGCTTCCGCAATGCTCGCAGGCATCAAAAGGGAACGGATTTTGAATTTTATGACGCGGGACGAACTTCTCAGCTGGGCGAACAATGTTCGCGAAAACTCTAATGCGAACTAGCCATCTGCAGCGCAATCGGTTTTTGATGGACACAGGATGAGGGATTAAAGCGATTGGCCAACAAAAAGATTCGAAGGAGGGCGTTATCAGACCCGTCGCGGCTAGCCCCCTGACGGCGATTCCGACCAGACATGTTTCAGTCCGCCGATTCCTCAATCGCTGCGCAAGTAACTCGGAGCCCGAGGAGAGAGCGTACGGAAAGTTAGCGAGTAGCGCAGCGAGGTTAGCGGTGGAATACTGTGCTCCCAAACTTCGCGGGCCTCCCCAGTCAATATGTATACGGACCGTGGCTCTAGGATGTGCGATGTCCTGATCCATCGGTTGTTTTTTGAGATTCTGAAACGCATTTTAGCAGGGTAAAGTAGCGACACACTCACCACATCACCGAATTCCGGTTTGTCCCGGTGCCATCCAATTCCTGCCCCGGGTCTGTATTCATTCACTCCAATCTGCACGAACTCCCCAGCTTCACGACCAGCGAACCTAGCGATCTTTGGCCGGAGGTCATCCAGAAATCGCGGTGGGGGATCGCTTAACTCGACTCCCCGTCGAGCGTAATCATAACGGAGGCCGAAGGAAACTACGCGTCGATTTCCGAGATGGCCATGAAACTCAAAAGGCTTCAAAGCTAAAGTACCGAGGGCGATCGCTAATTCATCCTCTTCTGCCTTGTCGATCAGCTCTGGCATGTATCCAAAGCCTTGTGGGACCGGCACTTTAGCTTTCGTCTCCAATTGCGGAAACAACAATCGCTGATCGGAAATGACAATCTCCTATTGATAACGAACAATGCGACCGTATTCAGATTCCCGTGCTTCAATCAATCCAGAAACGACCTTATTTCATACGGGGTAGGTGCCGCGACCTCAGATTCAAAGGCTCATTTCTAGCGGATTGCTCCCGGGTCGTCGGCAAACCGCAAGTTAACCGCGTCACGCGGCCCAGTGGCGTCGGTTCGCACCCTGTTCCCTTGCCGTCTCCAACTTCGGGTCCCGCTCGGCCTGAATCTTCTGTTGATGCCCGGCGAGCATGTTCTTCGCGCCTCGAAAAACATCCGCTCCGGCCGAGTGTTATCGAGCCTTTCGAAGGGCTGTTAATCGAAAGGTTGAAGTGATCCCGCGCCCCGCCTTGTTGGGTGGACAAAAAACAATCCAGAGAACAGCCGAGCGGACCGCGTTTCCTAACATGAGCATCGACCGGCCTTCGACCAGATCAGTGAACGATAAATGCACAGGGTCCCCTGAATTTTCCCCATACTGGCCACTGGGTGTGCGCTCAACGCGCCTCCATTCGATAATTTCTGAAGAGCGCTCCTGCCTTCCCATGTTTTTACAAATTCGTCATGCCGCGAACTCTGGGAAACCAAATGGGTTGCGACCTCCGACCTCCTGTCTAGCGGATACGCACGAAATCAGATCAAATGTTCGGAATACGCCCTACCGAGAATCGATGAATGACAGGGGACATGAACCACATTTTCACGGCGCACTACGATAATCGCGCGAAGGAAGTCTATTTCATCCTGCTGATAAGGAGTGCCATCGGTGCGAAAAATGTCGTGGAACCAGATGGCGGGTCGGCGGTCGATGTAAGGACGCTGCCAAGAGTCCCAAGGAAGATACGTTTGCGTCTTCCCGGCAACAAAGCCCCAGTTGAAGGCAGCAACATCGTATTTCTTGGCGATCGGCAGCGAACCCTGAAAGGTGCTGCCATTTCCGCGAGCCATATATTCGGTGCAAATAATGGGGCGACCATAAGGCCGCAGCCAGACGATGCGCCGTCCGAACTCCTCGGGCTTATCGTAGCTGTGGAACGAAATTACGTCCGACATTTCAATTTGTATCTTCTCCATCGCGTCCAATTTCTCCGGCGAGGACCAGCCGCCCTTCCAAACGCCACTCGTCAGAGGCTGAGTGGGACGCGCTTCACGCACCCAGTTGAACACTTTCGGGAGAAGGACGAGAATCAATGCGATTTTATTCGATGGCTCCAAGTCGCCGTAGCTTCCCCGGTTTGTGTTATCCGGCTCGTTCCAGACGTCCCAACCTAAAACGCGTTGATCTTTTGCAAAAGCTCCGACCACCCCCTTTACATAGGCTTCCAGGCGAGGATATTGCGAAGAATCCTGCGACGCTTCGGCACGGGGACTTTGTACCCATCCCGAATTGTGAACCCCTGGGCGTGGTTCACGCTGCTTTCCAAGCCGCGGATCGGGATCCCAACAGGAATCGAACAGAACGAAAAGGGGTTTGATGTGATGCCTGTCTGCAATTTGCAGGAACGTATCGATGCGCTGCTTAAACCCCTGGGGGTCTTGTTGCCAAAGAAGGTCGTGCAGAAACACGCGCATGGTGTTGAAGCCGATGGATTCGGCCCAGCTGAACTCCAGGTCAATGCGCTTTGGGTCAAACGTATCGGCCTGCCACATTTCCAGCTGGTCGATGGCATAGGCATGTATGTAGTTAGTGCCTACGAGCCACGCTTGCTTCTCGTACCACTGGTTAGCTTCCTGTTCTGTCCATCTCCGCGGCTGCGGTTCCCGTGCGTATAGGGAAGTGCCCGTGAAGAGGATCATCAAGAAAAGACTTCCGACTGTTCTTACGATTGTCTTTTGCAATGTTCACCTGCTTGAGCACAATTGTGGAATTCCTAAATCAAAGCGCGGTCTTTTTGTCCAACGGTCTAGCGAACCGTTGTAGCTTGATCGCCGGTTGAACAAAGCATAGCGCGCTAAGCTTGCAGGGGTTGCAGCCACAGCAGCTGGCCGCAAATTAACAAAAATGGGTTTGATTCGGTCCTTACAAACACAGTGCGCACACCGATCTTTCGATTGCTATTCGTCTCGCATGGCCTGCAAGAATCTGAGACAGGGCAACAATGGAAAAAATGAAGCGGCCCGATCGGGGCGCGCCTTTTCACCGGCCCAGCTGGATTCCTTTGGTCTGCCCCCGCGAATCAGTCGGAGCCTAGATCCCAAGGGACTTGGGAAAGCGCGCCAGCTCATCCGAGGTAGAATCATTCGGGACGGAGCAGCCTGGTGCAGCGACGTACTTTGCTCCGGCCTGCGATCTCGCGTCCTTCCATTGAGAACGAATTTCTTCCGTCGTGAGTTTGCGATAGTCGATCTCGTCAACTCCACCAAGTATGGGCTGCGAGTACTTCTGACGAACCTCCGAGATGGGAATGCCACTGGTCTTCACCGAGTATTGAAGAACGGGCGCATTGAAGTCCTTGAACTGGTCGAGGTACGGCCTTTCCAAATAATGTAAATGGAGCACAGTCAACTTTGTGTCAGCGAGCGCATCGAAAACCCGCTTGTCATAGGGACGAGTGTATTTCTGATAGTCCCCGACAGAGCCGAACTTGCTCTCTGCGTTGAAAATGCTCACGAGCGCGCCAGACGCCCCAACCTCCTTGCTGTTTCGGATGTGATTGATTGTTGATTGCGTGATCGCATCGAGCGCGTTGTGCCATGCGTCCGGATTCTGTCGCTGAAAGTCACGGAGGCTCTTGATCTGTTCATCTTGGAAGTCGTCCGACTTCGGCTGATTCGCAACCTGCGGCTGTGACTGATATAGGATCATGGCCGTCATGTAGGGACCGTAGATCGTATCAATAAAGTACGCGTCACCATCGAGCCCGTCGCGAACCCGTCGGAGGGTTTCCAATTGATTCGGATAGGGTGAATCCAACGGCTTTAGGTCGTACCACCTGCCGGTTTTTGACTTCGGATAGTCGAAGTCGTTCATCACCTTCACGATGTCCGTCTTGTACGTACGATGAAAATCGAGGTGGTCCTGTGCTTCGAGTTGTGCTGTCGGCCTCGCATAGTGGTGGTAAAACGTATACGGAGGACGGTCGACGTCCTGCCCAAGCAAAGCCCGCTCGACGCGTTCTTTGCAGCTTAAAAGGGAAGATCCGCTCTTCCTCTCAAAGCCCGACCTCGAGAGTGCAAATCCGGCTGCAGCGACAGCGGCAGAAAGAAAATCGCGTCGGTTCATCGTCACATTACCTCACACTTGACGTCGCCCGTACAAGTACCGGCATAGACCAAATCCCAGCAATCAACCTGCGGCCCGCACCGCCTATCCGGTGCGATCACAGGACACGATTGGTCGCTGACCGATCGGGTGGGCCGGCTGATCTGACCGATGTCGCTCACGGCAATCGTGTTCAACGAAGCCGCTGGCCAGGCGTACGATGCGGCATCAAGGTTCTAACGGTGGGTGGGGGGCCGAGGTGTCGGTCACTAGGAGGTTTCTCCCAGCGCGGATGATGATGATGGTGTAGACGAATTGAGGCGGCGGGCAGCGGGCCGCTGAGTTAGACGCCAATCAGCGGAGTTCGGCCTCCGTCTACATCACGCTTCCGGGCAAGATTTCAGCAGTCACAGTCGACAAATTTGTGCTGGAGCAGACAGATTCAGGCGCACCACTCGGACACCTCTTTTCATTTGTCGGGGTCCTTTTCTGCACGTTCGCGATAGACGGCGTGGCCTAGTCGGTCGCATTCATTCTCTTCGGCGAGGGAGATTGTAGTCGGCTTTTCTCCCGCCGGAACTGATTCGCAGCGCAGATGATCCTCGAATCCCGGGGCCGAGAATATGGCGACTATGCTGGCGAGTTCGGTGCCGGTGTTCTTCAGGCCGACCCACGTATGCTGCGGAATGAACACCATTCCTCCCGCATGCAGATCGCGCTCCTGATCTCCAACATGAGCGTGGATGGTGCCTTTCTCGATAAGCACGATCTCGTCCTGCTCAAGATGTTTATGGGTTGGTATGGCTGCGCCGGGGGGCATGTCTTCTCCGCCAACGAGCACAAGATGCTCGGAGCCATTGGCTTTGGGAGTGACCTTGAGAATGAATCCCCCGGGGTCAACCTCTCCCGACTCGGGCCGCCAGAGACGCGTCTCGCCTTCATTTTTCTCCAGCGGCAATGGGGTTGCGCCAGCCTGCACTGGTTGCGGTTTCTCGGGCTTGGTGGCCGCGACGCGTGTCTCCTTCCCGCTCACGAACACCTTCATGGAATTCTCGCTCTCGCCCGACTCATCGGAGTATTCGTAGGAATCCGGTGAAACAACCTTCATGGTGTACCGGGTGTGATACACCTTCCCGCCAAAGACGCTGTCCCCAAGCCAAGTCCATACGTCGCCGCTCACCGTTCCAGTCTTGTCTTCTGATCCTCCTGAACTGTCAACTGCGTGGTATCGCTATGTCTTGGAAGTTGGATCGTAGTAGACGAAGGAGGTGTCCGAGTATTTACTCCCGGGTCTATAGAGTACTGTCTCGCAGATCACGGCGAAGCCATCTGCCGTCCATCTGCAATCGTCAATGCCACTGAATTTCATCGCTGGCGAGTTCGGCCCCATAAACCCTGCTTTCAATTCATCTTCGATCGTAAACTTGCCAACCATTACTGCCAGCTTCTTCACTTCTGGGCTGGGCGTTGTCTGAGATTGGGCGCGAGCCACTATTGCGCTCGAAGCGCATGCCAGCACAAATGAGAGAAACCTTTGGGGGACACTCATTTGGATTTTCCTTTCAGATGTGCCGCGGATGCTAGCACAAAATGCCGGAGGCGACTCTCACCTTTCCCGACAAGAATAGGTCAGCTGCTATCTATGGACTTACGTCTAAGGGCTGTTGGTCGGCAAAGTAATCGCCAACCTATGACTTTGCACGCTGGCTATGCGGCGAGACGGATCCGTTCCAAGCTAAAAGGCATTCGGATGGTTGCAGGCCCCCGCACCCAAATTTTCTTCTCTTTCAATAACTTCCACAAACTCTGCAACCATCCACGCTGTTCTGTTAATTCTGTCCCGTTTGGGGTAGAATAAGTGAATGAACACCACAGAATATACTCCGGCACAGGCTTCGGCTGTTACGAATCTGCCGCTTCCTGCCGTTCATAAACTCATCGAACGTCGGCTCATTCGGCCGCGGCGGCTCCGCACTGGCCGCTCCATCCAACGGATGCTTAGTCGCGGGCAAGTATTGTATCTCCGTCTCGAAGCGGAGGGTGTGCGGCTCTTGCCACTTGCCTCTCGCCGAGCAATCGCCAAGAAAATTGAATCGTCTCCCGAAGTTGACGCTGTGGTTCTTACAGAGGGCTCAGCCGTAGTAATTCAAGTGAAGTCGGTGCGGCTGGATCTCGACTTGGACCTAAGGAAACTTGAGCGTGCCGAGGGCATGATTGTTTCCGACCCTGACACCATGCGCGGTACGCCCGTGTACCGTGGGACGCGCATCCCGGTCGAACTCATTGCTGACATGTTAACCCACGGAGCGAGACCAGAAGAGATCCTCGAGGGTTACCCAGCTCTGGATCGAGAGAAGGTCGAGCTCGCTCCGCTTTATGTCCAAGCGTTTCCGCGCCGAGGGCGTCCGGCTTCTCGTTCTTGGGCCAGGCAAAAACCGCTTCGCGTAACGCGCCGTCGTCGTGCTCTCGCGGATTGACAGTGAAACTCTTGATCGACGAATGCCTACAATGACGGTGTTTCACTGCAACCAGGAAGTATCTAACGCAAACAAAAGAAACGAAAATCGGTCTGTGCGAGCAGGCCAAGGTGAATTAGCAAACCGCCGCCAAGATCTCGTACTCCCAGGTTCAACCAACGAATGAGGAAGCAATTGAGAGTCACGGCGAATCCCGAGTTGAGCCTAGCGCGGGATTTACTGATTTGCATTTCCGAAGATCAATGAGAAGGGAAAGCGCAGGATCCCCCGAATTTCCCCCATACTTGCCAGATCGCGGGCGATTAACTTGCGTCCGTTCAATA
Organism: Candidatus Sulfotelmatobacter sp.; assembly: GCA_036514015.1. Lineage (GTDB taxonomy): Bacteria > Acidobacteriota > Terriglobia > Terriglobales > Acidobacteriaceae > Sulfotelmatobacter. The sequence goes on from DATBYA010000056.1 coordinate 16,588, forward strand.
GTTTCTTAATAGCACTCCTGCATCCTCGTGTTTTTGCAAGTTGGTCATGTCGCGAACTCTCGGAAACTAAACGACTTGGCAAATGAGAACTCCCGTCTGCCAGAATTCCACAAGATGACTTTTGAGTGAAAGGAACCTTCATTAACCAAAAGAAAAGACGCGAGATGTGTTTGGTCGGGGCGCGCGGATTTGAACCGCGGACCTCCTGCGCCCAAGGCAGGCGCGCTACCAGGCTGCGCTACGCCCCGACATGAAGTGCGAAATGATTATAAAGCACTTCGCAACACAATTGTTGCTCCAGCCGTCCAATTTGGCCTTGCGAAGCTATAACATATCTTGGTATATAGAATCCGCTTGGGACCCGCTGCTGCGTTTCCTTCACTGTGGCGCGCACAGAACGTAAACTGTTTGATTTCGCCGCACCACTGAACATTCGATTTGATCGCCCAACAGATTCCAGGCGCTACTCAGCTCTTCATTCAAGGAGCAATTCTGTTGACGGTATGTTTGCAAGTGGTTTTTGGACTCCTATGAATCCGTTACAAGATGTCACGACGCATGGGCAACATGCATGTCACATGCTTCAAGGCACGGCGCGCGTAGACAGGCAAGGGCGTTATCTGAGCGCGGACGACACCTATGTTAGGTCCTTCGGCCATCGATCCACTGATTTGATCGGTTCGGACTGGAAATCGATCCTCCACCCGGAAGATATCGCCGAAGCCATGCGCGCCTATCGGGAGATGCAAGCGTCGGACTTCGGAGAATTCACGAGCCACGGTTTAACTGCTTCCCGCGTCGGCTTATCAATGCGCGTGCTGTTGATTAAAGACTACGACCGGCAAAAAGTGTTTTCTGGGCATTTCTGTTTTGTTCGGGGCACCCGAGTTCAAAGTCTCAACGAATCCGGAGTATGCGAAGGCGAGAAAATATTCCATATCGCACTAGAGGATTCGCCCTTTGGTGGGCTGCTCGTGGATCCGGTTTGCGGATTTATCCGTACGAACCGCACGCTGCGAGAGATGTTGGGATACGTAGGATTAGAACTGCTCGGAAAAGATCTTGCCGATATCACCTTCTCGGAAGACTTCGACACGAGTGCGAACTTGGCATGCCAAGTCGTTAGCGGAGCGCGTTCTGGTTACAAGCTCAACACAAGGATTGTGCGAAAGGACGGAATCGCGTTGTGGTCCAATTTGTGTGCCAGAGTAATTCGCAATCCGAGTGGTCTCCCGATATATGCCATCGTTCTTGTTCGAGACCTTGTAACCGCTCGAGAGCACGGCGTTGCAATCCAGGAACGGGCCGAGAGAACCGGACCCCGTTACGAAGCGCGCGATTCTGCAATTCCAGAACAGGGATTGGACGGATATTGTTTCGTCGACCCGACGACCAAGAAGGTAGTTGATGCCAGTCGTCTGTTCCTGCAGATGATCGGCTACAGCCGCTCCGAAATCACTCGCTTTACGTTGTACGACATCATCTCCGCTCGAGTCGAAGCAATCGATAGCGATGTTGGCGAAGCCCTTTCAGCTCACACCCATTCGATTGCTGAATGGCCCCTGTTGCGCAAAGACGGTTCGGTCATCCCGGTGGAAGTTCATTCCAGTACGGTGTACCACAGCGGGGTATTGGAACTCCGGATGGCTTTCCGCGACATAAGCGAACGCAAGCGCCTCGAGGAACAACTTCGCCATACGCTCACGATGGAGGCGCTCGGACGATTTGCCGGCGGAATTGCCCACGATTTCAACAATCTGCTCGTTGGCGTGCTGGGTTACAGCACCATGCTAGAAGAAAAACTGCAGCACAATCAGCCATTGCTCAGAATGGCTCACCAGATCACGGGCGTTGCCCTTCGAGCGCGGGAATTGACCGCGCAAATACTCTCGCTTAGTCGGCGGCAAGTGCTGCCCACCGATGTGTTAGACATGAATATTGTCGTCAAAGCAGCGGAGGGACTTCTGCAAAGGATTATTGGAGAAGATATTGAACTTATCTGCGAACTGAATCCCGCGCTGGGTCGCGTGCGCGCAAATCCTGGGCAGATAGACCAGGTGATCCTAAACTTGGCCGCAAATTCTCGGGATGCTATGCCCGGGGGCGGGACACTGCTGCTCAAAACGAGTGACGTTCACGTGGACTACGCACTTACATCGCGCTTGCCTGGTTTAGTTGTCGGAAATTATGTTCTGCTGACGATTCAAGATACGGGTGCCGGCATGGACCCGGCAACTCTATCCCACATCTTTGAACCTTTCTATACGACGAAGGATGTCGGTGTCGGGACAGGGCTTGGACTGTCCACGGTGTACGGCATTGTCCAACAGCTCGGCGGCTGCATTACGGTGCACAGTCAATCAGGTCGAGGAACTACCTTTGAGGTTTACTTGCCTCGTGTAGAAGAACAGCCGTCGCTGTTTAAGTCGACGGAATCGGAGACGCTTCCGGTCGCCTCGCCAATCATTTTAGTAGTGGAAGACGAAATAACGGTACGATCGCTCATCGAGGATATTCTAAAACCTCAGGGTTATGTGGTTCTATCTGCTGAGAACTCGCAGCGAGCACTGGCTCTGGCCAGCGAAGAAACCCGACAGATCAAACTCTTGATAACCGACGTGATCATGCCCGGTATGCCCGGCCCTGAGTTAGCCACACAATTGCGCCAACTAAGACCCGATACCCGAGTCCTCTACATGTCGGGTTATTCAAACAATGAAATTGTTAGACGTACCCAACTTGGTGATTCCGAGGCCTTCATTCAAAAACCCTTTACCCCCCAAGAATTTTCTAATAAGGTCCGAGAAACCTTGAGTCCCAAGGGAACTGCCGATCACCATGTCTAGCCTAGTTATTGCAGCAGAAGATCAAAGCACCTCCCAACATTCCTCCTAATCCGCAGCATAGCTTTTACCCCCGACTGTGCACGAATGGGTTATTGCACAGCAGCTGTGCAGACTGGTGCCGCCATCAGAACGCGAGCGGCTATACGCTTTGCAACCACCAGAGTGATGTCATCTGCCTGCGGGCCTGCGTTGAACTTTTGTACAGCCTCGACGATCGTCTTAAGAAGGGCCCCTACGGGTAGGTGGCGATGCGCAAGCATCGTCTCGATCAGGCGGGACTCGCCAAACTGCACGTCTTGGACTTTCTCGGCTTCTGTGACGCCGTCGGTATAAAGGACCAGGGTGTCGCCGGCGGCAAGCTGAGCCTCCGCAACCGAGGATTCCCATTCTTCGAATAATCCCAGCACAGTTGCCGTAGAAGATAATCGTTCTAGCTTTCCGTCCGCGCGCAACAGCAGAGGCGGCAAGTGTCCACAATTCACATAGCGCAGGCGTCCGCTGGAATCGTCGTAATCGGCAAAGAATAGCGTAGCGTAATTGCCGTCACTGCTGTTCTGGTAGAACAATTGATTCACGGACTTAAGCAGTCGCGAGAGATCCTCCAAGGCTACGCCATATTGGCTGCGGAGATTAGCCTGCAAATTGGCCATCAAGAGAGCGCCGGATATTCCCTTGCCCGCAATGTCTGCCAGCACGAGCGCCAGCCGACCGGGGCGTAATTCGAGGAAATCGAAATAATCGCCACCCACTTGGCGCGCTTGGATGCAGCACCCGGCATACTCAAGGGTCTTCATGGCTGGGAGCCTGTGGGGGAACAACCGCGCCTGGACCCGTTTTGCATATTCCATTTCCTGGGCCATGTGCCGCTCGGCCTCGATGCGTTCGGCAATCTTTTCGCCCAGGTGAATGTTTTCCAGCGCCACGCCCGCTTGACTTGCCACCGAGGTCCTCCGAGAGGCGAGGGCCCAGGACGAGTAGCCTCACCGGCCTGCTATCACGACCCAGCAGTGGCACCAGGCAATCGGGCTGAAGCGGCGCTAGGAGAAAGGGTTCTGGCGCATCGTGGCTGTTGTCCGCGGAAACGTCCCAGTTAGACGGGGCCCCAGAATTTCGATCAATCCGCCCGACCCGCTCGGCATGGCCCGTTCTGTCCCGGCTCAGGACAACGGCGAGCAGCAGCCACCAGCGCGGCAGGAGCTTCAGCACATCCACACGCCGCAATCAATCGACCAGGAACTTGCTCACCTTACCAAAGATCTGGAGCTGACCCGAAACAGCAAAAGCAAGTGCGGCCTCTGCTCCAGGAACACCAGGACAAGATTCAGGCCCTGCTCGACAAGAATCCGACAGCTTCGCGGGAAGACCTTGCTCCTCAGATCCACGCAGTTAGCGACGAAACGCACCGCAAGATTCACGCGTTGCTTACAGACCATCAGAAGGAATTGGAGAGAGCGATGCAGAAAGTTGAGCACAACGGCGAAGAAAACAGGCGACCTGCTCCGCCGGCAACAGCGCCGCCGCCGCAGCTATATCCTTCGCCCGCTTGATGAAGTGGTGCTTTGGATCTGAGTGCAATTTGCTCGGGTTCCGCGGTTTAGCTTAGCCGCAGCAATTCGTGATTGAGGCACTCCCGTAGCGGTTGACCCAATGCGTTTGACTGGAGCGAAAAAAGAGACTGTGCACGAACTGTAGGCGAATCCAACGTTTTCATTCGGTTCGAGTTATCTCCGAGCGAAAGGCGGATTCCCCGATTTGTTGGTGATGGATGGATTGTTGGAGTCGAGTGTTCTCAAAGTTCAGAAGCGAATCGTTCGCCGAAACCAGGCGCGCGGCGCGGCGCCTCGATACATTGCCGTAAACCATTTGCGAGCTTCTGTCGTGCGCGCGAGATTCTGGACTTGAATGTGCTCTTTTGAACTCCGAGCGCTGCCATTGATTCTGCCTGCGACAGACCGTCGAAGCCACACAGCTGAATTGACGCGCGCAATCCGGGTGAAAGTTGCCGAACTTGTGCCTGGAGGAGTCCAAAGAATTCTGTGCTTTTGTAGGTTTCCTCGGGGTTGGGACTCTTGTCGACCATGCGGTGCGCCAATCGTTCCGGTTGATTCGTCAAAATATCGTCCAACGAAGCTTCGGGCCGACTACCTTTTCTGCGCCGAAGCATCAGAGCCGAGTTGATGACAATGCGAGTGAGCCAGGTCGAAAGTGAGGACCTCCCCTGAAACGATCGCAGGTTCGCATAGGCCCTACAAAGGCCGTCTTGTACCGCATCCTCTGCATCCTCTTTGTTGCGCAAGATAGCGTAGGCGGACCTTTGGAGCTTTGCGGTGTAGCAGGAAAAAATGAGCCGCTGCGCGGAAGAATCTCCTGCGATCGCTTGCTGAATGAGGGACCATTCCTCAGAAACTGGCTGGGGCACGACTGCCTTTTCGAGGTGCGGCGAAATTGAGATGCGCGCAGCGTTCCTGCGCGTTTTTCGCTTGCGCACGTTTACGCGGAGGGGCTGCGGTCCCGGCTTAGCGCGATGATTGGATAAATAAGTTTGAAGCGCACTCATAAAAACCCCCTAGAGATGACCTATACGGCTACCCGTCGCAGCACGCGTTGCATGTCTATTCCGGTAGCCACGAATCGGGCGCCTTGATTGGCCATGATGCGAAGCATTCGCTCGCCGATCTTGTCTACGAATGTCACTTGGTTGAGGTCGACAATGCACGATCGTCCTTGATGTGTTTGCCGCGCCATTCTCCAGTCGCCTCTCAGCTGGTTTACCCACGGCCACTTTAAAGGACCTTGCAGCACCCATTTTTCTTCCCTGGGATATTCCGTGACCGTGAACTTGAAGATTTTGGTCTTCTTAGCGCCCAACATTTTCGTGACGGCCTCTCTGCCTGCAGAATGCAATCCGCGTGCCCCTTTGCACAGAGGGTTGAAACCTCACAAGTGATTGAAAGAAAAGTGCGATCCGGCGTTCGCAGGCTGTGCGAATCCGCCGCAAGGCTTCGGTGACGGTGGCAGGCTGGCGGTTGTTAGCCGACTAACACGCGCAGGAGCCTCCGCATCATGACCCGGGACGCACAATGCCGAGCTTCTTCATGCGAAAGTAAAGCGTGGAGCGGTTCAGCCCCAAGCGCCTTGCGGCACCCCTTGCTCCGGAGAGCACCCAGCGGGTCTCTCTGAGGATCGTGCGGATGTGTTCGCGTTCGACGTCGGCCATGGTTTCCGGTTTTTCGCTAGCGTGCCCGGGCGCGATGCGGGACTGAAGATCTCGGTAAGGCACACGCAAGACAGAACCGCGGCACAGAATCACGGCGCGCTCGACTACATTTTCTAGTTCGCGAATGTTGCCCGGCCACTGATATTCAGCCAGTGCTGTCATGGTGTCGGAAGGGATGGTGTCAATCGTCTTGTGCAATCTGCGCGCGGCTTCGCGGACAAAATGGCGGACCAGGAGCGGAATGTCCTCGGGGCGCTCACGCAGGGGAGGAATCGAAATAGGGAAAACATTCAGGCGGTAGTAGAGGTCGCTGCGAAACTGTCCATTGAGGATCATGTCTTCCAGGTCACGATGAGTTGCGGCTACGACTCGAACGTCAATTTTCTTGGTGCGCGTGCTTCCCAAGCGCTCGAATTCCCGCTCTTGCAAGACGCGAAGCAGTTTCGGCTGCAGTTCAAGTGCGATGTCGCCAATTTCGTCCAAGAAAAGCGAACCTTGGTCCGCAACTTCGACCCTGCCAATTTTTTGAGTGATAGCTCCGGTGAAGGCGCCACGCTCGTGACCAAAAAGTTCGCTTTCGAGCAGCCCGCTGGGGATAGCGGCGCAATTGAGTTTTACGAACGCGCGATCCTTGCGGCGGCTGCAATTGTGAATGGCGCGCGCGATTAGTTCCTTGCCCGTACCGGTTTCTCCCAGCAGCAGAACGGTTGAGTCGCCCGTGGCGACAGTTTGAACCATTTGCAGCACGCGTCGCAGGGCGGAGCTCTGGCCTACGATCCCTCCAAATTGCGCGTGGTTGCAGGGCGAGTCGTCCCAGAGGTCCAGGTTGACGGTGCGCGATGTATGAGTCGCCAGGCCGGGGTCGTTCTCGTACAGGTCGATGACGGGAAAAGTGCTTACGCTCATGCAAGCCCTCCAGAAATCTAATCAGTCTTGCGGCGCGCGGAACGATTCGCAGCGGTCGATCGCTTGCGCCGGTTCTTACGTTCTGTTTCTCGTTCAATCCATTCACGAATATAGGCCGGGCAATTATCGAGTTGAACTCCATCGGCTTCGCGACGGGCCAGAAACTTTACGGCGTCACGATCCAGAAGCGTTACGTCTTTCAAGTCCAAGGTGAGGTGGTCGCGCTCGCCTTCCAAATCGAGCAATCGTTGCAGCTCAGCGACGTCCTCGGACTCGATACGGCCGCTGAGGGTAAAGACCACTTTGCCGTTTGCCGATCGCTGGATTCTCAGCATACTTGCCGACGCTGCACCTCTATAAGTGGGTGATAGCAATTGGGACACCAAGGTTAAGCTGCTGATAAATAAATAGTTGCTGTATCGAGCGCAGCGGGGTTTCGCGAATTCGCGATTTTTTCGCGAACAAAAGGCGGAATTTTCACAGGCAGGCTAGCGTGATTTAGCTAGGCAGATTTGAAACGAAACTTATTGATCTTGAGGGCGCGGATTTTCGACTCGAGTGTGGAGGCGGGAACGCCGAGTACGGCTGCAGCTCCGGAGGGCCCGGAGACCCTGCCTTGGGTTCGGGCCAAGGCAGCCTCGATCGCTTGTTTGTCCTCTGCAGTGGATTTCAGGGCGAGGGACACGCGTCCCGGCTGCGGCTGCGGCTGCGAAGATTGGAGGGAGAGCCAACTCTGATCGACGGAGAAGGTCTCCGTTTCGCAGACGATGACGGAGCGTTCGATGATGTTCTGCAGTTCGCGAATATTTCCAGGCCAGGAGTAGGAGCGGAGCAGTTCGAGAGTATTTTTGTCGATAGTCTTTATTCTTTTTCCGGTTTTCCTGGCGTAGCGATCGATGAAATATTCCACGAGCATCGGGATGTCGTCCTTGCGCTGGCGGAGAGGTGGAATCTCGATGGGGAACACGTTGATGCGGTAAAAGAGGTCTCCGCGAAAAGAACCTGCTGCGATCGAGGCTTCCAGGTCACGATTGGTAGCAGCGATCACGCGCACGTCGGCTCGAATGGGGCGGTTGCCACCGACGCGATCGAATTCGCGCTCTTGCAACACGCGCAAGAGGGCGATCTGAGTTTCCGTGGGAAGCTCACCGACTTCATCCAGGAAAATTGTTCCGCCCTCGGCAAGTTCGAATTTGCCGATGCGGCGCTGCAGCGCACCGGTGAAAGCGCCTTTCTCGTGACCGAATAATTCCGAGGCGATCAAATCCCGAGGGATGGCCGCACAGTTGACGCTGACGAAAGCGCGGGAAGAACGGTGGGAACGCCGATGGATGGCGCGTGCGATGAGTTCTTTGCCTGTGCCGGTTTCTCCGGTAATCAGCACGGTAGAGTCGGTCGGAGCGACTTTGGCAATCCGGGATAGAACGGCCGTCAGAGGCCTGGAGGTTCCAACAATTTCTTCGAACATCGAGGCTTTGTCGATTTCTTCACGCAGAGCGACATTTTCCTGGCGCAGCCTGTCTTCCGCTTGCTTGCGGTCTTCAATATCGGTGCATGCAACATACCAACGCCTAATCTGCCCCTGGTCATCGCGCATCGGGGTGAAACGAGCCAGAAACCAACGATAAGTTCCATCATGCTTGCGCAGCCGCAACTCCGCATCGCAAGCAGTGCCACTTGCCAAAGCACGATCCCAGCTGGCGTCGAGCCGGTCCGAATCATCAGGGTGAGTTAGGCTACCCCTGCTCATCTGCCGCCACTCATCAAGGCTAATGCCCTGATAATCGAGCGCCATGCGGTTGGAGTAAAGACGTTCGAGATTGGGTCCGTATACTGCAACGAGTTGAGGTGCGAGGTCGACGATCTGACGGAACTCGGCTTCTTGTTCCCGGATCTTTTCCTCGGCCGTCTTGCGCTCGGTGATGTCGGTCACCGCTCCGACAAACTCGCGATTGCCAGATGCATCCTGTAAAACGCTAGCTAAGACGTGAACGTGCTTGACTCGCCCATTGGGCATTGCCAAGCGATAGGAATGCTCGAATTCTGTTGCTCCCGTAAAGGCGAGATTAATGACCTCTTTGACGACGGCGCGGTCTTCGGGACGGACGCGCTGCACCAGTGAATCTATCGTTGGCTTGACGGAGCGGTCGTACTCGAAGATACGGTGGGTTTCATCTGACCAGACCATGTCGCCCGTCTCAGGTTTCCATCCGAAGCTGCCCGTGTGACTGAGTCTTTGGGCTCCGGCCAGGTAGGCTTCGCGGCGCCGCAGTTCCTGAGTGAGGAGTTCGTGCTCGGTAACGTCCATGACGGTGCCGATGATTTCCTCAATTTCACCTGAACCGTCCTTAGCAGGATGAGCAACGGAATGGAGGTACTTTGTCGTTCCGTCAGGAAGAACGATTCGAAAATCCCCCTGCGAGTCTACCCACTCCCTCCCGCCAGTTTCTATTTTTGCTCTCTCCTCGATCTGTGCTCGATCTTCCGGATGAACCCGCTCCAGAAACTGCTGCCAAGTGGGACCGGTTTCTTGAGGGTCATAGCCATAGATGCGAAAAATCTCTTGCGACCAGAACAGAGCGCCAGTATGCACGTTCCAGGCCCAACTGCCTGTGTGACTGAGTCTTTGGGCCTCGGCAAGATAAGCTTCGCTTCGCCGGATGGCTTCTTCCGCGCGCTTACGTTCCGTAATATCGATCACGGTACCGACAAATTCCCTAATGTCGCCCGACTCGTTCAAGACTGGATGACCGACGTTGTGGACGTGCTTGATCGATCCGTCCGGGAGAACGATACGGTAGTCCGATTCGAACTCGGTCTTCGTCAAATTCGCCCGTTCGTATTTTTGCGCTTCAATCGGCCGATCCTCCGGATGAATCCTGCCGAAAAAGAATCCAGCGGTTGATGCGTCCTCCCCGGGCCTAATATCGAATATCCGGTGCACTTCCGGCGAGACCGTGACGATCCCCGTTAACACGTCATTTCGCCAACTGCCCGTGTGGCTGAATCTCTGAGCCTCAAGCAGGTCTGCTTCACTACTCTGCAGGGCTTCTTCGGCCATCACGTGCCCGGTGATATCGGTTACCGCCCCGACGACTTCGATGTTGCCTGACGAATCGGGAAGAGCGTGCGCTCGCACGTGGATGTGCTTGATTGTCTCGCCTGGCATAACCAGACGATATTTGTGTTCGAAGTCTGTGCTCCTGGATACGCGTTCGATGACCTGTCGTGCAAGCTCTCTATCGTGCGGATGCATGCGCTGGAACACCATGTTTAGGCTTGGTTTCTCGGCGCGGTCGTACTCGAAAATCCTATAGGTTTCGTCCGACCAGACAATCTGGCCGCTGTCGGGTTTCCATCCGAAGCTGCCTGTGTGGCTGAGTCTTTGCGCTTCTGCCAGATAGGCTTCGCGCCGGCGGAGTTCCTGCGTCAGGAGCTCGTGTTCGGTAACGTCTATGGCGCTGCCGACGTACTTTTTTAGGCGTTTGTTTTCGAGAACAGGAGCTCCGACGCAGCGAATGTAGCGGACCTCACCGTTGGGACGAACGATTCGCTTAATCGCATCGAACGGCGAAGCGTCCGCCGAGAGTCCTGTAATCAGGTCTGCCATGGACTGGCGATCGTGTGGGTGCAGAAAATCCAAGTATTCCTGAACACTAGGCGGTTTGCTGGCCGGATCGAGTCCATGCATGCGAAATAATTCGGGGGACCAATAGTCGAATCCGTCAGGGTTGAAGGCCCAACTTCCGATGTGCCCTAGACGCTGCCCTTCGGCGAGATAAAATTGGCTTCTTTGCAACTCCGTGGCGTTGCGGCGGAGCTGTTGTTCCGCCGATTTGCGCTCGTCAATATCGAGGCTCGACCCATACCACTTGACGATGTTGCCGCGCTCATTACGGAGCGGCGCTTTGTGGTGGTACATCCAGCGGTATTCTCCATTGGCTCTGCGGACGCGCGTTTCGTATTCGAAGATTTCTCCGGTCGCAAGACAGGCTCGCCACTGGGCGACGATTCCATCAACGTCTTCCGGGTGAATGAAAGCGGTCCAATTCCAGCCGGCCACTTTGTCCAAAGTGACGCCCAGGTATTCCAGCCAAGGTTTATTGAAGTAATCGAGGTAGCCGTCGGGCCGGGCAGTGTGAATCAGCGCAGGGATTGAATCGACGAGAAGCTGAATATTCAACGGCTCGAACTCTGGTCTCGGGGCGGCCATGACCGGCATTATATTCCCTTTGGTCCCTTTCGCATCCCGCATCGGGACTCTGGAGTCGCCGCTACAGATCCCCACTGTACCGAGCAGGACCGTCGTCTTCAGGCTCACGCATGAATCGTTCCGATTCGCTCCTCCACCGGACGAAGCCGAACTGCTGCTTTCTTTTGCGACGTGCTTGCAGTTTGCGGGCGGTGTTGGTGTCTGCGCAGTTGCTAACATGCTGACATCGACTCCTTCGCGCGAAGTTTCTGGGCATGTCATAAGACATGCTTTTGCAACGATCTTACCGCGGCGCTCACTCTGGCGCATTTTGGAAACTGAAATGCCCCTGAAGTTGGCGGGGCCGGGCCAGCGAACCGCCAATTTCATCAAGGGCAGGCGCAGTGAACCGCACTCGACGACGCCGACGATGCGGCAAGCGACCGCGCCCTCGAGAATCGATGTCAATGAAATGCAGCACACAAACGCGAAACTTTCTTGGAAGGATGGCGGGTATCGCCGTGCTGCTTGCGGGCGCCTTACTCGCGTCGACACTGTGTTTCGGCGCTCCGTCCGATCCATCGCAGATTCCTAGCATCTTTCGGCCGCAGTCGACGCCTGCAAACTCGATCTTCCATTTGTCGCTGCTGGTCCTGGCGATCACCGGCGTGATTTTTGCGGTTGTGTTCAGCTTGCTCGCGTACTCGGTTAGAAAGTTCCGCCAGCGGGATGGCGACGATGGCCGCGAGCCTCCGCAGGTTTATGGCAGTAATCAGGTGGAACTTGCCTGGACCGTGATTCCCGTCCTCATCGTGCTGGTCCTTTTTCTCGCCACCGCGCGCGTGATCCATTCCATCCAGGATGCTCCAAAACCTGCAGGAGCGATCGAGGTCATCGCCATCGGCCATCAATTTTGGTGGGAATTTCGCTATCCGGCTCTGGGCGTTGTCACCGCCAACGAGCTGCATGTTCCGGTCAGCAACTCGTCGAGTCCGACGCCCACGTTCCTCACTCTACTTTCCGCCGACACCGATCATAGCTTCTGGGTGCCGCGTCTTGCTGGAAAGACGGACCTGATTCCCAACCGCGTGAATCACACCTGGATCGATCCTGAGCAGACCGGAGTTTATCTCGGGCAATGCGCGCAATATTGCGGCGTCCAGCATGCCAAAATGCTGCTGCGGGTTTACGTGGATTCGCCCGAACAGTTTGCCCAGTGGGTTGAGGCGCAAAAGACACCGGCAGCCAATGCTGATAGCGACGCGGTCGCCGAAGGGCGCCGCATTTTTGAGTCTACTGCGTGCGTGAACTGCCACACCATTTCCGGGACCGTGGCGGATGGACATTTCGGCCCGGATCTCACGCATCTGATGAGCCGCGATACCCTCGCCGCAGGCGCCGCAGCGAACAACCCTGAAAATCTGCGCACCTGGATTCAGAATCCCGACGCGATCAAGCCCAGTTCGCTGATGCCGGCCATGCAGTTGAGTAATCACGATCTAGACGCGCTAACCGCGTATCTGGAGACGCTGCGATGAGGATGAGGAAATAGAAATGTCGTCGGAAACAATCGCGCTCAATGCAGTTGGCGAAGGCTCGCGACCGATCGGCGAGAGGCTGCACGACTGGGTTGTGACCGTGGATCACAAGAAGCTGGGGATTTTGTACATCCTCTATGCGCTTTTCTTTCTCGTCGCTGCCGGTATCGAAGCCATCATCATGCGCATTCAGCTGATTGTTCCTCACAATCATTTCGTTTCACCCCAGATTTTCAATCGCATGATGACGATGCATGGCACCACGATGATTTTTTTCGTGGTCATGCCCATCCTTTTTGGATTCGGCACCTATCTGATTCCGCTGATGATTGGCGCCAGGGACATGGCCTTTCCACGGCTGAACGCCTTCAGTTTCTGGATGACTGCTTTTGGAGGGCTGCTTCTTTACTTCAGCTTCATCGGCGGCAATGGGCTTTACGGCGCGGGGACTGCTCCCGACGTTGGATGGTGGGCCTATGCGCCACTTACGGCGCGCGCATTCTCGCCCGGGCACAGCACCGATTTCTGGACGCTGGCGCTGATCGTCTCCGGCATCGGCAGCATCGGCACGGCGGTCAATTTCATAGCTACCATTTTATGCATGCGCTGCCCCGGCATGACTCTGGGAAAAATGCCCTTGCTGGCATGGCTAAATTTCGTGGTGGGCGGGATGGTTATCTTTTGCATATCGCCTCTCACCGCGGCACAGATCATGCTCTGCATCGATCGCTATCTGGGCGGACACTTTTTTGATACTCAAGCAGGGGGTTCGGCAGTTCTTTGGATGCACTTCTTCTGGATTTTCGGCCACCCGGAAGTTTACATCCTGGCAGTTCCGGCCTTCGCTTTCGTATCCGAAATTGTCCCGGTGTTCTCTCGCAAACCGATCTTCGGTTATCCCATCATGGTGGCGGCGACAATTACCATCGGATTTATCAGCTTTAGCGTCTGGGCTCACCACATGTTTACGGTGGGGATGAGCTCTTATGGGAACAGTTTCTTCGTTTTCACGACCGTGGCCATCGCTGTTCCAACGGGGATCAAGATATTCAATTGGCTCGGCACAATGTGGGGCGGGAAAATTCAGTTCCAGATTCCAATGCTCTTCTGTATTGGCTTCCTGTTCCAATTCCTGATCGCGGGCTTGACGGGAATCATGTTGGGGACGGCGCCGTTCAACTGGCAGCTCAGCGGTTCCTATTTTGTGGTTGCGCATTTTCATTACGTCATCGTTGGGGGAATCGTTTTTGCGCTCTTCGGAGCGTTCTACTACTGGTTTCCAAAGATAAGCGGACGAATGTACAACGAGACGCTTGCGCGATGGCACTTCTGGCTATTCATAATCGGGTTTCATCTGACTTTTGATTTCATGCACATTCCCGGCATCTTGGGAATGCCGCGCCGGATTTACACCTACGAACCGGGCCGCGGATGGGAAGTCTGGAACTTCGTCGTCACCATCGGCGCATTCCTTCAAGCTGCAGGTGTGCTTGTGCTCGTCGTCAATTTTCTCTGGTCGCTTCGGAGGGGCGAGCTAGCCGGGAACGATCCCTGGGATGCGTGGACGCTCGAGTGGTCCACCAGTTCGCCGCCTCCCGATTACAACTTTGCCGCGACACCGGTGGTGCGCAGTCGGCGCCCGCTATGGGATCTCAAGCACCCCGAAGATCCGGATTGGAAATATGAATAAACAGGAGAACTTCATTGAGTAGCACGACATTCACACGAAGTACGGTGGAGTCCGAATGGGTTCTACCGTCGCGCGGGCGCGTGGGAATGTTCTCGCTGATTGCCGCGGAATCCGCGATCTTCGCGATTTTCGTGGTCGCCTACATTTTTTACCTCGGCAAAAGTGTTTCGGGTCCCACGCCGAAGGACGTCCTGGAGCTTCCGATTTTCAGCACGATCTGCCTGCTCTCGAGCAGCCTGACGATTCATCTTGCCGTGCGAGCTCTGCGCCAGGCCAAAGTGGGAGTGTTTGGATTGTGGTGGTTCCTGACTCTGACTCTAGGCGCGATTTTTCTGGTCAGTACGGGCCGTGAGTGGCATCACCTGATTTACGACAAAGGTCTGACGGTCAGCACGAATCTTTTCGGCACCACGTACTACTCGCTCGTGGGGTTGCACGCGTTTCACGTCACGGTGGGTCTGCTGGCAATTGCTCTGACCATGATTCTGACGCTCTTGCGCAAAGTGAAACCGGAGCACAGCGAGCGCGCAGAGATTTTTTCGCTCTATTGGCATTTCGTGGATGGGGTCTGGGTGATTGTGTTCACCGTGGTTTACGTCATCGGCCGCTAAGGAAAGTTGGGATCGCATGAGCCCTGCTGAATCACGATCGCAGATACCGGAAGCCGCGCAAAGCACCATCCATCTGCCCGCGCCGACGGCTTGGCCCGTCGTCCTGGCTTTTAGCATCACGCTGCTCTTGGCGGGATTGGTTACCAGCACCTCAGTAAGCATGCTCGGAGGTATTCTGTTCATCGCAGCAAGCATCGGCTGGTTCCGCGATGTCTTCCCACAAGAGAAAGAAGAAGCGATCGAAGTGAAAGTGGAAATTGCGCGCGTTATCACCTACCGCCGCGAAGTCGAACGACTTTCAGTCGCGCCCGATCTGCCTCGCGCTCTGCTGCCGC
>DATBYA010000057.1:0-3564 GCA_036514015.1 Candidatus Sulfotelmatobacter sp.
CTAGCCGTCTAATCTAAGTCAGATCTTAAGAAAAATAGCAAGATTTCGTCCTGATTTCAGGAAGCCTTGGCTTGTGGAAACGCTTGATAGATCAGCTCGTCCAGTTGAGCGTCCACGCGATTGAGCGAGGCCCGTAGCGGAAACGGCACAACGGCGTCGTTGCTGGTGAACATCGCGATGGCGGGGCGGAACACCCGCGCTTCCAGGCGGGTGAACAAGCGCGCCATCTTCCAGCCATGCGGCGTCAAGAAGTAGCGATGCGTTTGCGGTGGCCGGAAGATGAGCCCCTTCAGCCGCAAACGCCGCAGGTCATAGGTCATCTGGCTGGCCGTGTATGCTTGGCTGGTGACGCCCAGCAGATCCACCACCAACACCCGCAGATCGCGGTTATGGAAACCATCGATGAGGTGTTGAAACAGAGTCAGCGCCATAAATAGCGCCATGACTCGGGGTTGGCCGAACTTCAAAGCCGGCGCCTTCTCACCGTCTTCAGTGACGGTCGGTTGCACCACGCGTTGGATGCTGTCGCCGCTCAAGCCGCTGTTGTGGCTGACGCGTTCGACTTCCAGCAAGCGCCGATTGATTCCCCGGCCGATCTTCTGCAAGTAGGGCAGATTGGACAAGCCTTTGTTCACGCCAAAGTCGTGGGGATTGCGGAACGTCCCCTCCGTCCGGCACCCGCGGCCTTCTTTGAAATATTGCTTCAGGTCGAAATTCTTATAGTCGATGTGCAGGCTGGGGTGCACGCCATCCTGAATCACCCGCGTGCGAAACTGCCCCGGGGTCTTCTTGGTCACCACCCGGTCAAAGATCAACTGCACCCGGTCGGGCCGTCCCAGATCCAGATTGTCCCGCAGGATCTCTTCGAAGAACTCGCGTCCGCGCAAGGGCCGGTCGAAGATCTGCGTCAGGCTCACCTCCATCTGCCAAATGGAGAGACTCCAGTCGTAACCGGCAGCCCGATCTTCCGGCCGCAATGGCAGCGGAATGCGCTTCAGCCACTTCCGGAACAGCCGCTCGATTTGCTCCGGCCCCAACGAATCACAGATTTCCTGTAACTGGTTCGGCTCAGCGCAGGACAAAAAGCCATTGTCCAGAGCCTGGTAGGCGATCCCCTTCTTCTCCAACTGCCGTTTGGCCCATTCATGCCCGTTCAGGCACAACTTGGTTCCCCAGGGCGCGTAGCTGCACACTTTGATGAACAGAGGACCAAAGTCCGCATCATCAATATAGAAGTAGTAGTGGTTCACGTAGACGGTTTTGTCGCGCGTGAACTGGAACTGCCCATTGATCTTCTTGCCCTGAAAGGCCTGTGCTTTCTCCTGTGCTACACCGATGAAAACGATGCCGTCGCATACGCCACGCTGTTGCCGAATCTGGTTGGCGACTTCGTCCTTACGTTCCTTGTGGTTGAACTGATACACGGGGATGTGTTGCCGTTCTGCCATGACCTTTACGGCATCGCGGAACTTCTCCGTTACCTGCCCCAGCACCACCGGTGACGGGATGGGTTTGTGCAATTGCTCGCGCATAAAGTTCACCAACCCGCCGGCGGTCGCTAACGGCCCGATGTACCCATTCAGATACAACCGGTCCAGGCACTCTACTTCCAACGTGACATGTCCGTTCAGCAGTTCTGGGATGCTCGGCATAACCGAGATTCTACAAAATCCTGAAAACGCTCGCTCGTCGGTTTGAGGTCGAAGACCTCGCTAGTTCTTTGTGTGCTTGTCGTGGCTAGTTGAGGCCTTCAAATGGTCGCGAACGAAGCAACGCAAACTTGGTGTCGGAGCAGTCGTGGCTCAAACGCAACGAGAGGGCAATCGAGGCTACAGGACGAGCCCCTATGGGAACATCTTTAACCAGGATTTCCAGTTTGGCCTCCTAGGTTTCATGAAGTATACATCGAACCGCTCGATCAATCCCGTTGATTAACTGTTTTTAATTTCTGCGTCACCCCGGCGCCGTGTATGGTTAGACGACAAGCCGGCATCGCGTCGCCTCACTTCCGGATACCGGCCGCAACCTTATACAACGCGGCGTCAGAGCCTTGACCGGCGGCGCAATTCCTGGACAGGGAGGTCGGCGAGGCGCGTCACCTTGCGCGCGCCATCTACGAGTATTGGGACAAGCTGTACACGCAACTCGAGCATCAAGGTGCCGAGCACGCCAACAATGTAAGCGAGGAAACCCGCAGCCAGTTTATGCTAATTCGCAAAATCACCCACGGTAACGGCGGCGCCAAGGGTAAAGTCGCTTCTTAGCTACGTAATAACAATTTCCTGTTTGGGGATGCTATCGAGCATCGGCAAGCCCACTCCTAGATGCTGATCCATCAGCAGGTGCGGCGTGTGCGCCATCCACTCCGCTAACGAAATGTCCTGGTATTCGCCGCTCTTAAATATCTCGAGAAAGATTACATCCGAATCGCCCGTATTCTCGATGTAATGAGGGCTGGAAATGGGGACGTATCCGACGTCTCCCTCTTCAAAATCCATCGTTCGGGCGGTGGAGGCCGCGGCGAAAACCGTCATGCGCGCCTTCCCGGTAATGTAGTACTGCCACTCATCCGAGTTGGGATGCCAGTGCAATTCGCGCAGGCCGCCCGGCTTTAGAGTGACAATCGCCGCGGAAATGGGGGTCACTGGAAAGATCTTTGAATCGATGATCTTCACTTCGCCGCCGCGCGTGACCTTCGTCGGCTTCATGGCGCTCGCTTTGAAGTCAAAACTCTTTGCCACTGCCCCGGTTCCTTGGCCTGCCTGCGCCTGCTCGGCCTTCAGATCCCCAGGAAGGCCTGTTTGAAAGATGAACAACTCCTTCTTTGGAACCTTGTCAAAGGTCGATGTCGGTACGTTGAAGTTTTTCGCTAGAACTTCCTTGGGCGTATGCGCGAGCCAATCCGTAAGCAGAAAGGTATGGAACTCATCGAAGTTTCCGTTGTCGAATACGAGCAGAAACCTGCAACCATCCGGGCCCAGGCCCTGGATCGAGTGAGGAACCCCGGGCGGGAAGAGCCACAAGTCGCCCTCGCCCACATCGCTGACAAAGCTCTTGCCCTCGTGATCCACTGCCGTAATGCGAGCGCTGCCTTTAAGCATGATGGACCATTCCGCTTCCACGTGCCAGTGGAGTTCGCGGACTCCGCCGGCTGTGAGCCGCATTTCCACGCCCGCGATGGTCGTCGAGACTGGCAACTCGCGCGCGGTTACCTGCCGTGTCCATCCACCGCTCTCAATACGCTTATGTGCCAGAGCGAAAGAATACTTAAACGGCTTTACGGTGCCGCTGTCGGTGGATGGAGCCCACTCGGAATCCGGATTCTGCGCTGCCAGAGGCAGATTCTTCGGGCTGGGATCGGTCTCATTCGGTGCCGTATGACTAGCCGACTGCTGTGCCCGCGGCAAGGCGTACGCCTCCCGTGCGCCGGCAACTGTCAGCGTGGCGGCGGCGGCAAGAGCCGCGGAGCTTAATCCAAAAACGTCTCGTCTACTTACCTTCGTATCGTGATTCTCAATGTCAGCCACAGTGTCTCCTCTGATCTGAGCAGGTGCCTCTCCCGCT
>DATBYA010000058.1:0-33789 GCA_036514015.1 Candidatus Sulfotelmatobacter sp.
ATGGTTGTTTTGCCGGGAGGAGTGCAAGCAGCGTGACTCCAATCACGCCAAAGATCACAATGTCCTGAGGGCTATCCTTCCTGTGCATCCCGTGCGCCACGGCCTGCGCCGACATGATGGTCATCGTGAACCCATGGGCAAGGCTTGACCACGCCCCATAGGCGATCATCAAGCGATGCTTGGCCGGCTGATTAACGGCCACCAACAGACAGACCCCAAGCGTCGTGTTAAGGCTCAGGAACATCGGCATAACGTCACTATGCCCGCTAAGCCACCTAGAGTGCCACAGATCGTCGAACAGGAGATAGCCCCAAAAGCAATAAAACAAGCCCACCAACACCAACACTACCTGTAAGGCGCGCTCACGTTTCATACCGTCCTCCGTTTTGTGCGATGCAAGGTTATTACCACCTTTTTTACTTCAAATTGTGCGATTGTCAGCTGTGATGCGTCCGATACTGGAACCCTGCGAGCATCCGCAGTGTGAGCAGAATACTTCTCCCCCTCGAATAGGCTTGCCACCGGAACTGCAAGGCCCAAGGAGAGGCGATAGGAATACGCTCCTGTAGCGTCAAATTACTTCCCGAAAGCACGTCTACTTCATTCAATCCCAAGTTTGTCGCGAATAACAATTGCCGCGATTCATCGTAGAAGGCCTTTATCGTGGCTCCTTCTGTTGTAGTGAAAGGCACTGCGACTGGGGGCGTCATCTGAATAACGGTCAACGCAAAGTGGAGCGCTGCCGTTTAGCGACCCTGAGACTCCGGCAATGGAGAGCTGCGCGCTTCCCGAGGTTGCACTCGAGGATGCCGAAAAAGCCAGGGTTCCGCTATTGCCGGCGGTCAATGACAGGGGCGACGGCGAAACTGTCACTCCCGAAGGCAGTCCAGTGGCGGTGACTGTTATGGCCGCGGAGAAGCCATTCTCTGGGACGGCTTGCACTTGTACACTCTGATTGAAGCCTTGAGATAAATCGATTTGCGCAGGATTTAACGACAGGGAGAAGGTTGGCGGAGGTGGCGGAGGGCCGGAGGATCCGTTGCCCCCGCTGTTACCGCCGCAACTCGGCAACCCGAGAACAGAGAGCGCCAATAGGCAAGCCGCCAATGCACGGGAAAGCATGTCGCTTGGGGGCCGTCGTTTCTGATCCAGTCTCTTCCAAAAGCGCCAGCATTATAAGCCCAGCTACGCCAGTATTGTAGAACCTCCTACCCGCCCCAACTGGAACCTCTTAGTCACGGTTGTCGAAAAATCGCCTCTCTTACGCCCAAAATCCCCCCTCAGAATCGACGAAGGGGCAAATAGACGGCGCAAGCTTGTGCTATCGAGATTTTGCAACAACTACCGCCCGATGGTAACCACTGGCGATTCAGTCTGCGTCATAACAAATGGACAGCCTGCACCGAAATCGCCCTCAACGCTAAAGCGTTGGAGAAGAACCACGCGCGTCTGAGATAGAATAGTTGCGAGTTTAGAGCACGTTCATCCCCGGACCTTCGTAGGTCACCGAAGGTGGAAACCTACATTGACACCGATTTTTTGGGCCATCGGCTCTCCGTCGCAAGTAGCGGGCTTGAAACGCCACTGGCGAACCGTCTTCAGCGCCACTTCGTCGAATTGCTTCCCGCCGGATTCGTTGATCCGTACGTCCTGACTCTTTCCTTGCTTATCGACAATTAAAGATAGCTCTACCGACGAGCCTTTCCCGAATTGCAGTTCTCCGCGAGGAAAGTCCGGTTCGGGAGTAAAGGCTCGCGCAGGAAATTCTATCTTGCTGAAGCATCTGCCTAACTCTGCGGCTCCGGTCGGCGGAGTGAAGAGAGAAGCGTCGGCCGAGGGTGCAGTGACAAGTTCTGTTACCTCGGCCTCGATTCTCTTCACGCTGCCGTCGAAGCAGGCCATTTGGCGTGGGAACCACCGGCTACCGAATTTTCGAAACTCGCCGTAAAAGCAGGCGTAGTCGGATCCGTATAAGTCCTGTCCAACAGGGGCTTCCCATAGCACTCCGCTTTTTTCCTCAAAACAGAAAGCGCGCTTTCCCCGCCCTCCGTGCGGCTCGGCTACTGCGCATTCCCCGGTCTGCGCCCCTTCCTGCGCTGCACTTTTCTGGACTGATCCAAATTCAATATCCATACGCTCCGGAAAGACGTTCATTACCGATGGAAGCCGGTCCGCGATCAAGGGAAAATTCTTCGAACTGTCGAGCTGCCAAACGCTCTTTGCTGTTCCTACCTCTAGTCGCTACATGTCGTTGATGACAGTTTCACGTCGGAATTGCGAATCTGAGATCCAAATCTGGGTGTAGGTGCCGTGGGAGGTTTGGAGATTCTTGCGGGTAAGCGAAAATGTTGCCTGCAGACGAAATGGCGGTGACTTTTCTGCACGAATGTCGGAAAGGAGGCGGGCTCGATCGAACAGCGCTTCGGCCCGCGTTTGGATCTCCGACCGAACTCTGCCGGGCTGCTCTGCGTTCTTCGGTTCTTGTGCAAAACAGATCACAGACAGCACGACGACGCTCAGAGCTAAAGTGGCGCGAAGGTTCATGGCTGCAGCACCAGGCAATGTAGTAACCTTAATCATTTGAGATGCCTTGCCGTCGCCCACGTCGTGCTTCCTGCGATTGTCGAACCACTTGAAGCATGGAACCTGCGCAGTCCAGAAGCAAGGGATTCAAGAGCGTTCCCTGAGCGAAGTCAAAGGCATTTTCTGGGGTGCATGTCTTTGGGGCGTTATCGCAAGTAACTATCGTTAGCGGCTGCGGCGAAGTAAACTCTTGTCGTTTATCGGAGCTGCGATGCGCCTGCTGCGCCTTCAAGACGTCGAGATTGGCGCCAACGACCGCCTATTCCGCCACGCGCGTCTGCGTGCATTGATCGTCTGGCTTGCCGGATTCGCCGCCGCCACGGCCTTTTTTCTCCAAGCCTACACGGCAAAGTGGCCGCCCGGCTACTTCTTCGGCCCGTTTCTGTTGCTCTTTCTGCTTTTGACGCTAAGGATGGTGACGGCGCGCTTCCATCCTTCCAATTGGCTTGTCCGGATGAACGAGACGGGAATCTATGTGCAATATCGTTCTTATCTGAACCACCAGTTGCCCGCCAATGACCCTTCGGTCGTTTTCCTTTCCTTTGGCGAGATCGCGTCGGCCCGATTGATCAAAGAGCGCGTCGAGACACCCAATGCGGCAAAGCCAGGCGCCACGCAAACCCAATACCTGCGCCATATCGAACTTGAGTTATCCGGAGATCCCGCGCCACTTGCAGACGCGTTGCAGGCCGAGCTCGGCGAGCAGGCCCCATCCGAAAAACGCTGGTATGGGACCAGTTCGACTCTTTACCGGGATTATCCCGTCTCGATGTCAGCTACGGCAAGCGTTCGCATACATTGGGACGTAGTGCCGGGCACACAAAAGTTCCTCGACGCCCTGCGCCCCTACACGGTCATCGCCGATCCAGTTTCCTTAACGCAGGACTTCACGCACCTGAAATCGCTCAGCCGTGAAGACCAACAGAAGCAACTCCGCGAACTCGTCACCCGCGGCCAGAACATCACGGCCACGTACGCCGCCCGCAAACTCTACGGCTGCAGCTTAGGAGAAGCAAAGCAAATGGTGGATTCTCTGCACGAGGATAAGGTTCCGCAGTAGCCTCCTGAATCCTGTCCCGTGCAATGCGCCGTGTATGATTTCGCGCGGGTGGTGCCGGTCACGTCGCCGTAACCTTTTGTTCGCCACAGTCGGGGTCCACGAGCGCAATAGAGATTTTTCGCCAATTGACTTTCATGGCGCGCCACCCAAGTCCTTTTCGCTGATTGACTTGCCCTATCTTCCCTGTCAAAGAGACTACCCAGAGCACGCCTGGCTGCTTCGACTGATTTGCCAGTTCCGCCCGCAGCTACAAAGAAATGATTGCCCCACGTGTCGTCATTTGGCCGCCGTTTCCGATTCCATGTTTAGAGGCCAGGAAGCGTTCGACGTTCGATCCTCTTTCATTTGGGTCTCTAGGGGACCTAGAAATGCTCAGGTTTTTCTCAGTTGGATGATGAATTTAACCGCTGCTTTGCGCTGTTAAGGGCAGAGAGAGATTCCACAAGTCGGGCCGTACGCGGGAACGCTCAGTACAGAAACGGTCCCGAACGAAAGAAAGAGGGCACGAAATGAGTGTATTTAAGAAACGAAGGATAACAACTGGCGAAGTAATGCTTCTAACGCACATATTCGCACAAACTCTTCCCTATCGAGACTTGGAAGTGTTGACTAACTTTGGTGATTTTGGCGGTGAGGACAATTCCATAACCCCGGGTGATGCACCTATGTTCTCCGCGCAAATCTGGAGCGAGGACTTCAGCGCTGGGACGGTCAGCGACTCGGATAAGGGGACCTTCATTCACGAGTTCACCCACGTCTGGCAGTACTATCACGGCATTACTAAGCTTTCCGTCATCTGGCTGGCCCTACGGCATCTGGGCGATTATAGAAATGCGTACCCCTATGATCTATCCGATGAAGACGATCTAACAGATTACAACGTCGAACAGCAGGCCGCGATCATTGAAGACTACTGGCGTATTACCCGGTCTTTGTCGCCGCTCAACAATAATGGGATAGACAAGAAGTTGTCGTCTTACCAACAATTTGTCAACCAAGTGAAGGGCGCAGGAGCACCGCACGCGCCACTGATTCCGGAGATGAGGTTTCGGCACTGAAACTGCGTCCGTCCGTTCTGGCGGGCCGGACGGTGCCCAGCAGGACCCCGCGCATCCTGAGCGCAGCCTATCTCCCGCAGCAACGTCAAGTACGGAAGATTGTTGATGTAATCAGGCCATTTCACGTTTTGAGTTTCGCCGCTGGTCATTGAGCGTTATGGGGAGGTTATCGCCAAATGCCCCCTATGCTCGTCGAACCTTGAGCATGTGCAACCGCCTCAATTCTTTGCCGAAATAGAATAAAAGCCCAATCCCCCACAACAGCATCAAGGTCGGAACGGCGGTTGTCTCATATTCACTTCCCGGAAGGATGATTCCGCCGTACGCGAGAAAAAGGGAAAACAATATTCCCATGAGGCTCGCGATAGACCAGAGGGTTGGGATCACGCACTGAATTGAATTGGCTGCGTGAACCAAAGAATCCCAATGTTATTTCAACCGTGATGTACAACCTGACTTGCGCGGCAAAGTTGTAAGCACCCGGCTTTCTCGGGTCACCATCCCCGGCCGATTCCAAGGTCCATATTGACATACGCGATATACAAGAGGTACTTGCTGGTGATCGTCGCGTCCGCCATGAGCTGACCTTGTTGAAAGCTGCCCCGGTTCGAGCCTCCACTGTCGGAAGAGGAGCCAGGCGCCAGAATCCAGCTCTTTCCTGCCCCTTCGATTCCCCGCTTCTGCAACATCGTGCTAGAAGCTTTACCCAGAAATTGCGACGCTACGTTTTGTCCCCCGTAAGTGATCACAATGGGCACGGCCGCCTTATCGAAGATGGTCTTCATCGGTCCGAGCTTGAAGAGACGGTCCACGCCGGGCCCGGTGAGTTTCAAAGCGCCACTCAACGCCGCCTTGCCCAGCGTCGCGCCCCCTACCAGCTCGGTGTCGGTCTTATAGACCCCCTGCACGAGGGCGAGCACCATGTCCTCTTTAAAGCTCCATTTCTGCCCCAGCTTAACGTAGGCGAATACAAAACTCCCCGCCCCCTCCATGACGCCTGCGCCAATGCTACCGCTATCCTGAAACTTGGCCGTTCCCTTGAGAAAAGAACCTCCGCCCATGACTGCCACGGCCGCGCCGCCGCTCATGACCGACGCTCCGACCATGAGGCCGTCCGCACAACTGTCACGGACGAACTTCGCGACTTCGAGCTGCGACTGGTAGTCATCGACAGCGTGGTCGATGGCTTGCGCATTCTTGGTCTGGACGGTTCCCATCCAATCCACGAATCTGTCCTTGTAACTGCCGGCGTCTTCGATGAGCCCCTCGATTTGCCGGGCGACGTCAGGGGCGTCATAGCTGGCCCGTTCGCGCATCTGCTGCACGTCATCGTCTGTGCGGCTATCTACATACGCCCGCACATTTGGCCAGTCCACCTCAAGCGTGGAGACTTCGGGAAGCGACCAACTCATCGGGTTATACCAATGTGAGTCGGACATCGGAACTTCACGGGCGTTATAGTATTGAAGATTTGCCATCCAGTAGGAACGAACGAGGCGGCGCATGACACTCCAGTCGACATAAAACTGGGTATTGCCGTTTTGGATGACCTCGTAGCTCATCACTCCTCCGCGACCGTGGAAGGTTTACGAATTGGCCAATCATGCTACCACAGGAGTGCCTCACCTCCTTGTGTCTGAGTATTGGCCGCACTTCTACGCCATGCTTTACGCACGCAACCCGAAGCATGGGCGGACGCTGGCGAAGTATGCGCCGGAGAAAATGTCAGCATGAAGGGGCTGCGTTTGCGGCCGCGCGCAGCCCGCCCTGTCTTGCATTCACCTTTGGGCAATTACTCGCCTTGTGTGCCGTTTTCATGCAGTTGTGAGCACAACGGATCAGTCTTGGGTTCCGGCTTTCGCCATAATTGACAGGTGGTGACATCGAAATTTAAGGAGATTTTGGAATGCGACGTGTACCCCCGTATTTTATTCCGCTGTTGTTGAGCGCCGCGATGGTCGTACCCGCTTTAACGCTTGGCTGCGGCGGTAATCATTATTACCGTGCGTACGATGCTGATCACGGCGACTATCACACTTGGAACAATAACGAGACTGTTCATTACCAGCGGTGGGAGACGGAAAACCACTACGACCACAAAGATTTTAAGGTGCGAAGCAAGGACGAACAGAAGCAATATTTCGACTGGAGCCACAAGCACCAGGACGATAAAGATAAGCACTAGAGCTTCGTTCGGAGCCGAGGTTTGTTGGTAACTGTGGCCCTCGGTCTCTTTTTGCGGCGTACATTACTGGAGTTGTTGAACCAGGCATTTACGGGTTTTGACCGCTGGTTAACCGGCTAATGTGCGCTCATTTTTCGTTCGGACTAATTCTCTTATCGCGCCATCCGGTGAAATAGAGCAACCGCACGTTCGCCCGGAGTGGCGGCATGGCAGGAACGAGTCGATTTTGCCCACGCTTGTGACAAGACGAGTGTGTTCCCGCTCTCTAGCAAAAGCTCAACTCTAGGAGGAATAACTCCGCTTTCTTCTTGCCTCGGCTACCATGGATTGGCCGGTTTACCGCTGGTCAGTGAGCGTAATGGGGATCATACGGCAATGCACTGACAGACCGGGTGCGGGAGTAATCTTGCAGGGTCTGCTAAGTTCTATGGGAACGTAATGACGACTTTCGCCCGGGCGTGTCCGTCTTCTGCGTAAGCGAGGGCATCGGCGGTTTCAATCAGCGGATAGCGTCGGTCGATCTCCGGGGTGAGTTTTCCGGTGTTGATAAGTCCGCAAAGGGTCGTCAGGTCGTCTCGATTCATTTTCGCAATGAAGAATGTGAGCTTCTGTCTGATGAACGGCGACCACGCGATTGCTTTTAGCAATCGGGTAAGCCCGGCCCAGAGGTCCTTAGGCGCTCCCGCCATGACACAGTTCCCATTCGGACTCAGAACGCGCCTCATCGCTGACAATGTGCGGTTCCCTACGTTATCGAGAAGCAGGTCGTAACGTTCGCTGTCTTGAGTGAAGTCATCGCGGGTATAGTCGATGATCCGGTCGGCACCGAGAGAGCGCACCAATTCGACATTCTTCGTGCTGCACACGCCAGTTACGTTAGCTCCAAACGACTTCGCAATCTGCACGGCGAAGGTGCCGATTCCTCCCGCCGCGCCGTTAATCAAGACCTTCTGCCCTGACTGAAGGTGTCCTTTGTCGCGAAGCCCCTGCAACGCGGTAAGCCCTGCAACCGGCACAGCAGCCGCTTGGTCGAAACTCAGGCTTTCCGGTTTCCTGACTAACTTGGCTTCAAGAGCAGAGGCGTATTCGGCAAAGGCCCCTTTGCAGAGGCCGAACACGGCATCACCGAGCTTGAACTGCGTCACAGCTTCTCCGAGCGCTGCTACCTGGCCTGCGACATCGACGCCGGGCCGATGGCTCTTCATGCGCCAGTCCAGAGGATTGACGGAAGCGGCGCGAACCCGTATGACGACTTCGTTGTTCTTCGGAACCGGTTGTTCGAGGTCCTTTATTTCAAGTACCTTTCCGGCTTTGCCTCTGGTGTAAACGGCGGCTTTCATGTGGAGTGTGGAGCTGAGATCGTAGCACCTCTCAGCAATTCCAACTTGAGCAGCCGCCATTCCTCCCATTCCTCTGCAGCCGACACTCTCAACACTGGAATTAGCAATCGAGTGGCAAGAATTTAGATTTGACAGCAACCATCATCTGTGTATACTCAGTATAGAGATATGCACAGCGACCTCGTAATCTCCCAGACTGATGGCCGTCCGATGTATTTGCAGATCATGGATCAGATCAGGCAGAGGATTGCCGTGGGGGATTGGGAGCAGGGGAAGGAAATTCCCTCGATACGCCAGCTTGCAGTAAGGCTCCGGGTAAGCGTGATCACGGTGAAACGTGCCTACATGGAACTGGAGCGCGACGGCATTATTGTGACCCAACAGGGAAAAGGGTCGATCGTTGCTCCCGATTCGACGCTGGGCGCCAAGCTCTACGATCAGGAATTAGCGAAGCACATCGACCGGGTTGCTCAACTTGGGGAGTTACTTGGCCTTACGCCAAAAGAACTTGCTTCCCGAGTGAGAGAAGCCGCGGACCGATTAACGAAGGAGTACACATGAATAACCTCTCCGTTCATTTCGAAGGAGTAAGTAAGGTCTACCCTCACTTTACTCTCGACGATCTTAGCCTGGAGTTGCCCACGGGCACCGTCATGGGCCTAATTGGGGCGAACGGCGCCGGCAAGTCGACGACGATCCGCATTCTGATGGGACTGGTTCATCAGGATCAGGGTCAGGTGCATGTGCTGGGCCGAGAGATGCCGCGAGAACAAGCGGTCGCCAAACTGGATATCGGATTCGTGTCGGAAGACATGCGTTTGTATGGTTCGGCGACGCTGGCCTGGCACATGAAGTTCGTTCGGTCGCTGTACCCGCAGTGGGACCAATCCTATGCCGACACGCTGTTGCGGCGGTTTGACCTGAAGCCCCAGCAAAAGATGAAAGGTCTGTCCCATGGACAGCGGGTGAAGGCTGCTTTGTTGCTGGCGTTGGCACGGCGTCCGCGCCTGCTAGTGCTGGACGAACCGACGACAGGACTCGATCCGGTGGCGCGGCAGGAGGTTCTGGGAGAACTAATGGCGGTACTTGTGGACGAGGATCGAACGATTCTTTTTTCGTCGCACAACACTTCCGACGTGGAGCAGATTTCCGATCAAATCACGTTCATCGATCGCGGACGAATTATTGCCTCCGACGATAAGGAGATATTTCTCGACCGATGGCGTCGTCTGCGGCTCGTGCTTTCGCCGGACGCAGACTTGCCGAGCCTTCCGGGAGTGGTTGAGGTTGGCGGAAGCAAACGGCTTCCTGTTCTGGTCACTAACCGTTTCGATCCTGCGATGGTATCGGCCTGCAATGATGCGGGAGCAACGGTTCAAGCGGTAGACCCAATGACCCTGGAAGAAATCTTTGTCGCCAATGTGCACAGCAGAAGGGAAAAACAAACGGTATGAATTACGCGATCGTGAAGCGGCTCGTCTTGAAAGATTGGTATTTGCAACGTTGGGCGATTCTGGCCTCTCTCGCCGGCGTTGTGGCTACTCTCGGCATCATCGCAACGGGAGGAAAAGTCGCGTTTCTCCTTGGTCTTATCCTGCTCATCATGGTGATCATTTCCATCGGCGCGCAGATGGCCGTGGCCACGATTGTGACAGAACGGAAGGAGCAAACACTGCCGTTCGTGATGAGCCTGCCGATCTCCTATCGGGAATACACCGCCTCGAAGATCTGGGGAAACCTGCTCATTTTCCTGGTTCCGTGGCTGACCATGGTGCTAGGCAGTTTCGGACTACTTCTGTGGTCGCCGAGTTCGCGTGGCTTGCTTCCCTATGCTGTCATTATGTCGACTGAAATCCTGCTAAGCACTTGCCTCATTCTGGCGGTAGCTTTGATCACCGAGTCTCAGGGTTGGGCCGTCGCCGCCATCATGGTAGGCAATCTAGCAGTGAACGGAATCGGGTATGTTGTCGCCCACATCGGCGGCATCGCCAAGGGAATGTGGGGGCCCACTATTCAATGGAGCGGGGCCGCTTCGGCAGTGCTATTGGCGGAAGTGACTACAGTTGCCTTGCTGCTCGGCGGCACTTTCTTCGTGCAGTCGAGGAAAAAAGACTTCCTGTGAAGCACTGACGATTGACGGGCAACCCCGAAGTTAACTGTTGAAATCGCATTTACGCTCAAAATACCCCTCGACGGGGTCGGTAAGTGAAATGGGGATATATTTCAACAGCTCAAGGCACGGCCCGCCCGGTGCCAGAGCGTGATGGCTATCTCCACAGACTGTAGAGATAGGGCGTGATTGCCTTGATAAAGAAGAAGTAGAAAAACGTGGCGGTGGTGGCAGGGATCACGGATGAGAATTTGGGCCAGAACCCGGTCTGGTGGATGGCCACATAAGCCAGGACAAGGGTCACGATATAAACCAGCCCGGAGAGGACGAGCCAAACCAAGCCCATCGCGTGGTTCCTGTAGATCTGACTGTAGGAATTGAGGACCACCGGGTTGAAAAGCGTCTCCAGAATCGGGATGACGAGCATAGCGATCAAGAACGTGAAAGCGCGACGCCCGGGCCGTCTTAGCAAAACGTAAATCAGAATGGCGTGGGGCACTTCGGAGAGAATGAATGGAGGCAGCAACATCAGAGTCCAGTTGTGGGGTACGAAGGCGCGAGTTGCGAGTTGGAACCACGTGACGGTGCTGATTGCGATCTGCGCTACCAGGGCGAGGACGAGGCGGTCGATGGTCCTGTACCCGACAGGCCACAGCGGAAGATGGAGGGACTGCGATCCCGAGGAGGGCAATCTGGGCGGGGCAGCCGGTGCAGGAACGGTGGCGGATCCGGCGGCGGGTCCGGCGGCGGCCGGCAGGATCTGGGAAGGGGCCGGGCGGCGGACGATCCCTTTCGCCAATTTGACGATCATGACGATGCCCGCGGTGACGAGCGCGATTGTGGCCAGGATTGCGCCGAAGAACGCATCGCCGGCTTGGGGATGGAGGATCCTCGCGCTTGGTGTGAGCCCACCCCTTATGAACACCAACCACGCGATGAGGAACAGAAAAAAACAGCCACCGATCACGAGGACGGTGGTGACTACGATGCCAAGGGTACGAAGCGTGTTGGCGGCCCAGCGTTCCACGGTTTGGAGGTTATTTTGCTCTGTCCAACTTGGCGATCCCAATCAGTACGTCGATCATGGTTGTGCCCTGCATCGCTCGCGGAGACGCGAACATTCAAGACATTCAGCCACAGCGTCGCCTGGTCCAATTCTTGCAGGTAGTTCGTCTGTGTGCACTATAGATGTCGTAACCAGACCTTTACACTCAGAATCCGGTCAACAGAACTTGAAGTAGATGTGTACGCAGTCAGAAAGTGAACTGGGCTGTTTCCGATCGAGCGAAGGATTCTCGCAGGCCACTCCGACTTGCGGAGCTTCTCCCCGCCTGATTTTGCTCCCATTCGGCGGCATCCCTAACAGCCCAGGATTCAACGAGAATGGTACGGGCCTGTCATGCCGGTTCGAAAGTCACCGAGGTAACAGCACAGTACGCGGATCTGAGCGATCGGCCAAAGATTCCGCTCCCGGCGCGGCCGCGTCTCTTTTGATTTGCCGCGCAGGGCTAAAAGCACAACCCGAAGGCACATGCAAAATTGGATTCAGCGGAGCTTGTCGGGGAAGAGGAAGACGGTGCGTGCCAGGTCGGATTCGAGCGTGGATTCTTCATAGTAACGAGTGAGGATTCCGTTTTTCCAGACGAGCAAATCGGGATTGCGGCGGCAGAATTCGTCCCAGTCAATAACGCCCGAGCGGGCGGAGCGTGCCATGCGCTCGCGGATGAGGCAGCCATAGGCGCAGGTGATGGTCTCGTGATAGAGCCGGGACTTGCCACGGGCGGTGGCGTAGCGCTTCAGCGCGGCGCAGAATTTCTCGAGCGCCCGGAGGGGCGGGTATTGAGAGAGATAGGCGAATGCCAGGTGGACGTGGTCGGCGTGATGGAAAGACGCTTCGGGGATCAGGCCGGATTCGAACTGCCGGATTAACTTTCTGTCGCTCGAATCAGAATGTTGGGACAGCCGCCCGCGGCGGTCCGCCCGGCGCAGTCCGGAAGTTTTTGCCGGTAAGCCATTGCGGAGGTTTGCCATGAAATGCAGCCTTACTTGCCGCACGCGATCGCGAAGGCTGCGGCGGTGTAGATCACGAGGTTGCCGACGTTGTACGCGCCGTGCAAGAGGTGGATCAGGATCGCGAACACGAATACGGCTAGCAACAGCCATGCGCCGCGGATTGTGGTTCGCGGAATGAGGAGAAGGACACAGCCGAGGATTTCGCCCCATCCCAAGACCAGGCGGATGAAGCCGGGCATGTGAGTCGTGGCAAAGCCGTGGGCGGCGCTGGGCATGACGAAGAGGACGGCTTCGATGAGGATTACGATGCCGAGAGCCCATTGCAGGACGATGAGAGCAATTCTGGTTTTCACGAAGCTCATGATTTCCTTCTCAGTCTTTTGTTCTTTTTATTTCTTCTTTACTTTTTGAGGGACGGGGCTGCGCGGGGATTTTGACTTGATTTCTTGCAGGCGATGGCTGGCGCTGGAGTCGAGATCGAGGTTGTAGAACTTTTTCAGATCGCGAATGCGTTCGAGAGAGGCTGGGCTGAACGGGGTCTTGCCGTCGAAGGCGTGGAGGACGATGCCTTCGAGGAGGTCGCCAAGGCTCATGTCGTGATATTCAGCGAAGGCTTTGAGGATTTTGAGGATCCGTTTTTCCATACGGACGCCGGTTTGGACGCGCTCGATGAGAAGTTTGGAGTCGTCGGACATGGGTACCAATGTACCATGGTAACAAACTTGATGCAAGAGATCGGGCCTCCTCGCTGAGGCCCCTAGCACAAGTCGGAAATCGTGTGGGGACAGCCGCCTTCGCCTGTCCCTCGAGCAAAGCTCGACAGCCTTGCCGGTCTAAACCGGCAGTCCTGCTCGCCCCCGGGGCACCTTAGTTCTTTTCACAACGCTCCTCGATAAAAACGGGAATCTGGCATTGTTTATAATCTCCCTTCGATCGAAGGGAACTAAAGGGACTCCATTGGCATTCGACGACAAAATTTATGAGCTGCGGCGCGAGAAGTTGAAGCAGATTGAGGCGCTGGGGCAAGCTACGTACCGCAGCAAGTACGAGTTCACCCATACGTTCGAGCAGATCCTCGCGAAGTACACGGAGAAGACTGGCGAGGAACTCGAGCGGGATCGGGTCCATGTGCGCGTGGCGGGGCGCATCATGGCCATTCGATTGATGGGCAAGGCAGGTTTCGCGCACCTGCAGCAGGGTGGGAAGAGGTTGCAGATTTATGTGAAGAAGGATGCGGTAGGGGAAAAGGGCTTCGAGCTGTATAAGCTGCTTGATCTGGGCGATCACGTCGGGGTCAGCGGATATTTGTTTCGTACGCGCACAGGAGAGCTGAGCGTGCACGTGGAGGAGATCACCTTTCTCAGTAAGGACCTGCTGCCGCTGCCCGAGAAGTGGCATGGGCTCACCGACGTGGAACTGCGCTATCGCGAGCGATATGTGGATTTGGTGATGAATCCGGAGGTGCGCGAGGTCTTCGTGAAGCGTACGAAGCTGGTGCAGTCGATGCGGCGGACTTTGGATGCGCACGGCTTCCTTGAAGTGGAGACCCCGATGATGCAGCCGATTGCGGGCGGGGCGGTGGCGCGTCCGTTCGTGACGCATCACAACACGCTCGATATGGATCTCTATCTGCGCATCGCGCCGGAACTTTATTTGAAGCGGCTGGTGGTGGGGGGATTGGATCGCGTCTATGAGATCAACCGGAATTTTCGTAATGAAGGCCTGGGATGGCGATGGAATCCTGAGTTCACGATGCTGGAGTTTTATCAGGCTTATACCGATTACCAGGGAGTGATGGATTTGACCGAGGAGATGATTACGCAGGCGGCGAAGGATGTGACGGGCGGGACCGTGACCAAGTGGGGCGACCAGGAAATTGATTGGGGCAACTGGCGACGCATGACGATGCGGGAGGCGATTGTTCATTATTGGCCGGAGGCGGCGGGTGCAAAGCCGGAGATGACCGAGTTTGCCGGTGGGGAGGGCGTGAAGAAACTGGTGGAGCGGTTCAACTCGGGGCACGCCCACGCTGCGTACGATCCGAATGCTCCTGCGGGGAAAAATATTGCGGCGTTGTTCGAGGCCGTGGCCGAGGCGCATCTGACGCAACCGACGATTATCTATGAATTTCCGACGGCGGTGTCGCCGCTGTCGAAGCAGAAGCCGGACGAGCCGGAGTGGACCGAGCGCTGGGAGATTTTTGTGGGGGGAATGGAAATTTCCAACGGCTTCAGTGAACTGAATGATCCGGAAGACCAGCGGCGGCGATTTGATGGACAATTGCAGGAGCGCGAGCGCGGGGACGACGAGGCGCACCAGATGGATGAGGATTACATTCGCGCGCTTTCCTACGGGATGCCGCCTGCGGGAGGAGTCGGCGTAGGCGTGGATCGGTTGTGCATGCTTTTGACGGATTCGCACACCATTCGGGATGTCATTTTGTTTCCTCTACTTCGGCCGGAAAAGAACGGGACCACAGACGACACCGGGGGTACGGCGGAAAAGCGGGAAGAATAGGTTTTTCTCTCTTGGCTCTTAGCCACGGGGATCTGGGCCAGGAGGGTATCTGATTAACTACTGTAATTAGTGTATGGACGGCTTTTATAATTTTGCGTCTAATGGTTTTCGAGTTTGCACTCTGAAATTGGGCAGCGCTACCGTAGTGTCCGGAAGTCCTGTGGGACACTGGGTCGGTAGCGCTTTGCTTTTTGGCCCGCAGCTTCCCATACGCCGGTAGTTTACAGTCCCCAAATTCGACTTGCCCCTAAGACCAGACCTAAGGTGAGCGCTGCAATCAGCACCTCGCCTAACGCGCCTACGACGAACGGCCGCAGACCTTGCTTGGATAGCTGGCGGAAGTTCGTGCGCAAGCCCACTCCCGCGAACGTCAGCAGAAACGCCCATCGCGACAGGTTTCCGAGGGACGTTACTTGGTCTTTGGTGAAGCTGTGAAGGCTGACGAGCAGGGAGATCGCGAGAAATCCGAGCACGAACTTAGGGAACTTTTTCCACAAGAACCCGGCTTTATTGCCGACCGCCCCGGCTTGTCCGCGCTTTGCCCAGTAGATGGCATAGGCCAGAACCACGAAACCGATCATGGCGTTGCGAGCGGTCTTGGCCAGGACCGCGACTTTGCCGGCGGCGTCCGAATAGAGGGCGCCGGTGGCAGTGGCTTCGGCCGTATTATCGACTCCTAAGCCGGCCCACAGACCGAAGGACCCGTCGCTCAGATGGAGGCTGTGACCGATCAACGGGAAGCTAAACAGGGCGAGCGCTCCGAGGGCAAGAACGGCGGAGATGGCGAAGGTGGAGTCTTGCTCATCGGCATCGATTGCGCCCTGGGCGGCAATGATCGCGGAGACGCCGCAGATCGAGGAGCCGACGGCCAGCAGGCTGGTGAGTTTGGGAGTCAAATGGAAGGCGCGGCCAAGCGCATGCATCAGGACTAGAGAAAGCGAAATCTCAATGACGACCAGCGCCAGGCTGATGCCTCCGAGCTTCAGCACATCGGCCAGGACGAATCGGGAACCGAGCAGCACGATTCCGACTTTGAGCCAGAACTCGTAGGTAGCGATTCCGGGCTGAAATATTTTGGGGACAGTGAGGACGTTGGAGATGACCAAACCAATCAAGATTGCCCAGAGCACGTATTCAATATTTGGAAACGTCCAGTGATGGGCCTTCGCGTAGGTGTTCAGAAATTTTTCCAGAGATTTTCCGGCGTAGCCAACCCCGGCGAGCAACAGGATCCCTGGAACGAGATCGAAGATTTTCGCTGGTGTCTTTTCCGATTCGACCTTCGAAACAGCGATTGAAGTCGCCATGATCTGCCTCCGAGAGCAGCCTTCTGCTAGGCTGCGGAAAAAGCGTTTGCTGCGCCTTGCAGGGCCTGCCGCTAGCCGGGATATGCGCCGGGAACGGCACTACCAAGGTATTTTCTTGAAAACATCGGCGCGAACCAGCAGGGCCAGCGCCAGAGCCAAAATCACCGCCCAGGTATCGAGAGAAGGTTTCCAACCCTTGCGACCGCTAGAGACTTCGCCTGACATGTGTACTCCTCAAGAAACGGTTTGTGACGCGACTCACTCGAAAGCGCCCGTAGTGTCGCTCCGCCGCGATCGGTTGCGTGCGCACCGCCGGCCCGGAAAAGGAGAGAGCCAAAACCGGGCCGACGGTGATTCTGAGGGGAAGCGCCCTCAGAAAGTTGGACTGTTGAACCCATGAGGTTCCGCCTCAAAGGCTGACGCGGGACCACGTCTTGGTTACGGCAGGTAGTAACGGAACGACGTCATCACCATGTTGTCGAGTCCCTCCGGCGACACCCCGACTCCTTTGAAAAAGCCCGTCCCCGACCAGGTTTGACGCGTGATGTAGGAGTACTGTGTGCCGAACTGGAAGCGGCCCCTGGGTCCGTTGTAAAAGCGATACCAGAAGCCGCCCGTGTACTCGGTGAGAGCCCGGGTGTCGGCTGTGCAGTTGGCGAGCGCGGTTGGAGTGAAGCCGCTGTTTACTGTCGGCGGCAGTTCCGTGTAGCAACCGAAATTGTTGAACTGCGGCGCTCCATAACCGACTTCCTTGCCGATTACGGGATCGAAATCCGCAGCGCGCGCAGCATACTCGACTCCGCCATAACTGTACAGATCGAGTTTCTTGCCGTGCCACTCGAGGGTAGCCAGACCCTGGAAGCTCCGGATCGGGTCAACGGTTCCATTGGCATGGATCGATACATCGGATAGCTGCCCCACAGAGTAACGCCCGATGCCGCTGCCGCCGAAGCCGTGCACACCAAAGACGATGTGACTGTCGAAGAAGTGCCAGCGAGCGCTGGCCCCAAAACCGCCAGCATTCTTGGAAGCGTTAAACGCCCCGGCAGCGCTGGGACCGGTTCCCACCCCGTTCGGGCAGGGACCGGTGGTCACCGTCCCTGTGAGTACCACCTGTCCGCAGGGAAATATGCGATCGGTGAACCGCGTAAACAGCCCCACGATCTCATAGTGCCCGAAACCCGGCTCCAAGGCGATTTTCGCGATGACGTCAGGTGAAGTATTAAAGGTGTACGTCGAACCTGTGTTGTAGCTGTTGCTCGCGCCGGCTTGGCCGAGCAGGAAATTGGTTTCGTTTCCGTGCGTGGTCAGCGTGCCCTCGGAGTTCTCCACGGCCGCCGCGAACCACACTTTGTCTGCCAAATCCTTCGTGACGCGGATTCCCAGCTGGCGGCCAGAAGTGAAGCCCACGTTATAAACCGAATCAATCGTCCTCGGACGAGCGTCGTTGGTTCTACCCAGATCATCATCCGGTGAAATTCCCTTTCCGTTCTCGGTCACCAGACTCCACATCTGGCCGCCGACGAAGCTCCAGCCGTTATCGAACTTGGCCTGTCCCCAGGCTTGGCGAAGACGAAGAGTGTAGCCGTTGGTTTGAATCGAGGTCGAGGTCACACCCGACGAGAGAAAGTCGGCCGAGATGTAGCTGGACAGATCTACATTTTTCAAGCGCCCATCGGCAAACAGAGTGATCTTGGATTGCCGAGCCGATCCAAAAAGCTCCGATACCTTGCTCTGCGACGCCCCCGGCATGGTGAGAGAGTTAAAGGGAGTGGACATATCGGCTCCCAGCGCTCGCGACCGGCGCACAAATTCGCCCGCGGCATAACCGCCGGGAGTAAGGTTGATACCCCTGAAGTGGATGGTAAGCGGGCCCTCCAGTGGACCCGAGTTGGGCTGGGTCTCCAGTAGAGGCGAGTTGGGCTGGGC
Source organism: Candidatus Sulfotelmatobacter sp. (assembly GCA_036514015.1). Lineage (GTDB taxonomy): Bacteria > Acidobacteriota > Terriglobia > Terriglobales > Acidobacteriaceae > Sulfotelmatobacter. The sequence goes on from DATBYA010000058.1 coordinate 18,103, forward strand.
CTGCTGCTCGCTGGGCACGGGCTCGGCGCCGTTTTGCGGAGCCACATCCCCGGCCGCGGCCACCGCCAGCGGTTGCGGAGCCGGTTGCGAAGCCCAATCGCTCTTGCCCGCTGCTGCTTGCTGCGCCTGTTGCCAAGCCTGCTGGCGCTCGAGTTGCTGTGTAAGCCGCTCGATCTGTAGCTGCTGCGCGGCCAGAGCGTCTCGCAGGGATTGAATATCGGCGGCGGTAACCGTCGGCGGCACTGGGGTGGCCGCCGGGGCGTCTGCCTTTGCCGGAGTGGCGTTCGACGCGATCGCGGTTTGTGCCCAGGCGCCCGCCGGCAATGCCAACAAGGTCAGGGCCGTAAACAACAGGTTCTTGTGGAATTTCATGGAAATTTAGTTCCTCTCCTTTTGAGTTCGCTCTTGTGCTGCGATTGCAACGGAAGACAATCGAAAGCCGGTTGCGGGCAGTTCGGCGTCTTCTTTTCCTCTTTTCTTCTTGGTTTTCTTTCCTTTTTTTGTTTCGCTTCAGGGTTTGTTTCGCTTCAGGCCAACCTCTGTTGTAAGTTGCTCCGCACTCAATTTGCGATCAGTAAAATAAACTTAGTAGGGATAGCAACAAAAGGGGTCGTACTCAACAGCTTGGAGAATTTCGCTTAGGACATCTCACCTGGCACGTCTCGCTCGGCTTGGTCTCAAATGCAGTTCCCAGTGCTTTCATTCGATGCCATCCATCCCGATGTTTTGATTTCCCCGGGGAACGAAGTTTCGGTGAATATTTTCATCATGTCAAGTGAAATAATAGACTTTATTAACATGCATGACAATGCAAGTCAGATTCCATTCTCCGGGGAAACCCTAGCGCTCGTTGCACTTGTTAATTCAGGGGGTTAGGCCGGGCGGCGCCATGCGAGGAAAGTGCAGTGTGCAGCGGATTGCAGCTTTACGCAAAGTTCCATGCGAAGCCATGGCATCGGAAGCCCTCAAGTGTGGATTCCTCAAGGGCTAAGCCCGCATCACGGCTGACAGAGACTGGCGCGGCTCGAAATCTCGCCCTTTCAAAACCCAGCCAAGCTCCGCTCCTCGAAACCTGACCCGGGATCGACAAGCGAGGGCGGGTCAGGCAGAAACGCGCAGAACGGACACGGTGATATTGTCTGGACCACCGCGTTCCAGCGCCATTTTTACCAAGCGGAGGCACGCTTCGTTGGGGGCTGTGGATCTTACGATGCTGGCCAGTTCCTGATCGCCGACCAGACCCCAGAGCCCGTCGGTACAGAGGACAAGCCGGTCGCCCGCTTCCAAGAGGAAGGGACGATCTGGGGCGTGAGGCACGAGATTCCGACCGGAGCCCAGGGCGGCGGTGAGGATGTGGCGCTGAGGGTGAGACTCGGCGTCTTCGGAGCGCACGATGCCACTCTCGACCAGCCGGCCGACGTAGGAATGATCGCGGGTTAGCCGGGAAACGGTTTCGCCGCGAATATGGTAGAGGCGACTGTCGCCCACGTGGGCGAAGTGGAGCTGGCGCCCGACGATGGCGAGAGCGGTGCAGGTGGTGCCCATTCCGTAGAATTGCGGATGCTCGACCGCGTAACGCTGAATGCTATGGTGAGCCGATTCGAGGGCTTCGAGGAGGGTCGCTTGCGGGTCGGCGTTAAAGGCGTGATCGTAGACCTGGCGCACGGTCTCGACGGCGAGCCGGCTGGCTTCCTGTCCCCCCTCGTATCCCCCCATACCGTCGGCAATAACGGCAAGGCGGCCCTTGCGCAGGAATTCCTCGTCGGAGTCGGGCTCCCAGTAGAGATAGGAATCTTCGTTATTGCTACGCTGGCGGCCGAGGTCGGTCAGGCTCGCGGTTTCGATTCCGGGCTTTAAAGGTTTGCAGTCAACCGCCATAAACGGAAAAACGTCAACGAGTTTGGTGGACCGTCAATGCGACCAATCCGGCTGCGACAAATCTGGATGCAACAAATCTTTCTACATCGAGAAATGGTTTGAACTCCGGGAAGTTTCGTTTCTCTGCGGCCTTCCGCTCCGGAGGTGAGTTTGGGATAAGGTATCACTGAAGCCGCCCAACTGAACATAGTGTTTGCTTTTGTTCGTGAAACCGAACGAGCCGCGACGGTGCGGAGATCGCCGCCCCTTGGACATTGGAGCGAGGATTTGGCAAGCCGCTCGTGGGCGAGTTACTATTTTTGCCACCTCGGCGCAGATGAAAACGGCGAATTTGGCACCGGCTTCCTACAACTTCATGCACAAAATATTGCCGGTCGCGAGTGCTCTGCTGCTGCTTACCCCGGCGCTGCTGGGGCAAGGGAAGCGGCTATGGGTGCTGCGCGCGCCGGGGGAGATGGCCGAATACGATCCCTCCACATTTGCGGCGAAGCAGACGGTCAAGGTTCCGGCCGAAGCGGTGCAATCACCGGGGAGCGTTTCGGTCAACCGCGAAGGGCAAATTCTGTATGCAGAGGCAGTATCACTGCCGCTAGCGGACGAAGATGCTCGGTCGGCGCACCAGGCATGGTTTTGGAACGGCCACAGCGCGACCACGATCGATCTGGGCGTGAAGCGGGAGGTCCGTGCCACCGGATCGAATCAGGCGGTCACGGAGTCGGCGCCGCTGGTGCACTTGTCGGCGGATGGCGGACATTTGTTCTGGTTCGCCGATCAGGTGCGGCGCTTGCAGCGGGAGGGAGTGGATCTGGCGACGACCACGATGTGGCAGGCCTGGCAAACGGATCTGAATGGCGCCCGGCGGGAAGAGCTAGTCGAGGCGAAGTTTCCGGAATGCCGCTGCCAGACAGGAACTTGCGAGGAGAGTTGTCCTGTGGGTGTGGTGTGGACGCCGGAGGGGGGCGTGGAGAAATTCTTCGTGATGACCCAGTTTGTTGCGGGAACGACTGCACCTGAATACCAGGCGAGCACGCGCTATCACGAAGAAGGCGGGAAATGGACGGGAGATCGGCTGGCGGAGCCTTTGCAGCGCGTGCTGGACGCGGCGTCTGTGGGTAGCGTGCTGGTCGAGGCGATTCCGGATACGGGCTGCTGTGGGTGGTCGAACCAAAGTGACGATCAAACGCTGGCGCTTCGTAGTGGCAAAAAAAGCACGGTGTTTGATGAGCAGGCGACCTACAAGAATCCCGACTACGATGTGAGTTTTTACACTTCGAACGCGCGTTTGTCGCCAGAACTGGAGTACGTGGCGCTGACCATTGTCGCGACGGCGCAATTGAATAAACCGATCCAACTGGCGGAGGAAGGAGACGCGAATCCCGAGGAGTCGCAGCGGATTCGCAAGGGGCTGGCGGAGTTGCCGGCGGTGGAAGTCAAGAGCATGGAAGATAGTCCGAGGCGGGTTGCTTTCGTGCCGCATGCGACGTTGGTGGGGTGGATGAGCGAGAGGGAATTGCTGATGGTGGAAGATCATGTGCTCGTGGTTTACAACGTGCAGACCGGGACCCGGCGGAAGTCGAGCGTGCGGGTGGAGGATGCGACGCGGGTGTTTCTGCGGTGAAAGATGCAAAGATGAAAAGATGAAAAGATACTTTGGCTGCACGTCATGCACTCGGGAACGTAGTAAACACGCTTAATACTCAACCCCAACCAGATACAATCCGCTGGCCGGCGCGGTCGCTCCGGCCGCCGACCGGTTCCGCGCAGCGAGAATGCGGGATATATCCTGAACCTCGAATGTCCCTTTGCCCACGAGGATAAATGTGCCCACCAGGTTCCTGACCATATGGTGCAGAAAACCGGAGCCGCGAACCGTATAGACCAGTTCTTCGCCGCGGCGCTCCCACGACGAGGAAAATATATTTCGAACATTGGAGACCGCCCGAACGCCGGCCTCGTGACTGCTCGTGCGGGACCGGTTCGGAGCCTCGCCTGAGTCGAGTCGAACCGATGCGGGCGCGAGCCCGGGCCCCGACGGGTCCCCACCTCGCCGCTCCGGGTCGAGTGCCGCGAACGAAGTGAAATCGTGCTCCCCGGTCACGAGGATCGCCGACCGTTCCATCGCCTGTTCCGCCAGCGGATACGGATAATGCCATACATACCTTGCCAAAAACGGCGGGCAGATTGCTTCTCGATAAATCCGATAGCGATAGGTCTTCGCCCGCGCCGAATGCCGCGCGTGAAAGTCGGCCGGCGCCTCCTCCACTTCCAGCACGCGCACCGACGGCGGCAAAATGTCGTTCAAGGTCTTCACAAAATTTGCCGTGGGGATCGGAGACTCCGTGACAAATGTCATCACTTGCGCCAGTGCATGCACACCGGCATCGGTTCGACCCGACCCTTGCGGCAATACCTTTTCCCCAGTGATCCGTCCAATGGCTGAGGCCAGTGTGCCCTGCACGGTGGATGCATCGGGTTGCACCTGCCAGCCGGAGAACTCTGCGCCGTCATAGGAGAGAATCACTTTGAGATTGCGCATGCGATCTTTCTGCTTCGATGTTTCGAGTCTCAGGTCTCGGTTCAATCATCGAAGCAGTTTCGAGCTTTGCCAGCAATTTACCAGTTCCACGGGGGACCGGCGTAACTTCGGCCGCATTCCGGTCAGATATACTGAATGGTTTCCGCAGGATTCCGGTCTCAGGGTGGACATCTTCTCCATCGCTAGCTCCTAGGAAATACCGGGATCAGGAAACCGGGACGAAAACAAATAGACGCGGCCCCCGGGCCTCGGGGTTTTTCTCCCAGTTTCCGGAACCTTCCGGCGGTCCTTTGCGTACCACTGCTTGGTAGAGCGTTATTTTTGATAGAGCGTTATTTTAGGTAGCTTGGCTGGCTCAAGAATCTTTAATCTTTCGCAACCAGGTCTTAATCAATTGGCCTTTAAACCAACGGAGATGAGTAGATGCCATTCGCACGTTTAGCCAGATGTGTAGCTTCGACCACCCGGTTCGCCGCCGCTGCAGGCCTATTCGCGATGCTGACCCTGGCGGGCTGGGGCCAGGAGCCGCCCGCAACTCCCACCCCTGCCGCCGCGCAGAATGCGCCGGAAGCGCGGCCCGTGCCGGTGATGAATTATGCCAAACCCGCCGTGTCGCATTTTCCCAATCCCATTGGCCCGTATCTCGCCAGAAGCGTGGGAGAGCCCAATCTCGCGAACACGGCCCGCATCGACCAGCTGATGCACGATGGCAAGCTCTATCTGTCGCTCAATGACGCGATCGCTCTGGCACTCGAAAATAACCTGGATATCGCAATCGCGCGCTACAACCTCAACATTGCTGACACCGACCTGCTGCGTGCCCGGGCGGGTGCTCAAATCCTCGGCGTGCCACTCGGCATTGTGCAGAATACGCCGGGGGGCGGCGTGGGTGGCGTCGGAGCCCAGGTCGGTTCGGGCACGGGTGGAACCACGCTGGGCGCGGGCGGCGCGGGCGCCGGCGCAGGTGGTTTGGTGGGCTCGACCGCAGGAGGTCTCTACGGGCCGGTGATCAACAGCTTCGATCCCGTCCTCACTGGCACTCTTCAAGAAGATCATTTCAGTCAGCAAGCCACCAGCATTTTTCAGGGCGTGCTCCCGGGCACCAGTTTGGCGCAAAACACGGGCACGGTTAATTTCTCCTACCAGCAAGCTTTCCATTGGGGAACCAACCTGGTGTTGGGCTTCAACAATACGCGCGGTACCACCAACAGCTTCTTTTCCAGTCTCAGCCCTGCCCTGAACTCTGGCTTCAAGGCCACTTTGACTCAGCATCTTCTGCAAGGGTTTGGGTTTGCACCCAACACCCGCTTCATCCGCATCGCCAAAAACAACCGTGAACTCTCGGATGTAGCGTTCCGCTTGCAGATCATCACCAGCGTCGATCAGATCGAGAACATGTATTGGGATCTCGTCTTCGCCTATGAGAATCAGCGGGTGAAAGAAGAATCGTTGACGTTTTCCCAAAAGACGCTTTCCGACACCAAGAAACAGGTTGAAATCGGCAGCCTTGCCCCCATTGAATCGGTACGCGCGCAAAGCACCGTGGCCGCGGACCAGCAGGCTCTGACGGTGGCCAAAACCAACCTTCAGTTGCAGCAGTTGCTCATGAAGAACGCGCTCAGCCGCACTCTTCATGATCCCATGCTTGCGCAAGCGGAAGTCATTCCAACTTCCACCATGGAAGTTCCGGAAAATGAGCAAATCCAGCCCACCGAAGACCTGGTGAACGACGCCCTTCGCCACCGGCCCGAGCTCGTCGAATCCCGCATTCAGCTGAACAGTCAGGAGATTAGCGACAAAGCTCTTCGCAGCGCGGTTTTGCCTACGCTCGACCTTTTTGCTTACTATGGCGGGTCCGGCGTCGGTGGCTCGCAGAATCCGTCGAACCTATGCTCCAATCTTGTGAATGACCCCGAACTTCAGGGCTTCGGCTGCACCACGACGCCCACGCCGTCGGTGGGTTACGGCAGCACGCTGAACCAACTCGTCAACTCCACCGCGCCGGACAAAGGTGTCGGTTTGCAGCTCAACATCCCGCTGCGCAACCGAGCCGCGCAAGCGCTCCAGATCCGCGGGGAACTGGAATACCGGCAGATTCAGATGGCCCTGCAGCAAACCGAGAACCGGGTCAGCATCGAAGTCCGCCAGGCTCAGTTTGCCGTGGAGCAAAACCAAGCCAGCGTCGCCTCGGCGAAGGCTGCCCAAGACTACGCGCAACAGTCTCTCGATGCCGAACAGAAAAAGTATCAGTTCGGCACTTCCACCACGACCGCCGTGCTGCAAACCCGAAGCGCCCTGGCCGGTGCGGAATCGACGCTCATGTCGGCGATGGCGGCTTACGAGAAGTCGCGAGTCGAACTCGATCGCGCCGTCGGCACGCTGCTCGATCACAACGGCATCAGCATCGACGAGGCCGCTCGCGGGCAGGTCACACGCCTGCCTAACGTTCCTTACGTGGCGCCGCGCAAAGAATTGCCGTCCATCGCCCAACCCGCGCCGCAAACAACACCGCCGCCGCAGCCGTAGTTCACACCCCATGGCCTGTTGCCGCGCTTGCTCGCGAGCAGCGGCGACAGGCCGTGCTTTTACTAACAATTCTTTACAATCCCCCGCCGTTTTCCTGAAACTTCTCCCGCTAAGATGAAGTGACGTATTGTTTTCTTCCGCATCCAACACTGGCATTATCCGAAGTTTGTTCGTGAACGAGCGCGCCCCGCGATTACGCAATGCCGTTGTTCGCAAAGAACAATTTACGCAAAGGTCCTTTAAATAAAGGAAGATCCGTAGAGAACTGCAAGGAAAACTGCAAGGAGAACTGCAAGGAGAAGACCGATGCTTTCACTGCGTTTGATTTCAAAGGCACAGAGGGTACGGGTGTGGCAGGGCTTACCGTGCCTCGCTTCCGCCATAACTTTGGGAATGGGAATAAGTCTGACTTCACTCTGGGCCCAGGAGCCTCCGCCCGCGCCCGCCCCGGTTGCGCCACAGTCCGCGACTCCGACCGTTCAATTGAAGGATTATTCGATTCCGCGCTCGGCATTTCCTCGCCTGTTGCAACCCTACAGGGTGCAGCAAGTGGCGCAGCCCAACCTGGGCAATTCGTCGCGCATCGACGCGATGATGCGGGACGGCAAAATTTATCTTTCCATCAATGACGCCGTTGCGCTCGCGCTCGAGAACAACCTCGATCTCGATATTGCCCGCTATAACCTGAACATTGCCGATGCCGATCTGCTGCGTGCGAAATCCGGCGCCGCCATTCTCGGCGTCAACACCGGCATCGTGCAGAACACGCCCGGCGGCGGGGTCGGCGGTCTCGGTGGCACCGTCGGCTCCGGTACCGGGGGCACAACCGTCGCGGCTGGCGGCGCCGGCACCGGGACGAACGGTCTGGTGAGTTCCACACTTGGCATCGGCGCGACCATCACCAGCTTTGATCCTCAGCTCACCGGCACACTCCAACTCGACAAGAACGACACGGAATCGGTCAGCGTCTTCAGCCCCGTCCCGGTAGTTGCCCAGAACACTTACACCTCGAACTTCGGCTACACCCAGGGATTCGAGTGGGGCGGCGCGCTCACCGGCTCTTTCAACAATACCCACCTCACCACTAACAATCCTACCAGCCTGCTCACACCGCAATTAGGCTCGAGCTTTCAGTTCCGCTTCACGCAGAATCTCTTGCAGGGTTGGGGATTTCTACCCAACACGCGCTTCATTCGCATTGCCAGGAACAACCGTGAAATTTCCGATGTGGCTTTCCGCCTGCAGATCATCACCACCGTCGACCAGATCGAAAACATGTATTGGGACCTGGTTTACGCCTACGAGAATGTTCGCGTGCAGGAAGAATCTCTGACCTACGCCCAGAAAGCTCTCGAAGACTCCAAGGGCCAGGCGCGGGTCGGCACCGCGCCCCCCATTCAGGTCGTGAGCTCGCAGAGCACGGTCGCCACCGACCAGCAGAACCTTATCGTGGCGCAGAACAATCTGCAATTGCAGCAACTGCTCATGAAGAACGCGCTCAGCCGCAGCATCGAGGACCCGGTCCTCGCCGAGGCAGACGTGATTCCCACCTCGGCCATGGAGTTGCCGCAACAAGAGCCGGTCACTCCCATCCAGGATCTAATCACCGACGCTCTGCGCCACCGCGCCGAGCTGGTCGAGTCGCGGATTGATTTGCAGTCGCGCGACATCAACAGCAAGGCTGTACGCAATGCCCTGTTGCCCACGCTGCAGGCGTTTGCCTATTACGGGGGATCCGGCGTAGGCGGGGATGTGAATGCGCTGGTGCCCAATTGCTCCACCACCACGAGCAGCCTGTGTTTCAACCCCACCAACGCCCCACCACCGTTTCAAAAAACCACGAGTGTCGGTTACGGAGGCACGCTGAACCAGCTGGTGAATTCAACCTCGCCCGATAAAGGTCTGGGCCTTTCCCTGACGATTCCCCTTCGCAACCGCCTGGCGCAATCGAATCAGGTCCGCGCCGAACTTGAATATCGGCAAGCCCAGGTGCGTGAGTTGCAGCTGGAAAATCAGGTGCGGGTCGAGGTTCGCAACGCGCAATTTGACGTCCGACAGAACCGCGTTTCGGTCCAGGCTGCGCAATCCGCCGTTGATCTGGCGCGCCAGACGCTGGATGCCGATCAGCAGAAACTGAAAGTCGGCCTCACTACTCAGACCGCGATCCTGCAGGATGCCGCAACCTTGACCACTGGCGAGTCGAATCTGGTATCGGCGAAAGCGGCCTATGAGAAGTCAGTCATCGAGCTCGATCGCGCCACCGGATTGCTGCTCGATCACGCCGGCATTGACGTCGCCGAGGCCACCCGCGGCCAAGTGTCGCACCAGCCCAGCGTTCCCTACGTCGCTCCGCGTCAGGACGCTGCGCCTGCAGCCCCGCCGTCGTCCGCACCGCAAGCGACGGCTCCCCCAGGATAATGTAACGGCCCTGGTCTCGGCGGCAGTGGTGGCGGCGTCCCGCCCCCACTGCGCGGGCGAGAGAGGCCCTCGCGCCAATCGACAAGATGCCGGCAGCTACAAGGATCTGCATGCCCTCGCGAGCGCGACATCCCTGATAAACTACACCCCCAATGGCGATCTCTCCCCGCCCGGCATTGCCCAGGTTCTTGCTCTGGCTCTTACCTCTGTCGTTTGTGCTGCAGCTGGCATCGATCGCAGCCTTCCATCAATATCGCACCCGCCCCGGCGACGACCACTTCGAATTCGGCTGGGAGATGGGCCGCGTCGGCCGCTCCATCGCTTTAGGCCACGGCTTCAGCAGTCCTTACGAAGGCAACACCGGCCCCACCGCCTGGGAACCACCGCTCTATCCGTATTTAATCGGCGGAGTATTCAAGATTTTCGGTATCTACACCGTCGCGTCGGCCTGGGTATTGCTCAGCGTCAATAGTCTTTTCGCCACGCTCACTTGCATCCCGATTTTTTTCATCGCTCACAGAACTTTCGGAGACCGCATCGCCCTGTGGTCCGCGGCGTCGTGGGCGCTGTGTCCCTACGTCTGGTATTGGTCGGTCCACTGGATCTGGGATACCACCTTCACGCCGCTGGTGCTGGCCTGTCTATTTCTCATCGCCCTCCAATTACAAGACTGGCCGGGCTGGCGAGGCTGGACAATGTTTGGCGCATTGTATGGCCTCGGGGCGCTGGCAAATCCCACCATGCTGGCCTTCCTGCCCTTCTGCGGCCTGTGGATCTGGCGCCAAAGATACCAGCGCGGGCTGCCTTCTCTGGCCGGCATCGGGCTTGCATCGTTCCTGTTTTTTCTGGTTCTCACCCCGTGGGTGCTGCGCAACTATGAAGTCTTCGGACGTTTTGTATTTCTGCGCGATGACTTCGGACTGCAAATCCGCCTGGGCAACGGCCCCTCCGCCGATGGCATGCTGATGGCCTACCTGCAGCCCAATCTCAATCCACTGGAACTCGAAAAGTTTCAGCAAATGGGAGAACTCGCCTATGCCGATGCCTGCAAACGAATGACCTTTGACTGGATCCGCGGGCACCCGGAGCGCTTTGCGGTAATCAGCCTGAAGCGCTTTTTCTACTATTGGAATGGCGTCCCCCGGCCCACCAGCAGCGTCGCCCCCGTAGACTTCCGCACCTCGGCATTTCTGGCCTCCTCGCTGGTGGCCCTTTGGGGGCTCGGACGCGCTCTGCGCCAGAAGCGGCCCGGAGCCTGGCTTTTCGCGGGGCTAGTGCTGACCTATCCCACCGTGTACTACTTCGTTTTTCCGCACGCCCGCTACCGCCATCCCATTGAACCGGAGTTGCTGATCCTGATCGTCTTCCTGATCGCGGAAGCGACCAAGCGCTCCCCCGTCCCGACGGTCGAACCTAGGTCTCTTCAACAAAATCCGGTGTGAGACAATTCCGAGTCGCCAACGAATCCGGGGACCGGAAATCCGGCCTTCAATCTATGAACCTTTCCGTCGTCATTATTACTTTGAATGAAGAAGCCAACCTGGCGCGCACGCTTGAAAGCGTGAAGCCTCTTCTCGCCGAGGGGAAAGCGGAGATCATCATCGTCGATTCAGGCTCGACCGACCGCACGGTGGAGATCGCGAAATCGTTTGGCGCGAAAGTCTTCGCCGAAGAATGGAAAGGCTACGCCGCGCAGAAGAATTCAGCCATCGACAAAGCAACCGGCGACTGGATTCTGAGTTTGGACGCGGACGAGGCGGTCGATTCCGACTTGGTCGATGCGCTCACCGGGCAGGCGAATGACAGTCTCCCTCGAGGAAGCCATCCCCGCGAATGGTGCCTGACGGTGGGACAGACAGGGCAGACCGAGGAGTTCCTCAAGGGGAGGCCCGCTGGATTTCTCGTCCGCCGAAAAAATTACTTTATGGGTCGATGGATCAGGCACGGTGGCTTCTGGCCCGATCCCAAGCTGCGCCTCGTTCGTCGCGGACGAGGCAGGTTCGAGAATCGTGCGGTGCATGAGAACATTCGCGTCAACGGCCCGACGAAAACGATTTCATACGGCGCCATCCTCCACCACGCCTACCCCACACTTGCTGACTACATCGACCACATGAACCGCTATTCGTCGCTAGGCGCGAAAATGGTGGTTGCAAAACAGAATGGCAAAGTCCGATTCAGCGTGATCAACATCGTCCTGCGCCCGCTGGCGACGTTCGTCTATAACTATTTCTTCCGCCTCGGATTCCTCGACGGCCGCGAAGGCCTGTTGCTGCACCTGTACCACGCGGTCTACGTTTCCTGGAAATATGCCAAGGCGTGGGAATTGGCCCGCAAGCACGAATGATCAGATCCGAAGCGCGCGAACACTGGCGATCCCCTCCAGTTGAGGCTGGCACAGAATCGTACCAATAATGTGCCAGCCCACTTTTTAACTCGCGGAATCGAAACGCGCGAAAATGGTCGGATATCATGGTTCGCAACGATGAGGCTGATCGGGTCGCGGACATAGGGCCGAGTCGCTCGTCTCTAAGAAACGCCCATGATGTGAAATATTTCATCCCTAAGGAGAGGCATGATGGTCTCGCGTTTGGTTCAATCATGTTTGCCGGTGGCGTGGACGATCTCAGGGGTCCGATGGTTCGAGCCTACAGGCCAGAGTTTTCGATATGCGTTCCGCCGACTGAGGAAATCGCGAGCCTTTGCTTTAACGGTGATCGTAACTCTCGCCCTCGGCATCGGAGCCAATACCGCAATATTCAGCATTGTAGATGCAGTGCTGTTAAGGCCGTTGCCGTACAGAAACTCCGATCGCCTCGTAGTTGTTTGGCAGACAGATGCAGCGCGGCGAGGGACCGGAGCGTGGTTTGACACGTACCGAGAATTTCAACTGTGGCAAGAAAACAACCGTAGTTTCGAACACCTAGCTGCGCTCAGTTGGGCTACTGCGGGCAAAACACTGGTCTGGAATGGCAGACCATTGGCCCTCTTCGCCCTCCCGACAAGCACCGATTTCTTCGCCATGCTCGGCGCTCAGGCGCACCTCGGAAGAACTTTCAATAGGAACGATCTGGATAGCCCCTGCACTCTTGTTCTCTCGTATGCGTACTGGCAGGAACGGCTCGGCGCCCCTAAAGATATTGTTGGCCAGAACATAACCGTGGATCACTCCCCTTGTATCGTCGTCGGCGTCATGCCAAGGGATTTCTCCTTCTATCCCCAGGAGGCGAACGCGTGGTCCCTGATTGGCCCGACGACCAAATTTGCGCGTGAGCCTTGGACGTCGATGACAGGAGTATTCGGCCTCTTGAAGCCAGGGGTGACGCGGGCACAGGCCGAAGCGGAGTTGAATGCGATGGAGAAGAGGATCTTACCTGTTGCCCCTGTGTCCTTGGGCCTGCTCTCCTCCTCTGAGCCCGCTGTCCTGAATTTGCAAGATAATTTTACGTGGTTGGCGGGAAGAAACTTGCGCGCGGGGCTTTGGGCTGTGACGGGTGCGGTGGCACTCGTTCTGCTGATGGCGTGTCTCAACGTCGCGAACCTCCTGCTTGGCCGCGCAATGGAGCGATCACGCGAGTTCGCAGTACGTGCCGCTTTAGGCGCGGGTCGTGTGCGCCTCGTCTTGCAGATGTTGACAGAATCTCTTGTGCTGGCGCTGGGCGGAACGGCGGCAGGCTTGGTACTGGCAGCCTTTATGCTGCGCTGGTTCCGCGCTGCTAACCCTGTCCACTTGCCACCAGGTAACCCGGTTTCCATCGACTTTCGAGTTCTCATCTTTGCCTCGACGTTGGGAGTCGCGAGCGCCGTTGTGTTTGGCCTGTTTCCTGCGATGCGCACCTCGAGAGTAGATCTCAACTCCACTCTAAAGTGCGGAGAGCGCGGCGTCGGCGCGAATCGATCTGCGCGTCGAGCATCCCAAGGGTTCGTCACTATGCAAATTGCAACGTCGCTGATCCTGTGTGTGGGTGCGGGTCTGCTCGCAGTCAGTTTGTGGCGGATGTCATCAACTCGCTTGGGATACCGCACCGATGGTGTACTGACGGCTACGATCAATCTTCCCGCTGAGAAGTATCCGGATGCGGATACGAAATTGCGGTTGGCCGATACTTTCGCACAGAAGATCTCTGCGATGCCGATGGTCAAATCGATGACCGTGGCGTCGACCTTAACTCCGATGGGTGAGGATCCAATATCAATTCCAGGAGATGTCGCACAGTTCTCGCCCGGGGGGACCGCTTCACAAAGCGTTGGGCCGGACTTCTTTCCAGTTATGAAAATTCCTCTCGCTCAAGGCCGGCCTTTTGATACGAGAGACCGAAAAGATACTCAACCCGTGGCCATCATCAATATTGCCCTTGTAAACAAGTACTTTCCCCATACAAACCCGATCGGTCGCCCCATTAAGCTTAGTCGAGCCGACGATATCTCAAAGCCTTGGCTCACCATCATAGGTGTCGCCGCAGACGTGAAGACAACGTCAGTCTTTAAGGAGATGGGGTATGTGGAACAACCCACCGTCTATCGACCATTTTCTCAAGATCCAACGCCCTCAATTGCCCTGATGGTTATTGCAAATGGTCGCCCGTTGGACCTAGTCAGCGGAATCGAGGAAAGCCTGGGCTCTCTTGATCATGATTTGATTTTGGGCGATGTATCCACAATGAACGAGAAGCAGTCAGCGATTCTCTCTCAGCCTCGTTTCCGCACGGTATTGTTCAGCAGTTTTGCGGTGCTTGCTCTTGTGCTGGCTGTCGTCGGTCTCTATGGAGTGCTCGCGCAAATGGTCCTGCAGCGCACGCGCCAAATTGCAATCTGCATGGCGCTCGGTGCTACCCGAGAGCGAATCTTGGGCAGCGTATTCAAAGAAGCACTTACGTTGGCGGGTGCTGGGATTCTGCTGGGATTACTCGGGTCAGTCATCGCAGTTCGCGCGTTGACGACCATGCTCTACGATATACGGCCCGAAAACGCGGGCATGTTTGGCGTGTGTTCGGTTGTATTGCTGATTACGTCTGTCCTTGCAACGTGCAAGCCTGCGTGGCGCGCATCACGAATTAATCCCATGCAGGCGATTCGTGACGAGTAACACTCTCCAGTTCGAATTCTACGTGCTTGCTAGGAAAATGGCAGGACTCATTGGCGGCGACATTCTGCGGCAGTTCACTCTCACCTTCGACCCTGTACAGCACGTTGTCTACTTCCGAAGGTCCCAATCATTTGGGAGGAGAACTGGATTTGGCCGCCCAGGCATGTGGGTCATTTCAAAGCGCCCACGCTTTCACCGTGATTGAAATCGTCGCTGGAGGAGCCGTAGAGGGAGCCGGTCTTCAGGTGAACGACAGCATCCGTAGTGTCAACGGCCGTTCCGTTTCTGAGATACGTTTGGCCGATTTGCGCGAAAAGTGGGTGAAAGGGCCGGATGGAACACGGATTACGCTTGGGATCAAGCGAGGCGAAGTCGTCCAAGAGAAGATATTGCAATTGAAGTCGCTAGTGTGACCGGAGGATCAATATGCATCGATGCTTGGTTTCTTTTATTCTGCTTTTCGATGCAGGCGATTTACCGGGGTGAGTAAAACGGGATCAGTTCCGGCTGCGTTGCGTCATTGCCTAGAGGAGCTCGCTCCTCCCTGGCATGCCTTCGTTGAAGACAACAAACAGATAAACAGGACAGTCTATGACTTGTAAAGCGAGCACACTGACAGCTCTCATACTCTTTTTGCTCATCGGCTCGGGAACAGCGCTCTCCCAGTTTCCTAGGTTCCAATTTCTGCAAAAGCCCGGGCCTTATCCCGTGGGCCTGAAGGTGGTGAATCAATACGATCCCTCACGAAAGTTTCCGGCTACACCCGATCGTCCCGAAGCGCATGGACGACAAGGAAGCCGTCCTCTGCAGACGCTCATCTGGTATCCAGCGCTGCAAAGCAGTAGTAAGCCGATGACAGTTGAAGATTATGTGGAGTTGGCGGATCGAGAGATTCACTTTGACACGCCTGACCAGGAGCACAACAAATGGCGCAGACGATTGAAGAGTTCCTTCCATATTTCTCTGTGGGCAGTGCGCGACGCGAAGCCGCTTGAAGTACGCTACCCGGTTGTCATTTACGCTCCCAGCCAATCATCCATTGCCTGGGAGAACGCTGATCTGTGCGAGTACCTTGCCAGCCATGGCTATGTCGTTCTTGCCACTCCTTCATTGGGACCGTCAACGCGCGGTGTGAGTGACGACCTGGCGGGGATTGATGCGCAAGCTCTCGACATCTCATTTCTTATTTCTTATGCAGCTACTCTGCCTGATACGGATTCATCGAAGGTCGCTGTGGCGAGCT
>DATBYA010000059.1:0-115759 GCA_036514015.1 Candidatus Sulfotelmatobacter sp.
GGCGATGGTGATGCCGCGGGCTTTTTCTTCCGGGGCGTTATCAATCGAGTCAAACGATCGAAACGTGTTCTTCGGATTATGCTTCGACAATACCTTGGTGATCGCCGCCGTCAACGTCGTCTTGCCATGGTCAATGTGACCAATCGTCCCTACGTTGCAGTGCGGCTTGTTACGATCAAATTTCTCTTTCGCCATTTCTATCTCCTCGGCTTCAGTACGCCGAAACTAAATCATCCCCGTCAGCTTCGTAATACGCGCCAACGAATTCCTGTTTCTCGATCAGTTCCCCGACAATCTGCCGATCGAACTGCGCGAAACCTTCTGCGAAGCGCTCGCGAAATATCTCAAAGCCGCGATGCCCCCGCCAGAAATCCCGCACCCGATACCGCCCCTCGTCCGGCGGCTCGCACTTCAGGTCGGTAACCACGTAACCCGCGGCCGAGCTCAGAAACCGTGCCCAGATTCCATCCCTGGCAAACACAATTTCAAACTCGGCCCGTTTTCCTTCTTGGACCCAGAACCTGCGGTCGACGACGAACCGCGGCGCACGGAGTCATTTCGCCGTCCCTTGGACCTTGGCAATGATTTCCTCCGCGACCGATCGCGGAGCCTCCTCATAGCGGGCAAAATGCATCGAGTATTCTGCCCGGCCCTGGGTCGACGAACGCATATGGGTGGCGTAACCAAACATCTCCGCCAAAGGGACGATTGCCTTGATCACCTGCGAACCGGCGCGGTGTTCCATGCCTTCGATGCGTCCCCGCCGCGAACTCAGATCGCCCATGATCACGCCCGCATAATCCTCCGGCGTCACCACTTCCACCGCCATCACCGGCTCCAGCAACACGGGAGAAGCCTTGCGCGCCGCCTCTTTGAACGCCATTGATCCGGCAATCTTGAACGCCATTTCATTCGAGTCGACATCGTGATAGCTGCCGTCGTACAGCGTGGCCTTCACATCGACCATGGGATATCCGGCCAGCACTCCGCCTTCGAGCGCTTCCTGAATGCCCTGATCGATCGGCTTGATGAATTCCTTCGGCACTGAGCCGCCCACAATGTCATTGACAAACTCGTAGCCAGTTCCCGGTGGCTGAGGGTCGAGATAAATCTTGGCGTGACCGTACTGGCCACGTCCGCCGGTCTGGCGAATGTATTTGCCCTCTGCTTCGGCGTGTTTGCGGATGGTCTCGCGATACGCCACCTGCGGCTTGCCGACGTTGGCCTCGACCTTGTACTCGCGCATCATGCGGTCGACAATGATTTCCAGATGCAACTCGCCCATGCCGCTGATGATGGTCTGTCCGCTGTCGGGATCGGTGTGAACTTTAAAGGTAGGATCTTCCTGGGCCAGGCGGCTGAGCGCCATACCCATCTTTTCCTGATCCGCCTTGGTCTTCGGTTCGACCGCAACCGAGATCACGGGAACCGCAAAGGTGATCGACTCCAGAGCAATGGGATGATCTTCGTCGCAAATCGTGTCGCCCGTACCCACATTCTTCAATCCCACGGCCGCACAGATGTCGCCTGCCAGAATCTCGCTGATCTCTTCGCGCTTGTTGGCGTGCATCTTCAGCAGGCGTCCAATGCGCTCGGTCTTCGTAGTCCTAACGTTCCTCACCGAATCGCCGGTCTTGAGCTGGCCCGAATACACGCGGATAAAGGTCAACTGCCCGACGAACGGGTCCGCCATGATCTTGAACGCCAGCGCGGAGAACGGTTCCTTGTCATCCGCTTTGCGCGTAATGGTCTCACCATCGTCGGGATTGATCCCATGCGTTTCCGGCACGTCCAGCGGCGAAGGCAAATAATCCACCACCGCGTCCAGCAAGGGCTGCACGCCCTTATTCTTGAAGGCCGTTCCCACCACCACCGGGAAAACTTTCAGCGCAATGGTGGATTTGCGCAGCGACGCACGCAGTTCGTCCGCCGTAATCTCTTCGCCTTCCAGAAATTTGTGCAGGATTTCGTCGTCGTTCTCGGCAATACTTTCGACCAGCTGGGCGTGAAACGCTTCCGCTTTTTTCTTCAGTTCGGCGGGAATCTCTTCTGTGAGATATTCCGCGCCAATGGTGTCGTCCTGCCACACAATCGACTTCATGTTGATCAGGTCGATGACGCCTTTGAACTTATCTTCCTGGCCGATGGGAAATTGAATCGCGACCGGCTTGGCGCTGAGGCGCTTGCGGATGGTATCGACGGCATGCTCGAAATCTGCACCCATCTTGTCAATCTTGTTGATGAAACAAATTCGCGGGACGCCGTACTTATCGGCCTGGCGCCAGACTTTTTCCGACTGCGGCTGCACGCCATGCACCGCGTCAAACACCGCGACGGCGCCGTCGAGCACGCGCAGCGAACGTTCCACTTCGGCCGTGAAATCGACGTGGCCGGGGGTATCAATAATATTGATGCGAATGTCACGCCAGGTGCAGGTCGTGGCCGCTGACGTAATCGTAATGCCGCGCTCTTGCTCCTGCTCCATCCAGTCCATGGTCGCAGTGCCTTCGTGCACCTCTCCGATGCGGTGCGTCCGTCCGGTATAAAACAGGATGCGCTCCGTCGTAGTGGTCTTACCAGCATCGATGTGGGCCATGATGCCGATGTTTCTACACCGTTCTAGTGGAACTGTTCTGGGCACGACGCCAACTCTTTCTAATCTCTAAAATCTTCGAATCTCTAAAATCGCTCTTGGCCGTCGGGTTTTGGCACTGAGCCAAACCAGCTCTGGATCGGCCAACCGCTAAGCGCCAACAGCGGTTCTCTACCACCGGTAATGCGCGAACGCCTTATTGGCTTCCGCCATGCGATGTACATCTTCTTTCTTCTTGATCGCCGCTCCCTTTCCCGTGGCGGCGTCCAGCAATTCATTGGTCAACTTGTCCACCATCCCCTTTTCCCCGCGGCCGCGCGCATAGCTGATCAGCCAGCGAATCGCGAGCGAAGTCCGGCGGTCGGCATTCACTTCGACCGGCACCTGATAGTTGGCGCCACCCACGCGGCGGGTCTTGACCTCGAGCAGCGGCTTCGCGTTCTCGACCGCTTTCTTGAACAGCTTCAGGGCTTCATCGCCGCCCTTTTCCTGCACCTTCGCCAAAGCCTCATAGAAGATGCCCTCGGCGGTCGAGCGCTTGCCCTGCCACATCATCGAATTGATAAACTTCGTCACCAGATCCGACTGATACACTGCATCGGCCGGAACGGTCCGCTTGGCGATATGTCCTTTACGAGGCATTCAGCTTCTAGCTCCTGGCTCAAGGCTTCTGGCTCTGAGCTCATCAACCACTAGGCACCCACCACTAGCCACTGCTCCTAGCCCTTCTTCGGCCGTTTGGCGCCGTACTTCGAGCGTCCCTGCATGCGGCCGGCGACGCCCACTGCATCCAGCGTGCCGCGAATCACGTGATAGCGCACACCGGGCAGATCCTTCACGCGACCTCCGCGAATCAGCACAATTGAGTGCTCCTGCAGGTTGTGGCCGACGCCGGGAATATACGTCGTCACTTCAATTCCATTCGTCAGCCGTACCCGCGCCACCTTGCGCAAAGCCGAGTTGGGCTTCTTGGGCGTCTGCGTATACACGCGGGTGCACACACCACGCTTTTGCGGACATCCCTGCAACGCAGGGCTGGCCGTCTTGTAACGGGGCCGTTTGCGACCCTGAGCCACCAGCTGATTAAACGTAGGCACTCTTTGTTACTCCTTAGCGGCGAACCAACCTGCTTTTTTCGCGCAGGCAGCGCACAGCTCAATTCCTGCTCTCAATCCTGTCGAACTAAGTTCTGCGGATCTAAGACGCGTATCCGTGGGCATGGTCAGCTTCAACGCCAACCATTACTTCTCGCCGCGCAGCCACAAGCGAACGCCGGAGAGATTCTGGATTCCTGCTCAGACTTTTACGCCGCCGACGGTGGCGCCCGGCCAAACTGCGGGGGCACTCCGTTTCGTCAGCCTTGCCCTGCATATCCTTCCGCAATAGGGCGGAAGGCACCGCAGGAACGTTTCAGCGAGGAAAATTTCCGAACCTGCACTTCATCCGGAAACGCATTTCTCAATAGCTCGACTGCAAGTCCGCTGCCCATAAGGCGGCAAAACTCACAGCAGACAACAAGCTTGGATGTTCTCGCGGAACCAAACTACTATAGCAAGCGCGCGCGAACATCGTCAACCCGTGTTTCTGCATCCCACTCTTCGAACGATCGGGGGACGATCGGAGTGCGGCAGGCTCGTGCCCGAATCGCGCTGCGCTTGCTGATTCCGCCTCCAGCCTCTACACTACAAGTTTTCCAATTCATTCGATGGCACGTGCTGCGCAGTTTGGGAACGCCGAGCCAGAGCAATGTTTAAAGAGGGTTCATGGGTCGGTCGCTGTTCATGAGTAACTCGCGCTGGAACCTCTTGCGCTGGATGGTTGCAATCCTTTCTCTCGGGAGCCTCGGCGGCTGCGGCAAAAGCACCAAGGCTGGAGCTCCACTGTTGCCGGCAAGGGTGACCCTGACCCCTAGCAGCAATACATCCGTCAATTTAGGAACGACTTTCACCTTTACCGCATCGGCGCAAACCGCCGCCGGCACTACGATCGCCACCACCTTCACCTATACGTCGAGCGATAGTTCGGTTTTGAATGTCGCTCCCAACGGCGTGGCGTGTGCCGGGCACTGGGACGTCGCTTTCACCACCTGCACCCCCGGGGGCACAGGAGTGGTCCAGGTCACTGCCTTCGCGCTGGGTCAATCGAGTGTTCCCACCTACGTATTCGTGCATCCTGTGGTCGACAGCATCACCGTCATCGGCATTCTGCTTACCGGCGTCCCGATTCAGGAGCCTTGCCTCTCCCAGGGTCAGTCCATGACACTGGAGGCTCACGCTTTCAGCCAGGGTTCAGACATCACCTCCGCCGTCGGTCCTTTTACCTGGTCCGCCCAATACCCCTCGGTGGTGAACCTGGTCGGGATCGTCAACACCGCTTTTAACTTCCCCACGAACCAGGCGACGGCGGTCGCCTCGACTCCTGGAATGACGCAGATCTCCGCCTCGGCTAGCGGAGTTTCCAGTTCGACCTTCCAGCAACCCCAATATCAGAACTCCCAGGGAACTTCCCCCGTCCTGGATTTCTTCGAGACTTGCCCCATCCAGAGCATCAACCTCGAAGTCGGCCTCCCCGGCTCTCAGCAAACGGGCCAAACCACCTTCGTCAGTTCCAAAGGAGCAACCTCGCAGACGGCAACGGCGGTGCTGACCGACGTGATGGGCAACACGTCCTTGCCCAACACGAACAATGGACCCATCCTCAGCAAAGTGCCTTTGACCTGGAGCGCCTCCCAACCCGGGGTTGTGGGAGCCGCGACCGCGTGCCTGCAATCCTGTGCACTTTCCACTCCTTTGCCGGGCGCCGGGTCTGTGACCGCGTCCTGCTCGCCCCCGACCTGCAACATCGGGTACCCCTTTGTCCCCACTTCGCTGTCCACGCCGGCCGCCATAGCCTCGTGCACCCAGTTCTTTCACGCGCAGTTTCCGCAACTCATCAGTTGCCAGCAACTCATTCCCGTTCCGGTATACGCGACGCCGTACGCGAGCACTGCGGTTCCGACCCCGGCGGTAGGGGATGGAGCGATCTCGGGCCTGATCACCGGCGCCACCCCCACGGCGTCTCTGCTTGCAACCAGTACAGGATGCTCCGCCCAGTCTCCCACCACCTGCAGTTCCGCTATGTACAACCTCTCGACGGCTAAGGCCACGCCGGGCACCGCGAATTTTTTGCCCACTCCGCCCAATTCGCTGCTCTTCGATCCTCCCGGCGATAAGGCTTTTATGGGAAGCAACTTCGGAGCAGTGGTGATCAATCCTTCCAATTTCGGCACCAGCAACAGTCCCTATACCGGGCTCGGCACGGTCACCGGAACGGTGTTGGCCGTCTCCAACAACGGAGCCCTCGCAGTGTTCTCCGATACCATCCACACTCCGAATCAGGTCTACATCGTCAATACCGCCAACGCGACTTCGCTCTCTTCCACTGCGTTGAATATCTCCCAAGGCGTGGCAGCTGCATTTTCGCCCGATGGATTGAAGACATTTGTCTTCGGAAACGGTGGCAGTTCGCTCTTCATCTATTCCCCGGTGCAAGCCTTGCAGCCACCGATTGCGCTGGCCGGACCGGCCAACGCGAACAGCGTCGCGTTCTCTTCCAATAGCGCATTCGGATTCGTAGCAGAGGCCTCGGCCAATGGCGGCCCGGCCAGTATCGCCGCCTACAATACCTGCAACAATCAGTTGGCCACGAGCCCGACGCTGGTTCCTGCCAGTTTGCCGCTTTCGGCCAATCCTCTGTTTCTGAAGGTATTACCGGGCGTGCACCTGGAAGGCAGAGACTCTTCCGGATACGCGATTCCCGACGGGCAGCATGTGTTGGTGCTGAACGCGACCGGCTTCGACATCCTCACTGCCGCGATCGCTCCGCCAGCCTCCGGAACCCTCTGTCCCCAGTTCCTGACCTTCGTCAGCGGCAATCCCACTTCTTTAGTGCAAAGCATCGAATTGGGCCAGGGTACCCTTCAGCCCCTGAACTTCTTTGCCTCTGCCGACGGCGAGCAACTCTACGTTGTCGCAATTGGTCACGCCAGCATCCTGGTCTACGATTTCGGCGCCGGCGCCGTCACTGGCGGCATTGAACTCGTCGGCAACGCCACTCCCGTCAGCGCGGATATAAGTGTCGACGCCGGCACCATTCTGGTCGCCGGCAGCGATAACCTGTTGCACGAAGTCAGCACCGGGCTAGGGGGCAGCGATCAGGTACAACTTTCATTCCCCAACTTGCCCGACTACCTGAACGCCTTTTGCGCCATCACCATCACCCACACCCCGTGCGCCCTGAACCTGGTAGCTGCCAGACCCTAGCTGCCAGCTCTCATGAGTCAGTTGACAGTTCGAAGCTTCTAGGCCCAAGTTCGTCACGGAATGGTCGGAAAATCAGCTAACCCGTTCAGAATCAGCTCAGGCAACGATTGGGTCTGCACTACATTTTGAGAGAGATTTCAAAACGTTCCGGCAGACTGAGTAGCTGGGGGCGAAGCGGAGATGCAGCACCGGCATCCGGCCCTCGCGTGTTGATGCCACGACACACCTCAGCTCCGAGAGGACGCCGCTAACCTTGCGCTTAAAGAAAATTCCGAATCTAGGAATCGACCGGGGCTCTCCCGACCGTGATTAGGTCAAGAAAAACGACACCCCTAAAAAAAGACGCCCCTCGAGGGAGATGAGAACTGAGAACTGCTACTGACAACTGCTAGCCAGCTCTTTCCCAATACTATCCAGCACTCCATTCACAAAATGCACCGACTCCGGACTGGAAAACTTCCGCGCAATCTCCAGCGCCTCATTAATGACAACCGCCCGCGGAGTCTCTGGATAGGCCATCATCTCGGCCACCGCCGCCCGCAGAAGATTGCGATCCACCGCCGCCATGCGCTCCATCCGCCAATGCTCCGCGTGCCGCTCAATTAGCCCGTCAATCTCCCCGCTGCGATCGACCGCCACGCGAAAAAGATCGTCAGCAAATCCGCGCACCTCGACGCTCGCGGCCCCATGCTCCGCCCAAAACGTCCGCCGCACCTGCTCTGCATCCTGCTTCCCCATATCCGATTGAAACAACATCTGCAGAGCCATCTCCCGAGATTTGCGGCGAGTACCCATTGAGTCGTTGTCAGTGTACTGTAGAGGACCGTCTCCGGTAGGCAGGTTATTTGACCGGCTTAGTCTTCGACGCCTTCTTCCTAGCTTTGTCATTCCGACGCGTCATGGAGCGAGAAGGAGGAATCTGCATCTCGCTGACAGCTGACCTTAGCCTGCCTTGAGCCGAATGGCGAAGGGGCTGAGCGCGGATCGCGGCCTTCAACGACGCCATCTCCACCGCAGCTAGCGCCGCCTCAAACCCCTTGTTTCCCATCTTCAACCCAGCCCGATCAATCGCCTGTTCCAGCGTGTCGCAAGTCAGCACCCCAAACGCATGCGGCACCCCAGTCTCCTGCGCCGATTGCCCAATCCCCCGCGTGACCTCATTGACGATCACGTCATAATGCGCCGTGTCGCCGCGCAGCAAACATCCCAGACAAATAATCGCGTGGTATTTCTTCGTGAGCGCCAGCGTCCGCGCCGCCGACGGAATCTCAAACGCACCGGGGACCCGCACGGTCTCTATGTCTTCGGGGAGTTTAGCCCCGCATCTGATCAGACCGTCCAACACCCCCGCCAGCAATCGCTCCGTAATAAAAGAGTTGAAGCGGCTGACCACTACGGCAAAGCGGCTGCCAGCAGCATCAAGCCTACCTTCTAGCGCCATGTGATCTGCGTCGAGAACGTTTTCAACCACGCGCAGACCGAGAATCCTCAGTCGCGTTCCGCCATGAAATTCGATCACAAAGTGCCGCGCTTCGTGCGACGGTTCCGGACCAGAATGGTCTTCCACAATCTTTAGCCCGCGGCGCTCGGCCAACTGGTGGACGGTGTCCGGATCCTCCACCGTCAAGGAAAGATCCACATCGCGCCATGGCCTCTTCCTGTGGATCAGATCGAACTGAAGCTTGGAGGGAAAGAACCGAGCAGTTCGGGATTTCTCCTTCTCAGCGACTTGGCCTTTGCGAAGACCAAGCGAGGTCAACAATTCGACTAAAGACTCGAAATCGTCTGCCGACCGCAGGAGAGCCGCAATATTTACTTGCTTGATCAATATTCTCTGTGCCTCAGTGTCTCCGGGGGAATTGTTTTTGATCCGTGGCAATCCGTGCAAATCCGCGGCAAAAGAAATTACTTCCCCTTGTACGCCGCCGCCCGCTTCTCCAGAAACGCCGTCGTTCCTTCCTTCTTATCTTCCGTAGCGCAGCACACGCCGAACAAAGTCGCCTCCAGATAGAGCCCCTCGGCCAGGGTCATCTCCATCCCTTTGTTGACTGCCTCCATCGCATACTGCACCGCCAGCGGAGCATTGGCAATAATCTTCGCCGCAATCGCCTCGGCCCGCGGAATCAACTCGCCCGGACTGGTCAGTTCATTCACCAACCCAATACGATGCGCCTCTTGCGCCGTAATCATCTCCCCCGTCAGCACCATCTGCATGGCGAGCCCCTTGCCCACCAGCCGCGGGAGCCGCTGCGATCCGCCATATCCCGGAATAATCCCCAGCTTCACCTCCGGCTGCCCGAGCTTCGCGTTCTCGCTCGCGAGACGCATGGTGCAAGCCATCGCAATCTCGCATCCCCCGCCCAGCGCGAATCCATTGATGCAGGCGATCACCGGCTTGCCCAGATTCTCAATCAAATTCAGCACCGACTGCCCCCGATGCGTATATTCCTTGCCCGAAACTGCATCGTGCTTGGCCAGTTCGCCAATGTCCGCCCCGGCAATAAACGCCTTCTCGCCGGAACCAGTAAAAAGCACGACCCGAATATTCTTATCGTTCTTAATATCGTGAAACGCCGCCCGCAACTCCTCCATGGTCGCCATGTTGAGCGCATTGAGCACCTTCGGCCGGTTGACCGTGACATAAGCAATCGCGTTTCGCTTTTCGAGAACTATGTTTTCGAAGTTCATAAGTTGAGTAAGGACTTCCTACGGCGTGATCGCGAACTCCTGGCGGTTCGACTTCAAAAGCTCTTTGCCGATTTCGGGAAACTCGCGTTGCACCTGAACCGAATATTCGCCCGGTCGCCTGAGGTCATAAAAATAGCTGACTTCGATCGTATCCTGAGCCGTTTCATGGGGCTTCCAGGTGCCCATGACATCCTGACGATGAGAAAGACCGGGCCAGCTGTTTTCCAGGTTGCAGCGCCGGGCGGGTCAAGCCATTTAAAAATGTAACCCTTGGGGTCGAATCGCATTCTGCGATGGACCCAGCTGGAAGGTTTCAGCGGAGTGAATCCGTGCCGACCCCGGTCGAGAACTTACAGCTTATTCGCCCGCGGCTTTCCCGGGTCCGCGTAATCATAAAACCCGCGCCCCGACTTCCGCCCGTACCAACCCGCCATCACCATCCGCTTCAGCAGCGGAGGCGACGCAAACCGGCGCTCCTTGAACTCGTCATACATCACATGGGTAATGTAGTAAGTCGTGTCCAGCCCCACAAAATCCAGCAGCGTAAACGGCCCCATCGGATATCCGCAGCCCAGCTTCATCGCGTTATCAATATCCTCGATCGAGCCCACACCCTCCTCATACGCGCGAATCGCATCGAGCAGATAAGGCACCAGCAGCCGGTTCACAATGAATCCCGTCTTGTCCGACGTTCGCACCGGAACCTTGCCCAGTTTTTTCCCGAACTCGTATGCGGTCTCGTAAACCTCGTCGGAAGTAGCAATGGTCCGCACCACCTCGACCAGCTTCATCAGAGGTACGGGATTAAAAAAGTGCAGCCCGATGAACCGCTCCGGCCGCGTCACCGCTGTCAAAAGTTCCGTCACCGAAATCGATGAAGTATTCGAAGCAAGAATCGCGTCCTTCTTCACAATCCCATCAAGCGACGCATACATCCTCTTCTTCTCTTCCACGTTCTCAATGATGGCCTCAATCACGATGTCGCAATTCGCCAGGTCCGCCTTGTTCGTCGTTCCCTTGAGCCTCTCGCGAATTCCATCTCTCTGCGCAGCCGTAATCCCGCCCTTCTCCACCGGACGCTCCGCAAACCTCGCCAAAGATTTCTCAATCCCCGCAAACCCGGCGTCGAGAAACTTCTGCTCAACCTCCAGTACAGTCACGTCGAATCC
The DNA here is from genome assembly GCA_036514015.1 of Candidatus Sulfotelmatobacter sp. Classification (GTDB taxonomy): domain Bacteria; phylum Acidobacteriota; class Terriglobia; order Terriglobales; family Acidobacteriaceae; genus Sulfotelmatobacter. The sequence goes on from DATBYA010000059.1 coordinate 10,752, forward strand.
GGCCGTAGCGCAAACCTGCGCAATGCCCGAGCCCATCAACCCGCAACCGAGTACGCCAACTTTTTGAATACCCATAGTATAGATAGATAACCTTTGCTATTTTGAAGTGCCGGCCTCAGCGCTTGAAAGGTCCTTCACGGAGATGTCGATTCCGCCGCTCTCAACGACCTGGAAGTCGATGGGTGGGTGCTTGGTGTCCGCTACCTCTAGATGCGACGGGGTCAACCAGCTCATCTTCAGAGTTGTCTCACCCATCTCTCGCTGATCCAACAACAAGATCTGCGTGGGACGATTTTGGCCACGGCTGCACCTCAGTTCAATAATCGTGGTGTAGAGACCCGCGTTTTCCGGTCCACTGTAGATTTGAGAGCTCAATTCATGCTCTCCACCACCATTGCAATCCCCTGCCCACCGCCAATGCAGGCTGTCGCCAGCCCATACTTCTTCTTCCGCCGCCGCAATTCGTACAGCAGCGTAATCACCAGCCGCGTCCCGGTCGCGCCCAGCGGATGCCCCAGCGCAATGGCCCCGCCATTCACGTTCACCTTCTCCCGGTCTAATCCCAACTCTTTCTCCACCGCCAGGTACTGCGCCGCAAACGCCTCATTCACTTCGATCAGATCGATGTAGTCGAGCGATAGGCCCGCCTTCTGCAGCGCAATTTTCGTCGCCGGCACCGGCCCGCGCCCCATCAATTTCGGCTCGACCCCCGCAATGCCCCATCCGCAAATCCGTCCCAGGGGCTTCAGACCGCGTTTCAACGCCTGCTCCAACGACATCATCACTACAGCCGCCCCGCCATCCACAATACCGCTGGCATTCCCCGCCGTCACCGTTCCACTCTTCCCAAACGCCGGCTTCAACTTTGCCAACCCTTCCATCGTGGTCAGCGGACGCCGGTGATCATCCTCCACCAGCGATTCTCCCGGTGCCTCGCCCTTATGACTGCGCAGCGGCACCGGCACCAGCTCTTCCTGAATGCGCCCTTCTTTATAGGCCGCATCCGCGCGCTGCTGCGACCGCAACGCAAACTCGTCCTGCGCCTGCCGCGTAATCCCCTGCTGCTCGCCGTAGAGCTCCGCGGTATTCGCCATGTAGAGTCCGCAGTACGTATCCAGTAGGGCCACCATCAACGAATCTTCCAGCTTGCCGCCCGGCGCCAAAGTAAATCCATCGCGCCCACGAATCACAAACGGCGCCTGCGACATGGCCTCCATCCCGCCTGCCAAAACAATCTTCGCCTCATCCAACTGAATCATCTGCGCCGCGTTCACCATCGACTGCATCCCCGAGCCGCACAGCCGGTTCACCGTCAAGGCCGGAGTCTCAATCGGCAGTCCCGCCCGCAAACCCACGTGCCGCGCCCCATAGAGCGCATCGCCGGAAGTCTGCTGCGCATTGCCAAAAATAGCATGGTCAAATTCCTTGGCATCGATTCCTGCCCGCTCCATCGCACCCTGGGCGGCAATCGTGCCCAACTCCTGCGCGCTAAAGTCCTTCAACTTGCCACAATAACGCCCAAAGGGCGTACGCGCCCCGCTGACAATTGCGATGTCACCTGGCCTCAGCATGATTTTCCTGCAGAACTCCGCCTGAACCGATCAGGATCGATCAGCCAAACTTGTTAGTTTAGCAGCCTGTGAAGCAACTTGCCAGAACGGCAAGTGGCGTTGCGAAAAGCTTCGCAATGGCGATCGCAAAACTCAATCTCCGACTGAAGCATTGCGATTGGAATCCAATCGTAATCGGCAGTCGAGATTCTCGGTCGCTCGCGAATCACGATGCATCCTTGAGAAAGCAGCGGACTCGGTCGAGATACAGAACTTTCTTGGATTTGTTTCGTACAGAAGATGCGAATCGACGAGCTCTTACGCGATCGCGCTCGCCGCAAGCGCCGCCGGCCCCAGCGTGACGACCTTCCCCAGGCCCTGCGCCATCGCCTGCGACAAGGCATGCTCCGCGCGGTTGATCACTTCGGTGACCACATCCACGGGATCATATTCGGTGCGAATTACAGCTTGGGCCAGGCCTGCAGAAAACACGACGGACGCCCCTTTGTCGGCATCATCCTTCGCCGGAAGCCGTACTTCGGCGACAATCTTGCGCAGTTTTTCCACCGCCAGCAAGGCTTCTTTCTCCGCTGTCTCTCCCAGCAGGATCGCGATCGTGGTCGTGTCGTAGCGGAACGCCAAATCGTTCGAGCGAATGTTGGCTGCGAACATCTGTCCCGCTCTCTCCATCACCGCCTGCACTTCCGCTTCGCCATATTCCTTCAGCATCGCTCCGCTCTTGCCGAACTGGAGCAACAGCACCGAAAGCGCGGACGCATTTTGAATTGCCCGTTTGCTCTCCGCTAGCAGCAGATCAATGTAGGAGGCCCGTTTCAAAAGTCCCGACTTCTCGTCCGTCACCGAAAGATTCTTGACCAGTCGCCGCAGCCCCGCGTTATTCAGCGCAATCACCATCTGATCCGCAAGAGTCTTCAGCACCACCATATCCGCCTGCTGCCAAACCCGCGCCCGGTTGTGCATCAGCACCAGCATGCCCACAATTTCTTCCCCATCGCTCAGCGGGATCGCCAGCACAGCCGCCGCTCCCATATCGGTCACAACTTTTCGCGCGGATTGCAATGCGGCCGCTTTCGGTGCGTCCTCAATCGCCAACGGCTCATGCCCATCCACCGCCTGATGCAGGCATCCGATCAGTTCGGCAATCGCCGCTGCGCTCGCCTTCTTGAAGCCCTCGGCACAAAACTCTTCCAGCGCGGTCGGAAAGGACCCGGCCTTGCCCATGGCCGCGATGCAGCGGGCCGCTTCCCAATGTGTTCCAATCTCTCGCACCGCCGTGCTCAGCACCGCAGGCGCCGTGCCTTGGTGATACAACTTCCGCGAAATTTCAGCCACCCGCGTGAAGCTGCGCACATCGGTTGCCGGATCAGGCGCCGGGGGCACGACCGGCGTAGTAACCGTCGGACTCCCTGCCGCCGCCGGAGGCAACGGCGCCGACCCCGCATATCGTGGAGTTACTCCCGCCGACAAGTACAGCCGCTGAAGATCCTCGTTCCGCTCTTCTTCCCGTGGAAACAGTTCCTGAATGCGCTGCAACCGCTCCACCGCCTTGTTGCGCATGCCATACTGCACCAGAATTTCCGCCTGCAGCATCAGATCCTGCAGCGTCGAAGCACCCAAGGTCGGCCCTTGCTCCTGCACCGGTTCTTCGACCGCGTTGCTGGCGGTGGAGAACCTCGCAGCCAGCGCGCGGAAGCGTGCATCGTCCAGTTTTCCCTTCAGCATTTCCAGTCGTTTCCCATGACCCGGCTCATAGGGATCGACGTCCGCAGCCCGGTCCAGGCACTCGGCCGCCTTGGCGAATTCGCCTGTGCCGGCATAGACATCAAACAACTTCAGCAGTGTCTGGCAGTAATCGCTTTCCCGGTTGGCGGCGTTATACAGTTCGCTCAAGAATTCCAGAATCTGAGGCGATGACCGGTGCGCTGCCGTCAGGTCCTCCATGATGGCGATGAATTGCCGCCGCTCCCCGCGGCGGCGCTGAAATTGTTCCAGCTTGCGCGCCAGCCCCACCGCAGCATCGGGCTGCTCGCCATCCAGGAAACTCCCCACCAGTCCAATTACCTGCTGCACCCGCGCCGGATTCGCCTCAAAAAGCTGCCACACCAGCGGTTCGGCATCGGCGTAGCGGCCCGCCGCCACCAAGGCATCGGCGTAGGCCTCACGCAATGCCGGCGTAACTTCTCCGGCGTTCATTTGCGGCTCAAGAATGAAGATAGCCGCACCCACCTGTCCCTGTGCCAACAAGCTCTTTGCATAGGCCAGGACGATGCCCTGATCCGAAGCATCCTCCTGATAGGCGCGCTCGTACCACTGCGACGTATCGCCGCCCGCGGTCGCCGCCAATAACGCCACCCGCTCGTACGCGGAGGCCGCCGCTTTGCGATTTCCCAGCTCCGAGGCGAGTTCTGCCGCCCGTAACAGATTGGCCTGGGTCGGTTCCAGGGCCACAATGCGATCCAATATTTCGACCGACTCTTTCTTCTGGGCGAGTTTTCCCAGGTCCGAGAGCGCCGTCTCATACGTGCTCACGGCCAGCTTCTTGTTCGATCCTTCCAGCAGTTGCCCAAAGCGGAATTTCTGCTGCCAGGTCGGACTCCCGTGCCGCGCCAGCTTCTTATAAGTCAGGCTCGCCCGCGTCGCATCGCCCGCCCCTACCTGGCGTTCAAAAAGATCCCCCAAAAGCCGGACCGCGTCGGTATTGCGATTCAACGAAAGGCACAGATCCGCCGACAACTGCCGCACCACATCATTGTCCGCATCATCCCCCAGCACCAGCAAATACTCTTCCAGAGCCTCTGCGGTCTTGCCCTTCTGCAAAAGCTTCTCCGCGCGCTCTACGCGCCTCCCTAGTTCAGCTCGGTCCAGTCGTTTTGTGATCTCAGGCATGCGGAATCAGGCGGAGTAAACCCTGCTTCGATTCTAGGAGCGCGCTCCACCCCCAGCAATGCGGTAACGCCCGCGCCCGATTACGAAGGTCACCAGCTTCTCCGCCTCTATCTGGGATTCCGAACGACGCTTGGGAGTCGACATCGTTAATCAACTGTCCTCAGTGAGAGTAGCGGCGGGACCCCGTCCCCGAATCCACGGGGGTCCATCGATCTTTGTATTTCGTCGAGCGGTATTTCCGCCAAGCGCTAAACGCGTGCGGCTCAGGGTGAACACCAGCGATTCCCGCGGTATGCTGGTGACGAAGGGACGAATAAGCCAGCCGATTCCATCGGGGATGTCGCGGGTAAGAGAGACTGCTTCCATTTGGATATATACGCCCCCATCGCGCTCCCAGAATCGCCAATAGGAATTGAGTCGCCAGAGAAAACCGCTGTCGTCCCCTATCGGCTTTTCATGCTCGCCCGGCAGTCCCGGGTTTTCCACTTCTGCGACTTTGGTGCTGTACGACCGGCTACAAGCCTTGGTCGAGTCCAGGCGGAGGTAGTCGACATCGTATTCGGTGTCGAGGACAACCGTAACGATCTTCGTCTCGCTCAGGCGAAGAAAGAACTTAAAGCCATCACCGTTATGCTGGATTAGTTTGGAGCCGAGCACCCGCGGGGCGTAGATTCGCGAATGCCGGTCATAGTCCTGCAAGAGCGCCAGGGTCTGGTTGAGGTTGGCTCCCGGAACAAAAACAACGCCCATCCAGTGATGAATGAGGCCCCCCGGAACTGGCACCGATGCCCCGCGTTCAAGAGTCTCCAGCCTTTGGGTCACAACTTCTCCCCGCTTCAGGCGATCGAACACCTGTTCCCGGGACTGGAGCGGCAACCCGTCTATCGATAAGAACGAGCCGGACTGCAGATCGTTTTGCATGCGCTGCTCGCTCAACTGCACATAATGATTGAAAGCGGCATTGGTTTCTGGCTTCAGTTCGACCGCGCGACCCTGGCGACCGGCGAGAAGAAGGGCGGCGATGGTCAGCCATGGATAACGGAGCATAAAAACCTCGCTGGGTTAAGATGGTTTCGATGTTGCCAAGTCAGGCAGACGGAATTTTTCGATTCGGCGCCTACGAGGCCGACCCGGGTTCGGGGGAGCTGCGCAAATCGGGCCTCCGCTTGCGCGTGCAGGAGCAGCCGTTTCGGGTGCTCCTGGTACTGTTGGAGCGGCCGCGCGAAGTAGTCACGCGAGAAGAGTTGCGGCAAAAGCTGTGGCCAGTAGATACCTTTGTCGATTTTGATCATAGCCTCAATACGGTCATCAACAAGCTCCGCGAAGCGTTGAACGATTCTGCGGCCAACCCGCGATTCATCGAGACGTTGGCCCGCCGCGGCTATCGCTTTCTCGCTCCGGTTGAATTTGTCAAAAAGCAGACTGCGCCCGCACTCCGATCAGCGGCGCCCGCTACAATCCTCCCGCCGGCCGAAATTTCCCAGGAAGCTGCGTCCCCTAGTCCGCGGTCCGCGGTGTCGGTGCTCACCCGCCTCGAAGATGTTCCCGCAGTACGACGCAAATATGTTCGTATCCTCTTCTTCCTGATTCAGTTGATGTATTTGAGTTTCTATGTCGCCGCCTTGGCTCGGTTGACGCGAGTGCACGAACTCCTGGAGCGGACACTCGGTTACTCCGCCTGGGCCATCGCATTGCTGATCATCTCCGCAGTCATTGGTTTGCCGATTCGCTTGTACCTCACATCGGCCATCGTGTTCGATCTCTCCCGACTGAGTCGTCAATTTCATAGACTTTTCCCCGTGACTTTTCTGCTGGATGAGCTGTGGGCGCTGTCTCCATTCCTTCTGGCTCCCCAGATCGGGGTGGGCCTGGCGCTGGCTGCAACTGCGGCGCTCATCTATGTTCCTTTCGCTCAGCGGACGCTGCTTCTGATGGGAGACCGTTCCGCGCCCGACAATTCCGCGTGAGGGCTGCTTTTCGCCGGCACCGGAGATAGAAACACCCAGCGATCGCTCGCCAGAAAGTTACCCACGGAACAGGCCGCAATCGTCAGCAGATTTGAGGCGAGAACGCTCATGCCGAAGTGACCTACGAACCACCGCATGAGCAGCAAGCTGCCCAGAATTGAGAGGGCTCCGTTGCTAAGGTGGAAGCGCAGCATGCGCAAGGCAGTCTCCGCCAAGCGCAAGGCGCTGCGGTCACTCCAGGTGAACCGTTGATGCCACATGAAATTGTGCAGCACTGCCGCCTCTACGGCAAATCCGGTTGCCCACAGATAATGGAGACCGAAGGCCGTCAGCGCTCCGAGAGTCGCGAGCTGGACCCCCACTCCGATGGCGCCAACCAAAGCGAACTTCGCCGGGCGCTGAATGCTGGAGCCCCATCGAGAACAGTGCAATGCGCATCTCGACGTTCCGCCGTTCATGACAGCTTTTCCTCGCGATAGAGTCTTGCACTGTGGTGAATCGCGGAGACGATCAGCATCAGGGCCATCCCCCCGATAGCAATAACGCCTGCGACGTCGAATAAAAGCAATTGTGTGCCCGGCACTTTCGCGACTGGCCAACGCAGGAGCGCGAGGTTGCCGGTGGCTAGCAACAGGCGTATTTCGGTGGGACCAAACTTCCAGTACGAAATCCGAAACTGCCCGAGGGTATAAGTAGCGAGGTAGGCCTCGATCGAAAGCATCAGGAAGGCAATCAGCATCGCGAAGGCAATCGCCGGGCGAATGTATCCCGAAAGCGCAAGTCCTGCCATAAGGAAAAAGGCCGCGAACGTGTCGATGATGTGGTCTACGTAAAACCCATAACGGGGCCGTTGGCAATTTCGCACTCGAGCCAAAGTACCGTCCAAACTGTCCCCGAGCCAGTTCAGAGCCAGAAAGACAATACCTAGCAACAGGCTGTAGCGGTTCCATTTTGCCAGCGCGTAGCAGACCCCAGCCAGGCACTGCGCCACGAACCCCAACAGCGTAAGGTGGTCAGAGTTGATCCGACGGGGCGTGCGCTCCGCCAGCCAGGCTAGAGTTCTTTTTTCCGCGGCGGCGACGAAGCTTTGCTGCACTCTGGTCGCAGTAAGAAACGACAGTTGTTTCGGTTTTCCTTGCGGATACGTCTGGGTGGACATTGCTCTGACCTCCGATTCAGGTTGCGAGGCCCAATCTGCAACACAACCAGAGATGAGATCAATGCAGCGCCAATCAAACTAACGATAAACGAACATCACCGGCTAAACTCATCAAAAGACATGGCCTTTCAAGAACTGTCACTTCTTGCCGGGGCACAGCTTCACGGCGGCACCGAGAGTTTGGACCAGGTTCTGCGTCTAGAGGCTGGTTTTCACCCGCGTCATGGGCCTCCGGCGCATCACCTAGCATGAAAATAGCGAGCGCTCATCGGTCATTCATTTCTCGTATACAGACCCGCCATTTCCATGGCAGTTATGGGTATGGTGTCGGCAAACATGCGGCTTGGCAGGAAGCACAACTGAGAACAAAATGGCCCAGAGAGATCGCTTCATATATCTCCTCCATGGCTTGACCGAATCCGCTAAAAGATGATATTCCCCTCGCAAGGGTTAGCGACATTTCTCTCGGAAATTCGATTACGGGCTTTGAGTGAAAGGCCTGTTAGCGTCAGTTACGCGGATAATCGTGCCGATCTCAAGGCCTTAGGTGTCAAAACGCGCCGGGACGTGAACGAGCGATCCGAACCCACGTGAAAATGAGAGTCTTCGCTTCTTTGGGGTTTCCCTCTACGCGCTTGTCCTCAGGGGTCACCCAAAACCGGCCAATGAGAATGAGGCCCGGGACGCTGATTTCGGCGTGAGGCACGTAGCCTTCGTCGATATGAGCAACGTCTTGACAGCGAAAAACAACAAGTGATTGCCGTTCTTCTCAGTCATGGGCACGTAAGTTGCGCCGTACCAGTAACTTGGCATCCGCCGCCACCGCAGGCGTTGACGAAGGCGGGGCACACCGTTTGGCCACTCGGAGCATACGCCCAAACCGTGTATGTGCCGACAGAGCCGGCCGCACACTGGGCTAGCCCCTTTGTGCCGACCGAGACTCCACCGCTAGGGCTATCTTGATAACACGCACCCCAAATCGCCGTCAGCGGCGTCACGGGCGAGGGCGGTGTGCTGTAGTAGCCAGTGGCGATGAACGGGACTTGGCCGTCAGGGTAATTCTGTGCATCGGCGGTCGCAGGACTTATGGTGATGGATTTGAGAATGCCACTCGCGTTCATGGGCGCAGTGCCAGAGCCGCAGGCCAAAGCGATTGCTGTAGCGAGAACGAGGAGAAAGAAGAAAAACGGAAGGCCGAAGTTTCTCATGGCAGACCTCCTGTGCAATACAAACTCAGAATAAACCTTTGAGTTGCTCCGAAATCATCCTGCAGCGGAATCATCTAGAAATCAAACATCTCGTCGGGTCGTTGAAACATCCCTGTTCACAAAGGTGGTCCGCTTGCAAAAAGGCTGCCATCCCGACACGATTTGTAAACTACGAAAAGAATTGTCGGCAGGTCTCGTTCTCCCAATTACTCCCCCGTCGAGAGACTGACCGACGGAGCTATGCCGGAGATGTGCAGAATTAGGCGCATTGGTAAAATTCGGCGATGCCGCGAAGAGTGCTTATTCCCGCCGGATTGTTCCTAATGCCTGCTGGCTGCTTCTTTGAAGGTCCCAGGCCAAAGTAATGTCTCCCCAAAAAACCCTACGCCCCCCTCGGCGCCTGCACCGCTTCTTTCGCCGGAAGGAAACACCGACGAAAACGGATGGACGTGGCCGGGCACGGAATGGAAGCAGGTGTCGCCAGAGTCCGAGGGTTTCTCAGCAGAACGACTCGAGGCTTTGCGGAGTTTTTTGAAAACGCATCACGGCAGGAACAACCCATTTCTGGTGACCCAGCTCTGTCAACGATTCTGCAATCGCCCGATCGCGGTCGCGGTGGAACAAGGGAAGGAATCATTGGTGTTCACGCTCCGCAACTACGAGCCTTTGCATTTGTACCCGGTGCCGCCGGCATACTCGGCGAGTTTTCAACGCATCAAACATTAGGGCTTCTGGGAGGGTTTACAAGGTTCTGGGCGGCTTTTATGCGACCAGCAGCAGGAACGGCTCATTTGCCGGAGAGTGTTCCCCTCTCTGCTCGGGCCCAGAGTAAATAGCAGGCGCGGGAAATTTACGCCGTTCGTTCAAGCCCTCTTCGGAGGCGCTCGCACAACCGATGGCATTGCCCAATCCACAGGGACCGAAAATAGTTTCGCCATTGACGATGAGCGTAAAGGTCTGATTGGAAAAGTTCCCGAGTCGGCGCATAATTCTGCCGGCTTTTGAAGCAGTCCAAAACGATGAGTAGTCTTTCTATGGGTTGACGTCGGTGAGAGGCTGGCCGCCAGGCTCGTGGCAGCCCAAGACAAGGAGGCAAGTGACGAGGATTTGGGAACGGCTCTACCTGGGCAGCCTCAAAGATGCAGAGCAACTGGCGCGGTCCAATCCGCAGCGCATCACAACCGTCGTTTCGCTCAGCCGGGAACAGGCCGTTCACCGAGCTCCGAAAATCACCTACATCCACATCCCAATCCCAGATTCGCGCCCGATCTCTGCGCAAAAGTTTGAGGACATTATGTTCGCGATGGCGATAGGCGTCCGGCGAGGAAACCTGCTGGTGCATTGCCTTGCGGGCATGAGTCGGTCGCCAATCCTGGTTGCTGCATGGCTTCATCGTTGTGGCTATGCGGGAATCGACAAAGCATTATCCGAGATCGCGGAGCTACGGCAACTCGCTCCCTCTCACACCTTGCTGAGAAGCGTAAAGGACCTACTGGGCAAATGAAAAAAGGGCTGTGGCGGAATTACGGGGTGAAGAAGTCGCCTCTCTAACCGGCGAAAATTGTCATTACGGTCAGAGCCCCGGGGGCGAGGGTTTGAGCGCTTGGCCTGTTAGCTACAGTTGCTCAGGCACAAGGCTCATAATTTACCAACCCGGTCCTGCGAACGGCCGGCGGAACAGAGGAGAAAGCAGCGTGAGAAAATCGGCGGTTCTGCCCCATCATCCCACTTCTATCCTACGGCTCGAGGATTCATTTGGGAGCGCCGAGTTGCCTGCACCCACTCATTCGCAAGGGAAGCGAACGAGTGGGCGCCCGGCTGGTACAAATTAGTGTTTGCCTACTGCGTGGCCACGTCCATCGCGCACTTCGTTTCCTTTGAAGTGGGCAATCTTATCGACCCGCTTTCCCGGCTCCGGTTTGTCGCCGCGGTTTGGCCGAGGGCCGGTATAGCCGTGCTCAGGATGGAAATGGTTATTTACGTGTCCATGAAAGCCTTCGGGGCCATGAAACCAAGGGCCTGCGCCAATGAATACGCCTCCGGTAAACCATTCTGGCCCGTAGTAACCATAGGGGGCGCAGTCGTACGGTGGAACGTCATAATAGCCGTAGGGGCATTCAGGGGCAACTCCGACGCTGACGCTCACCTGAGCCTGTGTTTTGGGAGTACTCAATGCGAAGCAGATTCCGGCAACCGCGGTGAGTGCAAAGATTTTAAACACTTTCATTAAATTTCCTCCATGTTGTTTTATTCTTCTTGGACGACACACGTCGAATCTTGCCGCACCATAAAGTAAAACAGTTCGCTGGCGCAACATTGCCGGTAACTGTCTTTGACTCAGACGCTTTCGTGCCGCTTCCACCTTATATCTGTTGCTGAATCCTCTGCAATGGTCGCCTTTTGTTCGGGCAATCTTCCCCAAATCTCGTGGTGCTGCATGCTGCCAGGACTTGCAATCCAAAGGACGGGTCTCCGTGACCAGCTCGACGGGCGTGTCGATTGACTTGAAAGCATCAGAGAAGAACACAAGGCAACTCGGCCGCGAACCGAACTCGAACCCGATATGCAAACACCGGTTTCAAGTTGTTCGCTTCCGGACAGGGAAGTTCGGTAACGGACATGAGGAGGCGCTTCCGGACGATATCTTCCGGGCTCATTGCCGCTTTTCAATGACTTACAGCTTCGCTCTTTCGGCATGAAAACTGCGCTTGCTGTGGGATCGCGAGAGTATTTGGACCGCAGACGCCCGAACATTGAAGGAACAGCGTATGAACTCTTTGCTTCAGGATGTTCGCTACGCCCTGCGCATGCTGCGCAAGTCGCCAGCCTTTACCGCTGTCGTCGCACTGTCGCTCGCTCTCGGCATCGGCGTAAATACCACGATTTTCAGTTTTGTGAACGCCGTGTTGTTTCGCCCGCCAGCAGTTGAAAAGCCTGGGCAACTGGTTGAGGTCTGGCACCATATGCGAACCAGGAGCGGATTCAACAGTTACCCGCCCCTCCCTTTTCCCGACTTCGAATACTACCGCAAGAACAACCATGTTTTTTCCGGAATGATTGGTTTTGAATCTGAGTTTGGTTCCGTCGGTTGGAACCGGGGCGAGCAGAGCGAGAACCTGCAGGGACAACTGGTCTCAGGAAATTTCTTTTCCGTGCTCGGAGTGAATGCCGCTCTGGGCCGCACGATCGCGCCGGAAGACGACCGAGTGCCGGGAGCCGGCCCCGTGGTTGTACTGAGACACGCGACCTGGCGGCAGAGATTTGCTTCCGATCCCAATATCGTTGGCAAAGAGCTAACGCTCAATGGACACAGCTTCACCGTCATCGGAGTCGCAGCGCGGAAATTTGATGGCATGTTGGTTGGGTTTGCGCCTGACTTCTGGACTCCGATTTCCATGTATCGTCAAATCAAGCCCGCTCAAACCGATCTCCTGGAAACGCGGAACACTTCCTGGCTGATGGCGGCAGGAAGACTGCGGGAGGGAATCACTGCCACGCAAGCTAACTCGGAATTGGCGCTGCTGGCCGAACAGCTTGCGGTCGAACATCCCGAGACCAATAAAGATCTGACCGCGGTTGTGGTTCCCGCCGACTTTACCCCAGCTCCACTGCGCGGCTTGCTGAGAGGAATCTCGGCACTCTTGATGGCAATCGTGGGACTGGTGTTGCTGATCGCGTGTGCCAACGTGGCCAACCTTTCTCTGGCGCAGGCGGTAAGACGGCAAGGGGAACTGGCGGTCCGTTCGGCGCTGGGTGCGCCACGGTGGCGGGTAATGCGGCAGATGCTGACCGAATCGATTCTGCTGGCGTCTATGGGAGGCGCTATCGGCGTGCTGATTGCCATTTGGGGGGCTAAGCTGTTGATGGCCCTGAAGCCTTCATTTCTTCCCATCTCCCTGGATGCTGCCCCGGATTGGCGCGTGCTCATGTTCACCCTGGGACTCTCCCTCGCCACCGGCGTGATCGTGGGCATTGCACCGGCGCTGCGCAGCACGAACAAGCAGCTGGTTACGCGAATCAATCAGGGGACCAATCCCACCAGTTACTCGAAGTCGCGTTTGCGCAACTTCCTGGTGGTGTCGCAAGTTGCTTTCGGTTTGTTACTGCTGATCGTCGCCGGTCTGTGCGTGCGCAGTCTCGTGAACGCTCGTGCAGTTGATCCCGGCTTTGAGACTGATCATGCTCTCACCGCCTCGTTCGATCTCACCACCGCCGGGTACGACCAGCAGCGTGGAGAAGCGCTGGAAAAGCAACTCATGGATCGGCTGAGTTCCCTGCCGGGGGTCGGTTCGGTGGGTTTAGCCGATCATTTGCCTTTGGGAACGCAGACGAGTCAGAGCGAATCCGAAATAAATGGCCGGAAGATCACTTTCGATTTCGCGTCGGTCGGTCCGGGCTATTTTCAGAGTATGGGAATCACGCTCAAGGGTCGTGATTTCAGCCCCCAGGACAATCGATCTGCTCCCGCGGTGGTGGTCGTGAATCAAGCATTCGCCAAGAAGGCCTGGCTCGGTGAAGATCCCGTGGGAAAGATGATTCCCATGCCGGGAGTCGCGGGCAAGGCTCAGGTCATCGGTGCAGTTGGGACGGGGAAGTACCGAAGTTTGGGAGAAGACCCGAGGCCCTTCGTTTTTATGAGTCTTCTCGAGAACTACCAACCACGAATGGCCATTGTGGTTCGTACTGGCAGTTCGCCTGAACCGATGGTTGAGACGGTTCGGCGCGAAATGGCCAGTGTCGACCCGGCCCTGGCCGTGCAGGCGCAGACGTTAAAAGAATACATAACGTTCGCTCTGTTTCCCGCGCAAGCAACCGGCGCCTTGTTAGGGATATTTGGCCTTCTGGCACTGGCACTTTCCGTTGTCGGCGTTTACGGAATGCTCGCCCACGCAGTCAATCAGCGGACGCGCGAAATTGGAATCCGCACAGCGATGGGCGCCCAAACCAACGATGTGCTCAGGCTGGTGATGATGCAGGGAATAAAGTTGGCAAGCATCGGCATGGCGATCGGACTCACAGCGGCATTGCTTTCCACCCGATTGCTGGCTTTCCTGCTCTATGGCGTAAGCGCCACCGATCCACTCACTTTCGCCGGTGTGTCGGCGGTGTTTTTCGGCATCGTTTTGCTGGCGAGTTACATTCCGGCTCGGCACGCGACCGCAGTGGATCCCATGGTTGCCCTCAGATACGAATAGCAGTTCTCGGCAAAGTCCTCTCCGCGCTCGCCATTATCTGTGAGTCATCTTCAAAACCGCTCCTACCTCTTCTACCTCTGGGCGATCCTCCCAACGTTTGATATCGTGCTGCATGCCGCCAGCACCTGCCATTCACGAGGAAGGCCTCCGCCCCCAACTCTCCGCCGGACAAATGGCCATGGTGGCCGTCGGAGGGTCCATCGGCACCGGCCTGCTACTCGGTTCGGGCGCAGCCATGGAAATCGCCGGCCCCGCCGCCATTCTCAGCTTCTTGGTCGCAGCCTTGATCAACTGGACTGTCGCCATGGCCCTTGGCGAACTCGCCTGCGCTCATCCCGCCGCCGGCAGTTTCGGTGTCTACGGCGACCTCTACCTCAACTCCTTCGCCGGATTCATCGCTCGCACCGGCTACTGGATCGGCATCGCCCTTAACATCGGCGCCGAGATGGTCGCCGCCGCCACCTACATGTCCTACTGGCTTCCCGGCGTGCGTTCTTATATTTGGATTGTGATCTTTACCGCGCTGCTGCTGGCCATCAACCTGCGCAGTGTCGGCTCCTACGGTCGAGCCGAGTTCTGGCTCTCCATGATCAAGCTCGCCACGATTGCGGCTTTCATCGTGGTCGGCACAACCTTGCTGCTGAGCGGCCGCGTCACTCCGCAGTACAACTCACAAGGCGGATTCTTTCCCCAAGGCCTGTGGTCGCCGCTGGTCGCCATGACCTTCGCCATCTACAGTTTCGGCGGAGTCGAGATGGTCGCAGTCACTACCGGCGAATCCCGCTCTCCCAAAGAAACGCCCCGCGCCGTCTGGCTCACGTTTCTCACTCTCACCTTCGTATACGTCGGGGCCATCGTCGTCCTGCTTGGCGTCATGCCCTGGAATCACGCGGGCGTCACCGAAAGTCCCTTCGTCACCACCTTCCGCACCGTAAAAATTCCCCACGCCTCCGCCGTCATGAACTTCGTCGTTCTCACCGCCGCACTCTCCGGCGCCAACGCCGCCCTCTACGTCGGATCGCGCATGCTGTTCTCCCTCGCCCGCACCGGATGGGCCCCCGCCCGCCTGGGCCGCCTCAATCCCCAAGGCTCGCCACAGTACGCCCTCCTGCTCTCATCCTTCGGAGCGCTCTTCGCCCTTGCGCTAGTCCTCTGGGCCCCGCAGAACGCCTTCCGCTATATCGTCGGTGCCGCTTTTACCGGAATGATCCTTTCGTGGTTAGTCTCCCTGGCCGCCCACATAAGCTTCCGGCACCGTCGCTCGCGGGAAGAACTCGCCGCGCTCTCCCTGCGCTCGCCACTCGGAAAATGGGGATCCATCATAGGTTTCGCCCTGGTCACGATAGCCTTAATCCAAACCTGGCTCTCCCCCATCGTGAACCTGTGGAGTGGCCTCACCTGCCTGGCAGTGTTGACTCTGTCCTACGCACTCTTAAAACCGCGTCGTCAATCAGGCCCATAGCCCCTATCCATCCACCTCTGGGGACAGTCGTCGTCCGCGGCGGTCCGGCTGGGCAAAGCCGGGCAGCGCATTTTCGCCGCCCGCCGCAGCAGAAGCAGAATCGAAGAGCTCCAGACCAGACCGGACCAAGCCTACCCTCATGGCCGGCACTGTGCCGGCTGCTCTCCCAAATGAGCCAGCAACTGTTTCGCCTTCAAATAATCAGGATTAAACTCCTGCACCCGTAACACATACCTCCGCGCGTCCTCGTTCTGCCCCGCCGCGCAAAACACCATCGCCAGATTCATCCCTATCGCACTGCGATACGGCACTCTCGCGAACGCTCCCTGCCACAACTCCACCGCCCGCCGCAGATTCCCCGACCGCGCCTCCAATATCCCCAGGTTCGTAGCCGCGTCATTGTCCAGCGGGTCGAGCTGCAGGGCCCGCTCATAAAGTTCCCGCGCCTCTTTTTCGTGCTCATGTTTCTGTTCCACGAAGCCCAGCGCCGATAGCAGCACTGGATCATCCCTCCGCTCGGTCACCGCCTTGCGCAGATACTGCTCCGCTTCCTGCCCAGCGCCCTCCACATTCCGTTGCGCTAAAGTCTCCCAAGCCAGCGCGAAGTCCCGCGCAGTCGCAAGCGATTCTTCGCTCTTGGGAAAGAACACCAGAGGCGCCCCCGGCGTCCCTCGCACCTGCAGCTGCGGCACCGGCGCGACCTGGGGATACTTCAAAATCCGGTGGTCGGTGCCCTCCGTATGCGCCACATCCTTGCTCGGCAGCGCCGGCATGTGGCATTTCGTACAATCCGGTTTGTCGGGATGATGCTTCGCCGCAAATGCCTCGCCATGACAATTCAGACATTTGCCGCGGTAGTACGCCGCCTTCTGCTCCGCGTCCGGCTCGGCATGGGGATCGTGACAGCTTCCGCACCACATCTTGTCCCCCGACTTCCGCTGGCACGCGCTCCGCGACAGCGCTTCGAACTGGCTCAGCGCCTCCGGCTTCTGCGGCTGATTTCCGCTGAGCAAGAAATAATGAATGTAGTCCGCCAGCCGCTCGCCCGGCTGAAACCGGTAAAGTTCCCTCCCCGGTTGCTGCGCCGCCACCGTTCCCTCGAAGTGACACTCCATGCAAATCGCGTCCCGCCGTTCCGGCGGCAACTTCGCGGGATTGATCATCCTTGAACTCACGCTCGAAGACTCTGGGCTCGGCGAATTTTCCCCATGCCCTTCGCCCCATCCATGACAGCGTTGGCACGTGATCCCGCCATGCAGAAAGGGCGGTCCTGAAAACTTGTTGTCGGTCCCGGCAACGGGTGCTTGCACGCCACTGCTGTGACAATTCATGCAATCCGTTAACGCCGGCAGATTCATGGGAATTTCTCGTGCAGCGGAGTATGCCGGCGTCATTCCCCATCGCCCTTCCTGCGTATACCAGTTAATCGGAGTCTCGAAAAGAAATCCCTGCACCGAAAATAAGTAGCTCCGTCCCTTTCTTCCCGACCCAATGAAATACAGAAGTTCGCGCTGCCCGCGAAATTTCTCACTCTCGCGCTCATAGCTCATCCACACGGTTTGGGTCTGAGTCTCCGACCCGGTTGTGAGGGTACGGGCCGGAGTCTGCCCGGAGGGAAGTTGAAGGGACCCGGTCGGGCCGAGCGAAGCTCGGCCCTGCTTGTCCTCGCTGTACACGCGATAGTGCACCCCGGAGGTCTTGTCACTAAACTCCCCGGTAATCACCCCATCGACCGCCAGCCCACTGGCATTCGCCATCACCGTCTTGCTATACGATTTATAAATGTCCGAGTGGCAACTGGAACACGCCTCGCTTCCCGCTTGAGCCTTTGCGGTCTTCGGCTGGACGTCGTTGGCGGGCGCGTCCTTGGTCTGCGCAGCACCCATGACGCCCAGGACGGCCGTCAGCAACAGCTCCGCCACTCGCCTGCTGGTGCGCATATTCGATGAGATTCTATTCGATGCGTATGGGGTCGGCCACGGGGCCGTGGCGGAGTGAAATGATCTGTAGTAGCAAACGAGAAGGTCGCCCGAAAGTTTAACTCAAGATTGCGGTCGCAGCGGGCGTCGAGTAATGCCGGGCAGCGGAGGCGTTTTCGCGCGATCCTTATCCGCCGGCTCCCCGCGCTGGGGGGGCGGTTCTGCATTGTTCTTGATAGCGACGGGTCGGTTCTTGGCGACCCCAGTCGCGGCCGACCCGTCCTCATCATGAAGAAGCACGTTCAACAGTGAACTGTGGACATGCAGGTTGTCCCCAACGTCGTAATTGATAAAGCCCAGCTTCCGGAACCGGTTCATGAAGAAGCTGACCCGCGAGCGCGTCGTGCCTACCATCTCGGCCAAGGTCTCTTGGCTCAATCTGGGCACCGACATTTCCGACACTCCTACCTTGCCGAACTGCGCCATCAGCAGAAGAACTCGCGCCAGCCGCTTCTCGCTGGAATTAAAAAGTTGATCGACCAGATCATCCTGATATCGGATGTTCCGCTTCAGCAGGTATTTGACAAACATCGCCGACAATTTCGGTTCGTGGCCCATGGCCAGCATCATCGCCTTCTTCTCCACATGCAGAAGAACGCAGTCGGTCATGGCGATTGCCGACGACATGCGTACCAGCTGACCCGCAAGCCCACCTTCTCCAAAGAAATCGCCTTCGCTCAAAATACCCAGCGTTGCTTCTTTCCCCGCTTCCGACACAACACTGAGCTGAACCTTTCCCGCCTGGACAAAGAACAGACCGTCGGTAGAATCGCCCTGCGCGAAGATCGTCTGCCTTTTCTGAAAGGACTGCATATCGCGGCCCTTCCCAATCGTCGAAAGAAAGGCGTGAGGACTGAAAAGAGTTTTTTTCTTCGCGCTCGTGATTTGCTTTACCAGAAGACTGTCCTGACCGGGCCATCCCAACGGGATGCCCCCACAGTCAATTATGGGCAGCGCCAAGAAGTTCCGCTGGTCAATTGTGCTCACAATGAACCAGGCGGCGCACCGTCAAGACGGGTCGCCAGCACGCCATCTACCGGCGGTGTCTTGTTCGGTGTGACGGTTCGGTGTGGATCGCCGACTTGAGCCACGGCGGCCAAGCAATGGACAAACGCTTCCCGCCTTCGGCGGCGGGTCTCAAACGTCCTTCAACATCCGTTTGGCGTCGCTCGGCGCGACGCCCGCCATCTTCCAGAAATACCATCCCGAAGGCGGTCCCGCCATCTTGCCCATTGCGATCAGGCAGTCGGCGGGCGGCTTCTGCAACCCGCGTTCCCAGCGAGAAATTACCATCGAGGAGCACTTAAGGCGCTTGCCGAACTCGAACTGATTGAGCCCTACCTTCTCTCGCAACGCTCGAATCCGCCGCGCCCAGTCTGGCAGGGGCGCAGCCACGAATTGTCGGGGCCGGGCCATTCCTGCTTGCAGGATACCAAATCGCTCCATATATTACGACGCGCACACTACGACGATCGCTCCATGGGCTGGAGCTGAGGCGTCGCGTTTCAGATTAGAGCTCTCGACAGAGTGATGGCCAAGAGGCTCGACGCCCTTGGGAATCAGTCCAGCCCCAGTTTACCATTTGGGGTAAACAAGTCAACAAGGCGCAACGCGGCAGTCCGGCTCCCACCAGTCTCGGCCCGCCCCTTCAACCCCGATCCAACAAGACCCTTGATTCCGATTTATGATTTGTGGTAAATGTCATTCGCCGACGGTCGCAGAGCTCTCTGTGCAAAAGAAACAACGAGAACGCTTGTTGGCATTGGCCGCCCAGGTCGCAGTCGAGAGCGAGCCCGTGAAATTTCACGCTCTTCTGCTTAAACTTAACAAAATGCTGAATAACACGGGGGCTCCCAGGCAGGGAAACGGAAAACAGTCGGCGAACCCACCCTCGGTCCATTGATGCGTTCTCAGGTGAAACTCTTAGGGCCTGTCCCGCAGAACCTACCAGAAACACTGTACATCCTCAATCCGAGATTTCTGTTTAAGCTTTATTTGGGATGCCGTCGCCTTTAGAGGAGCGGGTGAGAGAACTCTGCGCCTTGGTCTCTAGCACGACCGGGCCAGAACAAGACGCGGCCTTCGTGGAGCTTCAGTCCGCGCTGACGGCCCTGATCCGCGAAGTTCAGAACATCTCGAAATACAATCTCATTCATTTCCCCGCCGCCATTGAAAAACGAAGGCGTATCCAGTAATCCGCCTTCCGCTCTACTCCCTTATTTACTGCCGGCAATGTCACTCCGGCGCTGATTTTTGTATTGCTGCCCATTACTAGGTCGGCCTGACGGCGTTGATGATTGTGCAGTTTAAACACCTGCATGAATAGCCAGGGCTTTCCGGCATGGTTACGTGGCTGCAACGCGCACACTGGAACTTTTCTCCGTCCGCAGTCCCCATCATGGCTTTGAAGTTGCCGCCTTCAACGCAGTACGGGCAGCGGACAATATCGCTCATCAAGGAAAAGGTGTTCCTTCGCTTCATTTACCGCAAGTGTTAAATGGGGTACAACCGGTGCTCGGCACAGGAAAAAAGGCGCCGGAAAGCTCCGGCGCCATGGAGTGCTGCACAACCTCGCGAGATGCGTTCCAGCGAGAGCTTCCAACAAAAACCACGAATTCAAAACCCCTATTTGCTCTCCGCCACCGACGGACTCGTGCCAAAGTCCCGGCGATTGTTCACGGCGGTCCGCGCTGCACGTACATTTGGCTGGTTGGCCGCTACGGCCCCATAACGCTCCAGCAAGACCGGCGCCATCGAGTTTTCGGCTTCCTTCACGAAGATCATCTTGTTCTCCGAAGCCATGTCAACGCGAACGAAATCCCCCAGCTTCACCTGTCCGGTCGCGACCAGATTGGCCAGCGGAAACACCAGATTGCGCTCAATCGCCCGCTTCAGGTGACGCGCCCCATACCGCGGATCGGTCCCTTCCTTCAGCAGATACCCCTTCACCGCCGCGGTGCAGTTGAATACGAACTGGTTCGTTCCCGCTGCCATCAGCACGCGTTGCTGCACCATGCCGAGTTCTATGTCCAGAATCTGCGCCAGATGTTCATCGCGCAGCGTCTTGAACACCACCGTCTTATCGATCCGGTTCATGAACTCCGGCGTGAACTTGCGCCGCGCCGCTTCGGTCGCGGTCCGCTGAATCTTGTCATCGAACGATTGATCGACTTCCACCGCCTTCGGCGCAAATCCGAAGCCGCCGTCCACCAGGCTCGTCATCTCACTGGCACCCAGATTTGACGTCATAATGATGATGCACTGCGACAGATCCACCCGCCGGTTGTCGCCCAAAGTCAAAGTCGCCTTGTCCAGAATCCCCAGCAACAGCTGCCACAGCGAATCCGACGCCTTCTCGATTTCGTCAAACAACAGAATCGACAGTTTCAGCTTCTCGGTATACCACTGGTTCAAAGCTTCCTGCGTGAGCAGGGGATGCGTCTCCCGATGCCCCAAATATCCCGGAGGCGATCCGATCAGCTTGGCAATCTCATGCGAATGCTGAAACTCGGCGCAATCAATCTTGATGCAAGCCCGGGCGTCCCCAAACAACGCCTCGGCCATGGCCTCGACCACCCGCGTCTTCCCCGATCCGGTCGGCCCCAGAAACAAAAGATTCCCCACCGGACGCCCCGGCGCGTTCAATCCCGCCAGAAACATCTGATAGATCTCAACGACCTTTTCGACCGCCTGTTCCTGCCCCACAATCCGGCGGCGCAAGGCGCCGTCAAACTCTCCAGCATCGTTGCTGCGACGGTTTGGATCGAGCACTGTTGCGAGGTTCGTTCTCATAAAGTCGTTGCCCGGCGTTCCGGACGTTTTCCCTTTCGAGGCCGTTTTCTTCGGCTCTTCTCTGGTTATTCCCGACAGCTGTAGGCCTATCTTTAGCCTATGTCTTAATCCCTGGCCCATTTCCCGGAATCGCCTTCATCTGTGTCCCGGCCGGAGCGTCCGGTTGCCAAGAGAATAAGCAACCCGCTGGCCACGCCCGAGCCGAATTCCACCCGCTCAGGAACCCCTGCATCCGCCACGGCTTACCGCCATCCTACCCTCGATTGACTGCCGAGAATCCTCAACCTCTCGGACCCGAAGAGAAATACTTTGCACCATCGCGGAAAGGAACCCGCACCGCACTGCCAGCCCGATTCTTATAGCGCCAAGAAGGTTCCTGTGGGATAGCCCCCTCGGCTGTCCCGCGACGAACCAGTCGAGCAACCGGAGCAAGGTCCGGGCCCGTTTTTCAGGCAGAGACCGACCTGGCCAGGTCTTTTATTAGATACTCGGAACTCGGAACCGGCTACCCGGTACTTCACTACAACTCAGCCCGCCAACCGTGTTACTCCCCACGTAACTAGCAACCCTCACTACTCCCATCTACTATCATCACGAAGTTTTTCGGGGAGGAACGCTTGCGCCTTTCGACGGTTCATATCATCACCGGGATTTCGTGCGTCTTCTTCGCCACCGCCGGATGGCGGGTCGCCTCTCACTCTTCTTCCGACTTCGTCGCCGAGGCCCAAACCGCCAAGTCCTCCGCCGCCCCCGCAGCGCAACTGCACGCCGTCAGCGCATCAACACCTCTCAGCACCAAGCCCGCGCCCGTTGCCCTCGCCGCCCCCGGCACGGAAATATACACCGCCAAGCGCGGCGAAGCCATCCCTACCATCGCTCGGCGTTATCTGGGCCGCACTTCTTATCTGACATCCTCCGAACTAGCCGACGCCATCCGCCACAGCAACGGAGATCGCACCGCCAACATTCTGAAAGCCAACGAAAACCTCCTCATCCCCGGGATCCTTTCTGCGCCCGTCACCGAGAAGACCATTCCCGTCCCCAACGACTTTGAAGTCCGCGCCATTTACCTGACCGGCATCATGGCCGCCAGCGATCACGGACTCCGCATCATCCGCCACTGGCGCGAGGTCGGTGGCAACGCCGTGGTCTTCGACATCAAAGACTCCGACGGCAGCGTCAACATTCCCTTCGAGCACCCTCTGCTCGGCCAACATCAGGTCTACATTCACGACGTCCCCAAGCTAGTCCGATTCCTGCACCAGCAGAACATGCACGCCATCGCCCGCATCGCCATATTTCGCGACGAGCGCCTGGTCAAGGAGCACCCCGAACTCGCGGTCCAGTCCAGAAGGAACCACCAAGCCTGGCGCGAAAACGGCAAGCTAGTCTGGACCGATCCCTCCCAGCCCAAAGTGCAGGACTACAACATCGCCCTGGCCAAGCACGTCGCCCAACTCGGCGCCGACGAAATCCAATTCGACTACGTCCGCTTCCCCGCCGAAGGGGAGCAGAAAGACGCCGCCTTCGCCTACCAATCAGGACAAACCGAAGCCATGCAAGCGGCGGACAAGCCAGGCTCAAGTGGAAACGGAGAGTGTGGTGATGGCGGAACCCCCATAGGTGTCGAAACAACCGATACCCAGCCCGCCGCAGCCGCGAAGCGGCACAAGAATGCAGCCCACGGCGCAAGCCCTCGGATAGACGGCCAGACACAACCAGCCCCAGGGGGACGAAAGACAAACAGTGGATGTAACGTCGCCGCCAAACAAGCTTCCAGAGGCCCGCAACGCTCCGACGTAATCACCGCCTTCCTTAAGAAGGCCTACGCCGAACTCCATCCCACCGGCGTCCTGCTCTCGCTCGACGTCTTCGGCGTGATGGCCTGGCAGCGCCGGGTCGACCTCGCCCACACCGGACAGGATATCGTCGGTATGGCCCATTACTGCGACGTGCTCAGCCCCATGATCTATCCCTCACACTTCTTCGGCATGGACAACATCGCTCACCCCGGCGACGAGCCCGCCCACTTCATTGGCGAATCCATGGATCGCTTTGAACTCATAACCAAAGGCAGCGGAGTTGTGATTCGTCCCTGGCTGCAAGCCTTCCACTGGCGCACCAAGACCTACTCGCCCGAATACATAGAAATTCAGGTGGAGACCGCTAGAACTAAGGGTGGAGTTGGATTCTTATTCTGGAACGCAGCGAACGACTACTCGAAGCCCTACGAAGCCATGCCCGAAATGAAGTCGGCGAATGCCGCTTCGAAGAGCAATCCTAAATACTTCCGCGGCGACGAACTCCCGACGGTGACCACACAGGCAGCGCTAGCTCCAGCGAACTGAACAGATCATGATCTACAGGCGTCGGGCATGCTCGTGTGGGGATGGGTAATCTGACCCGTCCAGGCGGCAAGAAGTCCCGGGCCACAGCTGTCCGATGCGACCAAGCCCATGAGAGCATCGTGGAAGCGCGGCGTTTCAGCGCGAGAGGGGCCAGCCCCGAAAGCCTGCTGAGAGCCGAAATCCGCCCAGCTCAGTACTAATCGCAAGGAACATTCATCTGCAGAATTCCCCGGCTCGCGGAGGCGCGCCGAACCCGAGGTTCGAAACATAGAATTTCCCGTCTGGCCCAAGCGTTATGGCCGGCGGGAAGCTGAGACCCGTCGCGCTGGTCGTCACTATTCCCCCGGGCCCAACCGGACGAAGGTAGCCGTTGCCATCCAGGCATGAACGAGAGCCGCGGACGCGCCGCGGTAGCGAAGCGTCCACGGGATGCCTCGTCAATCTCAGTCGGCTGGCACAACGACCTTCAAGACTTGTCCTGCTCCCACGGGAGGCGGGCCAAATCCAAAGTTCGAGACGTACAGATTTCCGTCCGGACCAAAAGTCATCGCAGTCGGCAACGACAACCCGGTCGCAATTTCCTTGTAATTGTTCTTGCCATCAACGCGCAGGATCGCTCCCGTGCCCGCGGTGGGGTACTGGTTTCCACTCGTATTCTCGAGCACGTAGAGGCGACCTTTCTTATCAAAAGCCAGCCCCACGATATCGCTCAGGTTAATGTAGACCGTGGTGAGCTCACCCCGGGGCGTGATCTTCATGACTTTCGACGAGCCATCCTTGATGGGGAACGTGTCAAGGTTTCCGACGAAAAAGTCTGCTCCATTGAACGCGACTGCGGTAGGCACGATGTGCCCTTGAATTCGCGAGATGTCGGCTATTCTTTGGATGAATGCACCCGGCCAGATGGCATCGAGTTCGCCATGATTCGGTTCGATCGCGAACAAGACTCCATACGCCTCGACCATGCTGTACCATGTGCCATCGGGCTCAAAATCGCCCGGATTGGGATTTGCGACAGGGTTATGCTTCAGGAAATGTGAGAGATTGGCGACCATTGTGGTGCTGCCATCGGGGTTCACGCGGAGTATGCCGTTATGGGTTCCCGCCAGTCCATGAGAACATCCGGCTCCCGCCAGGAGCGCATACAGCGTATGGCCGACGAATGCCACGTCGGCGACTCCGCTGACCAGATTGCCCTGGGCGGCGGATGTTTCGTTCGACGGGAGGTGATCGACCACCGTGGTCACCGTGCCCGCCGGGGTGACCTTCGAGATCCGTCCAGTAAATCCGCCAGTATAGGGTCCGACCGGTGAGGGCACTTGTGGGCAAATCCCCTGGGTCGATGTCGTGCCGCCCGCTCCGCCCTCGGACACATAAAGATCGCCGTCCGGACCGAACTTCAGTCCGCGCGGGTTGTTGAACCCGGTCGCGAAAACGGACACATTCTTCGATTGTGCCCACAATCCCTGCACGAGGCATAAGCCGATCCCCAGCAAGGCACAGAATTTTCCCACACGCCAATCTCTGGTCATAATTTTTTCCTTCCGAAAGGGGCGAACCCCGTTTGATTGCGCAACACCGATCTGTCACCCCCTCGGCGCAAATCCAAGAATCGCCGTTTGCGCCCTCGACAAGTCGGTGAGCAGCCGGCACTATCCCCGACATTGCTGTTGCTCGCAATGCACTCCACCTCGCCCCTAGCTCATTTAGAGGTCGCCGCGCAGACGATTCTTGCCATGAGGTTTAGGCGGGTCTGCGCCGTCTACAGCAGAAAACTCCGTTTGCCTTTGGTGCAACTCTGGTAGGATGTTGCTCACCTCAGGCGACGCCGCTCGCATTCCCTGAGCTCGGTAGAAAGAGATGGGGCAGGAGCTTCCAGTCGCACATCTAATCCGTTTTGGCCTCTACACCGCCGATCTCCGTTCGGGAGAGCTCTACAAGTCCGGCATTAGGCTGAAGCTGCGCGATCAGTCGTTCCAAGTGCTGATCACACTGCTGGAACATCGGGGAGAAGTCGTGACCCGCGAGCAACTCCGCCAGAAGCTTTGGCCGGACGAGACTTTTGTAGATTTCGACCACGGCTTGAATGCGGCCATCGAACGACTCCGTCGCTGTCTCAACGATTCGGCCTCGACTCCCGCATTCATTGAAACGCTGCCCCGCC
Organism: Candidatus Sulfotelmatobacter sp.; assembly: GCA_036514015.1. Taxonomy (GTDB): domain Bacteria; phylum Acidobacteriota; class Terriglobia; order Terriglobales; family Acidobacteriaceae; genus Sulfotelmatobacter. Next base: position 36,483 of record DATBYA010000059.1, read on the forward strand.
GCGGCTACCGCTTCATCGGCCGGCTTGATCCGGAGCCGTTCCGGCACACCCTGCAAGATCAAGATAGCGACAAAGAAGTCCGACCGGAAATTCCGGCGCGGTCCGACAAACCGGCGCCCGTAGACTTTCGCCGTGCCATTTCTCGTCGTACCGTCTTTCTAATTGCGACGCTCGCATTGGCAACCATCCCTCTTTTATTCTTCGGCGGGCCCTGGAGGCGCTCTCGCAGTGCGGGCACGCACTCCCCGCATCAGACCATGCTGGCCGTCCTCCCATTCGAAAACCTTAGCGGAGATCCCAACGAGGACTACTTCAGCGACGGGCTTACCGAGGAACTCATTACTCAACTCGGCTCCTTAAGCCCCGACCAGTTGGGCGTGATCGCGCGCACCACCTCCATGGCGTACAAAGGCACGTCCAAGAGCGCGCAACAGATCGCGACAGAATTGAGCGTGGATTACATCCTCGAAAGCAGCATTCGCCGCGACGGCAACCAGATGCGCATCACCGTCCAACTCATCCGCGCGCACGGCCAGGTGCATGTATGGGCGCACAGCTACGACCGCCAGCTCAGCCACTCCATTGCTCTGCAGGAAGAAGTGGCCAAGGCGGTCGCCGAGCAGATCGAGATAAAACTCAGATCGCCTTACCGTGGTTCATCCAACCCGCCTGCTCTCGATCCGCAGGCCAACGAAGCCTATTTACGTGGACGCTATTTCGAAAAGCAATTCACGGTCGCCGGATACAACAAGGCGATCGCCTATTTTCAGCAAGCGATCGGTCTCGACCTCAGCTTCGCCGAAGCTTATTCCGGCATGGCGGAGTGCTATCACTACCTGGTCGTCACCGATTCCATGTCTACCGCCGACGGCGAATCTAAGGCTCTCGACGCCGCCCGCAAAGCTGTAGCCCTCAACGGAGACCTCGCCGAATCCCATAGCGCCCTGGGAAGCGTCATGATGGGCTTGTTCAACTGGTCCCCGGCAGAGGCCGAGTTCAAGCGGGCCATTGAACTGAATCCCAGCTTCTCCATCGAGCACCGCTCCTACGCCGCGCTGCTGGTCGCGCTGGGCCGGCATGACGAAGCATGGGAGCAGATCAATCTGGCCATGCGCACGGATCCACTTTCGCTTCCCAACAATGCGGAGGTTGTTCGCACGTTATATTATGCCCGGGACTACGATCGGGCCATCGAGCAAGCAAGAAAAGCCTTGCAGCTTGATGCTGATTACTACAGAACCCATTTCTGGCTGGGGCGAGTGTACGCCCAGAAACAAATGCACGCCGAAGCCGTCGTCGAAGCCGAAAAAGTTGCGCAGGCCATGCCCGACAGCACGGTAAGTCTGACCGAGCTGGCCTACAGCCTCGCCAGCAACGGCCGCCAGGCCGACGCTCGAACGCTTTTGCAGCGCCTGCGGGACAAATCCAAACAAGCCTTCGTGCCGGCCTACAACTTCGCCATCATCCACATCGCCCTCAACCAGAAAGATCAAGCCCTGCAAGACTTGCAAAAAGCCTACGACGAAAAAGACTGGGCGCTAATGGTCCTGGCCGTAGAACCCCGCCTCGATCCCCTGCGCTTTGACCCCCGCTTTAAAACCCTGCTGCGAAAAATGGGCCTGCCCAGCTAACGGCAGTCCCGGGGAAAAAAGAGGCGCAAACGGGCTACACGCAGAGTCCGATGTCTCGCCGCGGAGGCGACTCATGGGGCACCCCCGGCGGTGCCTACATGGGGCTGCTCGTGGTCGGGATATAATTGATGGCGGAGCGACGTAATTCTCAAGGAGTTGGCATGGCGATTCAGAAGACCGACAAGATCTGGCACAATGGCAAGCTCATTAACTGGGACGATGCGACGATTCACGTGATGTCGCACGTGATCCACTACGGGTCTTCGGTGTTTGAAGGCATTCGCTGCTATGAACTGCCCGGCGGGCCCGCGATCTTTCGGGCCGACGAACACATGCAGCGTCTGCTGAATTCCGCCAAGGTCTATCGTATCGACGTCGATTTCACCCGCGACCAACTCGTAAAAGGCATGCTCGATACCGTCGCGCACAACGGCGCGTGGCCCTGCTACGTCCGCCCGATTGTGCTGCGAGGATATGGCGAGGCAGGAGTAAATCCGTTCAACTCGCCGACCGAGGTTTACATCATCAATTATCCGTGGGGGAAGTATCTAGGCGGCGAGGGCGACGGCTGCGACGTTTGCGTCTCCTCGTGGACGCGGCTGGCGCCCAACACGCTGCCTGCCATGGCCAAGGCCGGCGCCAACTACATGAACTCGCAACTCATCAAGATGGAAGCCATCGTCAACGGCTATGCGGAGGGCATCGCGCTCGATGCCGGTGGATTCGTCAGCGAAGGCTCGGGCGAGAACCTGTTCCTGGTGCATAATGAAAAGCTGATTACGGCGCCGCTAGGCAATTCGGTGCTGCCTGGGATTACGCGCGACTCCGTGCTGCAGATCGCTCGCGATCTGAACATTCCAGTGGTGGAGCAGATGATTCCGCGGGAGATGCTGTACATCGCCGACGAAGCGTTCTTTACTGGCACCGCCGCGGAGGTCACCGCGATTCGCTCGGTCGACAAAATCAAGGTAGGCAAAGGCGGGGTTGGGCCCATCACCAAGGCGTTGCAGAAAGAGTTTTACGCCGTCGTGCACGGGGAGAAAAATGACCGCCACGGCTGGCTCACGGCCATCCCGTTGGGGAGCAAGATCCGCGGCAAGCAGCCCGTCGGCGTATAATCACCGGGTTCGTTGAGATCGATCGCATAGCCCCGGACGCATTCGTCCGGGGAAGCTCGTAATCGTTCGTAGGAATTTGAATTCGGGGCGCGCCACCCCTCTTCCGTCCCTGCAAGCCAGAAACGAAGCACCTCACCTAAGGAGGAAACATGTCCCAAGGTCTGACTCCAGAATTTGTCCTCGGCTATCGCGCCATGATGCTGGATGGCATCACGCGCGAAGCGGAAATCACCAAGAAAGTGATCGCCGCCGTTCCCGACGCGGCTTCGAGTTACAAACCCGATCCGAATGCCCGCACCGCAAAAGAATTGGCCTGGCACATTGCAAATACCGACATTCAATTCTTAGAGGGAATTGCCGATCTGAAGTTCAACATGGCATCGCCCGAGGACAAGCCGCAGACCTCGTCGGAGGTGGTCGCGTGGTATGACAAGAACGTACAGCGCGGAGTGGCGCGAATTGCCGCCATGTCGGCAGAGCAACTGCTGACGCCGATCGAGTTCTTCGGCATATTTAACCTGCCAGCCGTGCTGTATTTGGGATTCCTCAACAACCACAGCATCCATCATCGCGGAGAGCTGGCGACCTACCTGCGGCCGATGGGCTCTAAGGTCCCGTCCATCTACGGCGGCAGCTACGACGAACCCTTTCGCATGCGGGAGCCAGTCGAGACTGCCGCTTAGACTCGTTCCGCTCGCCGTTCGAAGGCCGCCCCGGTGGGCGGCCTTCGCTTTTAGCGGAGATTATTTTCGGCGGCTGTCCAGACTCAAGGAGGCAGAGCCGAACTGCGTAATGAGCAGAGCCCCGCCCAGCATGGCCATGTTCTTCATGAACATGATTCAATATGGTTACAATAAATAACTATTATTGTTTTACAAAGTGGGTACTTTAGAGTAACTTAGTTTTAGGAAAATACTTATGCAACGTTATGCCGCCACCCCGTCTCCCTGCGCAATCGGCGGATTGCTGGAACTGCTGACCCGACCGTGGACGCTACATATCTTGTGGTCGTTGAGCACAAATGGACCCATGCGCTTTGGCGTGCTGCGGAAGAATGTGGCCGGAATTTCCTCGCGTGTTCTCACCGAGCGTCTGCGGACGCTGGAGAACAAGGGATTCGTGTTCCGCCACTATCAACCTACGATTCCTCCCGCCGTGACTTACGGCATTACCGACCGGATGAAGGACATTGAGAAAGTGCTGGCGCAACTGGAAGGGTTGGCGCGAAAGTGGCAGGGCGAGGGAACGCCCGCCAGCACCAAGGCCACGGCTCCGCAGACGGAACCTGGGACGGATGCCCACGCCTGACGCGTTTTCATGCGAGCCGGAGCAGCTTTCTCCGACAATCTCATTGAAAAATTAGCTCCTGATGTTCTCTAATCCTGGCTGACAGTCGCTGGCCGGGTTAGGGAGGACGCATGTACGCATTCACACACGATTTGCGTTTCGCATTTCGCCAGCTGCGCAAAGCGCCGGGTGTCAGCCTTACGGTCGTGCTAACGCTGGCTCTCGGCATCGGCGCTACAACCGCCATGTTCTCGCTCATCGAAGGTATCCTGCTGCGGCCGCTTCCATTCAAAGATCCAGATCGCCTCGTTCTAGTGGGAGATCACCTGGGAACCAGTCCGAGCATTTCTGTGACTGCCCCAGAGATCGAAATGTACTCGAAGGCAACCAACGCCTTTTCCTCTCTCGGCGGCTACCTCTTCGCCGATTATGAGGTTTCCGGCAGCGCGACTCCGGAAGAGGTTCATGGAGCCCGCTTTACTGCGGGAGTATTCTCCACGCTGGATGTAGGTCCCATCCTTGGCCGGGTCTTTACCAGCCAGGAAGACGATGCACATGAGCCGGTCGCCGTAATCAGTTATGCGCTGTGGATGAACCGCTACCATCGTGATCCACATGTGCTCGGAAGCTCGATCGTTCTCGACCGCAAGGCTTATTCGATCATCGGCGTGATGCCACGCAGTTTTGAGTTTCCTCTGGTGGACGGGCATCTCGACCAGGCGCAGATCTGGGTCCCCATGAGTCTGACACCTGAAGAGCGGTCGGGCGCGAACGAGGGTTTTTGGGGATATCACATGGTGGCCCGGGTGAACGATGGCCTCACCTTGACGCAGGCAGCGCAGGATACGGACCGCGTCGCCCAGCAAATCATGCGCCAATTTCCCGCGCGCATGTCTGCCATTCACATCCGGGGTGACGTCACCATGCTGCGGGAGTACGCGGTCGCGGAAGTGCGACCGCTGCTGCGCACTCTGCTTCTGGCCGTCTCGATCGTACTGCTGATTGCTTGCGTGAATGTCGCCGGTTTGCTCCTGGTGCGCGCCATTCGGCGGCAGCGGGAATATGCGGTACGTCTGGCCCTGGGTGCAAGAGCTCAGGTTCTCTTGCGCGGATCGGTCTTCGAAGGAGTGTTGCTGAGCTTGACCGGTGGATTGCTAGGCCTGGCATTCGCCGCGATGGCGATTCGAACTGCGTTGCAGCTATTGCCGGAATCAATGCCGCGCGTGAACTCCGTTTCCATCGACGCGACCGTGGCTGGCTTTGCCCTTCTTCTCGCCATGATCACCGGCGCTCTGTGCAGCGTTGCGCCCGCTTTTGCGGCTTTGCGGACCAACCTGACGGAAAACCTCAAGGAGGGAATGCGGAGTGGAACGGGGTCGTCCAGCCATGCCTGGCTGCGCTCAGCGCTGGTCGTCTCGGAGATTGCCATTGCTCTGACGCTGCTCACAATTTCGGGCGCCTTTCTGCGCAGCTTCCAAAAGATGCGCGCAGTCGACCCCGGCTTTCGGCCGAATCACGTTCTGGTGGCCAGTTATCAGTTGCCATTGCAACAATATTCCACGAACGCTTCGGTTGATTCCTTCAATCAGGCGGTCATCGACAAATTATCAAGCAAGCCCGGAGTTGTCACCGCCGGTCTTACCAACGCCCTTCCCGCGACGGACTTTATTGCAAAGGCTGCTTACACCATCGAGGGTGAGCCGGCAGCCAATTGGAAGCTGAAGTTTGCTATGTTCGCGATTACCGATGGCGACTATTTCCGGGCCATGAGCATCCCGCTGGTCGATGGGCGCTACTTTACCGACGACGATCGATCCAATTCGCCTCTGGTCGTAATCGTCAATCAGTCGATGGCTGCCCACTGCTGGCCCGGTCAACGGACCGTCGGCCGGCGGATGCACGTGGGCAATCCGCAAAAAGGATTGCCGTGGGCAACTGTGGTTGGGGTCGTGGCTGATACCAAGATGGGATCTCGCGATGAACCTAGCGATGACCAGTGGTATACGCCGGCGCGACAGCCCGCCACTCTGTTTGGCTCGGACAATGTCTCTAAGTCTTCGGGAAAGCGGACGGAGTCCGCCGGGGGATACATTACATTGCGGTCCGCGATGCCGCCAGAGCAGATGATACAAACTCTGCGTTCGACCGTCGCCGAGATCGATCCGCTGCTGGCTCTGCAGCAGATGCAGCCCATGGATGCCGTGATCTCGAACGTGGAAGCGCCTCGGCGTTTTAATACCGACCTGATTACCGCCTTTGCCATGGGCGCTCTGCTGCTCGCCATTACCGGGATCTATGCGGTGGTCGCCTTCTCGGTATCACTGCGGACGCAGGAGATTGCGGTGCGCATGGCATTGGGCGCGCAGCGCAATGGCATCGCCCGGCTGGTGCTGATTTCGAGCGCCAGGCTGGCGCTGGTCGGATGCGGGATCGGCGTGCTCGGCGCGCTGGCGGTATCACGGCTGGTCAGTTCCTTCCTGTTCGATGTGAGTGCGACCGATCCCATGATCTATGCGGCAGGTGTCTTGATCATGATGCTGCTGGCGCTGCTGGCCTCGGCGCTTCCTGCCATGCGCGCAGCATCCGCAGAGCCGATGGCCGCTTTGCGCTCGATTTAGAGACGCATCCGCATTGTAGAAACTCGTCGTTAAGACTCCTCCCGGGAGTGTTCGGGAACGGACACGCGATTTCGCTTTCGGACAGACGGCAGGAGCATCCGAACGGAGGCGGCGGGCTAAACCAAGTCTTTTCACCGCGCTCGCCGCCGGAGGATTGGCAGCGGGCGTGTACGCGTAGGCTACTCCAGGCGAGGGATATCCCGGTCGAGCTTCGCTCGACGGACAGCCGAGGCGGCTGTCCCTAGCTGGGTATCTCCGCGCACTTAGTTACCCAGATATGATTCTGTGCCGAGCGAGGTGGAATGTGCGAACTCTGATCGGGAATCTTCGCTACAGCTTGCGCATGTTGCGCAAGAATCCGGGGTTGACGGCGGCTGTGATTGCCACGCTGATGCTTGGCATTGGGGCGACGACTGCCATTTACACGGTGGTGTATGCCGTGCTGCTGGCGCCGTTGCCTTACCCTGAGCCGAATCAACTGGTGATGGTCTGGTCGAAGATTAGAGGGCACGACAACGGATTGTCGGCGGGCGACTTTCTGGATTGGAGGGAACAGAGCAAGTCGTTTCAGCAACTGGCGGCGTGGACCGGAAGCAGCTTCAATATCGCGACCCAGGAGCAACCGGAACAGCTCGACGGGATGCGAGCCACGCCGGGATGGTTCAGCATGCAGGGGATGCCATTTCTGATGGGGCGCGACTTCCGTCCCGAAGAGGGGATTCCGGGAGCCGACCACGCGGTGATTCTGACTCACAAGTTGTGGAACCGGCTGGGCGCGAACAGAGCGATCGTCGGCCAGCCCCTGCGCGTCAACGGCGAACCTTATACGGTGGTGGGAGTGTTAGCGCCGGGGATTGGAGACCGTTTTGATTTTGAGCTGGCAGCTCCGCTGGCATTCCGGCCGGAACAGATTAACCACGATTATCACTGGCTGCTGGCGATGGGACGGATGAAGCCGGGAGTCACGTTGCAGCAGGCGCGGGCGGACATGGATGCGGTGACGGCGCACATTGCGGCGGCGTATCCCGTCTCGAATCAGGGTTGGGGAGCTTCGGTCGAACCACTGAAGAATGACTTCCTGCCTCCTGAGCGCATTCACAACTTATGGCTTCTGCTGGGCGCGGTGGGATTTGTGCTGGTGATTGCCTGTGTGAACATTGCGAATCTTCTGTTGGCCAAGGGGGCGGCGCGGCTGAGAGAAATTGCGGTTCGCAACGCCGTGGGTGCAAATCGCAGGCGAATTTTCAATCAGTTTCTCACGGAAAGCATCGTCCTTGCCTTCATTGGCGGCGGACTGGGGGTCGCGCTTGGCGTGGGATTGCTGCGCGCTATTCTGAGCATTGTCCCAGAGGGAATCTTGCCCTCGGAAGCGAGTTTCCATCTGGATGTTCATGTTCTGGTGGTGGCACTGGCGGCGACTTCGTTAGCCGGGTTGCTGTTTGGCTGCGCGCCGGCCTGGTATGCCTCGCGCGTCGATCCCGGAGAATCGCTGAAGGAAGGTGGGCGTACGGGGACGGGCACGAGCAACCATAAATTGCGCCGAGGACTGATCACGGGAGAGTTCGCGCTGGCGTTATCGTTGCTGGCGGGCGCCGGGCTGGCCATGCACAGCTTCTGGAATTTGACTCGCGTCGATTTGGGAGTGCGTACCGATCATGTGCTGTTGTTTGGGCTGAATCATCCCCATGGGCGATTCCAGGCCCCCGAAGAGATGAATAGTTATAACCAACAGATGCTGGGGGTGCTGCGCGCGGTGCCGGGAGTGGCGAATGTCGCGACGGTGACGGGGACGCCGCTACGCGGAACGAGCGACGGGATGCCGTTCACCGTGGTCGGGGGACCGACGTTTGCGGATCCCTCACAGCGGCCGGGCACCGGATTTCAGTCGGTCTCGCCCGACTACTACAAAACCTTTGGCATACGGGTGGTGCAGGGGCGGTCATTCAGCGAGCAGGACACGGCGACGAGCGTGCGGGTGGCGATGGTGAACGAGGAATTCGCCAGGCGATACCTGAAAGATGTGGATCCGCTGCAGCAACGGCTATCGATCGAACAGATCATCCCCGGATTGCCGAAGTTGGGACCGCCGATCGAGTGGCAGATTGTGGGGATCTTCCACAATGTGCGGTACGGAGATTTTCGGGACGCTTTTCCCGAGGTGGATGTGCCCTACGCTCAGTCGTTAGCTCCCGATGTAACAATTGGCGTACGTACGGAGGAGGAGCCGGCGGCCATGAGCAAGGCGGTTGAGGCGGCAGTGCATAGTATCGATCCGCAGATTGCCCTGGCGCGGCTGCGTACTCTCGATCAAGTAAAGGAGGAGTCGCTCGGCGAAGACAGATATACGATGGTCTTGTTTGCCAGCTTCGCGGTGGTGGCGCTGCTGCTGGCGGCGGTGGGGATTTACGGTCTGATGGCGTTTGCGGTGGCGCAGCGGACCAACGAAATCGGCCTGCGGCTAGCTCTGGGGGCGACCCGGGTCCATGTGATCTGGTTGATTCTGAGGGAAGCGTCGCTGCTCGCCGCACTGGGACTCGGAATTGGGTTAGTGGGCTCCATGCTGGTTGGCCGAACCATGCGCAGCACTTTGTATGGAGTCGGGGCTATGGATTTGTCGGTGATCGTCTCGGTGGGCGTGATTCTGTTTGTCACCGCCTTGTTTGCTTCTTACTTGCCGGCGCGGCGTGCAGCGAGAATCGATCCCATGAAAGCGCTGCGAACGGACTAGGGACCAGTTCCTAAGAAGTCGAAGGAGTAGATTGCGAGATGCCTCGGGGGCGAAGCCCGCCTCGTTTGCGACTTCGAGCGGCACGGCTGAGAGGTTGCGGGAAAAGTCCGCCTTCGGCGTTTGTTTTAGCCGATTTTGCCGTGCCCTAATCCAGCAATTTTCTGAGTTCTTGAAAGTTGTGGACGATATCGTCCGCGCCCGCGCTGAGAAGAAGGGCCTCGGCAAAAGAAGTGGTGATGGCGGCCACGCGGCAGCCGGCGGCTTTGCCGGCGATCACTCCGTTTAGAGAATCTTCGACAATCAGGCATTGGCTGGAATCGGCCGTCAGCCCGCGCATGGCGATCAGGAAGACCTCCGGGTCGGGCTTGGGGCGCGAGAAGCCGGATGCGTCCACGATGAAATCGAAGCTGTCTGCGAGTCCAAGCAAAAGCAGAGCCGCCTCCCGGTTTCTGCGAGTCGCCGAGGTGGCGAGGGCGATTCGAAATCTTGTCTTCGCCCAACTTACGAACTCCTGGGCGCCTTCGATCGGCCGTGCCAGGTGTTCGACCGCCTCAAATTCCCGATGCTTTCTTAGGAGCATTTCCTGGACGCCGATTTTCAGATCTGGGAGAGTGGGAACAACTTCGCTCATCATGGTCTGGTCGGGCCTTCCTTTGTACTGTTCGTAGAGAGCCTCAGGAAGAGTAATTCCGAAGCGCGCGAAGGCGCGTTGCTTAGCGAGCTTGTGGGCGGGCTCGGAGTCGATGAGTACACCGTCCATGTCAAAGATGATGACCGTGATGTTCATGTGAGTTGGCCTTCGTCGTGGGCGGTTCCTCCAAGAGCAAAGATCGAGATTTAACTGGTGAGGTTGTAGATGCTGCTGATTCGCGCTTGGTTCCGAGATTCCTGCTTCGCTGCGAGGCCGGTAAGGATCAAGCCGTGACAAACTTAAGGGGTGTCGGTCTCCGCTCGAAGGTCATTACTTCGGTCATCTTGGGCAAGGTGACGATCCGAGTGATCATGATAGAGAGACGCCACGAAGTTCCCAGGGGAAAAATCCGCATGAATATTGATGACCTGCTTCGGATTGCGACGGAACGACGAGCCTCCGATTTGCATTTGAAGGTAGGGAACTATCCGCACCTGCGCATTGACGGCGAACTGTTGCCGTTGACGGATCAGCCACGCATCAGCGCCGAAGACATGCTGAATATGGCTTTCAGTATGATGTCGGCGCGGCAGAAGCAGAAATTCAAAGAGACCACGGAAATCGATATGGCGTATGGAGTGGCCGGGCTGGGACGCTTCCGTGTGAACATTTTTCAGCAGCGCGGCAACGTGGGACTGGTGCTGCGCGTCATTCCGACCAAGATTCGGGCCCTTGACGAACTGTTTCTGCCCAAAGTGGTGGAGCAGATTTGCGACATGCCGCGCGGGCTAGTGCTGGTAACCGGAGTTACGGGTTCCGGCAAGTCGACGACACTGGCGGCGATGGTGGATCGCGTCAACTCCTCGCGCGCGGAACACATTGTCACGATTGAGGACCCGATCGAATTTCTGCATCGCGACAAGAAGGGTTACGTGAACCAGCGCGAGATTGGAGTGGATACGCCTTCGTTCGGCGCGGCGCTGCGCGCTTCTCTGCGTCAGGATCCGGACGTGATTCTGGTGGGCGAAATGCGCGACCTGGAAACGATTTCAACCGCGCTGCACGCGGCCGAAACCGGCCACATGGTGTTCTCGACCCTGCACACGCTGGACGCAGTGGAAACGATCAACCGCGTCATTTCGATTTTTCCGCCACCCGAGCAGAAACAAATCCGCATGCAGTTGGCGGCAGTGCTGAGGGCGATCGTCAGCCAGCGGCTGGTGCGGCGCTGCGACTCCGAGGGGCGCGTGCCCGCGGTCGAAGTGATGATCAACACCGCTTACATTCGTGAGTGCGTGCTGGTGCCGGAAAAGACTCGTTCTATTCGCGATGCGATAGCGGCAGGTACATCGCAGTACGGTATGCAGACTTTCGATCAGTCGCTGTGGGATTTGTTTCAGGCTGGCCTCGTGAACTACGAAACCGCGCTGGAGAATGCCTCCAATGCTGACGACTTCAAGTTGCGGATGGCGGGGATTGCATCGACCGCGGACATTTCGCGGCAGTCGATGCAGTCGGCAGGATTTGGGGGACGCTAGGACGGCTTCGAGACCGGGTCGGGAGCTGCGAGTTTTGAGTTTTAAAACGACTCGCAGTTCAGCGCTCAGCACTCATCGCTCATCGATCATCGATCCAGGCTTAAAGAGATTCGCCTTCTGTCCTTCAGTGTCTCCTGAAAATGGGCGCGCGAAAGCGCGCCCTTTTCTGTGCTTCCTGATCTCGCGAACTCCTGGCGTTTACTGCTGGGCTCCGAACTGGGCGAAGGTAGCGTAATGACCGGCGGGATCTTTGATGCCAATCTCTTTCGACCCGTAGAACGTGTTGCGCACTGGCATGACGAGTTCTGTGCCCTGGATGGCCGAGATTGTCTCCTCAAGGTTGTCCACTTCCACATAGAGAAACGTCGGGCCCTTGCGGACTTGCTCGGACATCGTGGTGACGTCTTTGTCGGCGCTGGCGTAGCTCTGGTACATGAGTTCGACACTGCCTTTCTGCAGCATGGCAAAAGCTATCTTGTTGCCGTCGGGAACCTCGGCAGTTTTCTGGAATCCGAAACGGTCGACCCAGAACTTCACGCAGGGTTCGACCTCCTCGACAAATAGAATCGGCGTGATTCTCTTCACATGCATGGTGTCAGTTTTCTCCCTGTGCCTTCGGCTTTGCCGCAGGCGAAATGACGAGCAGTAACACAAAAGTCGGAACGAAAGTTGAATTGCGCGTGGATTTGGTCCTTGCTTTCTGTAGTAGTCTAAATTAGACTAGTTAAGTCTACTGAACCCTGTCTACCGTGTCAAGGAGGATTTACATGCCCGCTCAACAACGTCGGATCAAAGATCTGGTCTCGGTTGGACCAGCCATGGTTCGGGACTTTGAAATGCTCGGGATCCGCAGCCTGAGGCAGCTGGCGCGACGCAATCCTGAGAAGCTTTACGAAAAACTCTGCGAATTCTCCGGGCAGGCGCAGGACATCTGCTGCCTCGACGTCTTTCGCGCGGCGGTGGCGCAGGCGAGGAATCCGCGGCTGCCGCTGGAACAGGCGCAGTGGTGGTACTGGAGCCGGCAGCGAAAGGCGCGCGATGCCCGCCGCTAAAAAGCGTCTGCTTACTACGCCCGACCTTGTTCTTCTAAGCCTGCTGGCGGAGCGGCCCATGCACGGCTACCAGGCTAACCTGGAGCTGGAGCGGCGGCAGGTGCGCGACTGGGCGGGCATCTCGCGGCCGCAGGTCTACTATTCGGTTGAAAAACTCGCAGATCGCGGATTGGTCCGCATCCGCGACAGTGACGCACCGGCGGCCGGTCCCGAGCGCAGTGTGTTTGAGACCACCGCCAAAGGCCGGTCCGCGCTGGCCGACGCTCTGGAGCGGGCGGATTGGGCCACGCAGCGGGACCGGCCTCCGTTTCTTACGTGGCTGGCACTGTCATGGCAGGCGCGGCCGGAAGTATTCGAGCAGCAGCTGCGGCGGCGCCAGAAATTCCTGGAGAAGGAACTGGCCCGCGAAGAGACGACGCTGCGCGCGGTCCGTGCGGAGGTCGGGCATCGCTCTCATGAGGCGGTGTGGATGCTGAGTCTGGCGATCCAGCAGATTCGCACCGAATTGCGTTGGCTGCGCAGGCTGAATCGCCAAGTTCAAAGTCGCGCTTCTGCCCGGCATCCGCAATACGCGGGAGAAGAGCGGGAGTGATTCGTTCACTGGTGGCAAAACGCGGCGCTAAATATTTCGCATCTGGTGTGCAGTTGGGCTATCGTTGGCGGGTATGGCCTTTCCGCGCCCCAAAAGAAAGAACTACTCCGAAGATGAGCTGTATGAATATGCCGTGGGCGCGCTGGCGCGGCGCATGCGGACGGTAGCGGAACTGAAACGCCTGATGCGGGCGCGTGTCGATCAGGCTGAAAGCGAGTATGGGCAAACGCTGATCGAGCTCGTAATCCGGAGGCTGAAGGATCAGGGATATGTGAACGACTCGCAGTATGCCGCGTCCTACTCTTCGCTGCGGCGCGACAATCAAAAACTGGGACGGATGCGGGTGATCACGGAGTTGAAGACGCGGGGCGTGCACGGATCGGTGATTGAGAAGGCCGTGGAAGCCGCATATGAGGGCGTGAGCGACGAAAAGCAGGCTCGCGACTTTCTTCGTAAGAAGCGGCTGGAGAAACCGAAGGATCAGAAGCAGGCGGCCCGCATTTTCCGGCAACTGGCGCGGGCCGGGTTTGGGACGAAAACAATTTTTACAATTCTGAAGAAGTGGGACGTGGATGACGAGACGCTGAGCGCGCTGGAGGGCGAAGGTGGTTAGCGGGGCCCGCTCCGCTCTGCAGAAAGACCAAAGGACGGAACGACAGTGGACAGGGGGTATTCCTAGTCCCCTGTGCATCTCCGCGTCCTCGGAGATTTGGCTGCCCTGCGTGCGAAGCCTGCCCTGATGGACGGACTCGTCGATGCCGTCGATCGAATTCAGAAGTTTTGACCTGCCGCTTCCGGATTCCCAATCTTCTTCTGTCACACTGCTCGCAATGTAGCGGTGAAACGCCGCCGAATCGCCGACCGGTCCCGCGTTGTTGAACCAAGAGGCGCGGTCGATATCCAGGAATGAGCGAACGCCGAACAGCGGCCTTCATTTAGAATTAATTCTTCATGCTGACCGGTTCTCAGATCCGCCGCAAATTTCTGGACTTTTTTGTGCAAAAGGGGCACAGAGAAGTGCATTCGTCTTCGCTCGTTCCGGCGAACGACCCCACACTGCTGTTCACCAATGCGGGGATGAATCAGTTCAAAGATGTGTTTCTCGGGCTGGAAAAGCGCGACTATTCGCGGGCGACGACGTCGCAGAAGTGCGTGCGCGCCGGGGGCAAGCACAACGATCTGGAGAACGTGGGATTCACGAACCGGCATCACACGTTTTTTGAGATGCTGGGGAATTTTTCGTTTGGCGACTATTTCAAGAAGGATGCGATCGCCTACGCCTGGGAGCTGATTACTTCGAAGGAATGGTTTGGGATTGCCAAGGACAAGCTGTATGTGACCATCTTCAAAGGCGAAGCCGGGGTGGCGCGCGATGCCGAGGCTTATGACTTGTGGGTCGGGCAGGGCGTGCCCAAAGACCGCGTTTATGAGATGGGGCTGAAAGAGAATTTCTGGCAGATGGGCGACACCGGCCCATGCGGGCCTTGCAGCGAGATTCACTATGACCTGGGGCCGACGGCGTCGGATCAGGGGCATGGCGCTTCTTCGCCTGCCTGTTTCTTCGGCTGTGATTGCGGGCGCTATGTGGAGATTTGGAATCTAGTGTTCATGCAGTTTGACCGCGATTCAAGCGGGAAACTGACGCCTTTACCCAAGCCCTCGATTGATACGGGGATGGGGCTGGAGCGAGTAACGGCGTTGCTTCAGGATGTGATTTCGAATTATGAGACGGATTTGTTTACCCCGCTGATCAAGAGGGCCGAGGAGTTGACGCTGGGAGCAGCGGTAAAGCGCGTCGAACTTCGCTCTTCCGGGCATAAGTCTGCGGCTTCGCTGCGGGTGATTGCCGATCACTCGCGAGCGGCAACGTTTCTTATTTCCGATGGCGTGCTGCCCGCGAATGATGGCCGAGGGTATGTGCTGCGCAAGATCATTCGCCGGGCTATTACGCATGGACGGCTGCTGGGACAGAATAAGCCGTTTTTGCACGAGATGGTTTTTGCGGTGCGCGATCTGATGGACGATGCGTATCCCGAACTGAACGAGACGGCGGATCGTGTCTCCAAGGCGGTGCTGGTGGAAGAGACGCGCTTCGCCCATACGATGGACCTGGGTTTGGAGAAACTTGAGACGCTGCTCAAAGGCTCCGGGGAAAAACTCGCGGGAGAGGATGCCTTCAAGCTTTACGATACGTTTGGGATGCCCCTGGATTTCATGCAGGATGCAGCGCGCGATCAGGGAATTACGTTTGACCGGGCTGGGTTCGATCGGGGGATGGAAGAACAGAGGTCGCGGGCGCGGTTGTCGTGGAAGGGCGCGGCGAAGCAGACGGCGAATCCGGCTTATCAGCAGTTGCCGAAATCGGAGTTTGAGGGATATCGGCAGACGCGGTCGGATGGCTGCGAAGTTTTGGCCATCATCCACAATGGGCAGGGAGCGCGGGAACTCAAGGCTGGGGAGTCGGGCGAGGTCATTCTGGACCACACGCCGTTTTATGCGGAGGCGGGCGGGCAGGTTGGGGATCGGGGATGGTTTTATTCGCATGATCACAACACGGTCGTCGCTGAGGTGACAGGATGCTATTACCCGGTTCACGGCGTGCGGGCGCACCAGGTGGTTGCCAAACAACCGATTCGCGTCGGGGATAAGGTTGAGGCTGTTGTGAATACTGACATTCGGCAGGCGACTATGCGAAATCATACCGCCACGCATTTGCTGCATGCGGGATTGCGCGAGGTGCTGGGGAAGCATGTAAAGCAGGCGGGGTCGCTCGTCGCGCCGGATCATCTGCGCTTTGATTTTTCGCATTTCGCTGGAGTTGCAGATGAAGAACTGCAGGACGTTGAGGATCTGATCAACAAGGAATTGCTGCGCAATCAGAACGTGGAGACCATTGTTGACGTGCCGATTGACGTGGCCGTGAACGAGTATCACGCGATGGCGCTGTTTGGGGAGAAGTATGGCGACAAGGTGCGCGTGGTCAAAATCGGCGACTTTTCGACGGAGCTTTGCGGCGGCACCCACACCGCAGCTACGGGAGAGATTGGGCTGATCAAGATTCTGAAGGAAGGCAGCGTTTCGTCGGGCGTGCGGAGAGTGGAGGCGGTCACCGGGGAAGGGTCGCTGCGACATTTCCGTAAGGATCATCAATTGGAGGGCGTGCTGTCTAGTTTCGTTTCTCCCAGCCTTTCGCAAAAAGCGCGAAAGGATGGGGCACCTACTTTTGAATCCGCTTCCGGCAGTCACACTTCATTCTCTCCTGCGGAAGCTTTGAAGGCGGAGTTCGAGAAGAAGGACGCGGAGATCAAGCGGTTGACGCGCGAACTGGATCAGGTGCGGATGAAGTCGGCATCGGCATCGATTGGCACATCCGATATCGCCGAGCGGGTGAAGGAAGTGAAGGGCGTGAAAGTTCTGGCGTATCGCGTGGACAATCTGGAGCGGGCGCAGTTGCGGACGCTGGTCGATCAGTTGCGCGATAAGATTGGTTCCGGAGTGGTGATCCTCGGCTCGGCGTCCAATGGCAACGTTGCCCTGATCGTGGGAGTGACCAAGGATTTGACCAGCCGCGTACAGGCCGGCAAGGTGATCGGTCCGGTGGCGCAGAAAGTTGGCGGCAAAGGCGGAGGACGTCCTGACCTCGCAGAGGCCGGGGGGAAAGACGCTTCCGCGCTGGATGCCGCGCTGGACGAGGCTTATGGGGTAGTGGAGAAGATGCTCGCGTGACCTCCGGCGAACTGCTCGACGATCGGCTGCACTTTGTGAAGCATAAGGGTCACGCCATTTTGGTCCTGAATTTCACCCACTGCAACGCAAAACAAGTTCTTTTGCTGCTCGACATGATTCGGGCAACCGTAGCTCGGCATGAGCCCGGATCTCTGCTCATCCTGGCGGACTTCGCGGGGGCGGAGATCAACAAAGAAGTCGCCAGGCGGGCGCAGGAGGTTCTGGTGCTCGATCGCCCGTATGTGAAGAAATCTGCCTGGGTGGGGACGGAAAGCCTCCCGAACGTTTTTTACGAACACTTCAAGAGCTTTTCCCAGCGGGAATTGCCTACGTTCAAGACCCGGGAAGACGCGATGGATTGGCTGGTGGTTGAGTAGGCCTTGGGTGCTCGGGCTTAAGTCTTAGGTATCAAAGTACAGCGTTCCCGCTCTTAGTGATCATGCCTCGGCCGTTTTAGATCCGGCGCCGAGAAAGCTCAAGATTTCGGCTGCGGGTTCCCGCCTGGCAATGGCCTCAGCTTCTCCACTTCAAAGTAACCGGGCCCGTCATTGGATGCTTCATCTCGGCGCCGGTGCGCCTGGACTCGAGGTGGGCGGCCTTGAGCTGGAAGTACCATTTGGCCGGACGATCGGCGTCGTCGATCAACATCAGATGCGGATTGTGCTTCAGGCCCTCGGCCTGCAGTTCCATGGTGCGGCGGTCTTGCTCGACGAATTTTGCGAAGACGAACTTCAGCAGGCCGGGAACAAAGGGAACCCAGCGAAACAGATTCCACGCAGCGACCACATCGATGCGGCATTGGTTGCGGGTTATCGGTGTCACCGTGGTCAGGCTGGAGAACCAATATTTTCCGGCGCGAATCGTTTCGGTGCGGAGGTTGGGCAGGACGAAATCAATGGTAGTGGTGATGGAATCCGCGTTGGCATAGAGGCGCAATAACTTATAGGGCGCGGAGTTGGAGCTGGGTGTGTGCGCACTCATGCGAAAACCGTTGGCAATGGGTTCGAAGTTTTTTTTCTTCTCGTGGATGCTGTGCTCGGAGCGCCACCACCATGCCTGATGAACGAAGGGACCGTGAGCGGGATCCATGAGGCCGATGATGCCGTGATCGATGCTGACAGGCATTTCGGCTTGTAGATAGGCGAGTTTGTACTGCGAGCTGAATTTTTCGATTTGCGGAGCCAGGTCGGAAGCCCCAAGGGACGGGGCGAATCCCAAGCCTGGCGGGCCAGGATCGGGGATAAACACCCAAATAAAACTGTCTTGTTCTTCGCAGGCATAACTGCCCGCATAGATGCGATCCACTTTGAGATGCTGATCGGCGGTGAGCGAGGGGATCAGCTGGCACTGGCCATTGTGCACGTCGAACTTCCAGCCGTGGTATCCGCACTCGAGATTCTCTCCATCGAATCGGCCGCAGTTGAGCGGCATGCCGCGATGAGGGCAGGCGTCGCGCAGCGCAAAAGGCTGTCCCCGGCGGTCACGGCCGATGACGAGCGGAATTTCCAGAAGCGTCGCCTTGCGCAGTTGATTGCCAGGCACGCGATCGCCGGGCAGAGCGCGATACCAGAAGCCGGTGAGCATGAGCGAATCAGGCGACTGGCGCTGCGGGTGGTCGAGTTCGGACATGGGGAGGATGATGGCTGATTTCTGCTCGTTGAATGAAAAACATATGCTAGCATCCGCAAGACTTTGCGGCTGCACGAAAAGCATAACCGCAGAGGACACGGAGTTTCCCCGAGGAAGAAACACAGCGAACGATGGAGTTCATTGGGCACTTTCGCCGGTTAACCGCGGTCCAGCGGAATACGTTCATCGCGTGTTTTTTAGGCTGGTCGCTGGATGCGTTTGATTTCTTCATTCTGACGTTCTGTGTTAGCGCGATCGCGGCGCAATTCCAGTCCAGGATTTCAGCCGTACTGGAGGCGGTATTTCTCACCCTGGCTTTTCGACCGGTGGGCGCATTCCTTTTCGGAATGATGGCGGATCGGTTCGGGCGCCGTCCGACATTGATGGTGGATATCCTGGCCTACTCGGCACTTGAATTGGCTTCCGCCTTCGCTCCGTCGTTGAAAGTGTTCTTGATTACTCGGGCATTGTTCGGAATAGCCATGGGCGGAGAATGGGGCGTGGGCGCTGCGCTGGCGTTCGAGACGCTGCCGGCAGAGGGGCGGGGATTTTTTTCCGGGGTGCTGCAGGAAGGCTACGCGGTGGGATATCTGATGGCGGCACTGGCCTACGGAACGGCCTTCCGCTTCGTAGGCTGGCGCGGGATGTTCGTGATCGGAGCGCTGCCGGCGCTTCTGGTCATCTACATTCGTACGAAAGTGGATGAGTCGCCGGCCTGGGCCCAGGGCCGCGTTTCGAAGAAGGTAAAGACTCGAATGGGTAAGGATGTCCTGACGTCTCTGGGCACCTTTGCTTTCCTGGTTGTGCTGATGTTCGCCTTTAATTCGTTCAGCCACGGGAGCCAGGACCTGTATCCGACATTCCTCGAGAAGGACCATAAGTTTACACCGCAGACCGTGGGGCTGATTGCCATCCTCGCGAACATGGGCGCGCTGCTGGGAGGAATCCTGTTCGGAACCTGGTCGGAAACCCTTGGCCGTCGGAAGGCAATCGTGATCGCCGCGCTGCTTTCGATTCCCGTGATCCCGCTGTGGGCATACTCGCACTCAGTGCCGATGCTGGCGCTGGGCGGCTTTCTGATGCAGTTTATGGTACAAGGCGCGTGGGGAGTGATTCCGGCCCACCTGAATGAACTTTCGCCGCCTGCGGTGCGGGGAACGTTTCCTGGGTTCGCCTACCAACTGGGAAACTTTTTCTCTTCGTGGAACGGAGTAAAACAGGCACGGCTTGCCGAACAGCGCTATGGCGGAGTGTTTGCACCCGTGCTGGCGTGGACGGTCCTGCTGGTGGCTGGTCTGGTGGCGATTGTCACCGGGAGCGGCAGAGAAAGGCACGGAGCTGATCTGTCGAACACGAAATAGCCGGGCAAATCGATATTCTAGGATGTGCGGAATTCGGCCCACGGTTACCTGTGGCACTAAGGAAGGATTGTCATAGGTGGATTCCTGTGTTACGGTAGGTAAAATTTCACGCCTGTAGAATACATTCAGAAGGTCCCAGAGGTGTGGTGGTTTAGGTGAATGAGTGTATCTGAGGTCTGCCACGAGGTCTGCCACTATGAAAGAAATTATGGTACCCGCCGGTGTCTCGGAGAAGGAAAACTTCGCCAACCGCAAACTCATTCGGCCAACTTTGCCACGAGTGGAGAATCATAACAACCACAATTCCGCTGCCATGCCGGCACCCGAACGACGCGACCGTTCGGAGCGGCATGAGCGCGCAGAACGAATGGAGCGCGGGGAACGTGGAGATCGTTTAATGGCAGGGGGCGCAGGCAAGAAGGTGGCTCCGCCGGAGCAGACCAACGCCGAGAACTTTTACTATCAGAAGCAGATGCAGACACGGACGCCGATGGTCATTGTTCTGCGCGACGGCGAGGAAGTGCGCGGGATCATCGAATGGTATGATCGGAATTGCATCAAGGTGATCCGCGAGAATGGCGATCCGAATCTGATGATCTACAAGCCTGCGATCAAGTATATGTTTAAAGAAGGGGAGAACCAGCGGTAGCAGAGCTCGACTGGCCCTCCGGTACCACTCCGAAGGTTGGCAGAAAGAATGTCTCCCTCGCACGCAGTCTCTCGCAGAAGGTTCCTGCAGTCCATCACGCTGGCATCAGCCGCGCGTGTGCTTCCCCGCTTACCAAGCCCGGCTTTCGCCGTCCCTCGAGCGTCAGCGACGCCGGATCCGAATCCAGCCGTTCCACTCGAAGAATTCGGCTATGGGGATGTCACGCTGGATAGCGTCCCGCACGAGCAACAACTGCGACAGACCCATGCGGTGCTGATGGAGCTGAGTGATGACGGCTTGCTGAAACCGTTTCGGGCGATGATTGGGCGGCCGGCGCCGGGCGAGGACTTGGGCGGATGGTACCGCTACGAGCCCAACTACGATTGGCATACCTTTGACGCGGGCTTCGCGCCGGCGGCGACGTTTGGGCAGTGGGTGTCGGCGCTGGCACGCGCGTATGCGATTACGGGATCGCCGGCCGCGCGTGACAAAGTGCTGCGCCTGAATCGCCTCTATGCGCAGACTATTGACGGGCAGTTCTACGAGAACAATCGCTTCCCTGCCTATTGTTATGACAAGCTGGTTTGTGGGCTCATCGATTCGCACCAATACTGTGGCGATCCCGACGCGTTCGCCATCCTGGAAAAAACAACCGATACGGCGCTGGCGCATTTGCCCCCACACGCCATTGAGCATGGCCAGAGTTGGCGGCCGGGCAAAGACGAATCGTGGACCTGGGATGAGTCCTACACCCTGCCGGAGAACCTTTTCCTGGCATACCAGCGCGGCGCTGGAGAGCGCTATCGTGCGCTTGGAGTGCAGTACTTGAATGAGGTATTTTTTGATCGGCTGGCGGCGGGGCAAAATGATCTGGCCGGGCGACACGCTTACAGCCACGTGAACTCTCTTTGCTCAGCGATGCAGGCGCATTTGACGATCGGAAGTGAAAAGCATCTGCGCGCGGCGAAGAACGGATTCGACATGCTGGCGGCACAGAGTTTTGTCACCGGGGGCTGGGGTCCGGATGAGATACTGCGCGCCACTGACAGCGCCGATGTGTATGAAAGTCTGACAAAGACTCACAGCGGCTTCGAGACGCCTTGCGGTTCTTACGCGCATTTCAAGCTGACGCGCTATCTGCTGCGGGTCACGCGCGATTCGCGCTATGGCGATAGCATGGAACGCGTAATGTACAACACGATTCTGGGAGCGAAGCCGCTCGAACGGGATGGACGGACGTTTTATTATTCGGACTACAACTTCAAGGGCAGCAAGGTTTATTCGCCGCACGGCTGGCCCTGCTGTTCGGGGACGATGGCGCAAGTGGCGGCCGATTACCGGATCAATACTTATTTTCGCGATGCCCGCGGGGTCTATGTGAATCTCTACATCCCGTCGACGCTGCGATGGACGCAGGGCGCGACCCAAATTGTGCTGACGCAGAACAGCGCGTATCCCTACGATGGGCACGTGCAGTTTGCAGTGAAAACGTCACAGCCGGCGGAGTTTGCGCTCTATCTGCGGATTCCGGTCTGGGCGCAGGGAGCATCGGTTTCAGTCAACGGCAAACGGGAGGCGGCACAGGCGGGGACATTCGCGCGGGTGCAGCGATCGTGGAAGTCCGGGGACCGCGTTGATCTGGAGCTTCCGATGAAGACTCGGCTGGAGGCGGTCGATCCGCAGCACGCCGATACGGTCTCGCTGCTGCTCGGGCCGGTGGTACTTTTTGCGATGACGGATGCAGATCCCCACGTTACGCGCGCGCAACTGCTGGCGGCGAAGGAAACTGGCGCTGGGAGCTGGCAGGTCGAGACGACCAATGGAACGCTGAAGATGTTGCCGTTTGCGGCGATTGGGGAAGAGCCATACTCGACTTACCTGCGCATCGCGTAGGAAAGACGAGGAACGGGCCGCGATCGATCAGTAGGCGTCGGGCCCGTATGTTTCGCGCTGCGAGCCAGTGCGTCCACGGTCTCTCCCTTCGCGAGGGAGCCAATCGCGGACCGCCAGGCCAACCCTTGGCCCCTGGGTGAGGCGGAGGCGAGGCGAGTGTGGACACAAAACACCTCCTTGGCTACAGCTTCGGCAGCACGATTCCCTTTTGCGACTGATATTTGCCCTTGCGGTCGGCGTAGCTGATTTCGCAGATTTCGTCGGACTCGAAGAAGAGGATCTGGCAGAGACCTTCGTTGGCGTAGATGCGTGCCGGAAGGGGCGTTGTGTTCGAGATCTCGAGGGTGACAAAGCCTTCCCACTCGGGCTCGAAAGGGGTCACATTGACGATGATTCCGCAGCGGGCGTAGGTGCTCTTGCCCACGCAGATGGTCAGGACGCTGCGGGGTATTTTGAAATATTCGACCGATCGCGCCAGGGCAAACGAGTTGGGTGGAACAATGCAGATGTCGGTCTGCACGGTGACGAATGAGCGCTCGTCAAAGTGTTTGGGGTCGACGATGGAGGAATTGACGTTGGTAAAAATCTTGAACTCGTCGGCCACGCGCAGGTCGTAGCCGTACGACGAGAGTCCGTAGGAAATCACTCCCTCACGCACCTGCTTCTCGGAGAACGGATTGATCATGTCGTGTTCTCGGGACATCTTGCGGATCCAGCGGTCATTTTTCAGCATGCAACTCCTTAGGAAAATTGAGTAATTGATAATTGAAAGGGATGCGAGCCAAACGCGCGATTATTTTGTCGCAAGAAGCGATCTAACGCGCGGCTCGCCCAGATCCCTCACTGCGCAAAAAGCGCTTGTTGAGGATGACAATTTTCCGATTACACCATCATTCGATCTCGTTGGCTGGGTGCAAGCCAGTTTACGGGATAGATGCTCCCGTTGACAATCTTGCTTATCTCCCATAGCATCAATGAGTTGAATGCCCATCCTGGGCCTGCCCACGGAGCCGCTTGTGATCAAGCTCGACATCATCAACGAAGTGGTGGCCAAGACCGGCATCACTAAAACCAAGGCCGAACTGGCCGTGGAAACCGTCTTCGAGAGCATGAAGAAGGCGCTGTCCGGCGGCAATCGCATTGAATTGCGGGGATTTGGAGTCTTCAACGTGCGTCCGCGCAAGACCGGAATCGGACGCAACCCGCGCACCGGCGCCGAAGTGTCCATTCCGCCAGGAAGAGCCGTGCGCTTCAAGCCAGGAAAAGAATTGCAGTCCATCGACTAAGCAAGTTTCCGCCGCAGCCGCTTTTCCCAGCAAGATTGGGTTTGTGCCCGGCCTCCGCCACGTTTTCTCCGCTCGTAGTAGCATCGAAGAAGGGCCCCGAGTTCGGGTCTCGACCGAAGGATCATGTCGGAACTTAATTCCCCGATTCCCACTTCCACCATCGAGTATTACCACGCACTTCCGACCCCGCAACGAACGCGGCCGGGGGAACGCTATTGGCTGCACGCCTTGCTGTTCGTCGCGACCTGCTTCACCACCCTGGTGGTCGGGGCGCGGATGGAGTTCAACTTCCTGCACAATTTACCACCCTTCGCGGCTGGTGATGAATGGCTTCCATTTTTTCCGCTGGAATGGATCATCGCCAAACCGTCGCGCCTGCTGCTTGGCATTCCGTTTTCGGCGACCCTATTGCTGATCTTGTTCGCCCATGAGATGGGGCACTACCTGTTTTGCCGGTACTACAGAGTGCGGGCGACGCTTCCATTTTTTATTCCGGCGCCGACATTGATCGGGACTCTGGGAGCGGTGATCCGGATTAAGGCGCCGATCCGTTCGCGAGCCGCGTTGTTCGACATCGGCATTGCGGGGCCGATCGCGGGGTTCGTCGTGGCGGTGGCCACGCTGGCTGTCGCGATCACGCTTTCCAAACCGCTCGCGCCCGGGATGGGCTCATCGGATTTGCAATTAGGATTTCCGGCGATCTTTCATTTCGTGCACATCTTGTTACGTATGATTGCTCCGCACCAGGCCATTGCTGCACTGCCGCTGAGTCGGATCTATCTGCATCCGACGGCGGTGGCAGCGTGGGTGGGCATGTTTGCCACCGCGCTCAACCTGCTTCCCAGCAGCCAGTTGGACGGCGGCCACATCGTGTATGCACTCGCCCCGCGCGTACATCGCGCCGTTTCATGGATCACCGTGATCGTGCTGGTCTACCTGGGACACCGATATGTGGGGTGGCGGGTGTGGGCGGGTTTACTTATCGTGATGAATGCGATCACTTACCGCCAGCAACAAGCTCCAGAATTTCCCAGGCTTCCTGCCAACCGCTGGGCGCTGGCATTGCTGGCCATGATCATGCTGGGGCTGACCTTCACCATCTCGCCCTTCCAGATGAGCTGGCGATAGTTCCGTGGGTCGGCCGAACTTCGCTCCGCCGGGCAGCGGAGAGCCATGGTTCCCACATACCAGCCAGGGGCTAAGCGCCGGATTTTTCGTCACATCAGCCAGAGTGCATCTACGTCCACAATCACTTGAGTGCGCGGTATCTTTTTTTGCGCGGCGTGCGCCAGCATCGCGCGCAGCGTCGTGTTGAGCTTTTCCCGGCTGGGGGACTTGAGCACGAAGTGGTAACGATAGTCGCGCTTCAACCGCAGGATGGGAGCGGGCGCGGGGCCGAGCACCCGAACCCCTTCGTGGCGGGTCGTGTCGAACCATCTTCCCAACGTTCCCGACCACTGCAGGGCGTCGTCGAGTTTGTCGCTGCGCACCAGCACGTTGGCCAGCGCGGAATATGGCGGGTAGTGCATCCAACTGCGGAACTGCAGCTCTTTTTCGTAGAAACCGACGAAGTCGTGACGAGCGGCATACTGCACGGCGTAGTGATCCTGAAAATAGGTCTGCAGCACGACTTTGCCGGGAGTTTGACCGCGTCCGGCGCGCCCCCCGACCTGGGTCAGCAACTGGAAGGTGCGCTCGGCAGCGCGGAAGTCTGGCAGGCCGAGCGCCGCGTCGGCTCCCACCACGCCCACCAGGGTTACACCGTGAACGTCGTGGCCTTTCGCAATCATCTGCGTGCCCACGAGAAGATCGAGTTCGCCTTCGTTTAGCGCGTTCAAGGCTCGCTCGAAGTCCTGGGGACTGCGAACCGTGTCGCGGTCGAGACGGGCGATGCGCGCTTGCGGGAACATGCCGTGAAGCAACTCTTCGAGTTTTTCTGAACCTGTGCCCAGAAAATAAACGTACTCGCTTCCGCAGTGGACGCAGGCTTTGGGCACAGCCGCGGTGTAGCCGCAATAGTGGCAGACCATTTTGTGCTCGCGCTTGTGATGGGTGAGCGCGATGGCGCAGTTCTGGCATTCGAGCTTCTTCCCGCAAGTGCGGCAGAGCGCGACCGGTGAATATCCGCGGCGGTTGAGCAACACCATAACCTGTTCTTTGTGGTCGAGGCGTTCTTTGATTTCGGCCGCGAGCTTCCGCGAGATGACTTGTTCGTGACCAGTTTCCCGGAACTCTTGGCGCATATCGATGATCTCTACCTCGGGAAGAGGTCGCTGTTCTACGCGATCGGGCAATTCGATGAGCGCATATTTATTTTTCTTAGCGTTAAAGTATGACTCGAGCGACGGCGTAGCCGACCCCATAACGACGACCGCATTCGCCATTTTGGCGCGCATCACAGCAATATCGCGGGCGTGGTAACGCGGCGTCTCTTCCTGTTTGTAAGAGGAGTCCTGCTCCTCGTCGACGATGACGAGCGCGAGATCGGCCACCGGAGCAAAGACTGCAGATCGTGTCCCCACGACCATGCGGGCTTCGCCGCGCCTGATGCGGTGCCACTGCTCGGCGCGTTCTCGGTCGGAGAGGGCGGAGTGCAGGATGGCAACTTCCTCGCCGAAGATTTGATGCAGGTCGGCCGCCACTGCCGGGGTCAGACCAATCTCAGGAACCAACAGGATGGCCGAACGCCCCGCCTCGAGGACCCCGCGCATGCCTGCCAGATACACTGCAGTCTTGCCCGACCCGGTGACCCCGTGCAGCAACATGCCGGCG
The DNA here is from genome assembly GCA_036514015.1 of Candidatus Sulfotelmatobacter sp. Classification (GTDB taxonomy): domain Bacteria; phylum Acidobacteriota; class Terriglobia; order Terriglobales; family Acidobacteriaceae; genus Sulfotelmatobacter. The sequence continues at coordinate 62,994 of DATBYA010000059.1, forward strand.
AACTTGCGGGTTTCGATACCCTCGCGCACGCTGGTGAGCGCGGATTGTTGCGCGAGGCTCAAATCGAAGTCGAAGAGCGAGGGTCGCGGCTTGGAGCGTGAGACGGTGAACATCGCCGGCTCTTCCACAGTCTCGACGAGTCCGCGCCGAACCAGCGTGGAGAGGGTAGTTGTCGGAAGCTCCAGCGATTGGAGCGTCGGGACCGGAACTCTTCCTCCGGAAGCCGCCAGCGTGTCGACCAGCATCCGCTGGTTGTTGTTCAGCTTGCCTTCGGCGGACTTCAACACTGCGATCCTCACGGTCCGTGTGGCGTCCCGAGGAGCGGAAACGTCTTCGCGCGCCAGCCATTTCTTGCGGACCATTCCAGCGAGAATGGTTTTGGAGACATGAGTAGCGGAGCGTAGAGTTTCTTCTCGGATCAAATCCGTTTTTCCGGGGGCGGGTTCACAGCCCGCCAGATAATCGAGGACGCGGAACTCGGCGGCTTGTTCCTCCGGAGTCCGACGCGAACGTGCGGACGAGCCAGACAGGCCAGCCTGATGCAGCGCCATCTGACCGCCTTCGCTGAGGCGATAGCCGATGGAGCGCTTGAACTCGGCGTTCAAGGGGAGCATCGTGCGAAATACTTCGCCGATTGGAGCGAGATAGTAATCAGCAATCCAGCGGCCGAGATGCAGTAACTGCTGGTCAAGCACCGCCGTTCGGTCGAGCACGCTAAGAATGCTCTTCGTGGTGACGGAGGGTTTACGGTCGTGAAGTTCGACGACGATGCCCGTCATGCGCTGCTGGCGAAATGGCACCAGCACGCGGCCGCCGACGATCGGCGTGGCATCCCCGGGAACGCGGTAGGTGAAGACCATGTCCAGCGGCACGGGCACAGCGACGTCACAGAATTCGGGCATCGTGGGAAGGATAAATCAGAGGAGTAGGGCCGGGTCGAGGGCCGCAGACAAGGAAAACTTTTTCCGCAAGCAGGGACGCTTCGACCGCGCCGATCGTTGGCTTCGCCAACATGCGACCGCGCTCAGCATGACAAACAACTTGAATCACACATCCTTCTTGGGCGGTATGAGCCCCAAGTACATCATAACCATCTGCAAATCTTTCCAGGCTTCACCCTTCTGGCGCGGATCGCGCAGAAGAAACGCGGGATGGTAGGTCACCGCCAGCTTCGTTCCCTGCCAGGATGGATCGGCGCTACGAACGCCACTGGGCGTGAAGTCGTAAAAGCGGCCGCGAAGTTCCGCCATGGAGGCATTCATGGCGAGCAAATTTTTCGCAGCCACCGCACCCAGCGCGACCACGACCTTGGGTTTGATCACGGCAATCTGCCGCATCAGGAACGGGGAGCAGGTTTCACACTCGTCGCGCTCCGGTGTGCGATTGCCGGGCGGCCGGCATTTCACAATGTTCGCGATGTAGACATCTTCGCGGCGGATGCCCATGGCCTTGATCATATTGTTGAGCAATTGGCCGGCACGGCCCACGAAAGGTTCGCCCTGCGTATCTTCGTCGGCGCCGGGACCTTCGCCCACAAACATTAATTCGGCGCGCGGATTGCCCACGCCAAAGACGATTTGCTTCCGGCCTTGCTGATGCAACTTGCAGCGCGTGCAGTCGCCCAGGTCTTCGCGTATGAGTTGGAGCGCGGCCACCGGATCGGCAACAGCCTGCTCGGCGTGCGAAGTCAGTACCTGCAGAACGTTTCTGTCAGCAACCTTCGCAACTACGGCTGATTTTCTTGCGGCCATTTCCTCTCGCAATTCCTGGGATGTGGGAGGTCCGGACAAATCATCGGCTTCGGCAGCGGCCGATGCTGCTCCGGAAGCTCGCGGTTCGCGCCGGTAGAAGTCGTATATGCCCATCTCGTGGCAGTAGCGCACACGTTCGACCAGCGCTAGCCGCAACTGTGGATCAAGAACCGATGGCATGGGTGTCGTCATGATTATAACGTGGACCGAGACGGGACCATGGACGAGGGAGGAATTCAACTGCGCCCGTCCTCCGCTTAGCGAGGACGGAACTTCGCTCAGGAGGACACCTCAGGATGGGCGGGCGATCAAGCTTTTACTGGTGATTTACGGTGCTGGCGCAGACGTACCACTTGGTCAAGGACACGCTGGGCAACTTCCCATTTCGTGGTTTCGGGAACCTCGACGACCTCTTGGCGAGTAATGATGGTGACCGCGTTGCGGTCGGAATCAAAGCCGACCCCCTCGCGCGAAACGTCGTTGACTACGATGGCGTCGAGATTTTTCGACACTAATTTCTGACGTGCATTTTCCAGAACGTTTTCTGTTTCGGCGGCGAAGCCTACGATAATCTGGGCGCCCTTTTCGAGAGAGAGCTCTTTGAGAATGTCGGGAGTGGCTTCGAGTTCGAGAGTCATGGCGCCCTTACGCTTGATCTTCTGACTGGCCGCGGCTTTCGGGCGATAGTCGGAGACCGCGGCAGTCTTGATCACGACGCTCGCCTGAGGAAGCAGTTTCAGTACCGCGTCGCGCATTTCTTCGGTCGACTCCACTCGCGTTAGCTCGGCAGCTCCGGGCGGAGTGAGCCAGCTGGGTCCCATGACCAGAAGCACACGCGCGCCACGACGCAAGGCCGTCTCCGCAAGGGCACAGCCCATGCGCCCGCTGGAGCGGTTGGTGAGATAGCGCACGGGATCGATTTTTTCTCGCGTGGGGCCGGCGGTGATCAGGACGGTTTCACCGCTGAAATCCTGGGACGCACCCAGAGCCTCCATCACCGCGGCAATAATGGTTTCGTTTGCCGCCAGCCGCCCCGCCCCAATCATCCCACAAGCCAGGTAGCCTGCGCCCGGCTCAACGATTTGCACGCCGCGCTGCCGCAGGATCTGGAGATTCGCCTGCGTGGCCGGATGATTCCACATATTCACGTTCATGGCGGGCGCCACGATGACAGGAGCGGTGGTCGCGAGATAAAGCGTGGTCAGAAAGTCGCTGGCGATACCCTGCGCGAAGTGAGCGAGAACGTCCGCGGTAGCGGGTGCAACCACGAGTGCGTCGATGGCTTGCGCAACCGCAATGTGCTCGATTGCCGAATCGATGTTAGGTTCTTGCTCTTCAGGTTCTTCACTCGGCACGAACATGCCGGTAATGACTTTTTCACCGGAGAGCGCGGCGAAGGTGAGGGGACGTACGAACTCCTGGGCGGAGCGGGTCATCACAACTTGCACGCCGATGCCGCGGTCCTGCAACAGGCGGACAATTTCCGCCGCCTTGTAAGCCGCGATTCCTCCGCTAACACCGAGGGCAACTTTCATGGAGTTTTGATTGTTGAATTTTGATGGTTGATTCAAAACCGGGGATGAGGAGCCTGGGTTCGCAATCAGCAATCAACCATTACGAAATCAACAATTCCTCAGTCCTGGCCCAGAGCCTTATCGAGCGCGTCTCCGGCTTGCTCGGCGGCGGTGCGAGTTTCCGGAATCTCCCACTTTACCTTGCCGGCACGGATTTCGTCTTGCGCGATGCGGCAGGGCTTGCGCGAATTCGTGTCGACCACCGGCGGCGCCCCCGACTGGAGTTGCCGCGCCCGCCGCGCCGCCACCAAGATGTATCGATAGTTGCTGTCAAAGCCTTCGATCAACTTCATTGGGACTCTCCCTTAAAACCAGGTTCGAAGTTTAATTACCGCCGAACTCGAACAATGCGTTCCCCAGAACACGGCCAACTCTCAGGCTATCGCGCTCTATTCTATCCCTTGCTCCGACGCCCGTTCCAGCGTCCTTAAGCAGCGTCCTTTAAAATGATACCGCGAAACCTAAGGACGTGCCGAGGGTGCAGGACCGCCGAAGGAAGCAAGGATCGGCCCCACCCGGTCCCGGACATTGGCTAACCGATGACGGTTCGCCTGTTCCACGATTTTCGCCTCGCCCGCGGAACGTGGTTGGCCCGACCGCAGCAAGCGTTCCGACAAAACGATCGACTGCAGGCGCTCGATCGATTCCTCGAGATCGTCGTTAATCAAAATATAGTCGTACTTGTCATAGTTTCCAATCTCACGAGTGGCCGTGACCAAACGGCGGGCGATCACCTCTTCCGAGTCTTCGCTGCGCTTGCGCAGGCGCCACTCCAGCGTTTTTCGGTCCGGAGGCAACACAAAAATGCTGACCGCCTCGGGCAGCTTTCGTTTCATCTGCTCGGCGCCTTGCACGTCAATGTCGAGCAAAAGGTCGTGTTTTTTCTCTTTCGCCTCTCGCAAGAACCGGCGGGCTGTGCCGTAGTAATTCCCGAAGACATTGGCATGCTCCAGAAACTCGTCATCGCGAATCATTTGCTCAAATTCTTGGAGGGAAACGAAGTGGTACTGCTTGCCGTTTTGCTCGCTGCCCCGTGGCGCACGCGTGGTATAGGAGATCGAAAAATCCAGATCGGGAACCAGCTTCAGCAGTTCGTTGACCAGAGTCGACTTCCCCGATCCGGAGGGCGCCGAAATAATGCAGATCAAAGGCCTGTAGTTTGAGCTCATTCCAGGTTTTGCACCTGCTCGCGGGACTTCTCGATTTCTGCCTTCATCGCTAAGCCCGCCTCCGTAATCTTCAGAGCTTCGCCTGCGAGTCCCGACGTTTTCGAGAGCACCGTGTTGGCTTCGCGGTTCATTTCCTGCAGCAGAAAGTCCAGCTTCTTCCCGATTTCGCCACCATGCTCGATCAATCCCAGAAAATGTTGCACGTGAGTTTCCAGGCGAACGATTTCTTCCTGAATATCGCTGCGGTCGACCAGCAGCGCCGCCTCCTGCAGCAAGCGCTCCTGGTCGACGGTCGCGCCCAGCAACTCCTGGAGCCGGGACTGAAGCCTCTCACTATAGTTTTGCAGCACCGCACGGCGATGCTGCTGCACGATCTTTCCCGCCTCGGCAAGATGAACCATGCGCTCGCGCAGTTCGCGGACAATGCCGCGGCCTTCTTCCTCACGCATCTGGTTCAATCGATCCAGAGCCTCGTCCACCTTGGCCATCACGGCAGCCTCAAGGTCGCCGTCGGGACTGTCGTTGGCTGCGTCGAGCGCGCCCGGAAGGCGCAAAACAGCGTTGAGATCAGGCTCCGCCGCCAGGGAAAACTCGGCGGCAGCCGCGCGGAATGCAGCAATGTAACCGCCCACAATCTCGCGATTGAGTAAGAACGTATCGCTGGTGGTTCGCTCCAGACTGAGAGAGACTTCGACGTGGCCGCGCCCCATCTTTTCTTTCAACCGGCGCCGCAGTTGCATCTCGAGGGAGTCGGTTCCGGCGGGAAGGCGAAAATGCAGATCCAGAAAACGATGGTTGACCGACTTCAACGACAGTGCAAAAGCGAGCCGCCCATTGGAATGACTTGCACGCGCGGGGACGGGTAGTTTGCCGCCGTCCGGGTGCTGCATTTCACCTCGCACCTGTGCAAAACCGGTCATCGAGCGAATGGGCATGGGGCCGTGTTCTCAAGTTTCTACGACTACTTTGGGCGAATCTGCATGGGCAAATTGCAATTCGTAGAGACGCCGGTACGTGCCTAACTTCGTCATCAACTCTTCATGACGGCCGATGTCGGCAATCGTGCCATTTTCAATGACCACGATACGATCCGCGCGACGCACAGTCGACAGCCGGTGCGCGATCACAAAGACGGTGCGTCCGCTCATCAAGTTGTGCAGAGCAGATTGCACCAGAGCTTCGGACTCGCTGTCCAGCGCCGAGGTGGCCTCATCCAGTATTAGGACTGGCGCATTCTTGAGCAGCGCCCGCGCAATGGCCAACCGCTGGCGCTCGCCTCCGGAAAGCCGCACGCCCCGCTCTCCAATCACAGTATCGTATCCGGCGGGAAGGGCCACAATGAAATCGTGCGCCAGGGCGGCCCGGGCGGCAGCCTCCACTTCCTTCTGCGGAACCTGAGGCTGGCCGTAGGCGATGTTATTGCGCATGGTGTCGTTGAACAGCACCGTCTCCTGAGTGACGATGCCGACCTGCGCCCGCAGCGAGGCGAGAGTCACATCGCGGACATCGTTGCCATCGATGAGAAGGCGTCCGCCGGTCACATCGAAGAAGCGGGGAATCAGATGAACCAAAGTGCTCTTGCCCGCGCCGCTGGAGCCGACCACGGCCAGCACTTCGCCCTGCCCGACTTCCAGATTAATGTCGTGAAGAACTTCGTGGCACGGTTCCCCGTCATTGGCATAGGCGAAGCCGACGCTCTCGAAGCGAACGCTGCCGGAGAACTTTGGCAATACCTTGGCGCGAGGCTTCTCGCGGACATCGTCTTCAACATCCATGAACTTGAAGATTTCCGATGAAGCGCCCAGAGCCTGCTGAAAGTTGTTATAAAAGAGGGCGAATTTGCGGACCGGATTATAGAGGCTGAAGACGGCCGTAATAAACGCAACAAAAGCCCCGGACGTCATCTGATTGTGCGCGATGCGGGCGCGGCCAATGAGAATCAGAAGGGCAATTCCGACCACCCCGAAAACATCCATCAAGGGAGAACTAATCGCCGTCGCCGCCACGGAGCGGAGATTCGCGCGGAAAAGGCGACGAGCTGCGCCGCGGAACCTGGAAATTTCCCAGTCCTCGGTGTTGAAGGCCTTCACCATACGATTGCCGATGATCGTTTCGTGCAGAATATTCTGAATTTCTGCCAGCTTATCCTGACCATGCCGCGTGGTATGGCGGACGCGGGAACCGATCTTGCGCGATGAGAACACAATCACAGGTACGAACAAAAGCAATACCCAGGCAAGATTTCCGCCCAGAATCACCACCACAATCGCCACCGAAATAAAGGTGAAGAACTGTTGCAGGAGTTCCGACAGCACGGTCGACATGGCGTACTGCACGCGCTCAATATCATTAATGATGGTGGAAAGGAGAGTTCCAGTGGTGTGTTTGGAAAAAAATGCGGCGGAGCGGCGCAGCAGGGCGGTGTAAAGATCGTCGCGCAAATCGGTTATCATGCCGAAGCCTGCGTGATTCACCAGGTAGGTGCCGGAATAATCGCAGATTCCTTTGAGAACGGTGGACGTGATTAATGCGAAAGCGACGATAGTCCAGGCATTGGTGAAATGCGCAGGAACAAACTGCTGCAGATATACGGGGTGGTGCGTACCGGGAACGACAAACAACTGAATATTCTGCGATCCGGTCGCAGGATTCAGTACTCGATCCACCAGTGGACGAACCAGCAGGTATTTGAAAGCGTCGAGGCCACCCACGGCGGCCATGAGCACAACCGAAGACAGAATCTGCCACCAGTAGGGCACTGCATACCGAATCAGGCGCGTTAATTGGTGCATGAGACTCCCACGCGGGACACGCTGCAAGCGCTTGCTGCCGGTCGGATGGACATGAGGTGCAAGGCCTTATTCTACTTGAGTCGTGCCCAGGAAGAACGCCGTTTCAGACGCGCGTAGTGGTGCCCCGCGAGCCCTGCGAAAATCTTATCCCCGCGGGAGTCATCCTAAACCGAGCCGTTTTTCAGGCGCAGGGAAGGATCCGGCGTGCCGAGAACGCTGTCTGGGAAACGCCCGCTCGAGATCCTTCTCCCACTGAGCAACGCCGGCGGTCGGGATGACGCCTGCAGGAAAGGCCCATAAAAAATTCACAGTGCCAGCACTCGGATGCACAGCCATTGATGACAGCTGGCTTCCCGGGGCCTGGCCCGTCCTCAGGCGGCTACTTTGGCATGTCGCGATGCACAATTTTCACACGATAACCGGCGCGCCGAAGATGTTTGCCTACCTCCTCGGCGATCATGACGGAACGGTGCTGTCCGCCGGTACAGCCGAACGCAATGGTCAAATAGCTCTTGCCTTCATGAATGTAGTGCGGTAGCAAGTAGACGAGCAGATCGGAGATGCGCGAGACGAACTCCCTACTCTGGGGAAACGAGCGAATGTATTTGGCGACGCGCGGATCGCGTCCCGTCAGCGGCCGGAACTCGGGTACGAAGTGCGGGTTAGGCAGGAAGCGCACGTCAAAGACGAGGTCGGAGTCCTCGGGAACGCCTTGACGGAACCCGAAACTGACGCAGGACACCAGAATGTTGTTTTCCGAAGACTGTTGCTTAAAACGCTCGGTGATGTGAGCGCGGAGCTCATGAACGTTGAATTTGGAAGTATCGATGACTAAATCGGCGACTGCGCGAATGGCGCCCAGGTGACGTCGTTCGGCTTTGAGCGCTGATTTTACCGGTGAATCTGTGCCCAGAGGATGCGGCCGGCGAGTCTCGCTGAAACGGCGCACCAGAACTGCGTCAGAGGCTTCCAGGAACACTACCTTGGTCGGAATCATGCGCCCGACCGACTTCAATATCTTTGGAAGCTCTTCCAGCTTGGACCCTTCGCGCACGTCTACGACCAGCGCGGTGCGGCGTATTTCGCTCGACTGCACCGCCAGGTCGGCAAATTGCGGGATGAGTTGCACCGGGAGGTTGTCGACGCAGTAGTAGCCCAGATCTTCGAAGGCTTTCAATACCGAAGCCTTCCCCGAACCACTCATGCCCGTGATGATGACTAGTTCTGGCGAATGCTGCCTCGCCCGCGAAGGCCCTTTGGCTCCGCTTTTCGATTTTCTTATTTTCTGGCCGGGGGACGTACGCGGCTTCATGAACTGGATAGTAGCACTCCAAGTGCAGCCTCCGCTTTCCGTTCGTAATTGGCTGCAGGTGCTTGCTTCCCAGTCTCGTCAAAGCGCCAGTCGAAGATTGGAAATCCAGATTGTCTATAGCGCGCATGGCAGGTAAGCTATGGCGGCATGAAAAAATTCGAAGAACTTACGGAGCGCGAGGTGCTGGCTTTGGCCATCGCTTTGGAAGAAGAAGATGAACGGGTTTACTCCGACTTTGCCGAAGGCCTGCGGCAAGATTATCCCGCCACAGCCTCGATGTTCGACGGCATGAGGGAAGAAGAATCGGGACACCGGCGCCGCCTGCTCGAACTGTTCCAGAAGAAATTCGGCGAGCATATTCCGTTAATTCGGCGGCAAGACGTGCGCGGCTTTGTCGATCGCCCGGCGTTGTGGCTGGTGCGTCCCCTGCGCATCGAAGCCGTGCGCAAGGAAGCGTCGACCATGGAAGTTGAGACCAGACGTTTCTATGAGAAGGCCGCGGCCCGGACGCAAGATGCGAGCATCCGGCAACTGCTGGACGATTTGGCCAGAGAAGAACGCGAGCACGAAGAACGTGCCCAGGAACTCGACAAGCAAAAGCTTCCTGACAATGTGAAGGCCGACGAAGAGGTCGCGCAGCGCCGCTTGTTCGTGCTGCAGATTGTGCAGCCCGGGCTGGCGGGACTGATGGATGGATCGGTTTCGACGCTGGCGCCGGTATTCGCGGCGGCCTTTGCGACCACCAATAGCTGGACGGCTTTCCGGGTGGGCCTTGCCGCCTCAGCCGGTGCGGGCATCAGCATGGGCTTCGCCGAGGCGCTTTCAGACGATGGCAGCCTGACCGGACGTGGACATCCCTGGGTGCGCGGGTTGATCTGTGGGGCCATGACGGCGCTGGGCGGCATCGGCCACACGCTTCCGTTCTTGCTGCGCGACTTCCGTATGGCGCTCTGGGCCGCGAGCGGAGTGGTAATCGCAGAACTGGGCTTGATCACCTGGATCCGACATCGTTATATGGATAGTCCGTGGGTGTCGGCTGCCCTTCAAGTCGGGTTGGGCGGAGCGTTGGTGTTCGTCACCGGCTGGCTCATTGGAAGTTCGTAGTGGGACCGAGACCCACTGGGCTATCCCGTACGATTGCGTGTCAGCGTCTCGCCAAAGCAATAGAGGAGACGGTATTCCGGGACGTGACCGGTCGCAGGAAAGATCAAGATCCTCGTCCGGTCTCGCCAAAGAACCGCGAGACAAGGAGGGGCAGCGTCTCGCGCTACTTCAGGAACGGCTCTTCCACCCCTCTCATGCTTGTGCAGTTGTTATCGCCTCTCCCATCAACCCCGTCGATCCTCTTCTGGAAGATCGTCGATGAATCCCGGAGGCAACGCCGTGAGTACAACTTTCTTTCCCCGCTTGAGTCCTTTTTCCCCGTTGTTCCCCGATGGTCAGTCATCTTCGATACCAGCCTCGGGTAGAGCACTTGCATGGAACATGGTTGGCTTTCATACCGAGAGCATGTTTCGCTATTTTCTCAGCAGCCTTCTTGGCTCCGAGTAGTTCGATACTGTTTGTATCGCAAAGGCGAACCGTGGCAACCCTGGCCTCGCTATCGAGACGCCTTGAAGTCGAAATATGCAAGATTCATATTCCCTCCGGTGAGAAACGCGCATGGTGAGAACGCTTTTTCCAACGGAAAGTCGCACCCTAATAACGCCCGGGTTTTAGTGTTCTCCACCGCGATCATCGTAGGCGCATCCCACCCGTCCGGGAATCTTCTGCGCGCCGCTTTGAAGCGACCGTCCTGATAGGGAGTGCCCTTGTAATGTTTCAGGTGCTCCGACGGCTGAGCACAGACGGCAGTCGTTGCGAAGATGCCGATAAGGCTGGGAAGCGCAAACAGGATCGCAACGTAGCCATTTTGACCACGTTGTCTCCGGCATGTGGCAATGCCGCGCGTCGCTCGGCAGACGGGCGAGTCGCCCGTCCCCACAAGTTCTTCTCCGCACGAATCTGGCGGAAGGCGGAAGCTGGAAGCTGGAAGCCGGTTCTTACGGGGCTTCGATTAGTTCCATTTTGCCGTCGCGGGTGCGATGGAGGATCATGACCTTGCCTTTGGGATCGCGGAAGACGAAAACGTCGCGATCCCGGAAGTGGGCTTCTTTGATGGCCTCTTCGAGCGTCATGGGACGCATCGCCACGGCTTCGTCGGAGCGGACCAGGTGGACCTCGGTGGTCTTGGCAACCGCCGGATATTTGTGCACCAGGACCGGGACGGCTGTTTTCTCCGACAGACCGATTGCGGTCTGCAGATCAGTCTGCGCGTCGATGCTATCACTCGGGGTGGAGTGGCCGTTCCACTTCTTGACTTCTTCGTTCTTGCGCGCCGAGCGTTTTTTCGATTGCCAGCGCGTCTTATATTTCACCGCCTGTTTCTCGAGGTGGTCGAGAGCTTCGCTGACGGCGATCGTCATATCCTTGGCTTGCGCCAAGCCGACCAGCAGGCCATTGCGCGGGCTGATGGTGATTTCGGCTTTGTGGCGGTGCTTTTCGACGGCGAGGATGACCTTGGTTTCAAAACGGTCGCCGAGAATTTTGCGGATTTTTGTGAGGCCGGTTTCTACTTCTTTGCGGATGAGGGAAGTGATTACATAATGTCTGCCAGTATATTCCACGTTCATGAGCGCCCCTCCTAGGAATACGTGCGATCGAGTCAATTGGGCACTACGTTGAAGTCAGAACTTAGAAATAAGAATGTCTTCTGATCTTAACTTCTGCATTATTTTCTTATTCGCCGCTGGTGCGTGCTGGGAATGCGCATATCTTCGCGGTATTTGGCCACGGTGCGGCGGGTCACCTGGATGCCTTGCGATTGCAGGATGCGGGTGATCTGCTCGTCGGTCAACGGCCGGCCGGGATCTTCTTCTTCGATGAGCTTCTTGACCCGGCGTTTGAGGATCAGCAGCGACGTCCCGCCGCCCTCAGGACCCTGAACACTCTCGCTGAAGAAGTATCGCAGCTCGAATACGCCTTGGGGGGTGTGGGCGTACTTGTTGGCCACGGCACGGCTAACCGTGGAAGGATGCACGCCAATTTCCTCGGCCACCTCCTTGATCATCATGGGCTTCAGTTGATCGATGCCTCGTTCGAGGAAATCCTGCTGGCGGGCGACGATGCAGTAGCAGACTTTGGTGATGGTCTGTTTGCGCTGCTCGATGTTCTTGATGAGCTGAATGGCGCTCTTATAGCGCTCTTTGACATAGTCGCGCGTGCTCTTTTCGTTGGTACCGTCGCGGGTAACCAGCTTCTTGTAGGCGGGATTCAGGCGAAGCTGGGGCAGGTCTTCGTCGTTCATAATCACGAGCCACTCGTCGCCGTGCTTGACGAACGCGACGTCAGGTTCGATGAGGCGGGCCTGGACTTTGTTGTAGCGCAGGCCGGGGCGGGGATCGAGGGTTCGGATGTAGTTGAGGGCCTGCTGCACCGCTTCGATCGGGCGGCCGATGGCCTTGGCAATCTCTTTGTGCTGCTTGTTTTGCAGCCCGCGCAGATGCTGGTCGACGACCGCCGTGGCGTCCTTCAGAACTTGTTCGGTGCCGTTGCCGTTCTTGTGCAGGTCAGGCTGCGCCTGATGATATCGAAGCTGGCACAGCAGGCAGCCGCGAAGATCTCGGCAGGCGACGCCGGGAGGATCCAGTTGACGCACGACATCCAGAGCCTCCTGCAGATCGGCGGCAGTAAATTTTGCCTTGTACATCGAGGCCGCCGTGCGCGCGGCTTCGGGGGCGGGAGCAACAGCGGCAGCGGAGTTGGAGGAATGCGAGGAGAAGGAGGTTTCCGGGTGCGGCTCAACCGCGTTGCCGACCTCCGCAATCACGGTGTCCGAAGTGGCGTCGAGATCAAGCTCTGGCTCATCTTTGGATTCACCTTCGGACTCTGCCTGGGATTCAACCCCGGCTTCAACCCGCGCCGAATCCGCGACGTCACGACCAGCGGAAACGTCTTCTTCTGGTTCGATTGCTTCACTGTCCGGCTCTGCTTCGGTCTCCGTCAGTCCCAGGGCTTGCGCCTCATTCACGATATTCTTCGCGGTCTGGGCGTCGGCTTCGGGCGGCGCAGGAGGCGCGATGCCGAGCAACTCATCGTCGCTGGCGATCAGGTATCCGTCCTCGTTTAAGTTGCCGATGATCAGGTCGGCGGCTTCGCGGACCTCGCGGCGCAGGCTGAGCGCGCCCAACTGCCAGGCCAGGTGGTCGGTGAGGTTCGTCGGCTTGGAGAGGAAATTTTCGAACGATGGGCGCTCGATGTCCTCCATCTCGCTGTGGGTACGATAGCCGGGGTCGAGATAGTCCTGGAAGAACGAACCGAAATCGATCTCTTCGAAGGGGTCTTTCTTTTCGACGGCAGAAATGGGGTTTTCTTCGTTGGAGGCGGCTGCGGCGCGCTCGCGGTCTTCTTCTTTTTTGCCGACTTCGTCCAGCAGGGGAACGGATTCTTCCAGTTCCTCGAGAACCGGGTTCTCCACCATCTCAGCATTGATCATGTCCTTGAGCTCAAGTTTGTTGAGCGCGAGGACGGAGACCATCTGCACCAGGCCCGGAGTCAGTATCTGGCGCTGGGAGAGACGTACGCTGAGTTTATGCTGCAACAAGACCATTGGGTTTGGTTGGAATCCTCTCTCACCCAGGCATTTCTAGCGCGCCAACAGCGGATTGCTTACACCGGCAAAAAACCCCGGCCCTGAATGACAAAATTAAAAAACTCAGTCTCACACCAGCGAAAAACTTTCGCCCAGATACACGCGGCGCACTTCTGGATCGTTGGCCAGTTGGCCGGGCTGGCCGTGACGGAAAATTCTGCCGTCGTCGATGATGTAGGCCCGGTCGGTCACCGAAAGCGTTTCGCGCACGTTGTGATCCGTGATCAGTACTCCGATGCCACTGGCCCGCAGGTTGCTGATTATTTTTTGCAAGTCCAGCACGGCAATGGGATCGATCCCGGAAAACGGCTCGTCCAGCAAAATAAATGTGGGATTGATGCACAGGCAGCGGGCGATTTCCACGCGCCGCCGTTCCCCACCGGATAGGGCGTATCCGCGGTTTTGGCGGATGTGCTCCAGTCCCAACTCGTCGATAAACTTTTCCATCTTCTCGCGGCGCTCGTGCCAGGACATGGGCTGCGCCTCCAAGACCGCGAGGATGTTCTCTTCTACTGTTAGCTTGCGAAAAACCGACGCTTCTTGAGGGAGATAACTGATGCCATACTGACGAGCCCGTAAATACATGGGAACGTCGGTGATGTCCTGACCGTCGTACAACACGCGGCCAGTATCGGGAGGGATCAGGCCAACGATGGCGTAAAAAGTGGTGGTCTTGCCTGCACCGTTAGGGCCTAATAATCCAACCACTTCGCCCTGTTCGACCGTCAGGCTGACCCCATTTACAACGCGGCGGCCACGATACGATTTGCCAATTTCTTCAGTGGCTAGCGTACGCATTTAGCTTGCCATTTACCGGGCCACTCGCGTCTGAGTTACCACAGGAGTACTTGCTTCGCCTTCTACGAGCACCCTATCATCGCTTCTGAAGAAAGTCAACGAAACCCCGGTAATCTTGCCTTGTTCGGCATCAAAAATGCTAGGCGGTCCGCCGGTAAGGACGAACTTGTCGTCGGAGGCAGTGTAAACCAGTTTTTGGCCCCCGGCCCGACGCTTGGGTTGTTGGACTACGACGTCGTCTTGAGCGATCATGCGGTCAAGTTGACCAGGCCCTGCAAACGATTGATTGTTCGAGGTTTGACTGCGAGGTAAGAGGTAGGCATCGACCGTTTTAGCGGAGGCGGTAAAGTCGGAACTACGGGCCACGACCCCACCTTCGTAGTGGATTCGGCGTTCGGAATCGGCGTAAGTGAGCTTTGCGGCGGTGATGGAGATGGGGCTTGATGCGGACACCAGAGCGCCTTCGCCCGCCGCTCTTCCGCGCTTTTTTTCGCTTGCAGCTCTTTTTTCTGCCCCGGCTTTTTCTGCAGTGACTCCTTCCGTTTGGACCTTTTGTGTCTGCACTTTTTCTGTTCGGACCAGAATCGTTTGTACTGGCTGGGCTGGCATTCCTTGTGCCGTGACGAATCGGCGGTCGCGGTCGAACTGGATTGTAGGCGCTTCGATAATGTTGGCGTCCTGCCACAAGCGGGCGTTTCCCGTATAGAGGGCGATGCCCGGGGTGTTGTGGGCAGACATGCTATGGGCGGTGACGTGAATCGGCGACGAGGACGCCAGCAGCGCACCATCGGGTTGCTCCTTCAACTCGCTATAAGTGCTCTTGACGTCATCCTGGGCCAGAGCGTCGCCGGTGGCGCGATTGATACGGATGGTTTTCGCGGTCGTCTCCATGCCGCCATTGGCGACACGCGGATTGCCGGTGAGGACGAGCATTTGGTCCCCGGGGGTGTAGTGGGCGGAGTTCGCCCAGGCTTGCATGCGCTTGTCGGGTTGCTGACCGTCTGCGTAGGCCACGTTGCCTTGTTGCGTGAGGGCCTCGATGCCGCCTTGAGGAAGGAAAGCGGCGTCCACTGATTCGCTGGTGCTGACCCGGTCAGGCTCTCCGGGGGCCGAGTTGACGATACGGGCATCAGGCGCGCCATGGACGCTGGAGAGGTGGTTTCGACCTTCTGAAGATGCGAATTGCGCCTGAAATTTGCCCGCCGTTACCACCGTACGTTGCCCGATAGAACCCTGCGCGGCGTGAGCCTGAGCCGACCTTGGACTGGCTTCCTGCGCCTGTGCGATCGTAATCTGGGCGGCGCCGGAGGTGACGGCACGCTCCAGGATGTGGCCTTGCGCCACGGTGAAGTCGATCGCCGGCGCGGTTAGTTCGAAATCCTGCGGGCCCCTTGCCAGGCCTTTTGCGGTCGGCTTGTTTGCAGCGACCGCATTCTGGGTCAGCCGGACTCCATCACGGCCGTGTACTTTCTGAAGCTGGTTCTGACCAGCGAAGTCGAAGATCACGCGGCCGGCAGCGCCCTGCATGGGCTGAGGTCCAGTTTGCTCGATGTGGACGTTACCGGTCATGGTTGCGGTGCGGAGCAGGTTCTTCTTTCCTTCGAGAAGGAACTCAGCCTGATCCGCGCGGCTGCGCATTTCTGACAATTGCGATTGCACCCCTGAAACCGCCTTTTTGTTGCTGGCGGGCTTCCGATTCGCGGAGGAGCCTGATCGTCTCGGCCCTTCTGTCGGCGTCTCGGATCTGACCTCTCCGGTGGCCACCACCCTCTCGACCTGATTTTCCCGGCCAAGATAAAACACTGCCTGCTCGGCCTCGAGCTTGCCGCCTTCACGCCTGAGATGAGGACGGTCGAGCGTAATCTCGCGCGGATCGTTGGTGATGATGCCGTGATCTGCATCAATGACGGCGGCATTCGGACCACTGATGACCACATGAATTTGCGACGATAAGGTCAGAATATTGCTCTTGCCGGCGTATGTCACGCCCATGGCCCAGCCGGTGGCTTGCGGGGTTTGAAACTCGACGCGGGCAGCGGTCATAGCGTTTCCGCTGTCTTTATTAAAGACCAGATCGCGAGTCTTGAGGTGGATTGGGTTCTTGAGTTCTTTCGGCGTGGTTTGATCGGGACTCGCGAGACCCGCGGGATTGGCGACCAGATCAATCTGCACGTCGCCCTTGGCGGTGACGTCACCGGTTTGCTGGTTGAAAGCGAAATCGTCGCCGTAGATCTGGTCGAAACGCGAGGAATCGCGGCCATAGAGCACAATGCTCACGTTGTGCAACTCGGCGTTTCCGTTGAGCTTGAATTGTTTGACGTTGCTGGCTTGGACGGTGAAGATTGTGCGCTTGCCATCGGATTTGGAAAATTGGAAGCCGCTGGCGGTCTGCTTGATGTCAAATCCGATCTTGCCGGGGATTTGCTTCAACACGTCGGTCGCCCGCGAACGCGCGTAGAAATACATTCCGGCTACGACCAGCGTGAGCAGCACCGCGATCCCAGCCAGCAGGCGACGAAGACGATAGATTCGGAGCGGCATCTGGGTTCAGTGTAATGCTAAAACCAGTTCTCCGTTCTCGGTGGTTCGGACCTCATCTACACTTGGATGCAATGACTACGGAAGCCAGACCGCCTCTCCTCGACTTCCACAATCTCCGTGTTATGCGGGGGCAGACGATTGCGCTGGACGATTTTAGCCTTCGCATTGAAGCCCAGGAGCACATTGCCGTCCTGGGCCCAAACGGGTGCGGGAAATCGACGTTGATTAAGACGATTACGCGCGAGTGTTATCCGGTGGCGCGCCCGGATTCGTCGATGTCGATCCTGGGCGAAGAGAGCTGGGATGTGTTCGCGCTGCGCGCCCGCCTGGGCATCGTTTCGAATGACTTGATGCTGACCTGCACTGGAGATGCCTGCGGGCGGGACGTGGTGCTGTCGGGCTTCTTCAGCAGCATCAGCATTTTTTCGAATCACGCCGTTGAGGCCCGGCAGCGGGAGTTGGCCGACGCTGCACTCTCCGCATTGAAGATATCGCATCTGGCCGAGCGTCCGGTTTCTAAGATGTCGTCGGGAGAAGCTCGGCGCGTGCTGATTGCCCGCGCGCTGGTGCACAAGCCGGGCGCGCTGCTGTTCGATGAACCCTGCAATTCGCTCGACCTGTCGGCCCAGCACAGCTTGCGGCAGACCATGCGTACGTTGGCCAACTCTGGAACCGCAATCATCCTGGTGACGCATGAACTGGCCGACATCGTGCCGGAGATTCAGCGCGTGGTGCTGATGCGGCGCGGGCGAGTGGTCGGCGACGGGCCTAAAGAAGAAATCCTGCAGGTCGACCGCCTGGCAGATCTTTTCGGCGTCAACGTGGAAATGGCGCGGCGCGATGGTCACTATCACCTATGGTAAGGGTAAGGAGCAGATGTGCCTAGAACTCAGCGCTGTTTTGAACCGGCTTCCCTCCAGCGTTTCGTCATCAAAACCAGGCCGCGAATTTGCGATGTTGCCGTCGGGCTGTCCCCACTTGCTGTTTGGTTCCATCGCGCAGAACGCTGCGATCCAGCCGAAGCCGGTAATGGCGAGAAAAATGGCGAGGCAGTGCTCGCGCGGCATCTCCATGCCCGCCGATGGCAATATCCCCTTGGGCTGCTGGCTCTCGGCGGGGCCCTTTTCCTAGAGGAACTTCGTCATGCCGATGGTGACGAAGACTCCGGTCCAATCGGCAATCGCATTTCCGAAAAATGAATTAGACCAGCGGTAGAGCGCGATTAGCAGGAGCACGACTCCGAGGGCGGCAAGGCGCAGGGAATGCCTGCCAAGGAAAGGCTGCGACTTCCGGCTTGGCTGCATGGGGATACTGAACTTCATTCGCAAAACCGGCCGAGTCGTCCGCGTGGAATCGTCGGTCAGAAGGTTTCGTCCACGCTGATTTCCATGATCATGCGATCGAGTTCGGCTCGGGCTGCATTCTGTTGCGCGGTTAGGTCGGAGGTTTCCTTGCGGATCAAGGCGAGCCGATTTTCCTGGGAGTCGAGTTGGCCAACGTAGCGCTGCAGCAGGGCTTTTTCTTCCGAACTTCCTTTCAGGGCCTTCATGTTTTCGCGAATACGGTTCTGGTCCGCGGTAATCTGGTCGGACTCGCGCTTGCGATCCGCAATCTGGACGGCTATGCCTTCGATCTTTTCCTTTTGCTTGAGGACACGGTCGAAGGCCTGCTGCATGACGGGAGTGATTCTCTTTTGTTGGACGAGAAGCGCAACTTGGTCGTCGTCGAGGTTTGTCAATTCATAGCGCGTTTCCTCGGGATGGACGGCCTCGACGGTGAACTCGGCAGTCTTGCCGGCATCGACTGGGATGCGAAAACGGTAATACGATTCCGTGGACTCTTCGGGTTGGCGAGTTCCGGGCGAGAGTTTCCAGCCTTCTTCCGTCGGGTATTCCAGGATGACCTGGCGCGAGTCGGTATCGGCGTTGCGAATCGTGAACTTGTTGGTCTTGTGCTCTTCTTTGGTGAGCAGCATAGTGCCTTTGGAAATGCGAATGCGGCTGAATGGCTTCTCACTCGATTCGTCGGAGTACTTCACGTGCACGGCGGCGTCACCGGCATAAGACAGCAACCGCCGTTCATCGGGGTGAATGGTTTCAAACACACCTTCTCCTGCAAAGGCTTGGGCCTCGAGCACGTTGAATGAGCCTGCGTCGAGCACCTGACCGCTGGTGTTCTTGATCCACAACGCGCGCAACGGAGCCGACTGTGCATTCCAGAGAGTAACCTTCTCCGCCTCAATGTGCGCCTGCAGGATCGGGACCAGCGCCGACTGATTCTTGCCGATTGTGATCTTTTGCCGGATTTTGTATTCGAAGAAATCTCCGGCAGATTTACCCTCGGCTTCAGCGCCTTGCTTTTCAACGACGCTGGATACTTCGGCAGTGTCCGTCTGCAGAGTGGAGGTCGATGCTTGTACTTCAACCGTCTCGCTTGCTGCGCCCACGTTGAGCGTGGCGTCAATTTCGTTGTTCCGGCCAATGCCCAGATAAATATTCGCCAGATTGAATCCTTGGAAACCGGTGGCAGTCACAAAGACCGCAGAGTTGCCAGCCTGAATGTCGTTGAAGCGATAGCGGCCCTGAGCGTCGGCGGTGGTCACCTGCGATCCTCCTGTTTCCTCGTTGCGAACCGTAACCCGGGCGCCCGGGACAACTGCACCAGAGGGATCCTTCACGAGGCCGTAAAGGCTCGTGGTGGCATGGGAAGGAGTTGCTACGGGCGGTGCGACCTGCAACTGGGCAAACTGCTCCAGTGTCGCCTGGTGAGATTGGGGCGTGAGCATGGCCGATTCAGGTAACGGTATGACCGGCCGCCGAGCGTAGAACGGTTGGGAAATGTTTTGAATGAACGACTGCGGGGCTCCCGCGACTAGCGAGAGCTGCACGTCCTTCCAATCCTCGCCGATGGTGTTGTCGACGATCGCCCAGCCCTGCAGCAGTGGCCTCTCGTTGGGCTTCTCGGGAAGCAGAATGCGATACGTGCTTTTCCAAACCGGAACTTCACTGATGTAACTCACGAAAATATCGCGGTCCCCCGATCCCGACGCGGTAAGGCTCATACGACGAACGTCGCGAGCGCGGGAGGAACCGATGAGGCCGAGATACCGGCCCACTTCGTCGGTGAGTTCCCGCTCGACAATGCGGACCGAGGTGCCGGCGGCGAGGTCGAAGTTTCGCATTTCTCCTGTATCCGTGACGATGGAGAAGGTAGTGACGTCCTCGAAGTCGTCGCGGGCGTGCTGTTTGCGAATTTTCTCTACGCTCAATAATCGGCCGGTGGCAGTCGCTGAACCACTGCGGACTTCCACGCGAGCACCGCGCAGCGCCGTCAGATACTCGGCCTGTGTCACCTGCTCGCCGAACGGCAGGCGTAGCGATTTCAAGCGCTCGTCGAGCGGAGCAATGGAGTTGTAGCGGACCGACGAAACGCGTCCGTCGCCCAGATCGACAGCGGTCAAGGATTTGAGAACGTCGTTGAGCTGTGAGGTCGTGAAGTCGATGCTTAGATCCTGGGTACCATGAACGCGAGCGGCGTGTTCGAAGTAGCCAACACCGTTTTTGTACAGCACAACTCGCTTGACCGGCAGACGAGATTCTGAATCGGTCGGGGCTATAGTTGTGGTCTGCGGCTGCGAACCTTTGGCAGCTTCGGCTTTGCTCTGAGCGGTGAGGGTGCCCGTCAGAGAAAGCACGAGCAAAGCGGACAACATCGGGTGAGGCATGCACACCTCTGACTGCAGAAGAAGTGGTTCTACAGAAACGGAAGTTTAACACCTCGTCGTCTGCGTGACGTTCCTCTCCAACCGCTCAGCGGGCCGGGATCTGGAAATCGCGCAAAGAGAGTTCCAAGCCACCGTATTCGGGATGATCGTTGTTCCCAATCGTGAAAGCCACATCGATGGTGTCGCCTGCCAGGAGCGGCGTTTGTTGGAGACGCTCGGCCATGTGCCAGCCCAGGGCGTCGAAGGTGATTTTAGATCTCAGTTCTGCATCGCCAGTTCTCGGGTCTCGGTTCTCAGTTCTCGGTTGAACGGCGCGTGTGTAGCCTTCGGCTACGGCTGCGGCCTTTTCGCTGCGCCCGATGCCTGAGTCGTCGGGATGGCAGCGAGGGGTCGCCAAAATGGCGGCGGCGGGAAGTTCTGCAGATTCAACGGGCCGCGACGTGGTGAGCGGCGCTTTCACGAAATGACTCAACCCGTTCCCCGTTGCGCCCGCCCTGAGTTTCAGCTTCACATGTTTGTCTTTCAGAATCCGCGGTGGCGCGGTCAGCCGAACGCCGCGCGCGGCGAATATTGGCTCCGGGTTTCCCATGCCATAGGGCTCGAGCAGTTGGAGCGCCTGGAATAGTTCGGGCGTGATTTCGGCCAGATCCAGTTCCGCATCCAGATTGAGAATGGGACCGAAATCCGCGGGCGTGAGGTGGGCTCGCGCAAAGGCATCCAGCTTCGTCCGCAGAGCGGCGACGTTAGCAGAGGGCATGGCGAATCCGCAGGCGTGGGAATGGCCGCCGTAGCGCGAAAAAAGAGCGCCACAGGACTCGATCGCCTCCAGCAAATGAAACGAACGAATGGAGCGGCCAGAGCCGAACGCCTCATCGCCGTCACGCGAAATCACTACCGTCGGACGGTTGTAGCGCTCAACGATCCGCGTCGCGGTGATGCCGATGACGCCGCGGTGCCAGCCTTCCCCATCGACGACAATGCAATAGGCATCGCACAGCCCGGGTTCGTCGGTGAAGCGCTCTTCCACTGCGCGCAAGATTCTCCGTTCTTCCTCCTGGCGGTCGGAGTTGAGACGATCGAGTTTGGCGGCCAGTTCCCGAGCGCGCGATACGTCTTTCACGCTGAACAGCTCGATTACGTCCCGAGCCACGTCCATGCGTCCGGCGGCATTGATGCGCGGCGCGATGCGGAAACCAACCTCGCCGGACGTGGGCGAACGCTGGGGGGAAATCTTAGCTATTTCGAGCAACGCCTTGAGTCCGGGATTCACGGCGCGGCGCAGCGCGTCCAAGCCCAAGGAAGCGAAGACGCGATTTTCGCCGGTCAAGGGCACGGCATCGGCGATCGTGGCAATGGCCACGACTTTCATAAACGAACTCAGCAGTTTGTTCTGAAGGTTCGCATCCAGCCGTCGCTGCATCAATCCTTGGGCCAACTTGAAAGCCACTCCCGCGCCACAGAGCTGCTTGCAGGGATAGTCGCAACCCGGCTGATTGGGATTGAGAACGGCCAGCGCCTTGGGGATGCCATCGGGACCGGGAAGGTGGTGGTCGGTGACGATCAGGTCGACTCCGAGACGCTGCGCAGTTTCGGCGGGCGCGAAGGCGCGGATGCCCATGTCAACGCTAACGATCAGGTGAATGCCCGCCGCAGCGGCGCGCTCGATCACGTCATCGCGCATGTCGTAGCCTTCGCGAAGGCGGTGCGGCACGTGGAAGTCGGCGGAGCCGCCGCAGAGTTCAATTGCGGTCTTCAGAATAATGACCGCCATGGTGCCATCTGCGTCGTAGTCGCCGTAGATGAGCATGGGTTCTTTACGCTCGATGGCGGCATCGATGCGATCAACCGCGGCGCGCAGGCCCGTCATGCGCTCGGGGGCATGCAGATGAGAAAGGGAAGGAGAAAGATAGCGGTTGGCCGAATCCAGATCGTTGATGCCGCGGTTCACCAGCAATGGCGCCAGGATATTTGCTGCCTGGGCAACTCCGCGATTCGCGGGATGAGTGCGCAGTC
Organism: Candidatus Sulfotelmatobacter sp.; assembly: GCA_036514015.1. Classification (GTDB taxonomy): domain Bacteria; phylum Acidobacteriota; class Terriglobia; order Terriglobales; family Acidobacteriaceae; genus Sulfotelmatobacter. Next base: position 85,358 of record DATBYA010000059.1, read on the forward strand.
CTGCGATCAGCGGGCCGAGGATTTCATGATTCGTTGCTTTTTCAATCCACTGCATGGTGAGGGAGCAGTTTACTACCGAGGGAGTTGTGCACACGGGCAAGACTCAAGAACCTGCCGCGCTTCGATCGACTCGGCCGGGTCCTTTGGACTGCGCTGGGGATAGGCACCCACCCGCCTCTGCACAAGACCTAGTTTTCTTCGTCCTGGTCGGGCTCATCCAAGGTCAGGCCGCCGAACTCGTCGGAGACTTCGAGCAAGTGCTGGTAGCGTTCGTACCACTCCGTGCTGACTTCGCAGAGGAACATCGACCCCTGGTAGGCCCAACCCAACTGCAGAAATCCTACGCGGCCGACATGAGCACGGAGCCAGCGAGCGTCTTCCACATCGTCGCCGTCGGTGAATTCCGAGTTGGTCAGGCGCTGGACCATGTCATCCAGTTCGCTACGCTCCAGCGTCCAGGAGTGCATTGTCAGGAAAGGAGCGGCAGAGGCCTTGGCTAGTTCGACGAAATCTTTCCAGCCATCAGGGTTGCCACCCATCTCCCACATGACGCATTGCACTTCATCGTAGTCGACGTAGCCGTGGAAGCGGCGCATGCCGTGGCCCTCGATGAAAGCAACCATGTCGTCTTTTACCGTGGTGAGATCGTCTGGAATGGGAGACATAGGGGAAAGACTCGTAACCTAGCATTGTATGCTGTTGCCAAGTTCGGTGCCAGCGCGACGGCGATCACCGGCGATCACCGAGCGGCGCCTCGGCGAAGTCACCAGAACCGCGTATACGCAAGGAAACCGGCCGGTGTCGAGATCAAACCGAATGTCGACGGGGGCGCGAGCCAAGTTCCCGCCGGTGCTTGGGCTTCTAGAAGACAAGCCTGAGGGCAAATTGAACCAACCGCGGGTTATTGACGGTGTTATTGATGACTCCAAAGCTCGATGGCGTGTTTATGTCTTGCTGTCCAGTATCGCCCAAGCCCCCCATAAAAAACTGCGGATGGTTGAACAGATTGAAGAACTCAGCGCGGAATTGCACACTCATTCCTTCGCGGAACGATAGGGGAAAGTTCTTGATGATGGAGAAATCGGTATTCACAAATCGAGGACCATAGACGGGCGCGCGCGCAGCGGTGCCGAGCTCTCCTGCAGGCGCCTGCTCAAAGGCACACGGATTAAACCAATTTTGCAGTGTGTGAATGGTGGACGGAGCGCTACAGGTCGGATTGGCTGCAACCGGACCTGGCTTGTTGGGATCGCCCACCTGGTTCGGACGCTGCAAGGTAAATCCGTTGTAGGAGAAGTACGTTCCCGATTCGTCCGCACTGTCGACGACAAACAACGGGAATCCGGATGTTGCTCTTTCGATTAGATCGAGATGCCAATTTCCCAGGACCGCGTTCATCGCGCCATTCCAGTCCCCCCCGAAGTGCTTACCTTGGCCGAAGGGTAAATCGTAGAGAATGCTGGCGGTGAAGCTATCATTCAGATTCAACTGAGAAAGACCCCAGTCGAGCTGCTTGGTTCCAGGAAGCGGCCAATACAGAGCGCCGGGGTTGGTGCCCAAGCCGTCGGGCATGCCCGAATCGAAGGTGCGAGACCACGTATAGCCGAGCAAGGCATAGAGACCATGCCGGGCGCTCTTGGTCTCAGCCTTGACCTCCAAAGAGTCATAGCGAGCATTCCCTACGCTGTTGTTGCTGGCAACGGTCTGAAAAAATCCTGCAAATGGAAATGTTCCAAAACCGCAACCCAAGGTGTAGCCGGCGACCACACCGCACGCGCTGGGTTGGTTGAGGTTTTCGTTTTCCTGACTGATGAGAATGTGCTGGCTGTGAGAGCCGGCGTATCCGACCGTCAGCACAACGTTCCCGGGCAGCTGGCGCTCAACGTTAAGGTTATACTGCTGAACCATTCCCTGCTTGAAATTGAGGTTCGCGGATTGAATGGTCCCGGTGTAGGCGGACGGGTTCTGAGGAGAGAGTAGCGGAGAACCGTTGACGAGAAAGCCATTCGAGAGACCACAACCCGGCGTTCCGAACGGAGTGCAAACGCCGGTTGGGAAGGGATCAACTTCCGCATAATAGGGTGGGTTCTGCCACAACCCCTGTCCCCCCTGGTTCCACGCGGAATCGTGGAAGATCGCGTAGCCGGCTCGGATTGCGGTTTTGACGCTGCCCATCGGCTTCCACGACAATCCGATACGCGGTTCGAAGGCAGTCTTGTCGAATTGAATACCAACCCGCCCGTCGGTTGCGATACAGACCGTGCAGCTGGACAGAGTGGGACTTCCCTTCGGGACATACCACATAAGATTTTGAATGTTGAAATTCGCCTGGCGATGTTCGGCTTCAGTTTCTGGTGTTGCGAGAGACCACGCTAGCCCTAGGTTCACGGTGAGGTTCGGAGTGGGACGCCAATCGTCCTGGACGAAAGGACGGATAAGCTTCCAGCGGCGGCCGGTAGTAGCGCCCAGAAACGTTTGATCATGAGCCGCAAAAACCCCCAGGCTACCAAGAAGAAGGTCGGCGATGTCATCGCCCGTCGCAAGTCCTGCTTCCACGACATAGCCATCCTGAAAGGCATTGTTGCGCACATTCATTTCCTCGGCGCGATACGTCGCTCCGAAGCGGATGTTGTGTTTGCCATGAATCAGGTCGAGCGTATCGGCAAGGGAATAGACGTTCGTTCCTCCCTGGTAGGGCGCGTATCCGCGATCTCCCACCGAGAAATAGCTGGACATTTGGAATGACGTCATGCCGCAGCTTTCACAATCCTTATTCGACTGATTCAGGCTTGCCGGATACCCGGTAATGGAATCGCACTTCGCGCCCAGGTTCGCGCCGGGGATGCCTATGTTCGCAGCTTCGCAACTGCCGGTGCCAAACGAAAGAATGTGATTGAAGATGCGGCTGTAGCCGAACAGCGCTTGGTTAATCAGATTGGGCGAAAAGACGTGCGTTTCGTTTATTACCGCGTTGCGCCCGTGATTATCGATGTACTGATTGCTTCCGAAAGCGTTAGCTTCCGACCACGTGGGGGAGCCGCCGGGAACGAAGTTTGTGGCTTGATCGTAGCTGAAGCGAGCAAACGCCGAATCTTTATTGGAGAAATTGTGGTCGAGCCGAATGTCCCAAGTTCCTTCGTTGAGCTTCCGCACCGGCTGGTTGACGTAATTAAAACTCGAATTGGTGGCGTTGGGCAGAGGATAAAGCTGTACCACCTTTGCCCCCAGGGGATTAATCAAAGCTTTGGGAATCACGTTGCAAGTCGCGCCCGGGACCTGGCTGCCATCCGCCAGCACGGGTTCAGGAGTTGTACCGGAGGAGCACTGAAAAGTCGTAGGCTCGGTTCCCGTTGCATATGGGTTCGTGAGTGATATTCCAAGAGGGTTGTTGGTGAAATCGTAATTGCCACCAGCGTCCGGCGTCGTCATCGCCGGCGTGGGAACAAAACCCGTAAAGGTCACACCTTCCCTCTGCCTCTTGGCCTGATAATCGGCAAAGAAAAAAGTCTTATCTTTCCTGATAGGACCACCGAGCGACCCTCCAAACTGGTTCAGATTGAATTTCTGTGGCGCCGTGCCGAAATAGGGAGATGCGTCCAGCTTGGTGTTGCGGAAGTATTCGAACAGAGATCCATGAAATAGATTCGCACCCGACTTCGTAGTGACCAATACGGTTGGACCAGCTCGCTCTCCGTATTCCGCCGAGTAGTTGTAGGTCAGCACTTTGAATTCCTGGATGTCGTCGATATCGGGAAAAATTGCGATCCCGCCCTCATCCAACTGGTTGTTGTCGTTGCCGTCGAGCAGCCAATCGGTTTCCTGCTCGCGAGAACCACCCACAGAAAGTGAAAACGAGCCGCGCGTAGCCGCTTCACTGCTGGCGGCGTTGGTGAAGAAACTGACCGGACTGGTGGAGGCAGTCGTGCCCGGCGTCAGGGTCGCCAGTTGCACGAAATTCCGTCCATTCAACGGGAGTTCGGCAACCTCCTCGGAGGTGATGACTTGACCGAGGGTTGGAGTCGATGTTTCCACAGCTACTTCGGTGGCATTGACTTCCACGCTGGTATTGACAGAAGCGGGCACCAGTTTGAAATCCAGTTCGCGCTGTTCGTCGATCTGCAATCGAACGTCCTTTGCTTCGGCCGCCTTGAAGCCAGAGGCGTCCACTCTGATGGTGTAAGTCGTTGCGCCGAGCAGGGGAACCAGGAAATGACCGCTATCGTCGGTCACCGAATCCCGGGAGACGTTGGTGGCTTGGGCCGTAACGGTGACCTTGGCGCCCGATACCACGGCACCGGAATTGTCTGAAACCGTGCCCGAAAAGCTCCCGCTGGCTTGGGCGTGCAGGGCGGGGCTGAGCAGACAAACCAGCAAACCGAGATACACAGCGGGACGCGCCCTCTGCCTCGACATAAAGACCCCTTTCGGTGGTGGGACTGCCAAAAAGAAAAAAAGATCCCCCCTTGGGGTAGCACGGGAGGCTCCAGGATCGCAGACAGCGCTTATAAATTGCCGCTTGCGGTTAAGTCAAGAGTTTTCGTAGGGGAAACGGATTCGTCGCGGTCATTCTTCAGCAGCGACTGATGCGGAAAATTCATGGAGTTGCGCAGCGAGAGATTCAGGACCTGGAAGCCAGCTCGACGTCAAAGCGTGCGCGATCATAAAAAGATTTCTGCGTTCCAATGCCGGTGGTGGACAAGGCTGCGTATAGATTGGCGCGCCGAACGGCTTCCTGTTCGGGAACGCCGTCGGCAAGAAATACGGCAAAGCTTCCGATGAAAGCGTCGCCAGCGCCCGAGCTGTCGACGCTGTTGACCGCGAACGACGGTACGTGTTCGCTTCCCTCACTGCTCGCGAGGAAAGATCCATTCCCTCCCAACGTAATGATCACCCGCCGAATGCCGCCGTTCACCAGTTTTTCAGCACACTTCCCAGCGTCTTCGACGTTTCTCACCGGCTGCCCGATGATGGTCTCAGCTTCACTCTCGTTCGGAACGAAATAGTCAAGACCCTTCAGCGCGGACAAGTCGACCGGTTGCGCGGGAGCGGGATTGAGGATGCAGCGGATTCCGTGCTGGCGAGCAAATCCGATGGTGTAATAAACCGTCTCCAGCGGAATCTCGAACTGCAGGACAATGCAGTCTGCGGCCTTTAACGTTTCAGCGGCGGCGTCTACATCGGCCGGCTTGAGCGCGTCATTCGCTCCCTTCACGACGAGAATGCGGTTCTGCCCGTTGGGCTCCACAAAGATGGGCGCTACCCCGCTCGAAAGTCCTTCGACTTGCTTCACGTGGGTGGTGTCAATTCCCTGCTTCCTGAAGTTTTCCACGGTCGCAGGACCGAAAAGGTCGTCGCCCACCCGAGCGACCATAAATACCTCCGCGCCGCAAAGACGCGCTGCTACGGCTTGATTCGCCCCCTTGCCTCCGAACCCGAGATCGAATCTTTGCCCGAAGATGGTTTCGCCGGGCTTCGGAAACTGATTCGTGAAGGTGGTCAAATCGATATTGGCGCTGCCGACCACAGCGATCTTCGGGCGCTTTGCCATAGGTATTGCTGTTGTGGTGCGGTAAGCTTCTGGAACGCCGAGTCTATTGAGCCCAAGCAACGGTGTCAACGGTGGCCGCAACTTAAGCAATCCCGCGCAGACTGCGCAGACTTGTGCGGATGATGAATCGACCACAGTTTCTGCTATAGTTTCGTTCCTCGATAATTAAGTTCTGGGAGGACACCCATGCCCCGCAATGTCCGCTGTGCTTTGATTCAAGCCAGCAACGCACTCAGCACGGAACGACCTCTTGCGCAGATCAGGAAGGCGATGATCGACAAGCACATGAAGCTCATCGAACAGGCCGCGCGCAAGAAGGCACAGATTCTGTGCCTGCAGGAGCTTTTCTACGGGCCGTATTTTTGCGCGGAGCAAAATGCGCGCTGGTACGAACTGACGGAACGCGTGCCTGACGGCCCGACTACGCGCCTCATGCAGAAAGTGGCGGCCAAGCACCGCATCGTGATGGTGGTTCCGGTGTATGAAGAGCAGATGCCCGGTGTCTATTTCAATACGGCGGCGGTGATCGACGCCGACGGCCGCTATCTCGGCAAATACCGCAAGCATCACATCCCGCACTGCCATCCCGGATTCTGGGAGAAGTTTTACTTCACTCCCGGCGATCTCGGTTATCCCGTCTTCGAAACTAAGCATGCTCGCGTCGGTGTGTACATTTGCTATGACCGGCATTTTCCGGAAGGCGCGCGCATCCTAGGATTGAACGGCGCCGAGATCGTGTTCAATCCTTCCGCCACGGTAGCCGGACTATCGGAATATTTGTGGGAACTCGAACAGCCCGCTCATGCCGTTGCCAACGGCTACTTTGTGGGGGCAATCAATCGTGTGGGGACCGAGAAGCCGTGGAGTATCGGAGAATTCTACGGCAAGAGTTATTTCTGCAATCCGCGCGGCAAGATCATCGCTCAGGCGAGTCGCGATAAAGATGAAGTCGTGGTGGCGGACCTGGATCTCGACATGATCGCCGAAGTCCGCAAAGTTTGGCAGTTCTTCCGTGATCGCAGACCCGAAAGTTACGGACCGCTGACGACGCAGAGCGGGACCTCGCCCGGAACCTCCGCCGCCGCTGACTAACTCGCAAACTCCGCAGGCCCATGACAAACCCGTCCCAACTCCGCTCTCGCATCGAAGCCAGCCCGCTGTACAACGAGGATCTTGCGCCGACCACTGCCGAACACCGGCACTGGGGCACCTATAACTTCGCCGCGCTGTGGATTTCGATGTCGGTGAACATTCTCACCTACATGTTGGCTGCAAGCCTGATTCAGGGAGGGATGAACTGGAAGCAGGCGGTCGCAACCATTTTTATTGGCAATGTGATCGTGTTGGCGCCCATGCTGCTGAATTCGCACCCGGGCGCGAAATACGGAATTCCGTTTCCGGTTCTGGCTCGCGCGTCGTTCGGAGTGCTGGGCGCGAACATCGCTGCAGTGCTGCGCGCGCTGGTTGCATGCGGATGGTTTGGCATTCAGGCGTGGATCGGCGGCGAAGCCATCAGCACTTTGCTGGCGACGCTCGCTCCTGGCTGGAAAAACTTTCTTTATGGACCGGCGGTCTGCTTCTTTCTTTTCTGGCTGATCAATCTTGTGGTGGTCCTCAAAGGAATCGAATATATTCGTGTGCTGCAAGGCATCAGCGCGCCCATTTTGTTAGCCGTGGGACTGCTTCTGTTGGGATGGGCGTATCGTGCGGCAGGCGGCTTCGGCCCAATGTTCTCCGTGCCTTCGCGATTCAACAATTTTCCGGATTTTCTGAAGTTCCTGATTCCCGCACTGAATGGCACCGTAGGTTTCTGGGCCACGGTTTCATTGAACATCCCCGACTTCACGCGGTTCGCGCGCAATCAGCGGGAGCAGATGATGGGTCAGGCCCTGGCCTTGCCTGCCACGATGACGCTTTACGCCTTCGTGGGAATTGTGGTGACGTCCGCAACCGTTGTGATTTACGGGACGGCGATCTGGGATCCGGTGCAACTGCTCAGCCGCTTTCACTCGCCTGTGGCAGTCGTGATCTCGCTGGTCGCGATTCTGCTGGCTACACTCAACGTAAACATCGGCGCCAATGTGGTTTCGCCAGCGAATGACTTCTCCAACCTGTGGCCGCGTGGCATCAGCTTCCGTACTGGCGGCGTCATGACTTGTTTCATGGGAATCGCGCTGATGCCGTGGAAGCTGCTCTCCAACTACAGAACATTTATTCTCGGCTGGCTGGGCGGCTATGCCGCCTTTCTCGGGCCCGTGGCCGGAATCATGATTTGCGATTACTTCGTCATCCGGCGACGGGTATTGCAAGTTGACGATCTGTATCTTCGGGGTGGGCTCTACGAATATTCCCGTGGATTCAATGGGCGCGCGCTCATCGCCCTGGCGCTGGGAGCAGGCACCGCGCTCGCTGGGCTGGGCATATCGTCGGTGCGGGCACTGTATGACTACTCGTGGTTCGTCGGCTTCGCAGTTTCGTTTGCGGCATACTACGCGATGATGAGGCCTCAGCGGGTTGCGGCGATTGCACCTCAGAAAACCGCGTAACGCGTGGTTACGCTTTTTTTTCTTTCAGGAATTCCGGCAACACGTCGCGTTGATAAATGTCGAGCGTCTGCTCTTCATCGCCGCACATTAGATAGATGTTGAACTGGGTAACACCTACATCCGCGAGTTCGCGCAACTTGTTGCGGTGAGCCTCGGCCGGACCCACCAGACAGAAGCGGTCCACGACTTCGTCTGAAACAAAGTCTGCATTGTCGCTTTCGACTTCGCAATGGTGCTGGTAATCATATTGGCCGCGATTCTGCACAAACGAGGTCAGGGCGGGAGGAAGATCTTCGGGCTTGTATTGGCGAATAAGATCCATCACATGATTCGACACCAAAGCCGGGAACCAGCGCACTCGCTCGCGAGCGACCTTCAAGTCATTCGACACCCATACCGGCGCGGCCGCCATCACCTCGATTCGGCTCATCTCTCGTCCCGCGGCGCGAGCGCCGTCTTTCACGAAGCCCAAGCACCAGGCGATTAGAGCCGGGTCGGCAAACTGTAAAATGATTCCGTCAGCTACTCGTCCCGCCATGTGCAACACTTTGGGCCCATAGCCGGCAATCCAAACTCGCGGAGAATCTTTGGCCCAACTAAGGCGCGTCGGTTGACCGTCGTGTTGCACTTCCTTGCCCGCAGTAAGATCGCGGAATTCCGCAACGGCAGCTTCCAACTGCGACCAACTGACGGGTTTCTTGCCCATCACGCGCCGGGAACTGTCGCCGCGGCCGATGCCGAGTTCCATGCGCCCGCCAGAAATCAGATTGAGGGTTGCGAACAAGCTGGCAGTCACGGTCAGGTCTCGAGTCGCGGGATTGGTCACGCAGGTGCCTAATCGCATGCGTTGCGTGTTGCTAGCCATCAGCGTCAGCAGCGGATACGGCTCCTTCCACAAAACGTGAGAGTCGAAGATCCAGCCATATTCAAATCCGGCACTCTCCGCCTGGCGCGTCAGGCCTACGATGCGTTCGATCGAGATGTCAGGTTTCAGTGCGATGCCGAATTGCATGACCAGTGCCTTTCGAGAAGACATTATTCAGGAACTGATTGTGAACAACCGATGCGAACAAGTAAAGGGCGGCAGTGTAGCATAGAATGCTTTTCTCATCTCGAGCAGGCACGCGCCGGGCGGCGGAGGATTCGATGGGTTTCGACACGATCATCAGAAACGGTTCCGTAGTGACGGCAACCGACACCTACCAAGCGGACGTTGCCATTGCCAACGGCAAGATTACCGCCATCGGCACTGACCTTCCTGGGCAGAACGCAACGAAAATGTTGGACGCGTCGGGCAAGCTTGTCCTTCCCGGCGGCATCGACGTGCATACCCACCTCGACATGCCCTTCGGCGGCACCACCAGCGCTGACGATTTTGAAACCGGCACGCGGGCCGCCGCGTTTGGCGGCACCACCACCCTGATCGACTTCGCGATTCAATATAAGAGCCAGCCGTTGCGACAGGCTTTCGACACTTGGATGAGCAAGGCCGCGAGCAAAGCCACGTGCGATTACGCTTTCCATTGCATCGTAACCGACGTTTCGGGCGGACAGCTTTCGGAGATGAACGATCTGGTACATGAGGGCGTGACCAGTTTCAAACTTTTCATGGCGTATCCGGGCGTGTTCATGCTCGACGATGGCAGCATCTTCAAAGCGCTGCAAACTACTGCGAAGAACGGCGGGCTGGTATGCATGCACGCGGAAAACGGCAGCGCGATTGATGTCATCGTGCAGCAGGCGCTGGCCGAAGGGAAACGGGCCCCGAAGTATCACGCTTTGACTCGGCCGACGACCGCAGAGGCAGAGGCGGTAAGTCGCGCCATCGCGTTGGCCGAGATGGCGGGCGCGCCCATCTACATCGTCCACTTAAGCTGCAATGACGCGCTCGAAAAGGTTCGCGAGGCTCGGGATCGCGGACTTCCGGTGTACGCCGAAACTTGTCCCCAATACTTATACCTTTCGCTCGATAACATGGATGCGCCTGGTTTTGAAAGTGCGAAGTACGTTTTCACTCCGCCGCTGCGGGAGAAGTGGAACCAGGAAAAACTGTGGACTGGCCTCAAGCAGGATCATCTGCAAGTGGTCTCAACCGACCATTGCCCGTTTTGTTTTAAAGAGCAAAAAGAATTGGGTCGTGACGATTTCACGAAAATCCCCAATGGGGGTCCCGGCGTGGAGCACCGCATGAGTTTAATTTACTCCGGCGGCGTGGGGAGCGGCCGCTTCAGCGCGAACCGTTTTGTGGAATTGGTTTCGACCACGCCGGCCAAATTGTTCGGACTCTATCCCCGCAAAGGGACGATCGCTGTGGGCGGCGATGCGGATCTCGTAATTTTCGATCCGAAACGCAAGCACACCATCAGCGCCAAGACGCACCACATGCGCGTCGATTACTCAATGTTCGAGGGCATTCAGGTGACGGGCATGCCCGATGTGGTTATGTCGCGAGGCCGAGTCGTTGTGGAAGGGGAAAAGTTCCTGGGACGTGCGGGACAGGGTGAATTCTTACGACGCGCGACCTACGCGCAAGTGAACGGCTGATACGGGTTATCGCAGTGCCGCGTAGAGCGATTCTTTCCAGCGCTTATTATCGATGCTCCAGCACACGTTGGCCTTTCGTCGGTGGAGCGCAGTCGCCCACACCGCCCGGTTGCGAGCATCTTCGGCAACATTCAAGCGGTCCACTACGGTCATCCCGCGCGTCAATTCGCTCTGCGTCTCCACATCGACATAATGCTCGCTCCAGTCGGTTCCGACCGTCGAGTCTAAAGCCAAACACATGGCAACGGGATCGGGCAGGCAGATCCCATCCTCGCCGGTTTGGATCTTGTAAGCCGCACGCGCGTGACTGTTGCACTCGATGGCGAAGTGCGCGAGTTTGGTATGGAATGCTTGCACGTATTCGATCTCAGGTTCGCGGAGCACTGCGTCTGCTCGACAGAGTTGCCATCCAATCAACTCCACGGAAAGACCACTGCGCATCACGATGCGGGCCGCTTCAGGGTCGACCCAGATGTTGTACTCGGCAGCGGGCGTGACGTTGCCTTCGCAACACGGCGCGCCTCCCATGATTACGCAGCGGCTGACTTTTGCCGCAATGCCGGGGAGTTTCGACAGTGCCAGGGCAATGTTGGTCAGTGGTCCCAGCGTAACCAGAACGAGTCCAGGATTCGCGTCGATGGTTTGGAGAATGGCGTCGACCGCGTGCAGTTTTTGCGCAGCCTGACACGGCGCAGGATAGTTGTGGTCCCCCAACCCGTCGCCCCCGTGAAACCAAGTCGCGTTTTGATAGGTGCGAAGCAGAGGTTTTGCCGCGCCCGAGAAGACCGGGACATCCGCGCCGCAGAGTTCCACCGTATAGAGAGCGTTGTGCGTCGCCTGTTCGACGTCCACATTTCCGGCGACGACGGTGATGGCGGCGACACGAATGTCGGGCGCACGCAGCGCCATGATGAGGGCGACCGCGTCGTCGGAAGCTGTGTCGGTATCGATGAGAAATGTGCGCGCCACGTGCGCAAGCATAGCAGGGGTCGCGAGTCTCCACCGCGGCGACTGCGGCGAGCCCTGACTTGTGACTGACGGCGAAGAAGAGTAGAGTTACACCCTTTCTAAGGGAGACTGCAATGTTTACGCCGCCGGACCTGACGATCGCGCTCTTGATGATGATCGCCAGCGCCATCTGCTGGGGTTCGTGGGCCAACACTTACAAGGGCGTCAAGAATTATCGTTTTGAGCTTTTTTATTGGGATTACGCAATCGGCATCTTTTTGATTTCTCTGATCCTCGCTTTTACGATGGGAAGTAGCGGGCACGACTCCCACAGTTTCGTGAATAACGTTCAGGCCGCGGACCCTTCAAACATCGTTTCCACTCTGGTGGGCGGCGCCATTTTTAATTTGGCGAATCTGCTGCTGGTGGCGGCCATCGACATGGCGGGGCTGGCGGTAGCCTTCCCCGTGTCGATTGGAATTGCGCTGGTGGTCGGGGTCGTATTGAGCTATGCGCTGCAGCCCCGAGGGAATGCAATGTTCCTGGCGATCGGCGTCGCGTGCGCGCTCGTAGCCGTGATCCTCGACGGCAAAGCGTATGGAAGTCTGGCCAGCGCCGGCCGCCCGGTTTCGCGCAAGAGCATCGTCACATGCGTGGTCTCCGGAGTGCTAATGGGCCTGTGGGCGCCGTTCGTGACTCGCTCGATGACGCACGGCAACCCGCTTGGGCCCTATAGCGTCGCTGTTTTTCTCACCCTTGGCGCCCTGCTCTCATGTTTCCTGTGGAATATCTATTTCATGAAGAAGCCGCTGGTCGGCGAGCCCGTAAGCTTCAGCGGATTCTTCAGCGGGCCGCGGTCGGGACACTTGCTCGGCTTGGCCGGAGGAGTGATCTGGGGCACGGGCATGGTTTTCAATCTGGTGGCGGCAAGTTTCACCGGGGTAGCGATTTCCTATGCAATCGGACAATCGGCGCCGGTGGTCGCGGCGCTGTGGGGAGTGCTGGCATGGAAAGAATTTGCGGGCTCAGGAACTCGCGCCAAAGTTTATCTTGCGCTGATGTTTGTTTTCTATGGGCTGGCAATTCTGCTGGTCGCGCGCGCCAACGGATGAATATGAACAACTGCAGTCTAGAGCAACATCCCGGCAATTGATGCCGACATCAGGTTGGCCATCGTCCCCGCCAGCATTGCACGCACGCCCAGGCGAGCCAGTTCGCCTCTCTTGTTGGGCGCGAGCGCGCCAATGCCGCCAATCTGAATTCCGATCGAGCTGAGATTCGCGAAGCCGCACAGAGCGAATGTGGCAATCGTAACCGAGCGCGGATCGAGCGCTGCTTTCTGCGCCCCTAGCATGGAAAACGCGACCAGTTCGTTTATCACCATGCGCGTCCCCAGCAGGTTGCCGACGATGCGACAGTCGTGCAGGGGAATGCCAATCACCCAGGCGATGGGAGCGAAGACGACGCCAAAGATCTGCTCCAGGCTTTCGGGAAACCACGACACGTGATTGTGAATGCCGCCGAAAATTCCATTGACGAGCGCAATCAGCGCAAGAAACGAAATCAGCATCGCGGCAATATTGAGCGCCAGCTGCAAGCCATCGGTCGTTCCTCGAGAAATTGCGCCGAGCAGATTCTCTTCTTTCTCCGTTTCTTTCTCCTCGGCACTCATCACCACTCGGCCGGCGGTTCGCGCCTGCTCCGTTTCCGGCACCAGCATTTTCGCCATCAGCAGCGTCCCCGGTGCTGTCATGATGACGGCGCTCAGCAGGTGTTTTGGGTCAATGCCGAACGCGATGTAGGCGGCCATAATTCCGCCGGAAACGTGCGCCATGCCACTCGTCATCACGGTCATCAGTTCGGAACGCGTGAGGTCCGGCAGGAATGGACGGATCGTCAGTGGCGCTTCGGTTTGTCCCATAAAAATGCTGGCCGCCACATTTAACGATTCGGCGCCGCTCGCTCCCATCACCCGGGTCATCACCCAGGCAAAAATTTTGATGATGATTTGCATGATCCCGAAGTGATAGAGCACGGCGAAGAAGGCGGCGATGAAGATGACGGTGGGCAATACTCCGAAAGCGAAGTATCCCAGTTGCGATCCCGGCTTGGCGAGGTCGCCAAATACGAAGTGAGATCCGGCGTAGGCGTAGCCGAGCAGCTTCGTTACGCCGTCTCCCGCTTTCTGAAATACAATCCGCCCAGCGTCAATGCGCAACACGAAAACCGCGAAAACGAACTGCAGCCCCAAACCCCAGGCGACGGTCTTCAGACGAATGGCACGGCGATTGGTGGAAAAGATGTAGGCGAAGCCGAGCATGGTTAGCAGGCCAAGAATTCCCGTGAAGCGTCCCATTCAGTGTTTCTCCCCGTGCTCCCCAATGACTCTATGGATGAGTGGCCTTTTCGGAGATGGCGGGTCGTGCGTCACAACACAACTCGCCTCAATCAGTTGCCGGGCGCGCGTTGCTGGAGCCTCCGCATTGTAGTAAATCGTTGCCAGAGGCTCTCCGGCGGCGACGCGATCTCCAACTTTCTTGTGCAGCACAATCCCGACAGCTGGATCGACAGAATCTTCCTTGCGCTCCCGTCCGCCACCGAGAATCACGCAGGCACTGCCAATCTGCTCGCACTGCATGGAGGCGAGATGTCCGGCTTTCGCACTGGAAACCTGCAGGGTGTGCCGCGCCTGAGGCAGGCGATTGTTGTCGTCGATGACGCCCCCATCACCCCCCTGCAGTTCCACCATCTGCCGGAATTTTTCCAAAGCCTGGCCAGAAGAAATCAGTTTGGCGCCGTGCTGTTTTCCTTCCGCAACCGTGTGAGACACACCGCCGAGATGCAGCATCCAACCTGTAAGCTCGAGGCAAAGTCTCACCAAATCTTCCGGTCCGCCGCCGCGCAAGACCTCGACGACCTCCATCACTTCCAGGGCATTGCCGATCTTGTTGCCCAAGGGCTGATCCATATCCGTGATGAGCGCGACCACTTTCTTTCCCATCCGCTCTCCGGTTTCGACCATCAATTCCGCGAGGAAGACGGCATCTAGCTCGTTCTTCATGAAGGCGCCGGATCCCGTCTTCACATCGAGCACCAACGCGTCGATACCTTCCGCCAGTTTCTTGCTCATGATGGACGCGCAAATTAAATACGGACTTTCCACCGTGCCGGTTACATCGCGTAAGGCGTAAAGTTTGCGATCAGCCGGTGCGATCTCTGCCGTCTGGCCAATCATCGCGCAGCCACAGATTTCCAGCACACGGCGAAACTCGGCCACGGAAAGATTCACGTTGAAGCCGGGAATGGCTTCCAATTTGTCTAGCGTTCCACCGGTGTGCCCCAGGCCGCGCCCGCTAATCATGGGAACTGCGATCCCAGCCGCCGCCGCCAAGGGAGCGAGCACCAGGGAAGTTTTGTCGCCGACGCCACCCGTGGAGTGCTTGTCAACTTTCTTAGCCCGCAAGGAAGAAAGGTCGAGCACATCGCCCGAATGCAGCATCGCATCCGTCAGCGCTGCCGTCTCTGGTCGCGTCATCCCCTTCAGCACTACTGCCATCAGCCACGCCGACACTTGATAATCGGGGATGGCTCCCTTCGTGTACGCGTTCACCAGTCCTTCGATTTCGCCCCGCGTTAGTTCAACGCCGTCTCGCTTTTTGCGGATCACATCAATCGCACGGAACGTTTGCGGAACCGATGTCGGCTGCATCACTGTAAGCGGAATCCTTCCGGAAGAAGTTCTGTGATGTGCGCCTGCTTCGGTCCGGTTGCGCCCTGGAAAAAGATGGTCGCGTCAGGACCAAACTCGTAAATCACTTGACGGCAGGCGCCGCAAGGCGAGCAGGCAACTCCGTGGTCGTTGACGACGGCTACGGCCTGAATCTCAATCTTCGGACCCAATTGCGCGACCGCAGAAAAAATCGCGGTTCGCTCCGCGCAGTTGCTCATGCCATAGGACGCGTTCTCGACATTGCAGCCAGGAAAGATTTTGCCGTTCGTTAGCAGGATTGCCGCGCCCACGCGGAACTTCGAGTACGGAGCATGGGCGTTTTTCATTGCTTTAGCGGCCGCTTGATCCAGTTTTTTCCGCAGGTCGGCGGACACCGTCTTCGTGCGCATAGAGAAATAAATACCCTGGAAATGCAGTTGAATGAGCTCGCTGCAATCGCCGAATCGTGCGCCATTGTAAACCCTCGCTGTCAATTCCGGTATTCTCTTGCCGCCCGCTCGACAGGAAGATCTCAAGACAATCGAAACTCGCGTTGTAAGATTGCCTGCCGTACAATTGCTCTGCAGGGAATTCGCCCGTGTTCAGGCCTCGCGGGCTCGCATTGCGACGAAACAATTACACCTAGAGATGCCATGTCGTTCGATCACGGTCATTCCAACCTAGCGGGCGAATCCAGTAGCAAGATCGCGTTCCGCGAGCCCGACAATTCCAGCATGCTCGCCGGGAGATCGCTTCTGCCAAACTCCGGCATTCCGCTCGACCTGAATTGGCTGCAGGAAGTCCGAGTCAACACGAGCGCAGTGGAACGCCGCGCCCAGACGCAGGTAGCCCGCCGCACGGTGAAGAAGGAATGGCAGGCTGCGTGGCTTCTGCGTGCGCTGTCCTGCATGGACCTGACTACACTCTCGGGCGATGACACCGATGAGCGCGTGCGGAGATTGTGCGCCAAGGCGCGGCAGCCCATCCAGCAGGATCTCGTACACAAGCTCGGGATCGAGGAGCTGGGCGTCAAGGTGGCGGCGGTGTGCGTTTATCACACCTTTATCGAGACTGCGCTGAGTGCGCTGGAGGGCAGTGGAGTCCACGTTGCGGCAGTCTCGACCGGCTTTCCCGCTGGTCTGTCGCCACTCGCCGAGCGCGTCGCGGAAATTCGGCGGTCGGTGGAAGCCGGAGCGCATGAAATCGACGTTGTCATCACCCGTGCGCATGTTTTCGGTGGCCGCTGGCAGGCCCTCTATGATGAGGTCGCGACTTTCAAACAGGCCTGTGGCGGAGCACATATGAAAGTCATTCTGGGAACCGGCGATCTGCTGACGTTGCGCAACGTGGCGCGGGCCAGCCTCGTCGCCATGATGGCTGGCGCAGACTTCATCAAGACTTCGACCGGCAAGGAACCGACGAACGCTACGCTCCCGGTAAGCCTGGTCATGGTTCGCGCCATCCGCGAATATGCGCAGCAAACCGGAATGGCGGTTGGTTTCAAGCCGGCCGGGGGGATCCGCACCGCAAAGCAGTCCATCGACTGGCTGGCCATGATGAAAGAGGAACTCGGTCCGTCATGGATGCGAGCAGAACTGTTCCGCTTCGGCGCGAGCGGATTGTTGGGAGACATCGAGCGACAGTTGGAGCATTATGCAACCGGACGCTATTCTGCCGAATACCGTCATCCGATTGCATAGCTGCAAAATGTGTGCGTGAATGATTTTGGTCGAGCCCGAACAAGTGAGCCGAGCCCAATGAGCATTGCCGAAAAGTTTGCCACCATGGAGTACGGACCCGCTCCGGAAGATCCGAAAGAGGCAGAGGCGTGGTTGGAGCGCCACGGGCGGCGTTTCGGACTCTTTATCGGCGGAGCGTGGCAACCGCCCGCGGCAGGAGAATATTTCGACACCTTGGACCCGTCGAATGGCGAGAAGTTGGCGGCGGTAGCTCAAGGCGGTGTTGCGGACATCAACGCTGCCGTTGGCGCTGCTCGCGCGGCGTTTCCGAAATGGCGGGCACTGACTGCGCACGCCCGCGCCCGCTATCTCTACGCACTGGCGCGGCTCGTGCAAAAACATTCCCGGCTCCTCGCGGTTCTCGAAACCATGGACAACGGAAAGCCGATCCGCGAGAGCCGCGACATCGATATTCCGCTCGTAGCCCGGCATTTCTACTACCACGCTGGTTGGGCACAGTTGTTCGCGCAAGAGTTCCCCGGATACGAACCCTGCGGCGTGGTGGGTCAGATTATTCCGTGGAACTTTCCGCTCCTCATGCTGGCGTGGAAGATCGCACCGGCGCTGGCGACGGGAAACACGGTGGTCTTGAAGCCCGCGGAGTTTACTCCGCTTACGGCGCTCGCGTTCGCTGAACTATGCCAGGAAGCGGCATTGCCCGCCGGAGTCGTCAACATCGTTACCGGAGACGGGTCGACCGGCGAGGCGCTGGTGAGGCATCCGGATGTCGATAAGATTGCGTTCACTGGGTCGACCGAAGTGGGACGCGCGATTCGCAACGCGACCGCCGCAAGCCACAAACGCCTTTCGCTCGAACTGGGTGGGAAATCTCCGTTCATCGTCTTCGAAGATGCCGACCTCGACAGCGCAGTCGAAGGTCTCGTCGATGGAATCTGGTTCAACCAGGGACAAGTGTGCTGCGCGGGTTCGCGCCTGCTAATGCAGGAGAGCATCGCGGAGACGTTGATGTCCAAGATTCGCGACCGCATGAGCACCCTGCGCGTCGGACCTCCGCTCGATAAGGCGATTGATATCGGCCCCATCGTCGCGCGCGTGCAACTGGATCGCATCGAACGCATGGTGGCACAGGGCGTGGCGGATGGCGCAACCTGCTGGCAACCTCAAGTTGTGTTGCCCTCGCGGGGTTTCTATTTTCCTCCGACTCTTCTGAGCAATGTGCATCCAACGTCGATCGTCGCGCAGCAGGAAATCTTCGGCCCTGTTCTCGCGGCGATGACTTTCCGCACTCCCAAGGAAGCGGTTGAGTTGGCCAATAATACGGTCTATGGCTTGGCATCGTGCGTGTGGAGCGAGAACATCAACGTGGCGTTGCAGGTGGCGGCGCAACTCAAGGCGGGCGTCGTATGGGTAAATTGCACAAATCTGTTCGACGCAGCTTGCGGCTTTGGCGGATATCGCGAGAGCGGATATGGCCGCGAAGGTGGTAGAGAAGGGTTGCTCGAGTACATGGAGCCCGCCTGGTTCCAGCATGCGCCGAAACTGCAAACTGCGAACGCTCTCCCGGCTACTCAGACAGAAGAGAAACCCGACGCAAGTACGCCCGCCATTGACCGCACGGTTAAGCTCTATATTGGCGGCAAGCAGGCGCGTCCCGACTCCGGCTACAGCATGGAAGTGCGCTCGCCTGACGGCCGACTGTTAGGCGAAGCTCCTCTGGGCAGTCGTAAAGACATTCGCAATGCCGTCGAAGCGGCTCGCAAGGCTGAGGCATGGGCA
Organism: Candidatus Sulfotelmatobacter sp.; assembly: GCA_036514015.1. GTDB lineage: Bacteria > Acidobacteriota > Terriglobia > Terriglobales > Acidobacteriaceae > Sulfotelmatobacter. The sequence goes on from DATBYA010000059.1 coordinate 104,129, forward strand.
AAGGCTACGGCGCACAATCGGGCGCAAGTTCTCTATTACTGTGCGGAGAACCTCGCCCAACGGCGTGGTGAAATCGTCCAGCGACTCGCCGGGGTCGTGGGCGAGAAACAAGCCACTGCCGAGGTCGACCTTGGCATCGAACGCATCTTTTCGTATGCAGCATGGGCCGACAAATTCGACGGCGCGGTGCACAATCCGCCTTTCCGCAATATCGCAATCGCGATGAACGAGGCGATTGGAACGGTCGGTGTAATCTGCCCCGCGGAAGCTCCGCTGCTGGGTTTTCTTTCGCTGGTGATGCCACTGCTCGCCGCGGGCAACACGGTGATTGCCATTCCATCGGAAAAATATCCTCTCATCACCGGCGACCTCTACCAGCTTTTCGATACCAGTGACCTGCCCGGCGGGGCGGTAAATATCGTGACCGGCTATGCCTCGCAGCTTCTGAAGACACTCGCCGAACACGATGACGTCGATGGGATTTGGTGTTACGGGGACGCGGCTACCGTCGCGGCAGCGAAGGCGATGTCGAGTGGAAATCTGAAACAGGTCTGGACGAACGAAGGCCGCACGATCGATTGGTTTAATCCCAAGCAGGCGGAAGGCCGCTGGTTCCTCGAGCACGCCACGCAGGTCAAAAATATCTGGGTCCCATACGGCGAATAGTCGTCGGGATTCGATCGTCGGCGCCGGTTCGCGATTTGCATTTGTAGTGGTCCGGCGCTAGCATACCTGCGTCCGCTTCGCCGCTTCATTCTCGTTTTGCACGTTTCGGTTTCACCAAGGAGGACATATATGGGCATCGCAGTTTCCCCTCAAATTCATCCACAAGTCGCGGAGTTCATCGATAAGCCACGAAAAATGTTGATCAACGGAAGGTGGGTGAACGCCGCCTCCGGAAAAACTTTTCCTACCTACAATCCCGCTACCGGCGAAGTTTTGGCTCAGGTCGCAGAAGGCGATCGCGAAGATATCAATCAGGCCGTAAGCGCTGCGCGCAAAGCCTTTGACAACGGTCCCTGGCGACGGATGACTGCATCCGAACGCGGCCGCCTGATCTGGAAACTCGCCGATCTGCTCGAACAGCATACCGAGGAATTCGGCTATATCGAGAGCCTCGACAACGGCAAACCCCTCAACATTGCCAAGGCCGCCGACGTCCCGCTGACGGTTGATCTGTTCCGCTACATGGCGGGATGGGCGACCAAGATCGAAGGCAACACCATTCCTCTCTCGGTTCCCTACACGCCCGGAGCAAAGTATCTCGCGTACACGCTGCGCGAGCCCGTTGGCGTGGTTGGCCAAATCATCCCGTGGAACTTCCCGCTTCTCATGGCGGCGTGGAAGCTTGGTCCGGCATTAGCTACAGGTTGCACCGTCGTATTGAAACCCGCCGAGCAAACTCCGCTCTCCGCGCTGCGTCTTGGGGATCTGATCATGGAGGCCGGCTTCCCCGACGGCGTCGTCAACATTGTGCCCGGCTATGGCGAGACGGCCGGGGCCGCGTTGGCGGCTCATCCCGACGTAGACAAGATCGCTTTCACCGGGTCCACGGAAGTGGGCAAGCTGATCGTCCACGCCGCGACCGGCAACCTTAAGAAAGTGTCGTTAGAGTTGGGTGGCAAATCTCCCAACGTCGTGTTCAAAGATGCGGATCTCGAGACTGCCATTCCCGGCTCGGCGAGCGCCATCTTCTTCAACCATGGCCAGTGCTGCTGCGCCGGTTCGCGCTTGTACGTCGAGAAACCGGTTTACGATCAGGTCGTGGCAGGGGTGGCGGAGCAGGCCCGAAAAATTAAAGTCGGCTCGGGTCTTGACCCGGACACGCAGATGGGTCCTCTGGTTTCAGAAGAACAAATGAATCGGGTTTGCGGTTACTTAGAGTCCGGATTCTCCGAAGGCGCAAAAGCTATGGCTGGCGGCCACAAGACCGGTGACCGTGGATACTTCGTTGAACCTACGGTCCTGGTAAACACCAAGGAAAACATGAAAGTCGTGCAGGAAGAAATCTTCGGACCGGTCGTGACGGCGATGCCATTTACGGATCCGGAAGAAATCATTCCCCGGGCCAACGACAGCGACTACGGCTTGGCCGCTGCCGTCTGGACGCGGGACATTGGCAAGGCGCATCGCATGGCGGAGCAGCTTCGCGCCGGCACGGTGTGGATCAACTGCTACAACATCTTCGACGCGGCCATGCCCTTTGGAGGTTACAAACAATCTGGTTGGGGACGCGAGATGGGACACGACGCCCTCAATCTCTACACACAAACCAAAGCCGTCTGCACCAGAATCGCCTAACCATTTGCGGTCTTTAAAAACAATCGGACGGTGGGTCAACTCCACCGTCCTTTTATCCTTGCCATCTTTAGCTGGTGGTTCTCTATTTCTCCATGAGCAGAACCTTCTCGGCATCATCGATTTCCGTCAGCTTCACCTCGATCACTTCGCTCGTAGCGGTCTGCACATTGCGGCCCACGAACGTCGCTTCGACGGGAATTTCCCGATGTCCGCGATCGATCAGCACGCACAGTTGCACGCGTCGCGGTCTGCCGTGCGAAAAGAGCGCGTCCAGCGCGGCCCGAGTAGTGCGTCCCGTAAACAGAACATCATCGACCAGCACAATGTTCTTATCCTCAATCTCAAATCCAATCTCTTTCTCCTGCACCACTGGCTTAGGGCCTAGCGTCGAGAGATCATCGCGGTAAAAAGTTATATCCAAAGTTCCCACCGGTACTTTCGCGTTCTCGATTCGGGTAATGATCTTGCCCAATCGTTCCGCGATCGGAACTCCACGACGGCGAATTCCGACCAGTCCCAGGCCGTCGATCCCGCCATTTTTTTCCACGATTTCGTAAGCCAGTCGTACCAGCGTACGCTCAATTTCCGATGCGGACATGAGTTGAGCCTTCTGGCGAAGGCCAGTCTTGCGCGAAGGATTCTTGGCATTCATTCGGAGTTGTGCCTCGGCAGCCGGGAACCGGCTACCCAATGTAGTCAACGCGCTCTCCCAGGTCAAGCGCCTGAGAATCTCATATTAATGCAGCGGTACTTGCCCCGCTGGAAAGCCTAAATGTTGAACTTCTCGACAGGTTCGGTTTCGCAATGGCTTGCGGAGAATGCCCGTTGGCTGGGGCACTCTGTTTTTATCGTGCGCGCGAGCGGAGGGGTTCCGTCTCGCACTGATACCAGATTGATGTTCTGAGGACACAGGCTCGCGGCATCCGTCGCGACAATCCCCACCCCCTGATTTCTGCCCAGAGCCTTGGCTCGATAGAGAGCCGCGTCCGCCAACGCAATCGATTCCTCGGCGCAAATCGCCTCAAACGCATCGCGGCTCCAGGGGTAGGCGGCCCATCCCACGGAACAGGTCTTTTTTACGGTGATTCCCTGGCCAAGATCGAACGCTTCCGACGCCATCACTTCCAGAATACGGCTGCAGAACGCTGGAATCCCCGACGGATCGGCCGAACGACTCATGATGAGAAATTCCTCTCCGCCCCAGCGCACCAGCACATCGGACTTGCGGACGACGGTAGAGAGCCTTTGTGCCACGAGTTGCAAAAGCCTGTCTCCCGCAGGATGGCCGTGCCGATCGTTTACTTCTTTGAAAAAATCCATGTCCACCATGATGAAGACCAGGTCGCGATGATCCAGTTCCCGAACCTCGCTGCCTCGGGCGCGCTGATAATTTCGCAGAACCTGTCCGGCCTCTGCCGGAAGAATCTCTTCCAGATAGCGCCGGTTCCAAACTCCGGTCAGTACATCCGTGAAGGAGATTTCCTGCAACTCCAAATTCTTTCGTTGCAATTCCAGACTGTGCCACCTCAGCGAATGTTCCTTGTTTTCCAGTTCATCCTTGAGCCGGCACATTTCGTCCAGGTTCTGCCTCGACAATCGCAGCAGGCTGAGTAACTCCTGATCCAACAAATGTTGTCTGAAAAACACTAATGTGCCCATCACCAGCATAGTACCTACGGTCAATAGCAGTCGATAAGTGCGAACCTTCTGCGGCGCATCTCCGCCGAATTGCGCCCAGGCCATCATGAGCGGAGTGATGAAGACGGCCACCATAGCGAGACGCGCTTTCCAAATTTCGTGACCGCGACTGGGCACTTCTTCGAACGGATGCTGGGCCACGATCTCGCGCGGCAAGAAGCCAATCCGCACAAACCAGACCATTCCCGCCACCAGCGGCACGTCGAAGAGACTGCCCGTGTAATACAGATGGAGATCGATAGCCTCGCTAGCCATCAGTGAGGCGACGCAATAGAGCAAGGTTGCGACGAAGAGATGGAAGTAAAGGCTGCGCCACGCTCCGTGGCTCCGTCGCCATACCAGCATCAAACTGGTGGCCAATACCAGCTCTTCGGAAACATACAGCAGGTCAAAACTTCTGCCATACGCGAGTTCGCTGGGATGTACATACTGCCAGGGAATCACGACAAACAGGTACAGAAAAAGCCACCATGTAAACAGAAGCGCGAAATCGAGCGTGCCCACTCGCAACCTGCGCTCGCCCTGCTGAACATGTGGTTCGATCGCTACCGCGGCCATCATGGGAACGATGTGTAGAAACAGAATTACATCGCCAACGAATGAATTGGGCACGTCATGCCGCAAATAAACTTCCAGATAGGTCCACATGAGTTGTGCGGCCAGCCACATCCCCAGACCTAGACCCAGAAGCGTCCAGAATAAGCGGGCCTTCGGTGCCGCCTGCCTCACATTGGAAAAGACTGCGCCCATTGCGCAAAGCAGAATGAGATCTTGCAGAATGTCGCCAAAGGCCGTCAGAGCAAATCCGCGGGGGGCCAACAGCGACAGCAGGACCTGTGCGCACACCACCGCGCACGCGGCGGCCGTCCACTTGCTTGCGTGCTGAAGCGGAGATTTCCCCACGTTCCAAATTGTATGGTCCGCGGGAACCGCGCATGTATTACCGAGGTAATCAAGATGGCGAGACGGAATCTGGGGGGAAGCACTTACGCGGTGTGAGCACCTACGAAAGTACGGCGGAAAAGCGCTGCACGAAACGGTAAACGTCCTGATAGGAGTTGTACAGGGGCACCGCCGCGACCCGCAGGGTGTCCGGCTCCCGCCAGTCTGCGATCACTTCCACCGCGGCCAGCTGGTCGCAAAGTTTGCGGCTAGCGCCTGGTAACCGGATCGAGAGCTGAGCGCCCCTTCTTTCCTCCTCGCGTGGCGTGATGACAGAAAACCGGTGCGAAGCGTGCTGATCGAACAGGAATTGCATGTATCCGGTGAGCCACACGCTCTTGGCCCGCAACCGTTCTAGGCCCGCCTCAGCGAAGATTTCCATCGAGGCGCGCAGAGCGGCCAGCGCCAGGATCGGAGGATTGCTCAATTGCCAGCCTTCTGCCCCCTCCATGGCATGAAAGTGCGGCCCCATCCGGAAGCGCGTTGTCTCATCGTGTCCCCACCATCCCGCCAAGCGGGGCAGGTTCCACGCGCGCGCATGTCGTTCGTGGACAAAACATTCTCCAACGCATCCCGGACCTCCATTCAAGTATTTGTAGTTGCACCAGACCGCGAAATCGGGCCCCCAGTCGTGCAGCCGCAGCGGTATGTTTCCGACGGCATGGGCCAGATCGAATCCGACGACGCACCCCTTTCGCTGCCCGGCTCTGGTGATTCCTTCCATGTCGAACGCTTGTCCGGTGACGTAGTTCACTCCCCCGATGAGGATCAGCGCAATCGAGTCGCCTTCTTGTTCGATCAGCGACTCGATATCCTGATCGCGCAGGCAGGCTTCGCCCTCCCGGGGCATGAGTTCGAGCAGCGACGAGGCTGGATCAAAACCATGGAAGCGGATTTGCGACTCGACCGCATACTGATCCGAGGGAAAAGCTCCGCCTTCGACGAGAATCTTGTGCCTGTCGGTCGTGGGACGATAGAACGACACCATCATCAGGTGCAAGTTCACGGTCAGCGAGTTCATCACCACCACTTCCGCCGGTTCTGCCCCCACCAGCCCTGCGGTCTGCTGTGTGAGGAGCCGGTGATAAGGCATCCACGGGTTCCGTGCATGGAAGTGCCCTTCCACGCCGAGATCCGCCCAGTCGCGAAGCTCCTGCTCAAGATACGCGCTCGCCGTTTTCGCCTGCAGCCCGAGCGAGTGCCCGCACAGATAAATGCAATCCTCCCCAGTTCTTGTTTTTGGAATGAGGAAGCGCTGGCGAACCTGCGCCAGGGGATCGCGGGCATCCATTGCCACTGCAAAATCTTCGCTGGCCTGAAATCGAGGAACAGTCACGAAACCAGCTCCACAGGGGGGAGTTCGCTGCGGATCAACCTGTCGGCCTTCTTCCAATCGAGGTCTTCGATGTGATCGATCCCATCACAAAGCTCCGTCAGCATGAGATCCTGCACTTGCCCACGCTTTAGCGCGGTTGCGTAGGGAATACGATGAAAGGTCACCATTGCATACTTGGGCACAAACAGCTGCGGATATTTTGCCTCCAGAGCCAGCTCTACCTTCTTGCGCAACAGAAATCTCGGATCGGCCACACGGTCTCGCATCTCCACAAAGTTTTCGACAGCCAGGTCGGCAATCGCATCGGTATTGATTTTTCGCGCCTCTTCGAACTCTCGGAAAACCCGGTCCCAGTCGGCTCCATACCGGTCCAGCAGTGCCAAGAACGCAGTGCAGTCTTCAAAACCGCAGTTAATTCCCTGTCCGAAGAAAGGAACAATCGCATGCGCTGCATCCCCCAGCAGCAGAATCCGCCCGTCAAGATGCCAGGGCGAGCATTTGATTGTCGCCATCGCACCCGTGGGATTGGCAAAAAAGCTCTCAGCCAGATCGGGCATAAGCGGAATCGCATCCGGAAACCGCGACTGAAAAAACTCGACCACCGCAGCTGGCGTGATCAATTGGGCAAAACTGTCCGGACCTTCGAACGGCAGAAAAAGAATGCAGGCAAATGTCCCGTCAACGTTGGGCAGGGCAATGAGCATGTAGTTGCCCCGCGGCCAGATGTGAAGGGCGTTGGTTTCGAGGACACGCTTTCCCTCGGCTCCGGCTGGAATCGTCAGTTCCTTGTACCCGTAGTCGAGATACTGCTGTGAGAAATTGAAGCGGCTCAACTTGAGCATTTCCCCACGGACCGCCGACGCCGATCCATCACAACCGATTACCACAGGTGAGTCAAGCCTACGGTCCTCGTTGGTCCGCTCATTCCGGACCTGAAGCGCTCGCGTCTTGGGGTCGATGCCGATGCAGCGTTGTTGAAAATGAATCTGAACGCCGTGGGCCTCGGCCGCGCTCATCAGCACAATATTCAGTTCGGCGCGTGAAATGGAATGGATGACTTCAGCTTCATTCTTCCCATAAGGCTGAAAGGTAAGATCGGATGTAACCGAATGCATCATCCTTCCCTTCATCGGAATGGCGACCTTTCGCATGTCGTTCCACAGACCGGCTTCGGAGAGCGCGTGGATGCCACGGGTAGACAGGGCCAGATTGATCGACCGGCCTGCGGGGATGGGCACGCGTCGCATATCCGGACGACGTTCGTAGATCTCAACGCAAAAACCGCGCCTGACCAGGCCAAGGGCAAGCAGTGGTCCGTTGAGCCCTGCGCCAATCAGCGAGATGTTCCTGGCGTTGTTAGCCATGCCGAAAAGAGAATGAACAGGTTGCGCGGAAGAGTTAACGGGTTATTCGGTCAGCAGCGTCCGCGCCTCCCACAGTTCCGGGAAGAATTTCTTGTCCAGCGTATGTTTCAAGTACGACGAACCAGCGCTTCCCCCGGTTCCCCTACGCACACCAATCACGCGCTCTACCAATTGAATGTGCCGAAGCCTCCAGCTCACCACCAGTTCGTCAAACTCTGTAAGCCGTTCGCACACATCAATCCAGTCGCGATGGCTGCGCTCATCCCGGTAAAGCGAAAGGATCGCCCGGGCTCGCGCGTCGAAGCGCTCACGTTCGGTCGCGTTGTCATCGACCCGCAGCTTGCCCATCGACCGCAACGCGTCGAAGAAGACATCGTGCAGAGACGGCTCACTCAGTCGTCGTTCCAAAAGAGCATGCGCCTCCGGAGTCGGCCGGTGATAGCGCAACATCTTCTCGTCCTTCAGGCCGCACAGGAATTCCAGCTCACGAAATTGCTCCGATTGAAATCCGCTGGCCGGTTCCAGCTTGCCGCGGAATGCCAGGAAGTGCGTGGGGAGCATGGTCTCCAGAATCGTAAACTGCTCCACCAGCACTCGCGTAATTTCCGTGCAGCGTCGCAGCAGCCGCGCCGCTTCATACACTTCGTCTCGTGATGAAGGATTCGTCCCCGCCGCCCGCAGGTTCGCGACCACCGCGTCCAGATCATGCAACAATTCCCTGAACCACAGCTCATAGGTTTGGTGCACGATGATGAAAAGTAACTCATCGTGATGTTGCGGCCAAGATTGTGGATGTTGGAGTTTAAGGAGCTCCGGAACCTTGAGATACGAACTGTAAGTAAGCTGCTCGCCCTGGGGCACGATTGGCCCTCCGCCTGAAGATGTCACTGCCTCGGCGGTCGCGACGGCGTTCTCGCTTTTCAATCCCAGAAACGAAGCTGCATTTCCGCCCAGCAACAGGGCTTTCGCAGGTTCCGGCAAATTACTGGTTCGAATCAGCGATCCTACCTGATGTTCACCCAGAGGGAAGGGGTAATCCGAACCCAACATCACGCGATCGGCTCCCATGGTTCCGACCAGAAAGTGCAGTGCGCGATCGTCAAACACGGCCGAATCCACATGGAAACGATTCAAATACTGGCTGGGCGGCAACTCGCAAACGCCATGGGCCGCCGGATGATGGTGCCATGCGTTCTCCAGCCGTCCCAGCAGGAACGCGAAACTTCCTCCGCCGTGAGCGAAGCAAATTCGCAGCCTTGGCGGCAGCTTGTCGAATGCTCCCCCTAAAATCAGTGCAACCATACCCAGCTGCGTCTCCGCCGGCATGCCCACGGTCCAGGGCATCATGTAGCTCGACATCCGCTGCGGTGCCATCATGTCCCAGGGATGAACCAGCACCGCCGCGCCTTCATCCGCGCAGTGATGCAGAAATGTCACAATGCCCGGATCGTCGAGATTTTTATTGCCCACGTGATTGCCAATCTGCACCCCAAGATGGCCCGCCCGCATGCACCTGCTCAGTTCTTTGCACGACTCGTCGATATCCTGCAAAGGAACCTGGCACAATGACTTCAGCCGGCCCTTTCCCTGCGCGCACAGTTCCAGCGCGGCATCATTGAACAAGCGCGCACAGTCCGATGCATGCTCGGAGGGACGCTCGTAGGCAAACAGAACCGGCGTGGCGGAGAAAACCTGCATCTCGATGCCGTCCCGGTCCATTTCGCTGAGCCGCACTTCAGGATCCCAACAGGCGGAATAAATCTGGCGGAAGAATCGACCGCCGACCATGATCTCCGCCTCCCCTGCGTCCGTGTGCTTGATCCACGGCCAGTCGGGCGTGCCGTAACGCGCCGCTAGATCCGGCCAGGTGCGGGGAAAGAAATGATTGTGGATGTCGATGACAGCCATCTTTATTGTTTGCCGGGATGAACCGCGCCACAGTGTTTGCACTTGCGCAGGTTCTCGTTGCTGTAGAACTGCTCAAACAAGGGAGGCAGATCGCGCACAATACTCTTCAGTTTTACTTCTGCCCGATGTAGCAATTGATGACACTTCTGGCAATACCATTCAAACCCATCCCGTGCGCCCTCAGGGCGTGGCATCTCCACTACCACTCCGATGCTGCCCTCTTGCAGCCGCTGGGGCGAATGCCGCATGTGCTTGGGCAGCAGAAAGATCTCGCCCTCTCTGATCGGAACCTCGAGCGGAGGCTTGCCGGGAGTCTCCATGATGCGAAGAAAAATGTTGCCCTTCAGCTGGTAGAAAAATTCTTCGGTTGGATCGTCGTGATAATCGCGCCGCTGGTTGGGACCTCCGACCACGGTCACCATCATCTCGCCATCTTCCCACACTTGCGCATTTCCCACCGGCGGTTTGAACTTTTCTCTGTTTTCTTCAATCCATCCCTGAAAGTTGAGCGCCTGGAGCGTCTTAATGGACGGCATAGGACTCCTATTTCTCGGGCTTGTAGGCCATCGCCCGGATTTCGATCAGCAGATGCGGATGCGGCAACTGGTGCACAGCCACGGTGGTTCGAGCGGGCCCATCGTTGCCGAAATATTCGCCGTATACCTGGTTGTATCCCGCGAAATCGTTCATATTCACCAGGTAAGTCGTCAGCTCGACGAGATCCTCGAGTTGCGCGTTCACGCTTGACAGAATGTCACGCACGTTCTCGATGACAGACTTGGTTTGCTCCCGAATATCGAGATGCGTCGTTCCCAGCTCATCGACCTCGGCGCCGGCAATCGTGTTATTGGCGCGGCGCGCACTCGTCCCGGATACAAAAAGGAAGTCGCCCGCGCGCTTGACGTGTGGATATCTGCCTCGCGGCCTGGCCTTGCCGTCAATTACTTTGCTCTCGACTTTCCCCATCGTTCGATTTCCACTGGTCCGGCTCAGACCTACAACCGGATGCAGATATTGTTCAGCTCGGAATAGAAATTCAGTGAATGCAAGCCGCCTTCGCGTCCGATGCCGGAGAGCCCTACGCCGCCAAACGGCGTTCGCAAATCCCGCAAGAACCAGCAATTCACCCACGTAATGCCGACCTTCATCTGCTGCGCCACGCGATGGCCGCGCTTCAAATTCGTCGTCCAAATTGAAGCCGCCAATCCGTACCTTGTGTCATTCGCCATACTAACCGCTTCCTCCTCCGTGTCGAAAGGAGCGACATGACACACCGGCCCGAAGATTTCTTCCTTCACGCAGCGCGCCGATTCCGGCAGTCCAGTATAGATCGCCGGTTGCACGTAAAAGCCCCGGTCGAGCTCATCGCCGAACTCGGGAACACCGCCCCCGGTGATGACAGTCGCTCCTTCTTCGCGTGCCCATCGGTAATACGAAAGCACTTTCTCGCGATGCTGCGACGAAATCAGCGGCCCAAGGTCCGTGGCCTCTTCCCAGGGAGACCCTGCTCGCAGGCCCTCTGCCTTGCGCTTCAGGGCGTCGACGAATCGATCGAAAATCGCGCGTTCAACGTAAACGCGCTCCGCGCACAGGCAAACCTGCCCGCTATTGAAGAATACAGCCTCGCTGACCCCGCTTACCGTTTCTTCGAAGTCACAGTCGGCGAAAACGATCGCGGCATTCTTGCCGCCGAGTTCAAAAGAAACTTGCTTTACCGATGCCGCAACCGTCTTCATGATGGAGGTCCCGGTCTCGGACTCGCCGGTAAAGGTGACCGCATTAACATCCGCGTGCTGCGTCAGAAATTCGCCCGCCGAGTTTGCTCCAAAGCCGTGGACCAGGTTATAGACTCCGTTGGGAATTCCAGATTCCTTCATCACCTCGGCGAGCAGCGTTGCGGTCGCCGGAGTTTCCTCCGAAGGTTTCACGACCACCGTATTTCCACACGCCAAGGCGGGTGCGACCTTCCACGTCAGCAACAAGAGAGGCAGGTTCCAGGGAGTGATAATGCCAACGACCCCAAGTGGCTTGCGGACAGCATAGTTCAGCGCGTTCTTTCCATTAGGGCTCTCGGTCTGAAAG
>DATBYA010000060.1:0-87122 GCA_036514015.1 Candidatus Sulfotelmatobacter sp.
GATAAACCTACCCTACGCCTCGGAACTCTATCCTGCCTTCAACATTTCTTCCTCGTTCTCCTCAACCAGCGCTTTGCTATAGACCCTTGCTCACCCTCCTTCCCAATCTTGCGATCAGGAAAGTGACTCCGCTTGAGCCCCAGACGCCGCACCAACCGGAAAAACTTAAGAAGCTGTCAAAGAACGATTTAGTTGTACTCCTTCTATAAATTCCGTCAACGAAAAATCGCGCTCTGTAACCCCATGCATTTTCAATCGAGTGCAGCCCGTCCACAGGCAGATGACCGGATTTGGTGCAGGAGCACCACTGGCTTTTCGCAGATCCCGCATCCGACGCGGAGTTTCGCGTCAAACATTGACACGGATCGATGCGAAGGCGAGGGATGAATCCTATTTGCCGTCTGTGAAAATCGCGCATCCCCCGTGCCGGACAAGGGATTTGGCCAAGGGGCTCAACTGAATCACGAAATTTGCCCGGAGCCGAACTCAAAGATTGATGTGTGAGACAGCCGCCCCCGGCTGTCCCCCAGAAACATTCTTCAGTCGACTTCTACGGTCTCGTCCAGTAGCCGCTTGTCGCTCTCGTCTGTACCGGTCAGTTCGAACGCGCTCGTAAGCGCCGCTTTCCCTTTTTCCACGCTGGTGATGACATAGGAGCAGCTGAACCAGTGGGCCTCGGCCAAGTCGGTGGAGGACCACTGCGCCGGGTGGTCGGGATGGGAATGATAGAAGCCAACAATGTCTTCCCCGCGCTCGCGGCCCTCACGCTGGATGCGCACCAGTTCCCTGGGATCAATGTTGTAACGGTTGTGGGCAGAGTCGGTGCGGGTGTTCCCGCAGCGCGCGGTCGAGGTTACGACCCGGGTCCCATCATCCTCGACGCGACCGAGCAGAACTCCGCAGCATTCGTGAGGGTAGGTTTCCTCGCCATGTCGGCGGAGGGAGTCGTAATCTTCGCGAGCAAGTTTGAGCATGGGGAGTATTCCGATCAGCCTTCGTTCCAGAATCGCTCGCTCAGATACTTGTCGCCGGAATCGCAGAGGATGGTCACGAACACGGCTTCCTGGCCTGTTTTCAACCGCAGCTCACGGGCGATCTTCAGACACCCTACAACGGCAGCTGCGGCGGAGATGCCGACCAGGAGTCCGGCGTTGCGCGAGAGCTGGCGCGCCATGGCGTATGCGTCTTCAGTGCCGATCTCAAGATTGTCGTCGGCCAGAGCCGGATCGTAAATCTTCGGTACGATCGCGCTCGCCATGTGCTTGGCGCCTTCAATACCGTGAAAGGAAGAATCGGGCTGTAGCGAGACGCATTGCACCGCAGGATTCAGTTCCTTTAAACGCCGCGTGGTACCGACGAAAGTGCCGCTCGTGCCCAACATCGACACGAAATGCGTGATTCGTCCCTGAGTCTGCTGCCAGATTTCGTTCGCGGTCCCGTGATAATGGGCCTTCCAGTTGGCTTCGTTCGAATACTGGTCGGCGTAAAAATACTGGTTGGGATGTTGATGGGCCAGTTCGCGCGCCCGACGAATCGCGCCATCGGACCCGTCGCCCGGATCGGTATACAAAATGTTGGCGCCATAGCCCAGCAGAATTTGCTTGCGCTCGCGCGAGACGTTTTCTGGCATGCACAGCGTGACCGGGAATCCTTCGGCTGCGCCCAGCATGGCATAAGCGATGCCGGTGTTGCCGCTGGTGGCATCGAGCAGAATCTGCCCGGCCCGCAACTGACCGCTGCGGCGGGCTTCGGCCACGATGTTGGCGGCGGCGCGATCCTTCACCGATCCGCCCGGGTTGTACCATTCGGCCTTACCCAGAAGTGCTACACCGGGCAGGTCACTGGTGAGCGCATCCAGACGCAACAACGGAGTATTCCCGATCCGTTCGATCAGGCTGTGGCCCAGTGTTTCGCCCAGTCCTAGGGCCGCTTCTCGCGTTTTCTCGGGTTCTGCCGCCATCGACTTTGCTGTCATTGTTGTAGACCGGTGTGCCCGTCTGAACCGGAACCGCGTGACCAACGTAATGTGCTATGTGGCCGGAAACAAGGTATGTAGTAGTTTGTTTAGATGAACAAGGTTCGCCCGGCGATGCAGCTTGTCTAAAGTTAGGGTCGGTCGCTATAAAGAAAGCATCTAATAGGCGGGCAACGAAAGGTTGAATCGAAACACCATGGCTAAAACAGTTGAGGAACGAACTTATGAAGAAGCGCTAGCCTGGCTGCGCGATCACGGTTTCGACACAACCGACGCCCCCGGCACCAATGCCCGCGTGTTCCTGCGCAAATACAACGTTTCGGCTGCCATTCAAAAGGGGAACGACGACACCGTGAAGATCTTCGCCTATCCCGGCTACCTGATCGGGAGCGAGATTTCGAAGTTGATCAACCGGGGATACCAGCAGTTTCTCAAGACCTCCAAAACAGAAATCCCAGCCACGGCCGATCACTTGAAGGCGCTGCAGTCTTTCTCCGAAGAACTGAAGGAAGCACTGGGTCTGCCCAGCCTGTACAACGAGTCGCTGGGAACAGTGAGCGAGTCCTACCACTACGACCGCATCGAGAATCGGGACAAGCCCCCCGTAGATCGCCCCAAGCGTCCCTGGGAAGTCGCCGGGAAAGCGGCCGCCGTGGCGGCGAAAAAGGGCCGGGCGTAGAGGGACTTCAGTCCTGCAGTCTAGGTCGCTCCACCGAAAGCAGTCCGCGACCGCCCGTGGAAAGCACGGGACAACCTTCCCGGGAGCGAGAACGATTATCGAACTCCGAGCAGAATGTCGATCGTCAACTGGTCCAGCTTTTCGTACGGCAAGCGTTTCTGCAGAATCGCATCTTTATTGAAAACGTGAGACAGCAAAGCCGCTGCCCCTTTGCCCGAATACCGGCTGGCTTTCGGAATGCCGGGGACATCGGCGGAAATTTCCTTGAGAATGGCTTGAATTTCTTCGTTGGCATTCCAGCGAGCAGACTTTTCTTTGAGAATCAAATAAGTCCGCATGCAGCCCCGGGCAAAGTCTTTGACCCCGTCGTAATCTTCCGTGCGGTAAGCATGAGCGTCGAAATGCCGGGAGCCGTCGTAGCCGACGTCCTCCAGGAATTTCACCAGCCAGAATGCAGACTTGGGATTGGCTGAGCCGAAACGCAGATCCTGGTCGTAACGTCCCGGAGCTTGATCGTTCAAGTCGATATGGAAAAGCTTGCCGGCATCCCAGGCTTGAGCCACTCCGTGCATAAAGTTGAGTCCCGCCATCTGTTCATGCGCGACTTCGGGATTAACGCCGACCATCTCGGGATGATCGAGCGTGGGAATAAATCCTAGGTAGTGGCCGGTGGTAGCCATATAAATGTCACCGCGAGGCTCATTCGGCTTGGCTTCCAGGGCGAAGCGGTATTTATATCCTTGAGCGATGTTGTATTCGCAAAGATAGTTGACGGCCTCGCGCAGGCGTTGGATGGCCTCATCGGCGCGGCGGCAGGCATCGGTTTCGACGCCCTCGCGGCCGCCCCACAAAACAAATATCTTCGCGCCAAGTTCCGCGCCTAGATCCATGGCACGCAAAGTTTTCTGCAAAGCGTAGGCGCGCACTTCGGCATCGTTGGCGGTAAATGCTCCGTCCCGAAAAACAGGGTGAAAAAACAGGGATACGGTCGCCATGGGGACGACGATCCCGCTCTCCTCGCAGGCTTTACGGAATTCTCGCACAATGCGGTCGCGTTCCGCCGGGGACGCGTCGATCGGCACCAAGTCGTTGTCATGCAGGTTTACCCCCCAGGCGCCGATCTCACCCAGTACGGACACGATCTCTACCGGAGGCATGGTGCGACGCACGGCGTCGCCGAAGGGATCGCGCCCGCGATTGCCAAGCGTCCACAATCCAAAGGAAAATTTATGTTCCGGCTTGGGCTCGTAGCTTCTATTGGCTTTGCCAATCAAATTCGCTTTCGCTTTTGCGGTCACGTTATCTGGCCTCCGATGGATTCAGCGCAGGCGGAGAAGCGGAGATCTTTCCCACTAGGCTGTCCTCCTCCTTCTTGTGCAATTCCCGCACCTTGTGCAGTTCTTTCTCTGCGCTGGCTGAATCGCCGCGTGCCTGATACAAACGTCCCAGCTGATAGTGGGCATCGGGCAGGTCGGGATCAAGGGCCACGGCGCGAAGCAGAGCCGCCTGGGCGTCTTTATAGTCTTTTTGCTGCATGTAGATGGCGCCCAGATCGACATAGACGACGCGCAGGTCCCGCTGGGCCTCGATCGAGCGCTTGAGCAGGGAGAGCGCTCGGTCGGCATGGTTGTTTTTCCATTCAATGTCGCCCAGATACGCCAAGGCCTGAGCATGGCTTGGGTCAAGAGCTATTTCATGCTCGAACTCCTGCCGTGCCGCGTCATACTGTTGCGATTTCCAGTGGAGATAGCCAAGGCCAAAATGAACGTTGGGCTCGCTGGGCGATATTTTCGCCGCCGCCTTGAACTCGGTAATCGCTTCTGAAGTTCTCCCCAATCCATCCAGAGCCTCTCCCGTAAGGACGTGCGCGGCGGCGGAATCCGGACTGAGTTGCAGAAGTTGCCGAAACTCATCGAGAGCGCAGGAATAGTTCTTGGCCCACAGGCAGCTTTGCGCCAACAGGCGATGCAATTCGACATTGCCGGGGTCAGTTTGGGCCGCGGGCTCGAGATACTGGATGGCCTCAGAAAATCGTTGCTCGCCGTAGTAGCTGAGGCCTAGCAGCGAGCGCGCCTGAGCACTGGAGGGATCAGCCGCCAAGGCGACACGAAGGGCAGCGGCTGACGCCCGGAAGTGGCCCTGCTTGAACTCCGCAAGGCCCAGGTTGAGCGACACGCCCGCCAGTTTGGGATTGAGTGCGAGCGCCCTCCGATAGGCGGATGCGGCTTCCGCATATTTTTGCTGCTTCGAGAGAACTACGCCCAGACTGGCGAAGGCCGCGGCGTCGTCAGGATTTCGCGCCGTCACTGCCCTCCAAGCCTGGGCCGCCTCTGGCAACTTTCCCTGTTGCTCAAGCGCGATCGCATCTTCGGGACCCGGCGCCTGCCCGGCGGAGATCGAACATAAAAACGGCAAGAGCAGCGCTATGAGAATGATTTCTGACTTCCACTTCGTCTTCATGCCTGAGACCAGCGGCCCCGCTCCTATGGAATTGTAACCTCCACAACTGCCGACATCGAGTGAAGCAAGTTTATCCATTCTCCGAAAACAGGTATCTCTTCGCTGCTGGCTGCGGCATCTGGAATTAACAAGGCGGAGAAAACGAGGCGATAAAGCAGCTGCGCCCCGCTCGCCGTTAGGTGTGCGAGCGGGGCGCAGGTTGAACTTCCGAAGCAGACTAGAACATCAGCTTCAGCGCGAGCTGGAACTCCCTGGGATCGAACGCCGCGGTGACAGCCCCAAAGTTGCTGGAATTTACGTTTTCGCTAATGCCGCCGTTATTGGCGTCACCTTTGAACTGCGTGTGGTTCCATATGTTGAATGCATCCGCACGGAACTGCAGGTGGAGGCGTTCGGTAAAGGCAAAGGTCTTCAGCAGCGAGATGTTCCAGTTGTCGCGGCCCGGACCACGCAACGCATCAAAGCCGAGATTACCGTAACAGTCGGGACCGGTGGCGCAGACAGGGGCCGTAAAGGAGGACGGATTGAACCACGCGGCCACGGTCTTCGGATACGAGATCGACCCAGTGAGATCCGGCCGATCGCCGGAATTGGGAACAACGCTCGAAGCATTGCTTCCGCTCACGCCAAGATTCAGGGGGGCTCCCGATTCCGCAGTCACGATCCCGGACAGTTCCCATCCACCCAAGGTTGATTTCATCAGGTGGTTGCCACTGTTGTTCAGGAACGGGATCTGGTAGACGAAGTTGACGAAGGCAATTTGCTTGCGGTCGAATAGAGACGGCCCGAAATCATACCGCCATCCCGCGTAGGGATTCGTAGCATTATCGAGATCGCCGCCACTGCCGGTGCTGGTAGTCGCGTCCATCGCCTTCGAAAGCGTGTAGCCGACCTGGAGTTGCAGGTCTTTTCTCACATTGCCATGCAAGTCGATCTGCAGCGAGTTGTAATGCGCGTTAGCTCCGTTTTCTGCCTGCTTGATGCCTGCGAAGCCAGGGTAGTCCATATACAGGTTAGGGCTGGGAGCGCCGGGCGCAAGCAGCGTCGGGATCATGGACTCGGGAAACAGATTGAGCTCTTGATAGAAGTTTTCATGCCGGTCTTGGCTGCCTACGTAGGACACTGCCAAAACCGCGCGTGCTCCCAGGGCTTGCTGCACTCCAGCGCTGAACTGGTAACTCACCGGAAGCTTGTAGTTGACCGAATCGATGCCGGTGACGCCGGCCGGAAGGATCGGCAAGGCGGCCGCGCTGATAGTGCTGCCGTTAGTAAGGTTAAGTCCCGGGTTGGACAGAGACACGCCGTTCAGCGTAGGGTTCAAATCGCCGGGCGGGTTGACGGCGCCGTTATACATGTCGTTGCCCTGAATGCGTTCGTACATGATACCGAAACCGCCGCGAACCACAGTCTTGCCTTGGCCGCTCAGGTCATAGGCAAAACCGATACGGGGTCCGAAATTCGCCCAATGATTGTTGACTAATCCCTTGGGAATTCCATTTACTCCGCCCCTGCCGATACCATTCAAATAGAAGTTGACTCCAGCCAAGACCGGATTGGGGCTGGTACCAAAGGCTGCGGCCGGAGTGACCGCCGCGCAACCGGTGACAATAGCAGTGCAAATGCTGGAGTTCACCGTATTCAGAACGGCGGCGTTGGCCGGATTGTAGAGATTGGGGTAGAAGTTTGTAGACTGATTATTAGCTTCGTAGGTGTGCGGCACGCCGTCCCACCTTAAGCCAAGGTTCAAAGTAAGCCGGTGGGTTGCGCGCCAATTGTCCTGGAGGTACGCGGCATACGAGACGTTATTCCACTGCCCGGTAATCTTAGCCGCGTCTTCGGTGTACTGCTGCGCATCACCGAGCAGGAAATCCGCGAAGTCATTCCCGCTGAAACTTCCGTTGAAATTGAAGTTTCCTTCGGTATTGGCAAAAGCATCCTGGCTCTTCTTATAGAGCGCCCAACTGGCCCCGAACTTCAGCTGGTGCGCTCCCTTGGTCAGGGAAATATCATCGCGAATCTGGTAGTCGTCCGCCCTGTTGGTCCACGGCGTCCAGTTAGCAGTGTAGTCGGCTCCAGTCGTGCCATTCAGATTGATCGACGGGATGCGGGTATCGAGGTTGGGTCCGGTAAACAACCGATTGAAGGTGAAGCCCGAGGGAGCGGTTACCAGTCCCGTAGGAACGATAGCGATGCGGTTGCCGTTGTAATTGAACGAAGCCTCGTTGAGCAGCGACGGGCTGATGACATAAGTAGTATGGATCACCGCGCTGTAGGAAGGGTTGCCAAAAGTATCGGCGATCGTAGGCACATTATCGCCGCTCCACTGGGTGGTCCCGTAGGTCTGGGATGTCTGTTCGGAAATCCAATGCCCAAAGACTGAGAATTTGCTGCTGAAGGTATGATCTACGCGAGCGATCTCCTCTCTCAGCGTAGTGGGAGAGTTGTTGCCACCGATGAAATTCACACCGCTCGTGGGCTGGGGAAAGATGCCGCCGTACTTGCCGCCAGCAGTCAGTAACGCCGTCGCGTTGGCGCTAATCATGCAGGCAGGAATGGTATTGTTGGGAAAGGGTTTCCCGGGTGTAACGCCGGCGGGTGCGACACCGCCAGGGCAGTTCGCAAATTGAATGGAGCCGAGCACAGTGCTTGGATCCGAGATGATGCTGGACTTGCCATTATAGGTGGTGGGAATCACCGCGCCAGCCGCGGTCGGGTACTCACTCGCCAAGGGGACCGGCAGGTTGAGCAGGCCGCCGTCAATCTCGCTGCGCCACTCCATGTTGTAGAAGAAGAATGTCGGATGCTCTTTAAACAGAGGAACCCGGCCGCCGGCATTGAAGCCGTATACGTTGTAGCGCAACTCGGCAACCGGGGCGGGGGCGGGGTTGAAATAGTTGCGGGCATTGAGATAGTTGTTGCGGAAATATTCCCAGCCCGAGGCATGAAACTGATTGGTCCCCTGCTTGATCACCGTGCTGATCGTCGCCGCCGAGGAAAGGCCGTATTCAGCGCTGTAGTTCGAAGTCATGTTCTGGAACTCGGCGATCGAGTCAATGGAGGGGGCGACGCTGCCGCTGCTGCCACCGCGGTCAAGGTTCTCGCCGCCATCGATGAGCTGAAGATTGTGACCTGCGCGCTGGCCATTGATGCTCACGCTGTCGTCCGCACTCACCGGCGTGAATGGAATACGGTCGGTCTGGATACTGGATGCGCCCGGCGTTAGGGCAAACAGTGAGTAAAGAGTGCGACCGTTGATGCCGAGGTTAGACACCTGTTGCCCGTTAATTACGGTGCTGACCTCGCCGGTGTCGGTTTGCACTGCGACGGCATTGGCCTCAACCGTTACCTGCTCCTGAACGCTGCCTACGATCAGCTTGAAATCAAGACGCGTGCGGTCACCGACGGCAAGCGTAAGATTCTTTTGCTCGGCGGCCTTGAAACCGGTCGCTGACACCCGCACGGTGTACTGCCCAATGTGCAGATCAGGCGCCACGTACTGGCCGTCGCTGTTGGTGGTCAGATTACGGGTCACGCCAGTTTCGGTTTCGGTGATGACGATGGCCGCGTTGGGAACCGACGCGCCGGTAGGATCGGTCACGGTGCCGAGGACGGTTGCTTCCTGAGCCAAGGCGGAAGCGGCGAAAATTACAAAGAAGGCGGAAAGAAGAACTGCGAGGCGGGAGCCATTGCGCCTCAAAGCCAAACCAAAACTCCCGGCAAACATGGGCGAGAGGGATATCATTTAGAACCTCCAAATCGATTGGTCGCGCTTAACGCTTGGGTTGACAGATCGCGCTAATTAGAGCTGGGACTACTCTCACATTGGAATCGTTTACGGTGTTACATGCATCCGACGAACGTTGTCAAGAACAAAATCGATATCGCAGCGGTGTTTCCGTCTGTTTGCTAATTGTTGGAGCACTCTTTGTACGGAAACAGCGATATACTCTCGCCGTAGGAATGCTCGCTTTCTCCGCAAGACAAAACAGTTTCCGATGAGCCGGTTGTAAGAGTAATGGGGGTCCCCGATGTTTACAAGGACAACGGTAGTAGCACTCTTGGTACTCAGTGCGTTCGGTTCCGCCATCTTGCTCGGCCAACAGCAACCGGCCTCTGGCCCTTCCGGCGTACGCGAGTTTCCCGTGATCCTCGAGCAAAGCGTAGTCGCCGGGAAGACGCCGGTTGGCACCAAGATCCAGGCGAAGCTCGAAGTCGCCACTTTCGTGGATGGCACGGTAATTCCGCGAAGCGCCATCTTTTCGGGAGAAGTCCTCGAGTCTGTGGCAAAGACGAAGACCGCCCCATCGCGCCTTGCCATTCGTATGGACTCGGTGCAGTGGAAGAATGGATCGGCGTCGCTCAAGGTTTACTCGACCGCCTGGTATTACCCGGCTAGCGATGCCTCCGGTCAGAACCTGCAGTACGGCCCAACGCAACCCGCCAACCGGACCTGGAACGGAGAAGGACAGTACCCTGATCCGAATTCAAAGATCTACAAGCCGTTTCCCGGCAGCAACTCGAATGATAAAAGTGCGTCCGCGCCGGACACGCCGTCCGCCACCATTTCGAACCACCGCGTGCTGATGAAAGATGTGGCGACGGAGAGCCGGAATGACGGGGAAATTGCGCTTATCTCCAAGCATTCCAACATCAAGCTGGATAAGCTGACGACTTACGTCCTGGCCAGTCGGGACTTGTTCCCCGCAAAGTAAATCGACCTCCCATCTGTTGCCTGCCGCAAATCTCGCGAGCAAGGCAGAGATTCAATCGCTGCCGTCTTCTTGACCGCGCGTTTCCTCTGTGCTACAAGCGACGGTCGACCGTAATCGTTAACGCAATCACCTCTATCCATCAACCAGCGCTCCCGCGCCGGCTCGTTGACCGCGCGGGTTACCAAGGAGAACTTCCATGGAATCACACAGGCGAACCACGGTGCGGGCGGTTTTCTTTCTTGCTCTCATTCTCGGATTCCTCATTTTCGGCCGTTCTGCCGCACAGACGACTGGCGATGCCGTTTATCTGGATCCTTCTCAGCCCCTGGAGGTTCGCGTCGACGATCTGATAAAGCAGATGACTCTCGAGGAGAAAGCTTCACAATTAGTGAACCAGGCGCGAGCCATTCCGAGGCTGAAAGTGCCGGCCTACGACTGGTGGAGTGAAGCTTTGCATGGCGTCGCCAACGCCGGAACGGCAACGGTTTTTCCCGAGCCGATTGGGCTGGCGGCCACCTTTGACGACCCCCTCATCCACGAGATGGCGATCGTCATCGGCACGGAAGCACGCGCCAAACATAACCTGGCGGTAAAGGCCGGTCGGCGCGACATTATGGAAGGATTGGATTTCTGGTCGCCGAATATTAACATTTTCCGCGATCCTCGCTGGGGGCGCGGCCAGGAGACCTACGGAGAGGATCCCTTTCTTACCGGACGCATGGGCGTGGCGTTCGTAACCGGGCTGCAGGGGGATGATCCGAAGTATTTCCGGGTCATTTCCACGCCAAAACATTTCGCCGTGCACAGCGGGCCCGAGCCGTCCCGGCACACCATCGACGTACAGATATCGAAACACGATATGGAAGACATGTACCTGCCTGCGTTCCGGGCTGCGGTGACCGAAGGCAAAGCGGAATCGATCATGTGCGCCTATAACCGCGTCAATGGCGAGCCCGCCTGCGCGAATACTTTCCTGTTACAAGATGAGCTGCGCGGCGCCTGGAAGTTCCAGGGCTACGTCGTATCCGACTGCGACGCGGTGGTTGACATTTATCAAGGGCATCGCTTTGTGAAGAGCCAGGCGGAGGCCGCCGCCGTCTCGTTGAAGAAAGGGATGGACAATGAGTGCGCAGATTTTTTCACTTTAGCAAAAGACAGTCACGATTATCAGCCGTATGTGGATGCGGTGAAGCAGGGACTGCTCACCGAAGCCGATCTCGATGTTTCCCTGAAACGCCTGTTTAGCGCGCGCATGCGGCTGGGAATGTTCGATCCTCCGGAGAAAGTCCCGTACGCGCAGACACCGGAATCCGAGATTGATAGCGCCGCGCATCGAGATCTGGCACTGAAAATGGCGCGTGAATCGATGGTCCTTTTAAAGAACGATGGAGTACTGCCCTTCGCAGCCGACGTGAAAAGGGTTCTAGTCGTAGGGCCGCTGGCCGACTCTGTCGAAGTGCTGCACGGCAATTACAGTGGCACGGCTTCGCATGCTGTCACAGCCCTGGAAGGCATTCGCAAACAATTTTCATCGGCCCAGGTGCGGTACGTGGCCGGAACCAATTTCTTGCGCCAGGAAACTGTGATTCCAAGCTCCGTACTTTCCACCGACGATGGCAAGCCCGGGCTAAAGGGCGAATACTTTCCCGGCAGCGATTTCAGCGGCCCGCCGCAGGTGGTGCGCACCGACGCGATGGTGGACCTGCAGCTCTTCCATCCCCGCCCACCGGCGATCACCCCGCCGCCGGGCATGAAAGACTTTTCCGCGCGGTGGACGGGCTATCTGACTCCCTCCGAATCCGGCAGCTATCAAATTGGGCTCATCGGTTCGATGAACCGCATGTGGCTGGATGACAAATTAATCGTGGACGATGCGGTGCTGCATGATCCCAACTCGCAAGAATTGACTATCCCGCTGGAAAAAGGACATCGCTACACCGTGAAGGTCGAGTTCCTGCGAGGTGGATTTGGCACGAAGCTGGTGTGGTTGCCGGTAAGCGCCGATCCCAGTTTTGAAGCCGCATCCGCGGCGCGTCAGGCCGATGTAGTCGTTGCGGTCGTCGGCATCACGTCGAAACTTGAGGGTGAAGAGATGAAGGTCGACCTGCCCGGCTTCAAAGGTGGCGATCGCACCAACCTCAGCTTGCCGGCAGAAGAAGAGGCACTGCTCGGAGCTTTGAAAGGAGCGGGCAAGCCGTTGGTGGTGGTTCTGATGAATGGCAGCGCGCTGGCGGTGAATTGGGCAAACGACCATGCCAATGCGATTCTCGAAGCCTGGTACTCGGGAGAAGAAGGCGGAACTGCCATCGCCGACACTCTAGCCGGCATCAACAATCCCGGCGGACGCTTGCCCGTGACATTCTATAAAGGAATCGAACAGTTGCCGCCCTTCGAAGATTATGCGGTGAAGAATCGCACCTATCGCTATTTTGAAGGACAGCCTCTATATCCTTTCGGCTACGGGCTGACTTATTCGAAATTCGAATACAGCAATCTGAAATTGTCGGGTCCGGAACTCGACGCCGGCAATCCTCTCGGGATCGACGTCGATGTGAAGAACGCGAGCGGCAGACCGGGCGATGAGGTCGTGGAACTTTACATCAGTTTCCCCAAAGTACCGGGCGCACCTCTGCGTGCGCTGCGCGGCTTTACTCGCATTCATCTCCTGGCGGGCGAACTGCGGCACGTGAAGCTCGCGCTGCAGCCGCGTGACTTGAGCTACGTGAACGAGTCGGGGGATCGGATGGTCGCGGCGGGAAATTATACGATTACCGCAGGTGGTGGACAACCAGGCACCGCCGCGCCGCAGGCCACGGCGCAACTTTCCATTCGCGGAGAACAAAAGCTGCCGGAGTAAAATGGCGGTAGCCACGTGGGTGCCACTCCGGACATGAAGAATTGTAAGCTTTCCTGCTCGCTAGGCACAATCTTTTTGCTGGCGCTGTTGGGCGCGCCCGTCGCGGCTCGTTCCCAAGCATCCGTCGCTCCCGCAAGATCGGCTGCTGCTGCGACCGCGCCGGCCGCCGATGGCCTTATCCGCTTCGCCTTCCAACCGATCGACTTCACGCTGGACAGCAGCGAGACACCGGAGCACCACGCGCCAGAAACCATGGCCGGCGGCGTGGCCGTCTTCGATTACAACAACGACGGCAAGCTCGACATCTTCTTCGCCAACGGAGCGGACATCAAAACGCTCCAGAAAACCTCCGCGAAATATTCCAATCGTCTCTTCGAGAACGACGGTCACGGACACTTTACCGACGTAACCGAAAAGGCCGGATTGGCCGGAACCGGTTTCGATGTCGGAGTCGCCATCGGCGATTACGACAACGACGGATACGAAGACATTTTTGTCGCCGGCGTGGATCGCAACACTCTGTATCACAACAACGGGAACGGAACCTTTACGGACGTGACCACGAAAGCCGGCCTGAATAAACCGGATCCGGAGTACGGGCCACTTTGGTCGGTCGCTGCCGCATGGGTTGACGTGAACAACGATGGCTGGCTCGATCTCATCGTCATCAATTATCTGAGATGGGACTTTGATCACGAGCCTGTCTGTGAAGGTTACGGCCATCGCGACTACTGTCATCCCAAAATGTATAAGCCCACTCCCAACCAACTGTTCATCAACAACGGCGATGGAACTTTTCGCGATGCTTCTGTCGAAGCGGGCTTTCGTGCGCACCCGGGCAAGGGCATGGGAGTAGCGGCGGCAGACTTCAATCTGTCGGGCAAGATGGACCTATTCATTCCCAATGACAAACTGATGAACTGGTTCTTTCGCAATAAAGGCGGCGGCCGATTCGACGAAATTGGTTTCGACGTGAATGTCGCGCTGCGGGAAGACGGTACGTTTATTTCCGGCATGGGCGCTGACTTCCGCGATCTTGATAATGACGGCTATCCCGATATCTTTCTGGTCGCTCTCGATGGGGAAACATTTCCGCTCTATCGCAATACGGGAAAAGGCAGCTTCGTGGAAGTGACCCGCGAAAGCAACATCACGAAGTTGACCCTGCCGATGGCCGGGTATTCTCCGACGATTGCGGATTTTGACAATGATGGCTGGAAAGACATTTTCGTTTCGCGCGGGCATGTTCAGTCTTTGCTGGCACAACCGAATCTGATGGTTGAACAACCCAACACGGTGTTTCGCAATCTGGGCGGCATGAAGTTCTCCGCTTTGACGGCGGAGGCTGGACTCACGTCGCAGCCGCCTTCGCGCCACCGGGGCTCAGCCATCGGCGACTTGAACGGAGATGGCCGCCTCGACGTCGTAGTAAGCGCGATCAACGCACCGGCGGAGGTATGGATCAATCAGAGTCCCGGCAACAATCATTGGCTGGAGTTCAAGCTTCATGGAACCAAGAGTAACCGCGACGGCATCGGAGCGAGAATTAAAGTGGTCACTAAATCCGGACCGCAGTATAACCACATGACGACGAGCGCGGGATACGCCTCGTCCAGCGCGGGGCCGGTGCATTTCGGATTGGGGGCGAATGCGTCGGCGGATCTGGTCGAGATTCGCTGGCCGTCGGGAATCGTGCAGCAGATGCGGGACGTTGCCGGCGACCGAGTCTTGGTCGTGAAGGAGCCAGCCCGGTAGAGACTGTGGACGCGCGGCGGGCGAGACGCCTGCGGGGCGCGACTCGAGCTAGTCTAACGCCTGATGCAGAGCGGGATAGATTTTGCGATAGGTGCGATAGGAGTTCTGCATGGTTTTCGAGGCTGCTTGATCCGGAGCGATGCGCGACGCCACACGCACTACTCGGTCGCAAGCTTCATCGACGGAACTCCAGGCACCGACTCCGACCCCTGCGAGAATTGCCGCTCCGTACGCGGCGCCTTCCTCAGCCGCCACAATTTCTACTTCGTGCCCGTAGACGTCGGCTTGAATCTGCCTCCACAGCGGCGATCGAGCGCCGCCGCCACCCAGTCGAATCGAGGTCACGGGGATGTGTATCTCGTCGAAAATCGTGAACGTATCTTTCAAACTGTAGGCCACGCCTTCCATCACGGCGCGAATTAAGTGCCCGCGGGTGTGGGAAGCCGTCAGTCCCACCAACGCCGCACGCGCGGTGGGATCAAGATGAGGCGTGCGCTCCCCCATAAGATACGGCACCCAGAAAGCGCCTTCCGAGCCGGCCGGCGCCGAACTGGCTTCTTCGGCGAGTAAGTCGTACGGATCGCGACCGGCGTTTGTCACCTCAGCGGTCGGGACGCCGAAACGATCTCGAAACCAGCGCAAAGACAATCCCGCGGCCTGCGTGACGCCCATCACGTGCCAGCGTCCCGGGATCGCATGGCAAAACGTATGCAGCCTGCCCTCTGGATCGAGCGCGGGACGATCCGTGGCAGCAAAGACGACGCCGGACGTTCCAATCGTGGCGCTGACCGCGCCGGCGCGCGCGATTCCCATGCCCACCGCTCCGGCCGCCTGATCCCCCGCCCCGGCGACTACCGGAGTTCCCATTCGCAGGCCGGTTGCTTCAGCGCCTGCAGCCGACACCTTCCCGCACTTTTGGGATGACTCGTAAAGCGCCGGAAGCAAAGCCGGATCGATGCCTGCCTTGTGGAGAACCTCGATCGACCATTTCCGATTGGCGACATCCAGCAGAAGTGTGCCCGACGCGTCCGCCACATCGATGGCTCGTTCTCCCGTGAGGCGGAAGCGCACGTAATCTTTGGGCAGCATCACGTGCGCGACCCTGGCCCAGCTTTTCGGCTCGGTCTCGCGCACCCAGAGCAGTTTGGTTAGGGTGAAATTTGTAAGCGGGGGATTCGAGGTCAGCCGAATCAAAGCCGCGCGGCCGAACAAATCCGAAAGCTCGTTGCTTTGCGCTTCGCTTCTCTGATCGCACCAGATGATTGCGTTGCGCACGACATCGTCACCGGAATCAAGGAGAACCGCCCCGTGCATTTGTCCCGAGAAGCCGACGCAGAGGATTTGGTCAGCGCTCAGATCTGAAGAATGCAGCGCCTTGCGGACGGCTGATCCCGAGGCCCGCCACCAGTCAAGCGGATCTTGTTCTGCCCACCCGGGGCGCGGGCTGAGGAACGGCTTGTGCTCATCCGATCCGGATCCGACGACCTTTCCCGTCTGGTCCATGAGCAACGCCCGCGTACCTCCCGTGCCTACGTCGATGCCGAGATAAGCGATGTTTCCTCCTTGATCTACAATCTTGATCGGCTCAGACGGGGCTAAGCGATCTCTCCTGCCAGGTCGCGCGCCGTTTCTTGCTTGTGCTCGATTTTTTCCTTGGCCGATTGCTGAGACTGTCTGTGCAGAAAGAAATCCAGATTCCCGCGCATCACCAGGTGCGGCGCCAGCGCGACTTGATGCGATTGATTTGCGCCCTCCGCCAGGAACTCGTGCAGCATGCGAAATGCCATCTGGCCCTGAGCGCGGGGACGCTGGTAGATGGTCGCCGCCACCGCCGATGATCGAATGTGAGGAACAAGATTGGGAAACAGGTCCGTCGTAATAATGGTCAGACGCTGCAGCACGTTCGCGTCCCGGGCCGCATTCAGCACCGGAATCGAGGCCTCGGTCGTC
This sequence comes from Candidatus Sulfotelmatobacter sp., assembly GCA_036514015.1. GTDB lineage: Bacteria > Acidobacteriota > Terriglobia > Terriglobales > Acidobacteriaceae > Sulfotelmatobacter. Next base: position 16,389 of record DATBYA010000060.1, read on the forward strand.
ACGTAGACCCCCAACAGATTCGGATATTTATCGAATAGTTTTCGGCACTTGGCGTAGGCTTCCGATTCCACTCCGTGATCTTCGACGGGCTTCAACAGCTGCAGATGGGGATAAAAGGACTGCAACGTATTTTCAAACGCAGCGTACTTCTCGGCGTGCTCGGTGATCGCCCTATCAAACAACGTGATCGCAACCGCTCCCTCCTGCCCGCGCAAAAATCTTCCCATGAGGTCGGCAGCGATGGATCCGCTGGCCAGAGTGTCGACGGCCACAATGCCCAATCGGCCGCTATACGGAGCGTCTGTCGCCACACAGACAACGGGAATTTGGGCACGAGAAGCGCGGCGTATCCACGGCCCCAAGATTTGCGGACGACTGGGGAAGGTAATGATCCCATTCACCTGGTCGCGGATGGCCGATTCGAAAGCCTCTTCTTCGCCTTCCCCGAGACGCCGGTGGGTTCGAAACTCGATCTCGACATTTTCCAGAAGGATCGACGCGGCTTCCTCGCGAATACCGGCGCGTACCTCGTCCCAAAACGAGGTCGTTCCCTTGAGCGTATTCACCGATATCCGCCAGGTCTTTTTGGAAGAAAGATACCGGGCGGCAAGGTTGGGCCGGTATCCCATGGTTCTCGCCATCTGCAGAACCCGGGTCTTGGTCATGGGGCTTACGCCTGGGTTGTCGTGCAATGCGCGATGCACGGAACCGATCGAAGTGCCCAGTGCGTTGGCAATATCACGGAGAGTTGTGGGTGGTTTGCCCATTGTCTTTGACCGTGCTTCTGTCGGCGACTTGCGGAGTGCGCCACCTCTGGGCACGCCATCCCGGGCCGCCGAAACCGTAAACGTTAACGGAAGATTGTCAAATGCGCAAGATATACAAAAGAAATAGGGTCACGACCGATCAAGGACCGGCTACTGGTGAAACCCGGCCTTGGCTATCCGCAATACCCGACAGTCGGTAAATCCAATTGCAGATAGCATCGCGCCATACCACTGCTTCCCCGGCCTGATATTGCAGGCGCGACAAAATGTCGCGGTAACGCTCGTCGTCGACGTGCCTCTCAAGCTTCATCCATTGCGAAACAAAGTCACGGGCCCGATCCGCGCCCTCGTAATGCGAATCATAAACATGCTGAATTACGGTCTTTCCCGAATGCAGCAGATGGGTATACGGCACATGGTGGAAAAATAAGAGCAGGTTGTCGGGACAGCGGGCGGGAGATTCATACAAGGTTTGCACCTCGGGCGGATACTGGCCGATGAAGCCGGTACCCGTCGCCACGGTACGATCCATGCCGATTCCCTGACGATCTGCGCGATGCCATTGCCCCCAGCCATTTTCCTCGGACGACTCGGGCCCCGGATCGTAATGATTTCCTAGAATGTTGGTAAGCGTTCCTGCGCCCAGCGGCCCGGTATAACTCTCATAAACCTGCCAGGAGCTAAGCTGCATTGCGGTGATGGCCTTGATCAGCAACGGATCACCGCCAAAAGTGAGGCGCGTCCATTCATCGACGATGGTCGCGGCGCTGAGACTGGGGTCCCACGCCAGGCGCCCGAAACCGTAGAGATTGGCCATCGCTAACGGACTGCCTAACCAGTTCGCGTCCATCCCCACGTTCGCCACGCCAACCAGGCCGCCGCTGGGGCGATGAAAAATTCTGCCTGTCACCAGATCCTTTACTGAGGCTGCGTTGCCATCGACGCGCATATCAAAATCCAGCACTTCTTTCCACATGGGGACGAGAAAGCAGAGCTGCCGTTGCTGTCCGGTATATTCCTGGGTGATCTGCAGTTCGATGGCTTCATTGGTGCGGCGTAGGCCGGCAAAAAGCGGCGAAGCCGGTTCGCGTACCTGGAAATCGATGGGGCCATTCTTGATCTGAATGATGACGTTCTCGTCGAAGTCGCCGTCCAACGGGTGGAAGTTATCGTACGCGGCCTTCGCGCGATCGTTTTTCAGGTTGTGCCAATCCAGATGGTGGTTGTAGACGAAGGCGCGATAAAAGACGACCCCCCGGTGCGGCTTCAGCGCACGCGCAATCACATTGGCCGCGTCGGCAGGCGTTCTGCCATAGGCAGAGGGCCCGAGTCGACCTTCGGAGTCCGCTTTCACAACGAAGCCGCCAAAGTCGGGAATGTTGCGGTAGATTTCGTCGACCTTCTTCCGCCACCACTCTCGAACCCTCGGATCGAGAGGGTCAAACGTATCCAGACCGCCCATGACTTTGGGGCTGCTCAGATCGACAGACATGGAAAGCTGTACACCCCAGGGACGGAACACATCCGCGATGCGGCTGACCTGGGCGACGAAACTATCCTCGAGAATGCCGGGCGCAGCGTTCACGTTATTGATGGTGCAGCCGTTGATGCCGACTGACGCCAGCAGGCGGGCGTACTCGCCGGCGCGGGTCAAGTCACCGCGAACCTCACCATGGGCGAAGAATATCGAAGGTCCGCCGTATCCACGTTCGATTCGACCGTCGAGGTTGTCCCACTCATTCACCCAGCGGATCGGCGCATACGGCTGCTGCACTTCATCGATGAAGGTAACCCTTTCCCCGCGAGCGATCTTGCTCAGCAACGCAAAAACGCCGTAGAGCACGCCGCGGTCGGTGGAGGCGGCGATCACTAAACATTCATGACCGTGAATACTTGCATTCTTCAACCAATATCCGTCGGCGCGCAGTTCCTGGGGCGGATGCAAAGCCGGGGCCAAGGCGTGCAGTTCGGTCAGCGTTCCTAAGACGACAGCGTTCTCGCGAGGCGAACCGGCCGACACCCGTAAGGTCTTGCCTGCGATCTGGTCTATGCCCCGAACCAGCTCCTGCTGCGCGGTTTTGAGCACCAGCGAATCGCCCAGCACAGCGGCCCCTGGAAATCGCTCGTATGCCTTTGCCGCTGGCCGGTCGATTGGAGCGTATCGCAGCCAAGCCTCGGCTCCGGTCTCAGCGGCAAGAAATGGAGGGAACGCCGTCGCGCAAAAGAAAACAGTCGCGATCAACGCGCACCGCAGCGTCCCGTCTAGAAGCCGGGCTGACGTCATTACGATGGGGATCATCGCCCCCAGTATAAAAGCAGATTGTCGCGACCGTCCCGGCTGGGGGTGCAAGGTGAGTCACAGTCACAATGAGATTGCTTTTCGTCCGCAGGAAGCCTACCATTCGCGCATGGAGGGCCCACGATGACTGCCTCCGCCCCGATCTACAACCGACTCCTGAAGGTTGCGGCCATCGCCTTTCTCGCGACTTCGGCCCTGGCCCAAGCGGCGCCCAAATACGACACCACCACGGAAGGCAAGTTCAAGGGGATCGTCGCCGAGCTTAAGTTCGTTCCTCCATCGGGCGCAAAGCCGGTTGCCTATTTAGTAATGAAGAGCCCCGGTTCGGATGCCATGGAGGTTTTTCTTTGTCCCAAGAAATTTCTCGACGAAATGGGCGTCGTATTCAAAGCGGACGACGAGATTGAAGTCACGGGCTCCAAGATTAAGCAGGACGGCGCGGACCTGACTCTAGCTCGCGAAGTGGTTAAAGGTGGGGACACTCTGACCCTACGCTTCAAAGACGGCAAACCCGCCTGGTAGAGACCCTCTTTATCTAACCGCGCCGAATCGCGCCTGCAGGTGCCCCACCCCTGGAGCGACAGCCGCCTCGACTCTCCAGCGATGGCCAAGCCAAACGGTCCCAAACCCGCGTCGAGAATTTAACCGGCCAAACGTTCTCCTAGCGGCATGGCTCTTCCTGATAATCTCAAGATAGATCCTCAGGAGCCACCACATCATTGCCGCCGCTGATTAATGTACGCAGCATCTCAAAAGCCTTTGGAGCCGATCCCCTGTTTCAGAACGTCTCCTTCACTGTTTCCGAAGGTGACCGCATCGGGCTGATCGGTCCAAATGGCTCGGGTAAGTCTACTCTTCTGCGAATTCTCGCAGGTACTGAAGATACCGATGACGGCGAGATCGCCTTCCGCAAACGACTCCGGCTGAGTTATGTAGAGCAGGAATCCGAATTTTCGCCCGGGGAAACAGTACGGTCGGTGGTCGATGCTGCCCTGAAAAACTCGGCCGTACCCGAGGCGGAGCGGGGAACGCGTTTTGCCGGGACGCTCGGCCGCGCAGGTTTTCTGGACTTGGATGCGGAAGCTGCCGCGCTTTCCGGAGGTTGGCAGAAGCGTCTCGCAATTGTGCAGGCGCTGGTGCAAGGTCCGGATATTCTTCTGCTGGACGAACCCACGAATCATCTCGACCTGGCGGGCATCGAGTGGCTCGAAGAAGTGTTGGAGCAGGTCGGCTTCGCCTGCGTGGTCATCAGTCACGATCGTTATTTTCTCGAAAACGTCGCGACCGAGATGGCGGAACTCAGCCGCATCTATCCCGACGGATTGCTGCGGGTAAAGGGTCGCTACAGCATTTTCCTGGAGAAGAAGGAAGAATTCCTGCACGCGCAGTCGAAGCGGCAGGAAGCCCTGGAAAATCTGGTTCATTCCGAGATCGAATGGCTGCGCCGCGGAGCAAAAGCGCGCACCCGAAAATCCAAAGCAAGAATCGACAAAGCCGGTGAGTTGATCGAAGAGCTTGCCGACCTGAACATACGAACCCGCAGCGAAACGGCTCAGATCGATTTCTCCGCCACCGATCGCAAGACCAAGCGCCTGATCGAACTGCAGAATGTCGCCTACGAAATTGGAGGCCGCCGGCTGTTTCAAGGATTGCACTTCATCATCACCGCCGGGCTGAGAGTAGGCTTGGTCGGCCCGAACGGCAGCGGCAAAACGACTCTGCTGCGCCTGTTGCGTGGCCAGGTTGCCGCGACGGAAGGGGAAATTCGTCGAGCAGAGAAGTTGCGCATCGTGTATTTCGACCAGCGCCGGGAACTCGACCCCAGGGTGACTCTGCGACGGGCGCTGGCTCCGGAGGGCGATTCGGTCATTTATCAGGATCGGGTAACCCACGTAGCATCGTGGGCGGCGAAATTCCTCTTCAAGAGCGAACAGCTCAACCAGCCGGTCGAGCGATTGTCAGGCGGCGAACGGGCCCGGGTTTTGATCGCGCAACTGATGCTGCAGCCTGCTGACGTTCTTTTACTGGATGAGCCCACCAACGATCTCGACATCCCAACTCTCGAAATTCTGGAGGAAAGTCTGCTCGAGTTTCGAGGCTCGCTGGTGCTGGTAACGCATGATCGTTACATGCTCGATCGCGTGTCGAATATCGTTCTCGGCTTAGATGGGCACGGCGGCGCGGAACGCTTTGCCGACTACTCGCAGTGGGAGACCTGGCAGGCAGGAAGCCAACAAGCAGCGCAGGCGACTGCGCGCGTCATCGCCCGTACCACGCACGCAACGGAATCAGCGGCACCGTCGAAGAGGAAGCTCTCCTATCTGGAAGCTCGCGAATACGCCAGTATCGAGCAGCGCGTGGCGGCCGCCGAACACGAGTTGGACGCAAAGCGCGTAGCCGCTGAAGACCCCGCAATTGCCAGCGACAGCCCTCGTCTTCTGGCCGCTCACACGGAACTGGAACGGGCCCAGCAAGCTGTGGATGATCTTTACGCGCGCTGGGCAGAACTTGAAAAGAAACAGGCCTGATTGGAATCAGGATGCCAGGCAAAAGGCAATGATCGTATTTCCGTGGGTTTGTGTATTTGCTTCGAGTTGCTCGAGCAAACGCGATTCCAGGTCGTCCGGATCCGGCTTCATCTCGCAGGCCGCGATTTCTTGCTCCGACGCGCCCTGAAAACAGAGTTGGCAAACACACAATCCGTCTTCCGACTGCACCGGAGGCCCGAAAACTCGGCAGGTCATGGGGCGCGATTCGTACAGTTCACAATGTCCCGTCGCTGGATCGAGCGCCGGACAAGGCTCTTCGTTGGCGAAGCCGGCAAAGCGTTGCGCAGCGTCTTCTCCTTCGTCTAACACGCCGCTGATGGGATCTCCCGGAAACTCGGGCGACAGACGGGCAACGGATTCACGAGCTCGCCGTCGTACACGCGTTGCACGCTCCGGAGCGGTCCTTTCTAGATCCGCCAAGCCTCGCCGCAAGCGGAACGCATCGAGCTGATTGATGGAGAACACGCCAATACAGCAGTGCGCGCATCCCGGACGACAGGCCAGCCATTCGCCGCTTCTGCGGGTCACATCGGCTAGCGCCGAGTCCACGATCTGAATGAGTTTCTGATCGCCGGCAAATGGAAAGCTCGTCGCCATAGAATGAGGATACCGCATCCCGCATAACCCGGGTCAGTGCTGATCGAATAGTTCATTGCGGTCAACGCGCTCACCCTTAAGGACGACCAGAGAAATACGTTCCGTAGCCGTAATATCGTCGAGCGGATTTCCGTCCACTACGAGCAGGTCGGCGTCGTTTCCAGGTTGCAGGGAACCGATTCGCTTCTCGGCGCGCAACAGACGGGCGGCATTAAAGGTAGCGGCCTCGAGCGCCACAGCCGGCGGGATTCCGGCTTGCACCCAGAGTTGCAACTCGTGTTGCACGGTGGGACCGTGAATAACGAGATAGTTTCCCGCGTCACTGCCGGTGACGAGCGACACTCCGCGCCGCTGCGCGCGCTTCAGGTTATCGATGGCAACCCGCATGTCGATAGGGTAGAGGGCGAGCGCGGCGCGCATCGACTCGGTCTGCTGGGAAGCGAGGGCGTCTTCCGTCCCTTGCAGGAGATCGGGCGGTCCTACTTGTTGCAGGAGGGATCGCTTCAGCAGAACAATCTTGCCCGCCGCGAAATCTTTGAACGCCTCTCCCACACTCAAGGTCGGATCGTAGAACGTTCCCTGCTGGGCCATCTGTTCGAACAGCGCATCGGGAATCGCTTCGCGAAACGATCCGTGTTCCACGGAGTCGGCCCCAGCGTGGACCGCGTCGGCAACGTCGCGAGCATCTCCCGTATGAACTGAAAGCGGAAGATCATCCGCATGGGCCTGGTGCGCTAAGGCATCAAAGAATCCGGTATCCAGTCGGTTGAAGACTCGGCCACCCGCGCCCGCTTCGAGAACCGCTTTTATACAGTCGACGCCCTGCCTTTTTAACTCGTCCACTTGCTGCCCCGCCTCTTTGGCCGAAGCTGGCTGGCGAGTGAATTGCTTTTCAAGATCCGCCCGAATGTTGGGCGGAACGTCTTTGAAATATTCGGTGCCGTGTCCTCCCGGTGCAGTGAATAGCGGCCCGCAGGTGAATAACTCCGCGCCCAGAGCCTCCCCGCCATTGACCGTGGATCGCAATTTGAGGGCGCTGTCCAGTCCGTCGCCAACGCTTCGCACCGTCGTCACGCCGCTGTAGAGATAAGCAGCCAGCTCGCGCCCCATGCTTTTCTGAGGATCGTACTTGCTCATGTCAGGATAAAACCCGCCGGGCGCACCGAGATGAACGTGAACGTCAATCAGCCCGGGAAGAATCGTCTTGCCCACCGCTTCGACTACTTCTGCTCTTACCGACTTGGGATCGGGTCCAGCTCCGTCATACACTTCGGCAATTTTTCCGTTTCGGACCAGCACGGTTCCATTTTCAATGATCTTGCCGTTGCCGACGAAGATGCGCGCTCCTCGAATCAGATAAGTGTCTCCGCGGGCGAGTTGCCGGCCCAAAGCTTTCGTTTTCGCGATGCCGCTGCGGGTATGCATTTGCCAGGCGCCCAGCAAGAGAAATGGAGCCAGCACCGCGATTAGCCACAGCTTCGCGGATGCGCGAATCTTTTCTTCTTTCTCCCAGCGGAATAACTTGTAAGCGATGAAAAGGCCGACGCCGGCAGTGAGCAGCAGAGCCAGCAGGGGTTCGCGATTCGTCCAGAGGTCTTCCCGCCGCAGCAGCATCCCCTGAATTCCGGTCACCATGTAACTGGCAGGAACGAACTGCGTCACCACCAGCAGCCAGGGAGGAAACATGGAAAGCGGAAACGTCGCGCCGCTCAGAAAAAGCATGGGCAGGTAGATCAACTGCACCAGCAGCTGGCTTTCCTGCATCGAATTCACAACCGAGGCCAGAATCAATCCGATGGCGCGAAACCCGGCGATGGCCATACTGGTGAAAATGAGAATCGAGACCATTGACTGTGGCCAGGGCATTCCGTAAAGCAAATGCGCAAGCGTAAGAATAAGAATCACGTTCGGCATATACAGAATCCAGCCCGTTACCACGGAGGCAATGAGCAAGGGGGCAGGCGTGATGGGCGTAACTTTGTAGCGGCGCAGGATATTGGCTTCGCGTTCCTGCACCGCCCGGATGCCCGCGCCCATCAATCCATTGCCCAGGATGCCAATGATGAGAACCATGGCGATGACCATGGTGATGGCCGCGCCGCGCTCGGCGTGCATCGCCTGGCCGAAGATAAAGAAAAAAATCAGCGGGAAAAGATAATTGAAGAAAATGACAGACCGGTTGCGCAGAGCCAGCTTCAGGTCGATGGCAATCAGAGCCTTGTAGCTTTTCATTGGCGCAGGCTCTTTCCGGTCATCTCGATAAACACGTCTTCCAGACTCGGCTGCCGGAGGCGGACATCTGTCAGTTCGAGCCCTTGCTGGTCAATCCACTTCACCAGATCGACTAAGGTGGCCGCCGGGCGACGGGAACGCACGGTCAGCGTGTGACCAGTGGAATCGCAAGCGCTCTCGGTCGCTTCTACCCACGCGGGACGCGGCTCCGGAAACGGCGCGGCACAGGTCACGACGATGCTCGACGCATTGCGACTCTGCTGCTGCAAGCGGCTGGGTGTGTCCAGGGCAATGATTCGGCCTTCATCCACGATCGCGACGCGGTCGCACAGCCGCTCCGCCTCTTCAATGTAGTGCGTAGTGAGCAGAATCGTGCGCTGTTCCCGCTTCAACTCTTCGAGCAACGTATGAATCTCCGCCCGCACCTGTGGATCGAGCCCGGTCGTAGGCTCGTCGAGGAAGATGAGTTGCGGATCGTTTACTAGGGCTAGGGCCAGAGCGAGCCGCTGCTTCTGACCACCGGACAGGGTTTCGTAAAACGCGTTCCGTTTCTCCTCCAGCTGCAACCGCTTCAGCAGTTGGTCGAGATTCACGTTGCGGCTATAGAAGGATGCGAACACGTCCATGGCTTCATGAACGCGGATTTTGCCCGGCAGATTCGTCGCCTGCAGGCATACCCCGATACGGTCCTTAAGGCGCTGGCGCTGCCGGTCAGGATCGAAACCGAGAACGGTAACTTGACCACCACTACGTGCCCGCAAGCCTTCGAGAATCTCGACCGTCGTCGTCTTGCCCGCGCCGTTCGGACCGAGCAGTCCGAACACTTCCCCCGACTGGATTTCGAAGTCAATTCCCTTCACGGCTTCCACTTCGCCGTAGGACTTCTTCAGTCCGTGCACCGAAATTGCTGGCGAAGTCGTACTCATAAGGAGACCGATAGGCTACTGGAGACAGGGAGAGGGAGTCAAAACGGATTTGAGATGCGGAACAGTTTCGATCTGTTCGGAGGCGTCATGCCAAGCCGGGCACAGTTCGGCTCAGACAGGATCTGGCGCGGACCTGCGGGACCCACTCTACTCCGTGCGAGATCCTTCGCTCCGTTCGGCGAATCCGTTTTTCGTAAGGTCGACGCTTTTGATGTATGTCTTCGAGGCCTCGCAGCACTCCACGCGAATGGAGTCGAACTCGCTGGCTGTAAAGACTGGAAGCGTCTTGTCGTTTTCCTCGCCGCATCCCGGGCAAACGATCGAGCGAAACTCCCACTCGGCCTGGCAGAATGAACAGACCATGGATCGCGCGCCCCCATCCCCCACGGTCGCAACACGCCGAGAACAGGCTTACGATTGCGGATTACCGGCGTTGTTTTATGGAAAGGCGCACGCACCTTGGGGCGCTGGCCAGTCGCGATCCGTTACGTGCTGCAATGGTAAGAAAATAGAAGCCCGCCAATAACCCCTTCTCCCACCCCCGCGACACTGATCTTTGCGATGGATTTTTTGAGTTGGACTATCTGGCCACTGTGCCGCAAAGTGGCTACTACCTATTCTGCAACGTAGCAGAAGGATTTCCAGATTTTCGCAGTTTGGTTTCCCCACGAATGGGTTTCCCGTTGTGCAGTTGACTTCGTCTTAAGGTAAGAACTGCGCCAGGTGAGAAGGTTTTGAGAATCCTGAATCGACAGGATGAGGGGGAAGTGTGTCGGACAAAACAGCTGTGGCCAGCCTGCGAACGGTGGCCGAACGAGTCGGATTGGCTCCGTGTACAGTCTCTGCAATTTTAAACAGGACACCTGCGTCGAAGGCGATCCCCGAGCGGACAAAAGATCGAGTCTTCCGTGCGGTCACCGAGCTGAACTATCGTCCGAATTTGTGGGCGCGGTCCTTGCGAACGAAGCGGACCCGGCTGGTTGCGGCCGTCACCTCTGATATCGGCCTTGCGCCCGTGGCCAGAGTGCTGGCCGGCGTCGAAAGCCTGTTGCATCGCAGAGGATATTTGCTCGCACTCGGATCGTGGGATTCGACGGCGGAGTGGCGCAGTGTTTTTGTCCAGCTTCAGCAACGAGGGATCGAAGGCGTAATCGCGATCGATGCACCTCTGCCGCCGGACCTCGCTCTTCCCGTAGCTTCCGTGGATCTCGACTGCATGACTCTGCAGGGGCCGTTCGCGGATGATACGCGGGCATGGCTATCGGAATTGGGCGAATCTGCGGCAGAAACTCTCCTCTGGCAGATCGAGAACAAGGGCCCTGTCTCTCACGCAATCGGGAGGAAGACGGTTCCCAGACTCCGGCCACCCGCTTATTTCGATCTGGCCCATGCAACTTTGGAAGTTGAGAAGGAAACTCGGGAAGGTGCGTGAAAGGCTTATCGTACCTTTCCGTGGCGGGGGATTGCCCCCTGGGCCGCGCGAAGTCGAGCATTTTGCGGCCTGAGGTTATCTGTATCGGGCTGGCCGCTGAATGAAACTTCCGGGTATTCGGGCTGCCGGGATCGTCGGACTGCGTTACGCCACAGAGGCGCCCGCCCGGAACTTGGGCCCGCCACCCTCGGCAACATCCAGTCGCACCTCGCACAGCTCCCCAATCAGACTTCCCGCCCAGCGATAGACGTTATGTTCACGCACCAGCTTTCGCATTCGCTGCATACGCATCTGCTTCTCTTCGGGTTGCATTTCGAGCGCCGCCCGAATCGCCTCTGCAGTCTGATCGATGTCGTAAGGATTGATCTGAAGAGCGTCGCGCAATTCACGCGCCGCACCGGTAAAACAACTCAGGATAAGCACCCCGCGCTCGTCCTCTCTGGTAGCAACGAATTCCTTCGCCACCAGATTCATGCCATCGTGTAAAGAGGTCACCAGGCACAAGTCAGCAGCACGATAATAAGGCTGGATCTCTTTGTGACTGTGCTGCCGGTTCAGGAGTACGATGGGCTTCCACTGGTTCGCCTGAAATCGCCAGTTGATGCGGTCGGCTTCCGCCTCCAGTTCGGCCTGCAAGTCGTGATAGCGTTTGATGTGAGTGCGACTGGGAGCGCCAATCTGCACAAAAGTAAAGACACCCTGGTAGCGCGGATACTTTTCCAGAAAACGCTCCACAGCTAAAAACCTTTCCAAAATCCCCTTCGTATAGTCCATTCGGTCGACGCCTACACCCATGAGCGCCGCTTCCACGCCCAGGGCCTTCAGAAGCGCCCCCCGCTCTTCATAGGAGGATTCGCGAGAGGCTGATTCCCGCGACCGGTTTGCGGTTGCATCCGCGAATTCCACGCTAATGGGGAACGGACGTACCGTCGTCCGATGGTCAAGGCGCTGCACCGAGAAATGTTCCCAGTCGATGCGAGACTCAACGATCCGGTCGACCGTTTGCAGAAAATTAGTGCAATGGGCTTGAATGTGGAACCCGACCAGGTCGGCGCCCAGCAACCCGTCCACCAGTTCGCGCTGCCATGGACAAATTCCAAAGGCCTCCGGATTCGGCCACGGGATATGCCAGAAAATGGCAACGCGCGCATCGGGCCTGCTCTGCTTGATCATGCGGGGCACCAGCGCGAAATGGTAGTCCTGCACCAACACCACCGGTCGGTTGATATTCTCCATTTCTTCCAGCAGCGCGTCCGCAAACTTTCGGTTCACTTCCTGATAATGCTGCCAGTCGTTGGCGCGGAACAGCGGACGTGTATGGGCAATATGGCAGAGCGGCCAAAGTCCCTCGTTGGCAAACCCGTAGTAATACCCTTCCTCTTCCTCCTTGGTAAGCCAGATCCGCCGCAGAACATATCGCGGATCATCGGGCGGCACCAGCAACCGGTCATGCGCGTCCACGGTTTCCGGATCGGCGTCGCCAGAGCCGTGCGCTACCCAGGTGCCGTCGCAGGCGCGAAGCACAGGTTCCATCGCTGTGACCAGGCCACTCGCCGGCACGTTGACTTCGACGGATTTGCCGCGGCGCACGTGCATGTAAGGTTCGCGGTTCGAGACCACAAACAGCCTGCCCTCTTCCAATCGCGCGCGAACGTGCACCGCCAGCCGATCAGCCGTCCATATGGATTCGCCCGATTCACGCAATCGAGCTTCCAACGCGGCAGCCGACCGGGCTACGTTCAGGCTCTCTGCGAAAGTCGCCACCTCCCGCGCCAGGGGACGAAACATTTCCAGATCCGGCACTTTGATTCGCACCACGCCACGCCCCGTGCGCAAAGCCTTCATCCAGTTGGCGGTCCGCGCGATCGGTCCAGTGATGCTCCAGCGGACGATCAGCAACGTAATCAGGACGATCAGAAAAACATGTGCTAACGCGCTGAGGAAGGTCTCGCGCCAGATGCGAAGACTCTCTCCCTTGATGTATCCCGAGTCGTGAACGATCGCCAGGCTGCCGATGAGTTCGTCTCCCCGATGCAATGGCAAAGCATAGATGTTGATTGAAGCGATACCCATTCGCAGGAAAGCGTCGGTGTCGTGATTTTCCTGAAGAGACTGCAGTACGATTGCCGGCGCCGTCGAGATCAGGGGCTGAAGGTTGGTGGTAACGGCAACGGGATGTCCTTGCCGATCGTAGACTGCGAGCCCTGCCAGATGTTCACGGTTGGCGAATTGCTGAACGGTGCGCTGCAGCGTACGTTGTGCGTCCCGCTGCAAATCGCGTTCCACACTGCTTGCCAGACTCTCACCCAAAACCTCGGCACGCCGCCGCAGTTCCTTCTTTAGGGTACGGTTCAGCACCAGAACCTGATAATAGGAGGAACAAAGCGACACCAGCGTGACGCCAAGAATCAGCGAGACGATCAGTCGAGCGCTCAGCAATCGCATCTGACACGTCCTCCGAAGCCCGCTACTCAACGGGCGGTCCAACCTCAACAAACTTCAGGAGCAAGATGCTGCTCTAGGATTCCGACTGACCAGGCAAGGGCCCTCAGACATTGTGCCGCGCGATCTCGAAGATCAGAAGCAAAAAAATCAGAATACTGGAGGCACCCGCCGCCGCCCGAAAGACCGCGTCATGAGACGATGGCACAAGCAGGGTCGATTCAAGAGGACGCAAACGTCCGCGGCCATCGCTTCGCCAGCCAAGCAACCAGCATCCTTCTGAGGACAGGAACCGCAAAAAGGTTGCACAAACCGTACCAAACCTAAGCACTTTAATTTCAGGCAATTGGCACGCTAGCCCAACAAACCTCTGAGTAATTCTTTCTGCCGGGCAGCCAGGCCGTAATCGCCGCCACCCATGCAGGTGGGTGCCTGTCAATTCCACAACAGCGTGGTAACGGAATCGGGGGCCAAGGCAAGTTCCGCGCTCCGGTTTTCCTGTCTCAGACTCACCGTTCCCGCGGGCCCGGGGTTCGTCACCACCAGGACTCTCTGCCCATCAGGATTTTCGAAAGCGACTTGCTCAATGCCCGCCATTTGGCAAGCCGATTCGAACCTTTTAGCCCCGCGCCTCACATTGCGGCAGAAATGCGTGAACGCCCAATACTGACCGCTACGCGTAATCTCCTTCGTCTGGGAATGAATCGTGACCATCCCGCCGCAGGGAAACGGCCCTAGGTTCGGCCGACCTTTCTCATCGAGCGCCAGATTCCATCCACTAAGCGCCTGGCACCAGTGACGAATCGCCTGAGTGAACGTCTTCCCCCAATTCGACCAGTCAGTGGCATAGTCCGGAGCCGAGTAGTCAGGGCCGCCTTCTGTCCAATAAAACTGGGCGTCCGGATGGGCCTCATGCACCTTGTCCATCATTTCAGGCGTGCCCACATATCCATGAAACGCGATCGCGTTGCAATACTGGCGCAGTCCCTCATCGTCGAGTTCGCAGATCGCCCGGCCCCATAAATTATAGTTATGGTCGAGAATCCAGATTTTTGTCGAGAGTCCACTCTTCTGCAGCATCGGGCCTAGATGGCCCCTGACGAATCCGATTTCGTATTCCTGCGGAAACAGGCAGGCCGGCATTCTACCATCCTGATCCGTGTCCACTTCGTTTTGCACCGTGACCGCCTGTATCGGCACGCCCTTGGCGGCATAGGCCTCGAGGAACTTCACAAAATACTGCGCATACGCCCCGAAATAGCGCTGCCGAATCGAACCACCCAGCATCGACCCTCCCACTTTCATCCATCCCGGAGGGCTCCAGGGCGATGAAAACAGAAACAAGTCTGGATTCGCCTTCCGCGCCAAGCGCAGCATTGGCAGAACATACGCTTCGTCATGCGCGGTCGAAAAGCGCACCATGTCGAGGTCGGGCTCGCCCTCGTCGTAGCTGAAGACTTCCGTGGAGTAGTCGCTCGAACCAATGCAAGTGCGGCAAACGTTGAGACCCATTTCCGACGGATGAAAGAGCTCGTGAAACAACTCATCGCGGGCCGGCGCCGGAAGCTGGTTGAACATATAGCAGGCGGCGTCGGTAAAAGCAGCGCCGAACCCGAGCATTTCCTGGTACTTCTTGGTGGGGTCCAGCACAATCGCGTTCTCCGCCGTCGCACCCGCGCCCCGCCAGGCCAAACTCTCCGTCGAAGCGTAGCGGAGTTTGCCACTCGTCACGCGAACCTTAATTTCTCCGGTTGGCGCCGACGCTGCCGCAGAAGTTAGCGCCGATGTCAATTCGGCGGTTGCGGTCGCAGTCAATCCGGCTGCAGATAATTTCAGGAAGGTTCGTCTCGTCTGTGCGTTCGACACGGGTTCTCCTGGCAAGAATCGCTTCGTTGTGAGTATAGTGCGTGAGTATGGTTCGTGTGTATGTTTGAACCTTCAACAATTTCACGGGAGCATCGATGACATCCAGCTGGCAGCGCCCTGCTTGGTTCCGAACGATGTTGTTGATTGGCGTATGGGTTATGGGCCTATCGGTAGCGGCGCAGACAGCGCCACCCTCTCCTCCATCATGGAAACTGGTCTGGAGCGACGAGTTTAACGGCCCCACCGGGGCGCGGGTCGACTCGTCGAAATGGGTTTCCGAAACTGGAGGAGGCGGCTGGGGCAACGACGAACTGGAGTACTACACCAGCCGTCCGCAAAACGCCTCGCAAGAGAACGGCAACCTAGTCATCAAGGTGCTGCAGGAAAAATATACCGGTGCGGACGGCGTCAGCAGAAATTACACGTCCGCACGCCTGAAGACTCTGGGCAAGTTTTCTCAGACCTACGGACGCTTCGAAGCGCGCATCAAGATTCCTCGCGGCCAGGGAATCTGGCCCGCCTTCTGGATGCTGGGCAACGATATCGAGAAACCCGGGTGGCCCGCCTGCGGCGAAATCGACATCATGGAAAACATCGGCAAAGAGCCCATGCTGGTTCACGGCACAATTCACGGCCCGGGATATTCCGGAGCCAACAGTATCGGCGCTGCTTACGCGCTTCCCGGCGATCAGCGCTTTGCCGACGATTTTCACGTCTTCGCCGTCGAGTGGGAGCCGAACGCGATCCGTTTCTACGTCGACGACCATCTCTATGCGACCCGTATCCCCACCGACTTGCCTCAGGGAACGAAGTGGGTCTACGATCGCCCGTTCTTCCTCCTGCTGAATGTTGCGGTTGGAGGTGGCTGGCCGGGAAATCCGGACCCCACCACGGTTTTCCCCCAAACCATGCTGGTGGATTACGTGCGCGTCTACAAGCGCACAATTTCGCTAGCTCCAAGCCCGGCGCAACATTAACGATTCTTGGCTTCTGCTAAGCGAGTTGACTCCCGTAGCGCCCCCTCAGATAAAATCGGCCCTTGAAGGAGGAGTCACGCATGAGCAAAGTCCGGGTTCTCGCCGGCACGCGTAAGGGCGCGTTCATTCTGACTGCAGACGGCAAGCGCCAAAACTGGGAGGTCAGCGGCCCGCACTTTGCCGGTTGGGAGCTCTATCACCTCAAGGGTTCACCAGCCGATCCCAACCGCATTTACGCCTCGCAGACCAGCGGCTGGTTCGGACAAATCATTCAACGTTCCGACGACGGGGGCAAGACTTGGCACCAGCCCGGTACTCCTGCGGGCCACGAGCCCGCTCCCGGCCCTCCCAAAGCAGTGAGCAACAAATTCCTTTACGACACGTCCCCCGAAACTGGCCACCCTTTGACCACTCACCAGTGGTATGACGGCACGCAGCATCCCTGGGAATTCAAGCGCGTCTGGCATCTCGAACCATCGCTCACTGATCCCGACACCGTGTATGCAGGCGTCGAGGACGCGGCGCTATTTCGTTCCACCGATGGCGGCGAGAACTGGATGGAACTCCCCGGCCTTCGCGGACAGGGCACCGGCCCCAAGTGGCAACCCGGCGCTGGAGGCATGTGTCTGCACACCATCATTCTTGATCCCCGCAATCCCGACCGCATTTATGTCGCAATCTCCGCCGCGGGCGCGTTCCGCGCCGACGACGGCGGCAAGAGCTGGAAACCCATCAATAAGGGCCTGTACTCGAAGTACCTCCCCAACCCGACGGCCGAGATCGGCCACTGCGTTCACCATGTCGCCATGAACCCATCCCGTCCGGGAGTGCTGTTCATGCAGAAGCACTGGGACGTCATGCGCTCCGACGACGCCGGCGATCAATGGAAAAAGATCAGCGGTAACCTGCCGACCGATTTCGGCTTCGTCATCGATATTCATTCGCACGAGCCGGAAACGATTTACGTTGTCCCCATCAAGAGCGACGGCGAACACTATGTCCACGAAGGCAAGCTGCGCGTCTTCCGCAGCCGCAGCGGCGGCAACGAGTGGGAAGCACTCACGAAAGGACTCCCGCAAAAAGACTGCTACGTCAACGTGCTGCGCGACGGCATGGCCGTGGACACGCTCGACAAGTGCGGCATCTATTTCGGCACAACGGGCGGCCAGGTTTATTGCTCCGCCGACGCAGGAGATAGTTGGAATCCGATCGTCCGCGATCTTCCCGCGGTGTTGTCGGTAGAAGTCCAAACCCTCCATTGAACTTAAGAATAAGAAATGGGAAAAGAAACGCTGGGTGCCCCACTGTTTCGCGCCCTTTGCGAAAGGGTGGCGATTTTGACTTTGCTAGTTTTGCGGAGGCTAGCTCAGCTTAGCTGCTAGCGTAGGACGAGCTCCGACAGGAGTAAAGATGAAAATAATTGTGATGGCAGTTGCGTGTTGGTTATTGCTGACAACCGTCGTAGCCGCTCAGGAAAAACCGGCTGGCAACGCAACCGCCAGCGCCTCGGCTCTCGAAGCGAAAGTGCGGAAGGTCTGGCAAGACTTCAAAAACAGAAACAAAAAGTCCCTCGGAGCCGCACTCGACGACGGCCTCCGCGTGGTTGAAGAAGGTACGAACGGGTTCGGTGACAAGAAGACCGACATCTCCACGGTGGACGAGTTAGAGCTCATCCGTTACACACTTAACGATTTCACCGTGAAAACGCTCGGACCCCGCGCCGCGCTGGTCACCTATGTGGCGCACTATGAGAGTAAATCTGGTGGCCAGACGGCAAAAGCAAACAGTGTCTTCGGCGAAGTCTGGACTCGCGAGGGCAACGACTGGAAGGCGCTCTACGTCCAGGAAACCTACATCCAGGAACCCACGGCGAAGTAAACGAAGCTGGCTGGCCGATGCGGCGGCAATCCTCGCCGGCATTGCATCGAATAATTGCCATGATTCGAATCGAACTGCCGCAACACCTACGAACGCTGGCTCATGTCGACCGCGAGGTAACCCTCGAAATCGACGGCCCGGTCACGCAGCGCTCCGTCCTCGACGCGCTCGAGGCCCGCTATCCCATGCTGCGTGGAACGATCCGCGACCACGGCACGCATCAGCGGCGCGCCTTCCTGCGCTTCTTCGCATGCGAAGAAGATCTGACGCACGAACCGCCGGACTCCCCGCTGCCCGAGGCCGTTGCGACCGGCAAAGAAGCTTTTCTGATTATCGGAGCCATCGCCGGCGGCTAGCCCGCAAATCGCGTAAGACGGGACTCACTCGCGCTGCTGGCTCTCGGCATCGCCCTCACTCACGCCCATCGGCAAGCGCACAGCACAATTACGATATTTCACCGTTGCCGGAGCCCGTCCGTGCGAGACGGCATGCCGCCCAGCCGAGCACGAGACGCGGGAAATTACGCAGGGCATCAACGACTGGGCCGAAGTCGCTCGGAGATCAGCAACAGCATTTTTTCCGGTGCTCAACATCGATTTCGCTCCGGAGTGGGAGTTCAACTTCGGAGTGGGCGTCGGAACAACCCGTTCCACGGATCACATCATCCTGAAATGCCTCCTGCGACGAAGATTCTCCTGGCCCCGGCCAAAAGCCGCGACGCCGAATCCGGCTCAACCTTGAGGCGAAACGGAACGTTCGGCGCACTCAGCCAGCCGGTTCCGGCACGAACGATGTTGGAGGCGTTTCTTGCAACGGTGGTGGAGGATACAGCACCAAACTCAACGGCCGATACCGTGCCGCGAAAAAATAAATCGCATACGCGGGGAAAAACACGATCGCCGGAACCGCGATCAGCGCGACTAAATAGAAAAAAGCGGCCAACAAAATGCATCCCACGACTACAGCAAGAGTAATGGTAAAGACGTTCCAAGTAAGGCCCGCCGTTTTGCCCGTCAGCACGGCAATAATCCCCAAGCCCGCGGTGGGAATGGCGACGATCAAACCAAGGATCAGCGACGCGATGCCGATGACGATTCCGGCGCCAATCGCCAACACGATTTTCATGCCCACATACACGGCATAACCGCCTTGTTCCGCCTGAATCATGGGCCACAAGCGCCGCCAACCCTCGACCGCGCCAATCTCTTCCAGCGCCATTTGCGGCACGACAAAATCCTTGGTCAGCACGTGAACCACCGCCGCAATCAAGAGAAAAAGGAACACCAGGAAGACCACAACGACCCCGCTCAGTACCAGCGGCAGGACGTGTTCGCGAGGCGCATGAAACCATCCGCTGGCAAACGCGAAAGCGGCGGGGATTCCCAGCAGCACCGCCATTCCTCCGAGGGTCGCCAGCATCAATCCCAACTGCCAGCAAAAATATTTCCACGCCGGGCCTTGCCGGCGATTCCACCCCTGCCGGATGTGACATTCTTTCGCGAGCACGCTGTCGAACAGAATGAACCGCATCACGCTGCTCACATACATCATCACAATAAAAAAGACGAAGCCACCCACCACGAGAATCGCGATGAGTCCGCCGAGAATTGCGGGATCGATTTTCGGCCAACCCTGCTGCAAGAAGTGGCGCGACGATCCCGCCTGATGCGGAAAGCTCGTAGGAAAGTTAACACTTCCGCCTGAGCCCGTCTCTCCGGCCAGCAGGCCGACCACCGCTAATCGAGTCCACTGCCAGAAGCGAAACGGTTGCAACAGTTGCCGTTTGGTGTGCTGGAAGGCGAGCGTAATGGTGTCCACGGCAGAGATTGGCAAGAGTCACCTCGGCAAAATCCTTCAAGCAGCAAGGTACTGCGAACCAGGTTGCGGAGCAAATCAATTCTGGGCGGGAGCACTGTGAAAGTTTTATTCGCCTCGCTGCGCTTGACCTGACGGCGAGGCGGCGCGGGCTACGTGATTTGCTATTCGTAGCGCAGGGCTTCGACGGGATCGAGCTTCGAGGCCCGCATTGCCGGGACCAAGCCGCTGATCACACCCACCACGAGCAGGACTGCGGTTGAAAGGATCACGGTCATCATCGAGATGCGCAAATGAATGTCGCCCTGACCGGAATCGTCTTCAAACAAAGGCCCCATCATGGGCAGCGTCCCGACGGACCATGCGATGAGATACGACAACAACACGCCAATCGCGCCACCGATCAGCATGATGAGTAGCGTCTCGGCCAGAAATTGCAGTTTGATGTGCAGCTTGCGCGCTCCCAACGCACGCCGCAGGCCAATCTCGCGAATGCGCTCGTCCACCGACACCAGCATAATATTCATCACGCCCACGCCGCCGATTCCAAGAGTCAAGGTTCCAATGAAGGTCAGAAGGACCTGCAATCCAATCGTCAGTGCGTCAATCACCGGACGAAATTCGTCGCGACCAAACATCTGGAAGGCCTTGGGATCGGTCGCTGAAAAATTCTGCCGCGTGGCCACCGCGGCCAGCACCTGAGCCATCGCCTTCTTTTCAAATTGCGGAGCGAGGGGCTCAAACACCATCACGGCGGCATAGCGCGTATTCCACAAATCGCCAGCCGTCGAATACGGAATCCACGACGACTCATCGTCGCTCGAGAAGTAATTGCTGAGCTGAATCTTCCGCGCCATCACGCCAATCACGGTGAAGCGTACGCCCGAGACTTCAACCGTCTCGCCCACGGCCGGGCGTCCGCTGAACAACTCTTCCTTCAGACGGCCGCCCAGGAAAATCACACGCCGCCGCTCCAGTTCGTCCTCGGCATTGATCCAGCGGCCTTCCGACGGAACTTCATTGCGCATCTCGCCATATTCAGGACAGACTCCGCGCACCGGCGCTGTCCCCACCATGCGGTCGCCGTATGCAATACCCGGGCGCCGGACGGTTTCAAGGCATACGTGCTTGACCAGCGGAGCCGTGGCCTTCACCATGTCAAGATCAGCCTGCTCAAGGACTACTTTTTTCCCGGCGCGCTGGCCGCCCGGCTGCTCGCTGGTTTGCTGGGGCCAGCAAATCACCACGCTTTTGCCGAACGCGTCAAACCCATGCACCAGAACGCTGCGAAAGCTGCTGCCGTACGCGATTAGCAGAGTTACGGTCGCGATGCCCCAGACAATTCCCAGCATTGTCAGGAAGCTGCGAGTCAGGTTGCGCTTCAGCGCGATCCAAGCTTCGAGAATAATCTCAATCAGCATTTCAATTTATCTAGGAAGTATTCGCTGCAAGCTTCATGTGGGATCGGGTCCGAGACTCGGTCGTGCCCAGCAACGATCAGCTGCCGCGGGACAAGTCAAAACCAGTCGCGCAGGCGCGAATGTCCGAGGCATAGAGCTGGACCCACACCGAACCTACCCGCCAGCTTCATAACGCAATGCCTCGATCGGATCAATCGACGCCGCCCTCTGCGCCGGATATAGCGCTGCGCCTACTGCGATCGCCCCCAGCAGTGCGGCCGCAATCAATCCGGAACTCCAACTCGGAATCAGGCCGGCAAAAAAGTCGGGCATGGGCAGCATGTTCACCAGCGCGCAGAGGCCAAACGCCACTCCCAGACCAATTCCTCCGCTCAATAAGGCGATGATCAGGGCTTCGATAAAAAATTGACGAAGGATTGTTCCGGCCGGAGCCCCAATCGCCTTGCGCACGCCTATCTCACGAGTTCGCTCCCGCACCGCGACTAGCATTACATTCATTACGCCAATGCCACCCAGCACCAGAGTCACAATCCCCACCGCTCCCAGGAAAAATTTCATGCCGTCGGTCATGGTCTTGAAGGCTTGCGCTTCCTGCACCGTGTCCCAGATCGGGCAAGCTTCCTTGTCGTTTGGATCGTAACGATGCATTCGGGCCAGCGCCACGCGCACTTCGCGCTTACAGGCCGCGTGCTGGTCAACCGATTTCGGCGTTACCAGCAGCTGATCGAAGGTCTCATTGGTCCCGGGAGGTTTGTCGGGAAAGTCGCGGCGCATCGCCGCAAAGGGCACGAACACTTTGTTCACATCCCAGCCGTCATAGCTGGAGTCCTGCTTCTTTTTCTCCATCACGCCAATCACCGTGTAGGGAAAGTCATTCAAATAAATCGTATCGCCCACGGGATTGCGTCCGGGAAACAATTGCTTGGCCGCGTCCGAGCCCAGGAACGCGACACGCCGGGCCTCGCGCATGTCATCCCAGTCATAGAATCGTCCCGCGCCCACGTCGAGGCTGCGAATGTAGCCAAACTGCGGATACGATCCGGTCACCGTGAAGGCGGCATTATTGAAGTTGGAGTGCGTTCGTACCGTGTCCTGCTCAAGCTCCGGAATCGCATATTCGCAATCCGGCGAATCGGCCTGGACCACCGCGACATCCGGGTCCTCCCAGTGCACAACGCGTCCGGCGTGCGTGCCGCCCGCCTGCAGGCTGGTACGGCCATGAAAGACGATCATCACATCTTTGCCGAGATTGCGCGCCTGAGTCTCCTGCCCTTTGCGCAAGCCCTCGCCAGCCGCAACCATAAGAACAATCGAGACGATGCCCCAGGCAATCCCGAACATGGTGAGGAAGGCGCGAAGCTTGTGCGACCACAATGTCCGCAAAACGTCGAAAATCAGATCGTGCACCGTCATGGCACTGAGTTGGACGCATCCGGAAGGAGAAAGTCACCCCGGCTGGCTTACAGTGAGATACGCATCCGGAAGGGATTTTGTTGCAGAAAACAATGCGTGGGGGCAGCCATCCTTTCGACCTCGCCCCAGGCAGGCGAGTGCACGACGGTTGCTCATTCTCTGCGGAGA
This sequence comes from Candidatus Sulfotelmatobacter sp., assembly GCA_036514015.1. Lineage (GTDB taxonomy): Bacteria > Acidobacteriota > Terriglobia > Terriglobales > Acidobacteriaceae > Sulfotelmatobacter. The sequence goes on from DATBYA010000060.1 coordinate 39,171, forward strand.
ATATCCTTCTCCATGGTAAATAGCGGAGTTCCGAAGAGTTCATGCGGCCCCTCATCGGTCCTGCGGAACCCAGATCTTTGATAAAGCCGAATCGCCGCTTTCAGAAATGGCGTCGTGCCGAGAAGTATGCGGCGGCATTCGCGGTCCGAAGCCCAATGCTCGACCTGCGCAAGCAATCGAGCGCCAACCCCTGATCCCCTCGCCCCTGGCAAAACCGCCATCCCGCGCACGTAAGCCGACTCTCCCTTCATTATCGCGGCTACTGTCCCCAACACTTCAGCTTCGCGGGATGCAAGCCAAATCGGCCCTTCCCGCATGCGAGTCAGGATCTGATCCGCGTTGGGTGCCGTCGCCGCAAAGGCTTCCTGAGTGTAGAGAGGTTCGTATTCCACGAAGGACTCATGGAGGATCTCGGCAAGGGCGGGCGCATCCGGAGGCGTCGCCTGTCGAATCTGAATTGGCGGTAGCGCCTGCATTCCTGTCCTCAGTGGCCCCCGCGCGCTAAGCGATACTCGCCTTCACGGCCATTGCGCCGACGCTGCTCATCCACGCGTCGAACTTTTGGAGTGCCAAGTCACATTGGGCGCGATGACGCTCCTTGCGATCGCGAATCTTTTTCTCCAGAGGAGGTAGCAGATCAAAGGTTATATTCGCCGGCTGAAAGGTCTTGGCGTCCGCGCGCGTGACATAGTGCGTCAACGATCCAAAGGCCGACTCCCGCGGAGCGGGAGCCATTTCGCTTCCAGAGACCAGCGCGGCCGCGTGCATTCCGGCCAACAGGCCGGTTGCAATCGATTCCACGTAACCTTCCACGCCACAAATCTGCCCCGCGAAGAAAACCCGCGGGTGCGCCTTCATCTGCAAAGTCTCGCCCAACAGAGTCGGTGCATTAATGTACGTATTACGATGAATTTGTCCGTAGCGCAGAAATCGCGCATTCTCCAGACCCGGTATCAGCCGCAGCACACGCGCCTGATCGCCAAACTTCAAATGATTCTGGAAGCCGACCAGGTTGTAAGAATCCGCCCGCAGATTTTCTTGCCGCAGCTGCACCACCGCGTATGGCATTTTGCCGGTGCGCGGATCGATGAGTCCCACCGGCTTCATCGGACCGAAGCGAAGCGTGTCGCGTCCGCGCCGGGCAATCTCCTCAATCGGCAAACAACTTTCAAAGTAGTTCAACTTTTCCCAGTCACGCTCCTCGACCGAGTGAGCGGCGAGGAGAGCATCGTAAAAGCGGCCGTACTCCTCCGGCGTCATCGGACAATTGATGTAATCCGCCGATCCTTTGTCATAACGCGCAGCCCGGTAGACGCGCGACATGTCGATCGAATCCGCCTCGACAATCGGGCTGATCGAATCGTAGAAATACAAATGCGGACCATGTAGAGCGGGCGCGCCCGCCCGCGGAGACGCTGAGTTCTGTGCATCTTTGCTCAGCCGGGCAATCTCTGAAGCCAGTCCGTCCGAGGTCAGCGGGCCGGTGGCGATGATGGTGATTTCTCGTGATTCATCGATCGCCGTCACCTCCTCGCGCTTTACCTCAATGCGCGACTTTCGGGAGATCGCTTCGGTTACCCGAGCCGCGAATGTAACCCGGTCCACGGCCAAGGCGTGTCCAGCCGGGACTGCGCATTCCCGGGCGATCTCCAGGAGCAACGAACCCGCCCGTCGCATCTCTTCCTTCAGCAGCCACGGGGCCGTATTTTCACTGTCGGATTTCAACGAGTTCGAGCAAACGAGTTCGGCAAAATCCGCTGTCTGGTGGGCTGGCGTCGAGCGTAGGGGGCGCATTTCGAAGAGTTCCACATTCACCCCTCGCCGCGCACACTGCCAAGCCGCTTCAGCTCCCGCCAGTCCCGCTCCGATAATTTTGATGATTGCCATTCTCGGTCGATTGCAATGTCCTATTTTGATTGCCGGCGCGATGCCCGCGGTTGGTGAATGGTCTCGTTTCTTTCCAGCATCTCGACAAACTCGCGGATCTTACGCGCTCGCGTCTCGGCCAGCTTCACCGTTTGAATGCGAAACAGCACAGCGTACCGGTTCGCGCCGTCGAGAGACTGAAAGAATTCCCGAGCCCGCGGACTCGCATCCAAACTTGTTTGAAAATCCTGCGGGACCGCCGCGGATCTGGGCGAGTCATAGGCAGCGTCCCACATTCCGCATTGCTTAGCCGCCGCTACCGCTCTGAGCCCGGCAGCCTTCATTTGGCCGCTCGCGATCAGCGCGGTCGCCTTGTCGCGGTTAATCTTCGACCAGATGCTCTTAGCCGAACGCGGAAGGAATCGTTGCAGCCATGCCTGCTCGCTTTCGCCCCCCTTCTGGCCGTCGATCCATCCATAACACAAAGCCCATTCCAGCGCCTCGCCATAGGTTACAGTTTGCAGTCCCGACCCTTTCTTCCCCAGCCTCAGCCACAGGCCCTGCGAATTGCGATGATTTTTTTCCAACCATAAAGCCCAGTCGGATTGAGCTACAAACAAACGGATTCGATCCTGGTCGTTTTTGGTTTTTGTTGTCTTCTTCTTCTTCGTTTTCAAAGGGCCTTCGCCATCCGGAGTAGCGCTATATCATAGCTCTACAAGACCGGAAGCTGCTGGATGATTGTGAAACATGGCAGGAGAACTCCTTGAAAGAGTGCTGATGCAGGCTCAGTGTGATTCCACGGGACGTTCCCCAATCTCCTGAGACCCGACAAGCGCAAATCGCCGAGCGATGATTGCGTCACCAGCTTCAACCCTAGAGGGCTTCGACTGGCGTTGTGCATTCGAGTTATTCCCTGGAGGACAATCTCCCTACTCCGAGCCTTTTCTTCGTAGAGTGGGGTTCATTCCATTCGGTCACGCTTGGGCTATGCAGACCGCGTACCGGGGGCGAAGCATTTTCCGATCGCAGGTTTCGCCTCGTACAGCCGGCTTTATTTGGCAAACGCGGCAAAGGTCGAAGGGTCCAGTTCCAGAAGCAACCAGTAGGAAGCGTGCGGCGGCGGCGGGAACGGGGTTTCCTTTTTGAGGAAGGACTGATAGAGACCGCGCGTCACGCAATTGGAGAAAGCGTTTTGGCGCTGTTCGGACTGCGCAAGTTCCGCATTGCCCTTTTCCCCAACACTCAGTTCCATTTCATACTTGGTTTGATCGCCATTGGAATCTTTCAGGCAAGGCTGCTCAAAGATAGCTAACTTTTGTTCGACTGTCTTCAAGTACGCGTGCCCTTCAGGAGTTTGCATGTTGGCCAGAGCTTCCTTGCGGCTGGCGCGGATGCGAATTATCAACGGAGCTACCTGAGCCGCTGAATCTCTGTTTTGCTTGAACCAGGCTTCGGTGAGCCACGTCTCTTTGTCCCAATTGTCGCCGACGCGCTTGAATGCGGAATCGGCAACAACCCAGTCGCTGGAATTGGTGGCCATGAGAGTGAAAGAGTTCACACTGATCAGGGAGCTGCCATATTTTTTCTCAAGTGCGGCGAAACCGCTCTGCAGGCGGGGCCAGGAAAAGTGAGCGAACTCGGCATCCTCGCAAGCACAAACAATTTTTTCGGCGATCAGGAAGTAAAGCGCGTCGCCGGCTTCTCCGCCCGCTCGATTAGCGGACTGTTCCGCAAAGCGCGCGGCATCCCCCTGTTCTCCGCTCCACTTTGGCAGCAGATAGGTCGCGTAACTTCGATAGTAGTATTGATAGGCGGGTTCGAAGGTCACTGCCTGTGTGAATAGCTCAGTAGCCCTGGGGAGGTCCCAGCTTTGTCCCTGGGCCACTTGTTGCATCCCGATGTACCAATCGGGACACTTGCTGGCCAGAGCCGAAGCCTCGTCGAGAATGGTTTTTGCTTTGGCGATGCGTTCGCCGAAAAGCTTCCATCCACTATCACTCACGGTACTGGAAGTGCCGTCGCCGCGCGCATCCCAAGCAAAGCTTATGTAGGACTGGGCGAGGGCAATCGGGGCGGTAATGGATTGCGGATTTGTGCGAGTCCATCGTTCGATCAGTTCCAGATGCTGCTGCCAGTCTTCTTGAGTGGGATGACCGGGCCTCGGCTCCTCAAGACCGATGTATAAGTTGCGAAGCCTCCATCCCCCTCCGGGAAATCTGGTTTTGCCCGAACGAGCGGCGTCGGCGAGGCAATCCAAGTCTGCGAACTTTTCTTGCCTAAGTATTTGCGCAATGGCGTCACGGTATTCGTCCAGGGCATGCACATCGGTGCTCGGATCGAACTCCGCGTCAGAGAACGCACACCGCCCGGAAGCAGTTTGTCCTTTTGCGTCACTTGCACTCGCACTAGCGGTGTGGGAGAGCATGAGCAGAAGTATGGCTGCGGTTGGGACACCGATGGTGACGTTAAAGGTGCGGAAGGCGCTTTGGATGCGAATCAGCGAGCAGGGGTGATAATTCATAATGAGATCGAATGCGAAGGCGTGACTTTTGGAGCAAAGCTTAAGGAGAAGCTTGATGCTACTAACCGGCGAAAGTGAAGTCCACGTTACGTTGGTGCGACGTGGAACTCGGAATCAGGCATTGAAAACGCGCCGCGTTGTCAGTTGGAGTTCACGCCTTAAGCCAACCAAAATGAACTCCATACGCTAGCTGCACGTAAAGCGAGATGTGGCATAATTCCGGTCGCTTAAGCTACTTAAGAAAAGCTAGCCGACTCCCCTAGGTTGCGAGTAGAGGAACACTGCTGTCATGAGAAGAATTGGGATCATTCTGGGCACAGCCGCTCTTATTCTGGCGGTCTTGGCAGGCTGGCAAATCGGCGCGTGCGAACTGGCCAACATGAACTTGCAAGAGGATTTGCGGGACCTTGCATCCCAAGCCGGTATCCATGTCGGCTTTGTGACTCCGACCTCAGACGAGGACGTGAGCCTTGCCGTGATTCGCAAAGCAAAAGACCATGGCATTGAGCTGAAACCGACGCAAGTAACCGTGCGACGCACAAACCCTGGACCGACATCGACCCTATACCTTGCCGCGGACTACACGGTGACGGTGAATCTTCTGTTCGTTTCCTTCAACCTTCATTTCACTCCTTCAAGTGACAAAAAAGGAATGTAGCAGGCACGCCGTTCTCTGAAAAATGGGGAGGATCTCCAGCGCAGCCGCCCCTGCTGAATGCAATTTTCTTAGTTTAGGTTGGTGCGTATTCATCCCGTTCGGGGCTTGTCCTACAACCCACGCGTTCTCCAGTGAGCGAATGGCAGCCGCAGTGCCGGCGCCGGCAGCATTTTGTCGCGGAACCGACGGTGAGGCCACGCACAATGGAACGCACCACAGGCTAGTCATTCTGATCAGAGTCGTTCGGATGAGAGTCGTTCTCATAAATTTACCCCCGGTTCGAAGCGTCCCCGGCAGTGGAATCGTAGCGGCGCTCGACCTCATGTCTGGTCGGCGTGGACAGGCTGGTCACCGCTACCCATCGCCCGTTTTTGTGCAGCCATGCATCCACAAAACGGCGGCGCGAACGGCTGCCCGCGTTCCACGCCCTGCATCCGGTATAGCCCGGTGGCGATCGCCGTGTCTTTGTGTAACTTCACCCTGATCGCCTCCATTTCGTATTGCAGCGAATCGATCGCCTGTGCTCCAAGACGTCGGACTTATTCTCTATTCTGCCTTGGGGATCCGCATCGATAAAGTTTGGGTTTTTAGGTCCTTGGTCGCGCTGGCCTGCACTTTTTCGACCTGCTCCAGGACAGATAACTTTCGTTTGGCATCGGCATCATAAGTCGTCTGCAGCATAGCCCATGCGTGCTCCCACAAGCCAGTAACACCGTCAGGGCAAGGTTCTCATTGCGTTTTCGCTCACTTATGACCATCGGCCAAGATCGTCTCGCTCTTGAAGGTTCTTGCAGGCGTGTCCAGCTGCACAAAGTCGTCCGATCTGCGATGATGGAGACCGCACACTTTCACTCGCAACCTTGGAGAATTCGATGGCGCGTATCAGCTTGATCAGTCCCGAGTCGGCGAGCGCCGAAGTCAAGGAAATCTACGAAAAGACGCTTCGCGGCAAGCCCGGCAACGCGCAGAAGGCGTTGGCCCATCGCCCGGAGATGCTCAAAAATTTCCTGCCTTTCTACGCCAGTGTGGGCCGATCCCTCGACCGCAAGCTCTACGAACTCATTTACCTTCGTGTGTCGCTGGTTAACGGATGCCACTACTGCACCCAGCATCACGTCGCGTCGTCAAGACGGGTGGGGCTGACCGGGGAAGACTGGTCGGCGCTCCGGGGAGCAGATTTCTCCCGCTACAGCGAAAAAGAACGCGCCGCGCTGATCTATGTAGAAAAATTGACACGCACGCCGCACCACATCACCGACGGCGACTTCGCGCCGCTGCGCCAGCATTTCTCCGAACCTGAAATCGTCGACATTCACCTGCTCACGGGCCTCGCCAGCCTTACCAACCGCTTCACCGACCCGCTCGGACTGGAAGTGGAGTTCCCGGAGGAAAAGATCTGAACGGGTCGAGGGATCGAGGGATTGGGAAATTTAAGAACCGGACGCCGGGTGCGGAGGTTTTCAAATTACCCAATGACTCAACGACTAGATCGGCTAGAGGATTTCCCGCGCATCGCCCACGCGACGTGTCACGTGCTCCCGGTCCAAATATTCCAGCAGGGGAATGGCATACTTACGGCTGACTCCCGTCAGTTCTTTGAACTTCGCCACGTCCATCTGCGAAGACTTGCGTTTCTGCGATGTCATTAAGCGACGTAGGGCGTCCAGTGCGCTACGGTGAAATACCAGTTCGTCGGAAAGCTTGACCAGCACCTTGTCCCGCAGCAGCAGCGTGACCAGCTTCTGCGCGCGCGTCTTATCCACCCTCAGGCCCGCGATCACCTCCTGGAGTGCCGGAACTTTCAATCCTGCGGACGCAAAAGCATCCTCGATTTTCTTCTTGGATTCGGCCTCCTCGTCCTTCATGACAACGCCATGGTCGGGCAGTCGCACTATATCGCCGACAGTCTCGATATTTTTTTCACGGACGAGCAGATCGAGGGAGGTCGTGAACACTTCCGACGACGCTTTCACCTGCTCGCGCAGCGCTTCCCGGGCGATCCCGCCCACCAGCGGGTTCTTCTTGTGAAACGCCGCAACGATCGTCACCATGAATTGCTGGAGACCGATCATTGCGGGGGCGTGCACCAACAGGTCACCGATGCGCACCACCTGCGCGTCCTTCAAGGTCTGATCGAGTCGAACCTCCAAAAGACCTTTGCTCCATCCTGTTTCGGCAATAAGCCGCGACATCGGAATTCCCTTGTGACCACGCCTCGCGATCCGGGCCTTCAGCATAGTTGCGGGATTTCCTCCAGCCAGTATTTGCAGAAACAGTTCGTGCTCCGGCATATGCGGAATCGGAGCAGGATCGAGCACAATGCCGCCGCCGATCGTCACCACGGGCGAAAACTGGCGGATGATGAACCGGTCTCCGGGCAACAAGAGTGAAGCTCCTGGAAGTTTCAGCCGCGCGAACGCTTCCCCACCCGGAGCAAGTTGCTTCGCGCCATAAAGCGCAATTTCCGCCACCGTCTCCATCGTGTGGCAATGGAAATGAACTCGTGTCCTGGATTTCAGCGAATGCGGCGCAGAGGATAAGAGGCGCAACCGCACATCGACGCGGTGCGTGGCTGAAAATGTTGCCGGCGGGGCCGCGGTCATGCCCCGCGACAAATCCTCCGTTCTCGCTCCAACCAGATTCAGAGCCGTGCGCTGCCCAGCCACTGCCGCGTCGACTGCTTGTCCGTGCACCTGCGCTCCTCGCACGCGAACCCTTCGGCCGGTGGGAAAAACCTCCATCTCCTCCTCGCGGTGAATCGTGCCCGCCAGTAACGTTCCGGTGACTACCGTGCCAAATCCCTTCATAGTGAATACACGATCAATCGGCAGGCGGGTTAGCGCATGGGAATCGCGAGGCTCGACTTCCGCGGCCGCCGCGATGATCGCTCGCTTCAGGTCGTCGAGCCCAGCACCGGTCAGCGAACTTACCGGAACAATAGATTGTGAGTGATCTAAGAATGTCCCGCGCAGAAATTCCTCGACCTCCAATCGCACCACATCGAGCGTCTCAGCTTCCACCGCGTCTGATTTGGTGAGCACCGCGATGCCGCGCTGTACGCCGAGCAATTGCAGAATGTCGAAGTGTTCGCGCGTCTGCGGCTTGATCGACTCGTCGGCCGCAATGACCAGCAGCACCAGATCGATGCCGCCCACTCCGGCCAGCATGTTGCGCACAAACCGTTCGTGGCCGGGGACGTCCACAAAACCAATATGCAGAATCTCGCCCTGGGCGCCCGTCAAGTCCATGTGGGCAAAGCCGAGATCAATCGTGATGCCGCGGCGCTTCTCTTCCTGCAGCCGGTCGGCATCGATCCCGGTCAGTGCCTTGACCAGAGCCGTCTTCCCGTGGTCGATGTGTCCCGCGGTGCCTACGATCATGGATTTCATGTTCTCCCTGAAATCTTAGCCGAACCGGTGGCGCAACGTTAAATTCAAGAAAATGAGCACGCTTTTGTTCAAGCGCATCCGCCTTGTGCACACCGCGCCCACGCCTTACTCTTGTTGACGGCAACGGCGAGGCGACTTCCATGATGGTATCTGTCTTCATCGGGACCAGTGTTGACGGCTACATTGCGCGGTCGAACGGCGATCTCGACTTTCTTCCGAGGGGAGGCGGTGAACCTCATGGCTATGACGAATTCATCGCAAGCGTGGATGCGCTGGTGATTGGCCGCAAAACCTTCGAGACGGTTTTGGCCTTTCCGGAATGGCCCTACGGCAAAAAGCGCGTCGTGGTTCTCAGCAGCCAGCCCGTCGATTTATCCGTCGTACGAGAAGGCCGGGTAGAACACATGGACGGACCTCCCGGCGAAATCGTCGCCCAGCTCGCCGCCAGCGGCGCCCACCATCTTTACGTCGACGGAGGCAACACGATTCAAAGATTCCTGCGCGCAGGCCTGGTTCAGCGTCTCACCATCACCCGAGTGCCTGTGCTCATCGGAGAAGGTATCCCTCTTTTCGGCGCCCTGCCACGCGATCTGCGGCTTCGTCACGTGGCAACGCAGCAATATTCGAGCGGCCTGGTAAAGAGCGAGTATCAGGTTGCCCCCTGATTAACGATTCGCTTTTAGTGATCAGAGACGCCGCCGCGGGGGCGTTTAAGCCCTTTTGCGAGAAATACTACGCAGCGCAAAATGATGGCTAATCGTCCTACCCTCCTGCGCCCCAAAATGCGACAATAGAAGCTCTTTCCATGGCCACCTCTTTAACCCCTGTTTTTTCTCCGGAGATCCTCCGGCAGCATGGCCTCACGCCTGATGAGTACGAGAAGATCAAGCAACTTCTCGGCCATCGCGAGCCCACGCTCACCGAACTCGGCATCTTCAGCGTGATGTGGAGCGAGCACTGTTCTTACAAGTCATCGCGCGTGCATCTGAAACGCCTTCCCACCCGCAGCAAACTCGTGCTGCAGGGACCGGGGGAGAATGCCGGCATCATCGATATTGGCGATGGCTGGGCCTGCGCTTTCAAAATCGAATCCCACAATCATCCGTCGTTCATCGAACCTTTTCAGGGCGCGACCACGGGGGTAGGTGGAATCCTTCGCGACATCTTCACTATGGGCGCAAGGCCGGTGGCGGTGATGGATTCGCTGCGCTTCGGGCCGATCACAAATCATGGAGGGGCAGCCGCCTCGGCTGGCCCTCCACAAACCAACCCTACGCAAAACGAGATTCACAGGAATCACTCCATCCTCGAGGGCGTAGTCAGCGGCGTCGCTTCTTACGGCAACTGTTTCGGGGTTCCTAATTTGGGCGGCGAGACAAAATTCGAATCCTGCTACTCGGGAAATCCTCTGGTGAACGCCTTTGCTTTGGGCCTGGTCAGGAAGAATGAGATCTTCTATGCGCGCGCCGCCGGCGAAGGGAATCCAGTCATCTACGTAGGCGCGAAGACCGGACGCGACGGCATTCACGGCGCCACCATGGCCAGCGAAGAATTCAGCGAAGCCTCGGAAGCGAAGCGTCCCAATGTGCAGGTGGGGGACCCGTTCCTGGAGAAGCTGCTGCTCGAGGCCTGCCTTGAAGCCATGCTGACGGGAGCCATCGTCGGCATTCAAGATATGGGCGCGGCCGGACTGACGTGTTCAACCTGCGAGATGGGCGGGCGCGGCGGCGTCGGAATCGAAATCGAACTCGACCGCGTGCCGCAGCGTGAAACTGGCATGACTCCGTACGAGATCATGCTCAGCGAGTCGCAAGAGCGCATGCTGCTGGTGGCGCAAAAAGGCCGCGAGCATGAAGTCTTCCGGGTTTTCGAAAAATGGGGCCTGGACGCCGTCGAGGTGGGCAGGGTCACGACCGACAACAAGCTGCGCGTTCTGGAGCACGGCAAAGTTGTGGCGGAGATTCCGAATCCGGCGCTGACCGACGAGGCCCCCGTATACAAGCGTCCGCTGGCGCGATGGGAACCCCCTGTGCCGCGCGAGATGCCCGAGCATATCAAATTCAGCCCCGCCAGCGAGCTCACAGCTACTCTCAAGCAGTTGCTGGCTAGCCCGAACATCTGCGGCAAGCGATGGGTGTGGCAGCAATATGACCACATGGTGCAGACCAACACGGTCGAAGGGCCGGGGGCGGGCGATGGGGGCGTGATCCGGATTAAAGGTTCGCAGCGCGGGCTGGCGATGGCACTGGATGGCAACGGGCGGTGGTGCTATCTGGATCCGCGGCTGGGCGCGATGCACGCGGTCGCCGAGGCGGCGCGCAAGGTGGCGTGTTCGGGCGCCACTCCCGTGGGCGCGACCAATTGCTTGAACTTTGGCAATCCCGAGAAGCCCCACATCATGTGGCAATTTTCGCAGACCATCGATGGACTCAGGAAAGCCTGCGAAGAGTTGGAAATTCCCATCACCGGCGGCAACGTGAGCTTCTACAACGAGACGCTCGGCGAAGGCATCTATCCCACGCCCGTGCTTGGAGTCGTCGGAATTCTGGACGATGTGCACAAGGCCGCGAAAATGCATTTTGCGGCGCCCGGACGCACCATCGTGCTATTGCACGCGGGAGAGACAGGCGATATCACCGATGCGGAGACTGAGTTTGGATCTTCGGAATACGCGAAAGAAATTCTAGGCACGGTGTGGGGATATCCCCCGGAGCTTGACTTGGAGAAGGAAGCCGGGCTGCAGAAGGCTGTCCTAGAAATGATCCAGCATGGGTTGGTGGATTCGACGCATGATTGCGCCGATGGCGGCATCGCAGTCGCGCTGGCGGAAAAAGCATTCCCAAAAAGTGTAGGCGCGCGCGTGAACCTGGCCTCTGGCGGCCTGTTCGCGGAATTTACGCTTTTTGGGGAAGATGCCAGCCGGATCGTGATCTCCTGCGTCCCGGAGCGGGTGGCGCGAATCAAAGAGGTAGCGGGAAAGCACGGCGTGGATGCAGACGTGATCGGAGAGACGATTGCGGACAATTTGGAAATCTCGCTGGATGGCAAGTTCGTTATTTCAGGGGCGATTTCGGACTTGAGCACGGCTTATGAAGGGGCCTTGGAGTCGGCGTTGCGAACCGATCCGGAATTGCTCGAGGCCAATTAGTTTCAAGGGGATGCTTGCGACCCCTTTTTGCTCGGCGCCGGACAGGCGCGACTGTCCTTAACATGGTCTGAGGTTGGGGATGCCAAAAGCTAAGAGCAATTGCCAGGAGCGAAATGCTTTCATCCGATAAATTTCACGACGAGTGCGGCGTGGTGGCGATCTTCGCCCATCCCGAGGCCGAGAAGTTGGCTTACCTGGGGCTGCACGCGCTGCAGCATCGCGGACAGGAGTCGGCAGGGATTGTCTCGTCCGATGGTCTGACATCTCACGTGCATAAGGCCATGGGCTCGGTCGCCGAAATCTTCACCGAAGATGTGCTCTCGAAAATCCGCGGCACGCTGGCGATCGGCCACACGCGCTACTCCACCGCCGGAGACTCGGCGCTGCTGAATGCGCAACCGATTCTGGTGCAATCGAACAAAGGCTCGATTGCCGTGGCGCACAATGGCAACCTGGTCAATGCCATACAGGTTCGCGCGCGATTGGAGAGTCAGGGCTCGATTTTTCAGACCAGCAGCGATACCGAAGTCATCGTTCACTTGATCGCGCTCTCCAAGGAGCACACGCTGCCGGAAGCTGTAGCCGACGCGCTGCGACGCGTCGAGGGAGCGTTTTCGCTGGTGATGATGAGCAACGACCGCGTCTTTGCGGTGCGCGACCCACGCGGCTTCCGGCCGCTCGCCATGGGCCGCATCGCGGCGCTGGAGGGTCAGAAACACGACACCATCGTTTTTGCCTCGGAAACCTGCGCCTTCGATCTGATCGGCGCCGACTACGTGCGCGACGTGAAGCCGGGCGAGCTGATCGTGGTGGGCCCGGAAGGAGTGAGCTCGCGTTTCTATTCCACGGCCGCGCCGCAATCGAGTTGCATCTTCGAGCATGTGTATTTTTCGCGTCCTGACAGCATCGTCTTCGGCCGCGCCGTGCAAACCAGCCGCGAAGAACTCGGCCGGCAACTGGCGCGCGAAGCCGGCGTGGAGGCCGACCTTGTGGTTCCCGTCCCGGATTCGGGAGTGACCGCGGCCGTGGGCTATGCCGCGGAAAGCGGCATCCCGTTTCGCTTTGCCTTGATCCGCAACCATTATGTCGGGCGGACATTCATCGAGCCCAGCCAGAGCGTGCGCGACTTTGGCGTGAAGCTGAAGCTGAATCCGGTGCGCTCGCTGCTGCAAGCGAAGCGCGTAGTGCTGATCGATGACTCCATCGTGCGCGGCACTACGAGCCGCAAAATCGTCCGCATGATCCGCAGTGCGGGGGCGAAGGAAGTGCACATGCGCATCTCGTGTCCGCCAACAATCTCGCCGTGTTATTACGGCGTGGATACTCCTTCGAAAAAGCAGCTCATCGCCGCCAATAAGTCGGTCGACGAGATTCGCGACTACATTGGCGCGGATTCGCTGGCTTATCTCTCGCTGGAGGGCCTGCGGAAGGCGTGCGGCGAAGGGGAGAAGATTTCGTATTGCTCGGCTTGTTATACGGGAAGTTATCCGACCGACATTATCGACGTCGAAGAGATTCTGCCGGCCGCAGTGCGGCGATAGGCGGCGGGCGGCAATGGACAGCAGATTCCTGGCTTCGCTCGGAATGACAATAAAAATGTAGTCGGGGCCCACGGTCGCTCCAACTATTTTCTGCCGGAAGACGATTCAGCCCCCGGTTTGCGCGCCTGCACAACGCGGGGGATCGACTGCAGATCCGGGAGGACGCGAACCTGGTCCCAGGATTCAAGAAGTCGCTCAACCTTCCCAGCAATCGTTCCGCTGATTTCCAGAACCAGCCATCCCCCGGGACGCAAAGCTGCGTGAGCCTGCGGAAGCAGCCGCTCGATCACCTCGACTCCAACAGGTCCGGCAAAAACAGCGTTGCGCGGCTCGAATTTCCGAACTTCCAGTTGAACCTGATCTTTCTCCGATTCGCCGACATACGGCGGGTTGGAGACCACGAAGTCCAGGTCGTTGAGGTCGAGTCCTTGGAGCAGATTCCCCTGACGAAAGTGAATTCGCTTCTCCAGTTGAAGGCGGGCGGCGTTGACGCGCGCGACTTCGAGCGCGGCAGCCGATATATCCGTGGCGTGGATTTCGGCGTGCGGAAATTCCTTGGCTAACGCCAGAGCAATGCAGCCCGACCCGGTTCCAACGTCGAGAAAGCGCAGAGGGCTTGCGTGGGGTGGGCACGGTTGCCCGCCAATCCTCTTTCCAGCGGCAAGCGATAGCAGAGTTTCGATGAGGTGTTCAGTCTCCGGGCGCGGAATCAGGACCGCCGGAGTAACGATCAGATCCATGCCCCAGAACTCCTGATGTCCGGTAATATATTGCGCGGGGACGCCTCGGCCGCGTTCGGCGAGAGCAACATCGTAGCGCATCTGCTCTTCGCCGCTAAGTTCGCGCTCGGGATGAGCGAACAAGTAGGCACGGTCACAGTTGAGTGTGAACATGAGCAGCAACTCGGCGTTCACGCGCGGGGAGGGAACTTGGTCTGCGATGAGGCGAGCGATGGCTGAGCCGAGAGATACCTTTAGCTGCACGGACAATTTAACCACAGAGGACCTGCGCGATGGGATTGCTCGACCTATTTGGAATCTGTGCCGGCCTGGCGATTCCATTCGGCCTTCAGATAGATCATCTGGCCGATGTGGTGCTGCATGTGGGCGGCGCACTGCACGATCATGTCGAGGCGGTTCTGGGCGGCGGTCCCGACCCCTGAATATTCCTTCGACCAATCCTCGGGCGATTGAGCACGGATCGTTTCTCGCACCATGGCAACGGCATCATCGAAGTGTTTCAGCGCTGCCTCTTTCGAGGGAGGATTCGGATCGTTGAATTCGCGCGGACGGTCGCGGACGTAGCCGGTCTTCGCGATCTGCGCGCCGATGTAGTAATTCAAATTGCCCGCGAGGTGAAGCACCAGGTGGCCAAAGCTGTTTCCGAACGGGAATGGCTTTTGCCAGAACTGAGAGTGGCTTAACGGGCCGGCCAGTTCGCGGACGCGGGCGGCGTTCGTGGCATAGCGATCGGTAAGAACGGTTATGAGAGTCTTCTCCATTCCGGACATTTTCTCTCCAGCTTCGCGGGCAAGCACGCCCGCATTCTTTCCCTAAACCACGCTAGCGGATTCCTGCTTCAACTTTTCCGCCTGGTAATACGTGGTCAAAGCTTCAATCAAGGGCTCCAGTTTTCCGTCCATTACCGCTTCAAGCTGGTGCACCGTGAAGCCAATGCGGTGGTCGGTAAGACGGTTCTGCGGAAAGTTGTAGGTGCGGATCTTTTCGCTGCGGTCGCCGGAGCCAACCATCGCTTTGCGCTCTTTGGCCAGAGCCTGCTGCTGCTTCTCCATTTCGATTTCGTAGAGTCGAGAACGCAGAACACGCATGCCTTTTTCGCGGTTCTTGATCTGCGATTTTTCGTCCTGGCAGCTGACCACCGTATTGGTCGGAATGTGCGTAATGCGCACAGCAGAATATGTCGTATTGACCGATTGGCCGCCCGGGCCGGAGGAGCAGAACGTATCGATGCGTAAGTCTTTAGCTTCAATCTTGATGTCCACGTCTTCCGCTTCGGGCAGCACCGCGACCGTGACCGCCGAAGTGTGGACACGCCCTTGCTGCTCGGTGGCGGGCACCCGCTGCACCCGGTGAACGCCGCTTTCGTATTTCAACTGAGAGAAGACGCGATTGCCTTCGATAATGGCGATGACTTCCTTCAGTCCGCCGGCCGACGATTCCGAAGACGAAAGTACTTCGACTTTCCAGCGCTGGGTCTCGGCATATCGCGTGTACATGCGAAAAATTTCGGCGGCAAAGAGCGTAGCCTCGTCTCCACCAGTTCCGGCGCGGATTTCGAGGATAATGTTCTTCTCGTCGTTCGGATCCTTGGGCAGGAGAAGCACTTTCAGATCCTCCTCAACCGTCTTGACCCGCGCTTCGAGTTGGGTGAGTTCATCCTGCGCGTAGGCGCGCATCTCGGCGTCTTTTTCGTCGGCGAGGAGCGCCTTGCTTTCTGCAATTCCCTTCGTCAGATCTTTATACTCGCGGTACTTCTCGACCATGGGCGCGATTTCGGCGTGCGCCTTGGCAGTCTTCTGGTATCTCGCCGAGTCGTTGACGATCTCCGGCGACGCGAGCGCGTTGGTCAGCTCTTCACAGCGGGCTTCGATTTGGTCGAGGCGTTCAAACATGGGAATCTTTCAGAGAGACGTAGCTGGCTACGTCTCCGCTCACCCCGCAGCCCGTTCCGTGGGCGTGAGAGTCGTAACAAATTGAGTCTCTACGGCATTGTAGTTTGTGAGAAGGCAGAGAGAAAGTATTCGCGGCGGGACCGCTAGGCAATCACCAGTTCGCCGCCGCGTTTTTGTTCGAGAGACATGGCGTGGTCGAGGGCGGCGATGGCGCACAGGGCCTGCTCGTCCGTCGGAGGCTTCGTGGTGATGCGCTGCAGCCACAATCCGGGCGCGGTCATCAGCGCGAACAGCGATCCACGGTGCTTGGCCGCGAAGCGGATAATCTCGTAGGAAACTCCGGCGATGACCGGCAGCAGAGCGATGCGCGACGCGAAGCGCGCCCAAAATGTGGTGAAGGGGACCAGCATGTAGAAGCCGATTGAGATCAGCATCACCGTCATCAGGAAGCTGGTGCCGCAGCGGGGATGATAGGTGGAATATTTCTGCACGGCCGCGGTCGAGAGCGAATCTCCGTTTTCGAAGGCAAAGACCGTTTTGTGCTCGGCGCCGTGATACTGATAGACGCGCCGAATATCCTTCCAGAGCGAAACGCCCCAGATAAAGAGCAGGAACAATACGAGGCGGATCGCGCCATCGATCAGGTTAAAAACAATTCTCCCGCCCAGGGCGGGATCGATTTTTTTTAGTTCCGTCGCTGCCAGCAGCGGAATGTATTTGTACATGAAGATAAAAAAGGCCAGCGAGATCAGGATGTTGACTGCGGCCAGCCAGTTGCTGATGGTGGCAGCTTTTTCGCGGGATTCAGACGAAGATTTCTGCAGCCGCGACGACTCCGGCGTGCTTTGCGCTGCTGGCCCAACAGCCAAGGCAACTGTCTCTACATGGTTTGTCTTGGCGGCTGTCGCCGGGCGATCTTTCTCGTCAATTTCCTGTTCCTGCATCATGTCTTCGATGGCGACATTGGCCGAGAAACGCAGAGCGCGGTAGCCGAGATTCATGGCATAGCCTAAGGTCATCACCCCGCGCACAATGGGCCACGCCATCCATTTATGTTTCTCCGAGGGACGTTCGAGCGGTTCGCTCATGGTGACAACTTCGCCGGAAGGCTTGCGGCAGGCGATTGCCCAGGCATGCGGGGAGCGCATCATAACGCCCTCAAGCACGGCTTGTCCGCCGACCAGAGTTTCTTCCCCACTTTCGAGGGCAGGGAGAAGTTGTACCGCGGCCAGGAATCGCAAATAATTTCTGAGTCTTCGCACGAGGGTTTAGATGCTCCTAACCGTGACACGACGCAGGTTCTAGAATAACACAGCCTGGGACTGGTTTAGGATTGGGTTGTGGGCGGCCTAAGTTAAAGTAGCGGCAAGGATTACGGGAGGGTCGAATCCGAAAAGGAAACGCCCCTCGGCAGGCCTCCCGCTGGCTCCCAACACAGCCGGCAGGATGCCGACTTTACCATTGGAGATTCATGCAGCGTTTGGCTACAGCTTGCGAGGCGGTTGCCGGAACGACCAAGAAACTCTTGAAGACGGGGATCGTGGCTGAATATCTGAAATCGCGCACCGAGGATGAGGCGACTGTGTCAGCGGTCTTCCTGTCGGGCCGTGCCTTTCCGGCTTGGGAAGAGACCACTCTTCAGGTGGGCGCCCGTGCGCTGTGGAAGATTGTGGGGGAGCTAGCGGGAAAAGATGATATCGAACTGACGGGCGCGTATCGCCGTCACGGCGACTTAGGCGCCGTGGCAGGCGAAGTGCTTCCCGAACGTGCTGGTCAGGGTCTGGGCGTCATGGAAGTGGAGGCAACGTTTCGTCGGATCGCGGCGGCACGCGGGCCAGCCGCCAAGGCAGCGATCGTCAGCGATCTGATTTCGCGCGTAACGCCGCTCGAAGCCAAATACATCGTAAAGATCATGACTGGCGATTTGCGCATTGGATTGAAAGAAAGCCTGGTCGAGGACGCGATTGCCAAAGCCTATGGCACGAGGCTGGCGGACGTACAACACGCCAACATGCTGCTGGGCGATATCGGAGAGACGGTTCGACTGGCTTCTGTGGGAAAACTGGCTGAGGCGCATATGCGTCTGTTTCATCCCCTGGGGTTTATGCTGGCAAGTCCCATCGATTCACCAGAAGAAGGTTTAAGTTATTTCGCGGAAGCGGTGGTAGAGAACAAATATGACGGCATCCGGGCGCAAGCGCATGTTTCGGGCGGCGAGGTGAAGATCTTTTCGCGTACGCGCGATGACATCACCGAATCGTTTCCCGAGTTGCCGCAGACCCTGGCCGGACTCCCGCAGGACGCCATTCTCGATGGAGAGATTGTGGCGTGGCACTATCCCAAAGATCTTTCCGAAACCAAGCAAGTGGTGGATGAGGCGCCGTCGGAGGCGAGCGAGCAGAAGGCGATAAACCTGGGGCGAGCGCGGCCGTTCAGTGTTTTGCAGCAACGGCTGGGGCGAAAAAAAGTCAGCGACAAAATGCTTCTGGAGATTCCCGTGGCATTTCTCGCGTTCGACGTGCTGTTCGCGGGCGGAGATCTGGTGATGGATCGTCCGCTGCGGGAGCGGGCGCGGATTCTGGATGGTTTGCTGGAGGGGGAAAGAAAAATCACTTACCACGACACGGAGAAACGGAGAAACAAGAAGGATTTGCAAGGTAAATTAGGCTTCGAGCCAGAAGGGGAAATAGCCACCGACCTCATCATTCGCGCGCCGGCATTTCGTGCGTCGTCGCCAGAGCAGCTGGAAGAGCTTTTCGTGGCCGCCCAGGCGCGAGGCAATGAAGGCTTGATGATCAAGGATCTCAACTCAGCCTATACACCCGGTAAGCGCGGAAAATCTTGGCTAAAGATGAAGCGCGAGCTGGCCACGCTGGATGTCGTCGTGACCGCAGTCGAATACGGTCATGGCAAGCGCATCGGCGTCCTCAGCGATTACACGTTCGCCGTGTGGGATACGAATACGAAGAAGGATCAGGACAATA
Organism: Candidatus Sulfotelmatobacter sp.; assembly: GCA_036514015.1. Classification (GTDB taxonomy): domain Bacteria; phylum Acidobacteriota; class Terriglobia; order Terriglobales; family Acidobacteriaceae; genus Sulfotelmatobacter. Next base: position 57,913 of record DATBYA010000060.1, read on the forward strand.
CTGATGAATCCCGGCTGGTGAACATTGGCAAGGCATATTCCGGTTTAACCGATCTCGAGATTGCGGAGATGACACAGTGGTTTCTCGATCACACGGTCGCAGATCAGGGATTCCGGCGCCTGGTCGAGCCGAAGATCGTGCTCGAGGTGGCGTTCAACAACATGATGCAGTCCGATCGGCATGAGAGCGGCTACGCCCTGCGCTTCCCCAGGATCGTGCGCCTGCGGCCGGATAAGTCGGCGGAAGAGGCAGACACGATTGAACGCGCGCGGGAAATCTATTCCCAACAGACATCTTCCTAACTCAGGGCAAATGGAACACCCGATGGAGTTGCGCTATCTTGAGAAAGATCATGTCCTCCGGCAAAATACCTCCGGTGGAGGCGCCCCTCGGTGCCTGTGGGAATTTGGAAGTCACCTCTTATATACGCACTCGCTGGTTATATACGCACCCGCTGGCTGGAATCGAACGTGGCTTTTCTGAGGCGAATCCCAAACCCTGGCACCGCGCGGGCGATGCGCTCAATCGAGCGGTCGAACGCATGGCGGGGTCAACCGCAGCATGGCACAGCTGCAGCGGTCGAAGGCGACCTTCCCTGGTGCGAAGAAATCCTGGTTGCTCGCTGCGCTTAACTTCCGCGGCTTCTTGAAGCCGCTCAGGCGCCTGGCAATGAACGCGAACGGTGAAAGCACCCGTTCGGCGTGACGCCCTGCCGGAAAGGCTCCCATCAGTGGCTATGGTGGTGATGGTGCTCTTCACTCTCCGCCACCGGAATGACGCAGCCATGCGCCACCTCACAGACCACGTGCTCGAACTGGATGGTCGTGTGGTCGATGCGGAAGTCGTGCAGCAGGCGTTCCTTCACATCGCGCAGGATGCCTTCGCTGACTGACGGAGGAATGTCGGCGATCGCAATGTGGCAGGAGAGCGCGTGGGTTTCCGATCCAATGCTCCACACGTGCAGATCGTGCACTTCATTCACGCCTTCGATGGAGCGGATGACGGACTCAATCCTCTCCAGCTTCATGCCGCGGGGCGTGCCTTCGAGCAAGATGTTGAGCGTCTCGCGCACAATGCCAAAGCCTGACCACAAGATCAGCACGCCAATGCCGACCGAGAGCACGGAATCGATCCAGTAATTGCCCGTGACCAGGATCGCCCAGCCGCCTACGATCACGGCCGCGGTCGAAAGCGTGTCGCCGACTTCATGCAGCAGCGCGCTACGGATGTTGACGTCGCCGCCCGATCCGTTGTTCGCACCTCGGCTCGAACGATAGAGAAGCAGCGCGATGGCTCCGTTCATCACTACGCCGGCCGCGGCCACCCACATCATCAGGCGGGCTTGCACATGCTCGGGATGCTGCAGGCGGCGGAACGCCTCGTAGAAAATGAAAAAGGAAACTGCAACCAGCGATGTGGCGTTAACCAGCGCCGCCAGTACTCCAGCGCGATGGTAGCCGTAAGTCTTGGTGGAACTGGCCGGACGCGACTGGAAATAGACCGCGACCAGCGAAAGCAGCAGAGCCAAGAAGTCGGAAAGATTGTGTCCGGCTTCTGAAAGCAGCGCCAGCGAATGACTGCGGATGCCAGCCCCAACCAGCAGCCCGATATAGGCCAGAGTCACGGCGAGCGATATCTTCAGAACCCGCGTCGGACCGCCTGCGCCATGAACGTGCACGTGCATGCTTCCAGTGTAAGGGTGGGGCGGGCCGCGTTCAAGGGTTCAAGCCTGGAGCTCGACGGCGCGGACGCGAGCTTTCGTCTGGCGAAGCGGAATCTCCAAACGGAACCGTCTACTTAGAAGGTTCGGCGGGGAAGATCTGGCGGGGCGTTCCCAGCCATCAGGTCTTGGTCAGACTACTAAGATAGCGGTTGTTATAGAAGGTAGTCGTCTTCTGGACGAATTCGAGAATCTTGAGCATCCGCTCGCGACCTTCCCGGTTCAACTCGCGGAATTGTATGGCCAGACCTAGGCCGGGATCGAGCCGCGCCACCACACCCTCCGCCGACAAAGTAGCATCGTCCATCGAGAATCCCAGCTTGATTTTGCTGCCAGCGGCAAGAATCGTGCTGGTTTCGATGTAACAGCCTCCCATGCTGACGTCGGTAAGGTTGGCAAACAGGGGAGTTCCCCCTTCCGGCATCTGCATTTCGATCGTAACCCGGCACTTCAGGCGGGGATGCGAACGACGGTCCTTGTAGGAAAGCTGTTTCTGTTTTTCCAGATACATACGGCGGTCGGCTTCGGCCAGAAGCTGCTCCGCATCGTTGCCGTCTTCCGGATAAAGCGCGCGCCCCACGCTGAGCGAGAGAATATCTTCGCCGCAAACTTCATTGCCTGCCTGCTTGGCCATGGCCCGCAGTTGCTCCGCCTTCTTTCCAGCCGCATCGGCCGTCAGGCCGGGGGCAATCACCACGAATTCGTCTCCACCCATGCGCGCCACGTAATCGTATTCGCGGCAACCATCCTTCAGCGCCTGGGCAAAGAGGCGTAACACGCGATTGCCCTCGAGATGCCCGAAGCGGTCGTTAATCTGTTTAAACCCGTCCATGTCGGAGACCATGACGGTCAGCGCCAAATTGTCGCGCTTACAGCGGGCCAGTTCGCGGTCGAGTTGCAGGAAAAGAGAGCGAGCGTTCGGCAGTCCCGTGAGGTAATCGGTGGTGGCCGAATCTTCCGCCTGCTGGTACTTGAGCGCGTTCTCGATGGAGAGCGCCATTTTGCCGCTGACCGCCAGCAGAATGCGTAGATGATCCGAGGTGAACGCGTCGCGTTCGCCGCGATAGAGTGCCAGCACCCCGATCACTCCAGAGATGCCCTCCAAAGGCACCGCCAGCGCCGAGCGCAAAGTGCTGAACTTCGACGGATCGTTCAGGTATCCCGGTTCCACCGACGGATTGCCGTTAATAATCGGCTTCCGGTTGTGCGCCACCCAGCCCGACAGTCCTTGTCCGACGGGAATACGCAAGGACGAGAATAGCCGGTAGTTGTCTCCGTTCACATATTCGGGAATCAGTTCGGCTTCGCGCCTGATGTAGATCGCGATGGCATCGTAAGGCACCATGGGCTTGAGTTTCACGGAAAACACGGAGAGTGTTTCGGTCAAACTGAGAGAAGCGCCCAAGTCCTGACTAAGCTCGAACAACGATTGCGCTTCTTGCCGGGCCGCCGCAATCGAAGACAGGAACGTGTTTTCGCGTCCTGCGTAATCCTGCACAGTGGCGTTCTCGAATCCGGCTGCCGGCTCCAAGCCGCGCTCGATTTTGATCGAGGTGGAGAGCGGTCCACTGGGATCCTGCTCCGCCTTGGCAACCGCGAGCCGTTCCAGGTATTGATAGCGCTTTTGCAGGACCTCGACCACCTTCGGGTCAAACGACTTACCCGATTCGGCCGCCAACTTCTGCATTACTTCCCGCAACGGCAGAGCGCGCCGGTATTGACGGTCGGACGCGAGGGCATCGAGATAATCTACGGCCGAAAGAATGCGAGCTCCGATCGGAATCTCTGCCCCCTTCAATCCCATCGGGTAGCCAGAGCCGTCCCACTTTTCATGGTGGGCGCGCACAATCGGCACCACCGGATAAGGGAAGCGAACGCGCTCCAGTATCTCGGCGCCGACCAAAGTGTGAATCTTCATCTTCTCGAATTCTTCCGGCGTGAGTCGGCCGGGCTTGGAGATGATGTGTTCCGGCACCGCCAGTTTGCCAATGTCGTGCAGCAGCGCGGCGGCGTGCAAAGCCTCCAGTTCGGCTCCGTTCACTCCCAATTCTTTGGCCACTTCAATCGCATAGATGCGGACGCGCTGCAGATGCTCGTGAGTCGTGTGATCCTTGGCTTCAATGGCCAAAGCCAGAGCCTCGATCGTGCGAAGATGTAGGTTCGCCATTTCCTCCACGTGGCGTTTCTCATCCTCCAACTTGCCCAGGTAGAGACGATACGAGCGATAAATGAGATAAACCGCCGGCACCAGCAGCAGCGAAGTTTCCCAGTTGAACGTATGGTTGAGCCAGGCAATCGCGCCCGCGATTCCGGCGCCCACCAGATAGTAAGGGAACGACCAGAAGTAACAGTCCACCAGAATCCGGATCAGCGCCCGGCGCTCGGTCAAAGAAATAACGGCCGCGATCGACCCTGCATTCGCAATAAAGTAAACCGTGGCTGCCAGCCCCAGTAAAAGCGGGCGATTGGGGATCAGCAGGTTCGCCAGCGGGAGGTGGTATGCGACATAGGCAAGCGCCGTCGAGATGGAGCCCGCGCACACGTTGAATGCCACCTGGATTGCCCGGGGACGCTCCGGATATAAGCACTGTGCCAGCATCGAGGCCGCGCCCAGAATAAGCGTCTCGGTGAAGCTGAGTTCCAGAACGCCGATCAGGATGAAAAGAAAGTTTACCGACAGCGTGCCGGTGATTCCCGGCAGGCTCACCTTAAGTCGCGATGCCAGAATGGCGATGCCTAAATAGCAGATGAATTCGGCAATGTTCTTGCTGCTCTGGTGAATGCCTGCGTAAAGCAGGGTGGCAAGTCCGGCTATCACCACCAGGGAGATATACAGCTTGGCGACGGCAGACAGTCCTCTCCACAATCGCGATTGTGCGGGCAGACTTATAGCTACGCTGGAGGCGCCAGTCATTTTGATTCACACCAGTGGAGCAACACCTACGGCTGGGAGGGATGCCCAGCTCTCCATGAATAGCAGTTAAGAGGTTTAGAAACAATGATTTGAACGATTTTCGATAAACTTCGGTAACTTGCCAGGGCGAAAGCGACGGCGGCCATAACCTACTTCGAAAAGGGAAGCCTTTGAGATGGTGTAAGTCGAACAGCCAGCTGGGATTTCCCCTTAGGGCTCATTTGGGCCAAACGAAGACCAGTTCAGGAAGGCCATTCTCGGAAGGCAACGCAGCTGCCTTCTTCATACCGAGTGAGAAACGTCCTCTTCCGCCACACCTTCATCTGGCCCGGTTGTCGACCCAGCCGGGGAAGACTTTCCCCGCCGCATGGCGACAATTCCTGTGCGCACCATCTCCAGCACTCCATAGGGGCGTAGGACCTCGAGCAAACCGTCAATCTTGTCTTCGGCCCCGGTGATTTCAATGGTAAGCGACTCGGGAGCGACGTCAACCACGCGCGCCCGAAACACGCTGGCCAGTTCCAGCACATGCGACCGCGCCTCGTGCGTGGCCGCGACCTTAATCATCGCCAGGTCGCGGACGATAGAGGGCTGGTCGGTGATGTTCTCCACCAGCAACACGTTGACCAGCTTATAGAGATTGGCCTCGATGCGGCGCGCCTGATCGTAGTCGGCATCGACCGTGATGGTCATGCGCGACACCTCCGGCTTCTCGGTGCGCCCTACCGTGAGGGAATCTATATTGAACGCGCGGCGGCGAAACAGCGAAGCCACGCGCGTCAGCACTCCCGGTTTGTTTTCCACATAGACCACGTAGGTGTTCAGCATGTCTTCTCTACTCGTCGTTTCTCTTCATCGTCTTTACTCGTCTTCTCTATTCATCCGCGGCGGTCTCGACTATCGTACTGGGCCGTCGGATCATCTCGTGCAGCGACGCTCCGGCCGCCACCATGGGATACACCGTGTCCTCTTGTTCCACCCGGAAATTGATCAGCACCGGCCCGTCATGCTGCCGCGCCGCCTGCACCGCAGGCACCACCTGCGAGCGCTCCGTAACGGTCATACTGCGAATGCCATAGGCCTCGCCAAGTTTCGCGAAGTCCGGATTCAGCAGCGGAGTTGCAGCATAGTTGCGCTCGTAGAAAAATTCCTGCCACTGCCGCACCATGCCAAGAAATCCGTTGTTAATGATTGCGATATGAATCTTTAGTTTTTCCTGAACAATGGTTGCAAGTTCGCACAACGTCATCTGGAAGCCGCCATCGCCCACCACCACCCACACTTCAGCTTCGGGGCGCGCGACCTTCACTCCGATCGCCGCGGGCAAGGCGAAGCCCATCGTGCCCAGGCCTCCGGACGTAATCAGGCTGCGCGCCTTCTCATGCTTGTAATATTGTGCCTCCCACATCTGGTGCTGTCCCACGTCCGTTACCACCACGGTGTCGCCGTCGCGTGTCTGGCGCCATAGATCGTTGATCACGTGGGCCGCGTAAAGATGCCCACTGTCAGGCAGATTCTGGATGTCGCGCACCGCTGCATCGCCTTTCAGCTTGTCGATGGAGTCGAGCCACTCGCTGCGGTCAATCGATTCCACCTTCGGCAACAACTCATGCAGCACCTCCCGCAAGTCTCCGACCAGAGGAACATCAACTTTAACGTTCTTGTTGATCTCCGCAGGATCAATCTCGATGTGAATCTTCTTGGCATTAGAAGCGTAAGTCTTCAGATTGCCGGTCACGCGATCGTCGAAGCGCATGCCGAACGCCAGCAGCAGGTCGGCTTCCTGAATGGTGTGATTCACCCAAGCCTCGCCGTGCATACCCATCATCCCGAGATTCAGCGGATGCGACGCAGGAAATGCGCCCAGCCCCAGCAACGTGAGCGCGACGGGAATCCCCGTGCGCTCGGCGAATTCACGCACTTCGTTCATGGCTCCGGAAATGATGATCCCGTGCCCTGCCAGAATTACCGGCCGCTTGGAGTGGTGAATTAATTCCAGCGCCTGCTCATATTCTTTCGGCTCCGGCGACAGATCGGGACGATATCCGGGCAGCTGCGGCTTGGCCGCCTCCCAATCGAATTCGCAAGTCGTCTGCTGCGCATCTTTGGTGATATCGACGAGTACCGGCCCCGGCCGCCCCGAGCGCGCCACATAAAACGCCTCCCGAATCGTCCGTGCTACTTCGCTGGCATGCGTCACCAGATAATTGTGCTTAGTGATAGGAAGCGTGACGCCGGTAATGTCGGTTTCCTGAAATGCATCGGACCCGATCAGTTTGCTGCCCACCTGCCCGGTGATGCACACAATGGGCGACGAATCGAGCATAGCCGTGGCAATCCCGGTGACCATGTTGGTGGCCCCTGGTCCCGACGTAGCCACGGCAACTCCGACCTGTCCCGAGGCGCGCGCGTAACCATCGGCCATGTGCGTCGCTCCCTGCTCGTGGCGCACCAGAATATGGTGGATCTTGCTGCCCCTCAGCGCGTCATACGCTGGCAGAATCGCCCCTCCCGGATAGCCGAACACGCTGGTCACTCCCTCGCGCTCCAGGCACTCCCACAGAATGCTCGCGCCGCTCATGCTTTTCGCAGCCATACTTTTACTTGTCGCGCTTTTCTCAGCGATGTTCTTGTCATTCATGATTTTGTCAGCCCTGGACGTCTTGTCCTTCTGCCCTTCTAATGCTGCGCCAACTCCGCCTTCAGCTCCTAACAAACCGCTAAAGCATTCAACCTGCGCCTCAGTGTTGAACTCGGATGCGGCTCTGTTGTAAGTCGCCTGCGGCCCAATTTTGATCTCGGCCCGTGCCAGGGCGCAGCTTCCAGCCGCGCGCCGTAAGTCAGTGCGTAAAATCAGCAGCGGCTTTAGCCGCGGAGTCCACTCCGATCCTTCAGCAGCCCGCTAAAACACAAAACCCACCAAGCCAGCAATTCTGGCGGGGCGGGATTCGCAAGCCTTCAAGATTTCTATCGTTCAGCTCACGGGTTCCCTCCACACCGGCGAGGTACAAAAACTCGTACCCCGCAGACCGCGACACGAATTCGGTGCAGATATCCAATATTCATAGTTGTTTCGAGGATGCTCCGATGGTATCGAAGGCAGAGGCTGGCTGCAAGGAGAAAGTCCGGACCAGCCGCAGCGCGGCGACAGAATGAAGCCCACGACCAAGGCCGTGGGCGGGCGAAGGGTCAATGATCGAGCGTCGAAAGGAGCGAAGAGGCTGCCGCTTCCAAGCCCAGTTAGATTCGAAGAAATTGCTGGTTCACATCCTCAGTCGCTTGCCTTACATTTTCAGGCCGCCCAAGATCGCGCCAATAAAATTCATCCGCACGAAACCCGAGTATTTTCTCGCTCTCGCCCGCCAGCCGCAGATACGCAGTAATAACCGAGAAGACGCCGCTTTCGGTCAACATTGCCAGCAAGCGCGCCGAAATCACGTGTACGCCGGAAAATGCCAACGCATAAGTTCCCGGTGACGGACGGATGATTTCAGGCGCCCCGTCGCGCCCCGCGCGCCTTCCGCACAACTGATTCTGTTGGTCGAACATCAGATATCGCGAACTCTCGCGATCCTGTACCGCCAGCGTGGCCAGCGCCTGATTCTGCCGGTGAAATTGCACCATACGATCCAGATCAATGGTGCTGAGCACATCTACATTGTGCAAAACAAACGGCTCGTCCGGATGCCTGGAATCTTCCAGAAAAAACCACGCCGCCTTCTTCAGGCTGCCGCCGGTATCGAGCAAGACTTCTTCGCGCGAAATTTCAATGCACATTCCGAAGTTATCGTTGTTCTTCAGATAACCAACCACCATGTCCGCGAAGTGATGAACATTGACGATCACTTCGCGCACCCCAAACTGGCGCAGGCGCCGCAGCGTGATCTCCAACAGCGTGTACCCAGCTACTTCTACAAGTGCTTTGGGACGATCGTCGGTAAGCGGACGAAGGCGGGTACCCAAGCCAGCCGCCAGAATCATCGCCTTCATGGCTTGGCCCGGCCAGATGCAGCTCGTTCCGCCTTGGCTCGCTCCGGTTCCAGCTTTTCCGTCCCGGGAGGATCCGGTTCCATTTTTTCCAGCTCGCGATGCCGCAAGACCACCTCGACGCCGTTGCGTCCCTCCAGCCGCTTCGCCACCTGCTCCGCCAAATACACGGAGCGATGCTGTCCACCCGTGCAGCCAAAAGAAACCATCAGATTCTTAAATCCCCTGCGCTGATAATTATTCACGCTGGCATCCACCAGCGACATCACGCTGGCCAAAAACTGATGCACGCTCTCCTGCTGGTTGAGGTAGTCAATCACCGGCTCATCCCGGCCGGTGAGCCTCTTGAATCGCTCCTGGCGCCCGGGATTCGGCAGGCTGCGCCCATCAAAAATAAATCCACCACCGTTCCCGCTCTCGTCTTTCGGCAGGCCGCGATGAAACGAGAAACTGACAATCCGCACCACAAGATTGTCCGCATCCGACGCCAGCCCCTGCAATTTCTCCGAAGCCAGCATGCCGTGGAATGCAGCCGTCAGCGTCGGTAGGGCAATGGGCAGCGTGACGTTATGCATCAGCCAGCGCAGATTTTTCAGCGCATACGGCACACTCTGCAAAAAATGTACCTTGCGCTCGTAAAATCCGCGGAACCCGTACGCCCCCAGCGCCTGCATGATGCGGATATAAACGTAAGCGTAGTAGTGCTGCATGAACGCTTCGCGCTTCAGGTCGACAAATCCAGCCAGGTTCTCCAAGTAATGATCCAGCAACTGCTGTCGCAACTCCGGTGGCAGATCCGCCTTGGCATCGTACAGAAGAGAGGCAACGTCATATTGCAGCGCGCCTTTGCGACCGCCTTGATAATCAAGGAAAAAGGGCTGTCCGCCGCGCAGCATGATATTTCGCGACTGAAAATCCCGATAGAGAAAATAGTCGCGTCCCGCGCTTAACAAAAACTTGGTCAGACTTCTGAAATCGTCTTCCAAGGCCTGTTCGCTGAAGGGAATACCGGCCAGGCGCAAAAAATAATATTTGAAATAATTCAGATCCCACGAAATCGACTGCCGATCAAAACTTCCGCGCGGATAACACACTCGGTAATTCAAGTCGCGACCCGCCTCGATCTGAAATCGCGGCAACGTCGCGATGACTTTCCGATAGGCTTCGACCGCCGCCGAACCAATCTGCTCGCCCGCGCGCTGCTGCGACAGAAACTCGAACAGCGACGTGTTCCCCAAATCCTCTTCGAGATAAGCCCCGTGATCCAGATCCTCCGCATAGATCTCCGGTACCGGCAAACCATGCTTGCGGAAATGTCGGGAGAATTCGAGAAAGGCCGCATTCTCTTCGCGCACGTCGTAAAGAATGCCGATGGCGCTGACCTCCCCGGCAGCCAGCCGGATGATCTTGCGCCCCGAACCGCCCAGCTGCCCTTGCACCGGCTGTATCCGCTCGACCGGCGAGTGAAAATGCTGCTCAAAAAGATTCTTTAGAAGGTCCATTTTTGAAGATCCATCGAATGTGACCGCGCGATTCAGAATTACGATTCAGCGTCCGATTCACCACAAAGATATCATCGAAGCGCACGACACGACTGAGCCAACTTCTCCTGTTAAAACCTTAGTTTTCCAAGAAAGAGAACAAATTCGAAGAGGCTAAGACGTGCTGAAGACACGAGTGGCGGCGCTAGGACTCGAACCTCCGGATTTATGAGTCGCCCACCCAGCGCTGACTCTAAACAACTTCAACAAGATGGCTCGGCAGATTCCGACAAACTCTAGTCAAATGGAATGAGGACGGTCGTACGAGACTCCAACCGCCGTCACTCAAGAACGTCGAGACTGCGGAGGTGCTCGATGAGCACTATTGGCCAGACCGCTTTGGGAATCCTGTGTAGCCTTGGGAAGGGTCCCGGAAGGAGGGATTTCGTTATGGTCCAGAACCTTACAAATCAAGACTGGCGATCCCTCGCCGCACAGGCTAGTACAGAGCAGGATTCCGCGAGGCTCACGAGCCTTGTGGCCGAACTGTGCCGTTCGTTAGATGAGCGCCAAAGAACGCCTCGGTTTCAGCGCCGAGAAGAGAATCAAGAAAGCCAAAGCAAATCAAGATCAAGGTTGGCAGCGAGAAAACCCTCGTAGCCAAGGTTCGGGGCAAGCCCGCGGAAAGCCCCCCGTAGTCATTGGGAGAAATTGGGAGTCGGTCTATCTCGCCTCCCAATTGTTTCACAAGGAGCGTAGGGAAAGGGAACAATCATTACGGCTTCTCGGAGTATTGATCGACCGATCGACCCATGAACGACCTCCAAATGAAGCTGTTCAAGACGCGACTCTGGCTCATAGGTGCGGCCCTAGCCCTAGTTTGGCATCGCGCTGGGTTTGCACCACTTGATGCGATAGCACCAAGAGTATCGCCGACTTATTTTCGCCAGGGAGGAAGCGGGTCAGTAGCGCCGTTTGAACTTAGCTGTTAGTGGGAGCCGTGAAAGGGTATTTGATCGCACTGCTGTGCCCTTTTTGCAGACTATAAAATCTTTTTAGCGGACGCGCCTGTCAGAACGTAGTTCTCCAGTTCGTGAATCCGCGCTGCCTTCCCGTCGTATTCCGCCAGTTCCGCGGGCGATAGACCTCCGAAGACCTCATCGCGCCGCGTCTTGTTTTGTTCTTTGCGGAGCCGTATCAATTCGGATTGGGGCTTTTCCTCTCCCATGATCGACCTTATTGGACCGGGGGTAATTCAGGGTAATTAAAACGCTAACCTCTTTGGCTATCACTGTCGATACCCTGTGTCCGGTACTTTGGGCATCACGGCCCCTTACACCCGTGCGTCCCCGAGACAGCGAACGCGTCGCGCGCGCAGCCCCGGAAACATCCGGCTCGAACACAACAAACTGCAAAATGCAGATGGTGGGTCAGCTTAATTCCAAATGGGCGGCCAACCCGTCCGGCGTGCGGGAAACCGCTATGCTAGCTCGCATTTTGAGATCCTACGACGGCAGGAACCGCTGCTTTCGGCGAGCATTGGTGCGATCGAGAATAGACAGCTGCCTGCTCTGTCGTCATCGTTTCAGATTCCAATCCGCACACGTGGCAACGATAGATAAACTTGCCATCCTCAACTTCCCTTAGGCTGAACATGGTTTGTTCTCCTATTCGCCGTCAACTGCTGAATGCAGTTTGCGGCTATGCCTAGCCTTTGGGAATAGCTCGGCAGTTCGGGGCACGAACGTAACCTGCATCGGGTTACCGGGCATTGAGGAGGACCTCAGCCTCCATCGACCCGGGCCCATTCGTTCGCTATGTGCCCAATACTGCCCGCTCCCAGTGCGGAGAAGAAACGTGCATTTTTGTCCTGTGAATGGCTTCCGAGCAGATGCAGCTGTGTCCAAAGAGGTGTTCGAGACGTTTAGCGGAAATCCGGTTCAGGCAGCCCGAGAAGCCGCGGAGCACAGGGAGCAGAAGCGACAAAATCTGCGCAAGGCCGTAGAGCTGGGGGTAGTTCGGCGCCGTTCGGCGCTCTATGACCTTCACCTGCATGCGGGATGGCTGTGAATAGGAGATGGCTATCACCTCTTGGCATCTCCTACCTACCTCGTTGTGAAGAGGTGTGAAGAGGGCATTTGTTTGGTTGGGCTTCGCGCTGAGACTACCGAACGGTGATAGCTGGGATGTTGTCCGACCTCTCGTACGCTACCGCAAGAAGTGAGCAATATTGCTCAGTCCCATTTTGGAACTGAGATTAGCGTGGTAGAGATGTCCCTAAAGGAAGACCCCAGTAAAGTTCCTCCCCGTCGCGGGCTGTTGAAAATGCAGACACGGCGCTGACTATAGGGTGTAAACAGACTTCAACCTCTGAAGAGTATCGTCGAGGGCCGCTTTCAATGCGCGCGTTGATGACCGCTGCCGAAGCACCTCGTGAACTGAAACCGCCCGTCATGCGCGCTATTGTGTCGAAGGCGTCAATTTCAAAGGGATGATTGGGCACGGCAGTCGAAGAAAGCTGGTACATATGCGCTCGATCCGGTCATCTGTCGTTGCCGAGCGATCCGTCGTTTAAATGCACATGCGCCAGGTGAGTGTGAAAAATCAACAGCTTCCGGCCTGAGGAAAATTATTATGGATAGGGTAGGCAAACCTAAGAGATATGTGATCAACAAGGATGCAAGCGGCCATCCGGTTTCTGGTCATTGTTCCAAGTGCGGGCGCATTTTCCAATTTGAGAATACGACAGGAGTCCGACACATGGAAAAAGCCTTTGAGACGCATGAATGCCCGCGGGACGTGCAGGGGATTACCAACCACTACCAAAAATTCTGGCGACAGTCCCAACATGGGGACCGTCGCCATGGCGAGAACCCGGAGACGCGTGGCGCCACCGGAGGTATCGGAAAGGGAGATAGCGCACAAGCCGACAAAGCTTAAGAACGAAGGCTTTCATCAGTTTCGTGCTGGCTATGGCCAGCTCTGGGAGAGCCCATCGGAGGATGGCGATGAAGACGGAGTAATTGTCTGGACAACGCCCGACCGGTGACCTCGCTCGCGGATCGTCTCTAAAATTGCAGGACCGCAGGGGCAGTCTTGTAACGCCTTCAAGCCCGCGCCCGTCGGCCCCTTCGGCGCTCATCCTGTTTGACACCCTACATGGTTTCCGACATTAACTACGATTAAGCCTAGTAGATAATGTAGACGGAGTGCTCTGGGGAGGAGTTCTTCTGCGTGTGCCACGCTGAGCTTGTGCGTGCGCTCTGCCGCGATATATCCGTTGAAAAAGAGGCGGTAAAGCCCATGACCTCGCCTTACTGCTGCCAGCGGTCCTGAAAGAGGATCATGGTGCGGCCCTGAACCAACAGAGTGAGAGCGTACAGCGCGCAAGGCAAGTCAGCAGATGAGATTTCCCGGAACAGCAGCAGAAGAGAAAATCTTATTGTCCTCCCGCCTTCACAAACCTGACACCGGAACAAGCTAAGAAATTTGTTGCAAACCGTGACAACTGCAGCGCAGTGTAAGCTGCCGATTTATTGCAGTGGCTGCGACCACAGCCGCAAGAAAAGGAAGAAAAGCAAAATGAACAGTCGGGCGATACTACGGATCAACGGAAACGCTCGGCATAGGGCCAAGACAGGACCATTACAGGGCTAGACCGTGTGATGTCTCTCGCCCTTCAGGGTCCGACTCTTACGCGATACGGTCGCCGTGGATCTTCTGGAATAGGCCATCCCGTCAGACGCTACGCTTGTTCGTCATTGGGGAGATCCGTTTCGTCTGTAGCAACAGAAGCCACGCAGGGATTTTTGGAACGCCGGTGCGCGATTCGGCGGACCGTTTCTACCCCAAAACCCCGTCTCTTTTGCGATTGTGCGCCGCGATAGAGAAGCGCTCATTGACGATGCGAATGACTGTTTTGGGACGCAGGTGGCGAACCACAAAGAAACCTGCAGGCGCAATCTGGACATGCCGAGTCTTTCGGGTCATACCTCCGCGTTTGACGTGGAAGATGTCCGGGTAACGGATGGCGGGCGGTAGCCACTTCGACGAATTTCAGAAAGCCTTCAGCTGCAAAGCGGGCCAGCCTAATCGTCCGCGCCATCGCGAGCCGCCTCTGGTGAGCGGAATGCTTAGGTATTCAGCGTACGTTGGAATAGATGGGATTTGCGCTCGTTTTTGTGCAGCCACTGTATGTTTTCAGGACAGTGAGTGTATGAATCCTGGACAGTCTCGTTCCGCGGGACGTTTCTGATCGCACGGTTCTCGTGCGTGATTTCGTGTCGCACAACCGAATACGCCAGACTCTCAAGTCGCTCAGCCTGCGTCTGATTCTAAGACGCGCCAAGCTGATCAAAACATCGAACGGAGAAATAGTTCATGCTTTCGAAGCGCGTCACTTCTTTATTGGTTGTACTCGCAGCCGTCCTCGCTTGTGAACTTTATCCCACGGGAGCCGCAGCGCAAATGTTTTCCCGCGTAAGCGCGAAAGCTGCCAGCCCTCTAACCCGCTCGCTATCCATTCCGAAGTCTCCGCGGCCATTGACTCCGGCGGAAGAAATGTTCGCGTCACAGCACAAGAATCTTAAGCCACGACCCAGGACGACACCCGGTCTGCCGACATCTGCCAAGCAGATCTTCAAGACCGCGATCACCTCTAGTTCTGGTGGCTCGGAAACCTATAACGCCGCCACCGCCGACCTGAACGGCGATGGCAAGCTCGATGTGGTAATGGCGAGCCAGTGCTCTTCGAACAATTGCTCGAACGGGGCCGTGACTGTTCTGCTGGGCAATGGCGATGGCACGTATCAAACGCCAGTCAGCTACGCGACGGGCACTTCCACCCGATTTGTCGCGCTCAGCGACGTCAACGGCGACGGCAAACTCGACATCCTCGCGGCGAATTACTGCAATAGCGATTGCTCGTCCGGCACGGTCAGTGTGCTTTTGGGCAACGGCGACGGCACCTTCCAGCCAGCTGTCGCATACAACACCGGAACCTCGAGTTCCATCGCGATGGTCGTTCGCGACGTGAACGGCGACGGCAAACCTGACCTGCTTGTACTGGATCAGTGTGTCGGCTCGTGCGCAAGCGGTGGATTAAGCGTGCTGCTCGGCAATGGCGATGGCACCTTTCAAACAGCGATCGTTTACCCTTCAAGTGGAAACAGTTCACAGGGAATCGCTGCCGCCGACCTCAACGGTGATGGCAAACTTGACGTGGCAATCGCCAACGCCTGCAACAACAACAGTGATTGTTCAAGCGGCAGCGTAAGTGTGTTCCTCGGCAACGGCGATGGCACCTTCCAAAACGCCGTTAGCGTAAGTTCAGTGGGTTATAGTTCCAACGGATTGGCAATCGGCGACGTGAACGGCGATGGCCATGCCGATCTCGTTGTATCCAATCAATGTAACAGCAGCTCGAACTGCACAAGCGGCACGCTCAGTGTAGCGCTAGGCAACGGCAACGGCACCTTCCAGACCGCCGTTCAGTACCCGTCAGGCGGACTCTACACACAATCTGTGGCGCTCGGTGATCTCAATGGTGACGGCAAACTCGATATCGTTGCCACCAATCAATGCCAGTCCAACTCCAATTGTGAGAATGGCAACTCGACAAGCGTTCTTTTGGGCAATGGAGACGGAACGTTCCAATTGAACGCCAGCTACGCAGCCGGATCGAGCAACTTTGACGAGCTCGAAGGCCCATCTCTTTCAACGGTGAGTCTGGCCGATACCAACGGAGACGGTAAGCTTGACGTTTTGGTAACGAATTCCTGCAGCGGCGCCGATTTTGACTGCGGCAGTGGAGCAATCAACGTCCTGCTGGGCTATGGCGATGGCACGCTGCAAGCGGGCATCATTTACTCGGCACCAGGTTCGGCAAATGGACTTGCCACTGGGGATGTGAACGGCGACGGGAAACCTGACCTAGTGATCGCGAACGAATGCAATACCGACTGCAGCGCGGGAACGGTAAGCATTCTTCTCAACAATGGCGATGGCACATTTCAAACTGGAAACACCTATCCATCTGGCGGACAATATACGCTCTGGGCGGCAACCGGCGATGTGAATGGCGACGGCAAAGCCGACATTGTTCTGTCCAACCAGTGTGGAGTGCCCAACGTCTGCACAACGAGTTCGGTGAGCGTCCTCTTGGGCAACGGTGACGGTACTTTCCAGTCAGCGACTTCCTACAGTTTGACCAGCACGGATGGCGAGTCGATCGTCCTCGGAGATGTGAATGGTGACGGCAAGCTCGACATCGTAGTAGTCATTCAGTGTGCGGATAATACTTGCAGCGGCGGAGCAGTCGACGTCCTGCTTGGCAATGGCGATGGCACATTTCAGCCGGCGGTCGCTTATAGCTCGGCCGGAGTTTACGCTATCGGTGGCGCGATCGGCGATGTGAACGGCGACGGAAAGGCGGACATCGTTCTCATTAACGATTGCAATGATAACACCTGCGCGAATGGCACGGCCGCTGTCCTACTCGGCAATGGAGATGGCACCTTCCAGCCGGCAGTCCTCTACAGCACGGGTGGCCAAAGCGCGAACTCCATGCAATTGGCCGATATAAATGGCGACGGCAAGCTCGATATCGTCGCTGAAAACCGATGCGCCAGCAATAGCAACTGTTCCACTGGTTCACTGGTTGTCCTGCTCGGTAATGGAGACGGTACGTTCCAGACCGGCGTCGCAACGATCATGAACAGCCAGTTCTTCTTCTCCCAGACGCTGGTCGTCGCCGACTTCAACGGAGATCAGAAGCTCGACGTTGCTTTCGGAGGCGCTGACACGTTCCTCTTAGGCAATGGCGACGGCACTTTCCAGGCTCCGATGTCCCTTGGCACCAGCGGCAACAGCACCGTGGTCGCTGACTTCAATGGCGACGGACGTCCGGACCTCGCGATCGGCGGAGTTACGATTCTTCTCAATATCTCCGACGGTTTCAAAGTCCTTACGACAACCGCCGTCAACAGCTCGAGCAATCCTTCAAGCTTCGGACAATCCGTCACCTTCACCGCGACGGTCACTCCGCAGGTGCCAGGCAACCCGACCGGAACCGTTACCTTCACCGATGGCGCAACGCAACTCGGTCAGGTCACGCTCGCAAATGGTGCGGCAGCCTACACAACCTCGGCTCTGGGAATCGGATCGCACTCGATCACAGCTTCCTACAGCGGCGACTCGAACGACGGCGTCAGCACTTCCACCACGCTCAGCCAGGTGGTTGCGATCGCCTCGACCACAACCGCACTCTCCGGCGCTCCAAATTCCGCGAACGTCGGCCAGGGCGTAACCTTCACCGCGACCGTGACTCCGTCGAGCTCAGGAATGCCTACAGGTTCCGTCAGCTTCTATGATGGCGGGACCTTGCTCGGCAGCAGCGGGTTGAGCGCAGGTGTCGCAACCTACTCAACCTCCAGCCTGTCGGCCGCGACGCACAGCATCATCGCGGTCTACAGCGGCGACGATGATTACAGCAGCAGCACCTCGGGCACTCTGAGCGAACTTGTCAGCGCCCAGAGTTTCACGCTCTCTTCCACCGCGCTCTCGCCGGCGACGATCACCGCCGGCGGTTCGGCGCAGGGGACGATCACCATCAACCCAGCGGGCGCACTCAATCCCTCCACCGTCAGCCTCAGCTGCGCAGTGACGCCGGTTGTAGCTCCCGCCGTCACCTGCTCGGCGAGTTCGGTAACTGTCTCGAACGGCGTGGGCTCGGCCACGCTGCACGTCAGCACCGTCGCGCCTCACACGGCGGCACAGCCACCCGTAGCCAAACAGGAATCCGGATCGGGCAAGCTCTTCCTGCTCGCTCTGTTCATCCCTGGCCTGGCGTTGTGCGGAGCCGCAAGCGGCAAGTCGAATCGCGGCAAATTGCTCGGCTTCGGCATCGCCCTTCTGGTCCTCTCAAGCTGCATGTTCCAAGCGGCCTGCGGCGGAGTCAGCTCCTCGGGCACGCCGGTTCCGGGAACTCCCACCGGCGCTTACACGGTGACCGTAACCGGCACCGCCAACGGCATGCAGCAGACCGCCACGGTCACGCTGACGGTGCATTAAGGACGATGTGGTCTCGCGCAGAAGATCGCATGAGACCACATCGTTTCATTGGTTGTGGAATTGAGTTAAGAAGCCCGAACTATAACTGGCGCCGCTGTCCGTAACCTGGCGGCTGAGTCTGTTCTTGGGATCAGTAAAGCGTATCCTCCGGCTCCGATCAGCAGTGAACGCAGACCTGATCCGACCGGCCTCCTGTGGGTAACTCCCATACTGGATCGCAAAGTCAGAGCCGCTCAGTGACCGCCCAGCGATCCCCAGCGCAAACGTTTCGCTCGTGGACAAACTGGATGAAGTTCAGCAACAGTGTGCGGAAATGACTCCGCACCAATCCGCACCAGGCGAAAATGCCCGGGAGTCGATTCCTTCGGAAGTTGCCGATTTGATTGGTGGCGGCGGTAGGACTCGAACCTACGACCTACGGATTATGAGACCGTCGCTCTAACCACCTGAGCTACGCCGCCAAACTCGAGGAGAATGCGCGAAAGGAACCTCGGCGCCGGCACAGCATTCGTCGCGCGAGGCAATTGCCCGGAGCGTTGTCCGGCGTTCAATTCGATGTTCAATTCTAAGAGCGGCGGCCGCGTAGGTCAAACACCGGCGCATCAAGCCGGATATACTCTGCAGCAGGTCTTGTGATGCAACGCACGAGCGCGATAACGAAACGTCAAGGTCCTGAAGGTCCATGAAAGCGATCGCTGTCATCCCCGCCCGCCTGGCTTCCACGCGTCTGCCGCGGAAAATGCTGCGTGAGATCGCGGGCAAACCGCTGATCGGGGTGGTGTATGAAGCCGTTCATTCTTCGCCGCTGCTGGCGGAGGTCTTCGTCGCCACCGACTCGGAAGAGATCATGGATGTCTGCCGCCAGTACGGTTGGAAAGCGCGGATGACTTCGCCTGCGCATCACAGTGGCACCGAGCGAGTGCACGAAGTCTCCGTTCGCGAAACGGCCGACGTCTACATCAATGTGCAGGGCGATGAGCCCCTCCTGCGTCCCGAGCACATCGCCGCATTACTCCATGTCATGGAAAATCCTGCTGCCGAAGTTGGAACGCTGATGACTCCCGCGGCCGAAGTCGACATCCCCAACCCGAACGCCGTGAAAGTGGTTACGGATCTCAGTGGACGCGCGCTGTATTTCTCCCGCGCCCCCATCCCTTTCGATCGCGACGGCGCGCGGCCGCCTTACTTCAAGCACCTCGGCCTCTATGCCTATCGCAAACCCGCACTGGACCGCTTTATGAAATTGCCCGAGTCATCGCTGGAAAAAAGCGAGCGCTTGGAGCAACTGCGCTTTCTGGAAAATGGCATCCCGATTTTCGTGCGCGAGACTCCGCACGACAGTGTGGGTGTCGATACGGAAGAAGACCTGCAGCGTGTGATCAATATCCTGGGGAAGCGCTGATCTGCGCGGCGTTCAGAGTTACGGAGTCAGATCCTGCTTTCGCCCCCACTCTTTCGCGGCCGCCAGCCGTCGTGAGATAGCAGGATGCGAATGGAAAAACCATTCCACCCACTTCGAAGGGGTTCGCTCCGCAAGATTCTGTTCCGCCAATTTATTCATCGAAGTGATAAACGGTTCCACGCTCGAAATAGACTCGAAGGCATAGCGGTCCGCCTGCCTCTCGTTGAAGCGGGAATACGCATTCAGTGCGGGCATAAGCAGGAATGACAGTACCACGGAAACCAGCGCCAGCAAGGGCATGTCGGCGAAGTCCGACAGTTCCTCGAACATCCGCTGGTCCACCGCGTAATGAAGCACCCAATTCGCCGCCCAGAAACCAAACAGCGTGATCGCAGCCTGCACGAAAATACTCTTCAGGATGTGACGGTGTACGTGGTGCCCGAGCTCGTGGGCCAACACCGCTTCGATCTCTTCCGCCGTGTAGTTGTCGAGCAGCGTATCGGCCAAAATGATGCGGCGGGTCGCGCCCAGTCCGGTAAGAGCCGCATTCGCCTTCTTGCTTTTTTCTGAAAGTTTCCAGCGGTAGACGCCGCGCACCCGCGTCCCGGCGCGCTCGCTCAGCACCACCAGACGCCGGCGCAGGTCCTCATTATCGAGCGGTTCGAACTTATAGAAGATCGGAAAAAGAACGATCGGCGCCAGCTGAGCCAAAAGGATGAACAAGGCCATGAACAAGGCCCAAGCCAGCATCCACCAATGCTGCGGCCACTGCCGGATGGTGAGGTACAAGACTTCCACAACCACTGTCCCCAGTACGAGTCCAACCAGAAAACCCTTCAGTTCATCGCCTGCCCAGGAGCTGAATCTCTGCGTCGAAAGTTTGAATCTACCCTCCAGCAAAAAGCCGTAATAGTCGAGACCAATACTCAGCGCCTTACTGATTACCAGCAAGAGGACCAGGTATATGAACAGGGACAACGAATAATTCTGCAATCCCAGGCGATACGCCAGGTCGCGAAGCCAGTTCGACCACCCCGTCACCAACAAAACAATCAGAAACAAGAACCCGACCACAAAATCGGCAATGCCGATCCACCGCCGGATGCGATTGTAGCGGCGCGCCTCAGGCGAGTCGGGTGGGGCCGAATTGGAATCGTCAGCCATGGTTGAATTGTCGATCCCTATCTATGTATCCCACCTTCGGTCTGCGATGAGGTGGTCACCGGTCCTGCCACCAGACGTATCTCACAAATGTCCCGGGAAGGCGCGGCTTTCAGCCGTGCCGCTAGGAGTCCCAATCGACGCGGGGGTTTTGGCCCCTGAGGAACTCGCGGTTTACTTCATCAATTCATGGTGAGGTCATTCCCCGCTATGAACCACTATTCCTTACAAAATTCTCGCCCGTGACCAGCAACTCGCTCACCAACTCCGGCGATGAAGCCTCGGTGTAAAGCCGCAACAGTGGCTCCGTTCCGGAAGCGCGAAACAATACCCACGCTTCCGCCCCCTGCCCGTTGGTCGGTGCATCCAGGAAGAACTTTACTCCATCGAGATGCTCTTTCTTGAGCACGCGGTAGCGGCCAAGAGCCTGGGTACCCTCGGCGCGAGCCCGCTGAATCGCGCTCTGCTTCACATCTTCCGGAATGTGCAGATCCCGTCGCCCGTAATAATGCGGGCCAAACTCCCGCTGCAGGTCCGCCACCAGTTGCCCCAACGGTTTGCCTTCCTCCGCCATCACATTCGTAAGTAACAGGCAATTCAGCACACCATCGCGTTCGGGCAGAAATCGTGAATATCCGATGCCGCCCGACTCTTCTCCTCCAATCAGGATTTCGCGGTCCATCATCAGATCGGCAATGTATTTAAATCCGATGGAAGTTTCGTGCAGTGTGCGCCCATATTTCGCCGCGATACGGTCAAGCATGCGCGTGGTGTTGAACGCGCGCACCACATCCCCCGGCCACTTCTTGCGTTCTAAGAGCCAGCGCAACAACACGCAGAAGATCTTATGCGAGTCTACAAAGCTGCCGTCTTCAGCCACCGCGCCGATCCGATCGGCGTCCCCGTCAGTGGCCAGGCCGGCGTCGCACTTCTCGCGCACCACGGTCTGCTGCAGCATCGCCGTATGCGGCTCAATCGGCTCCGGGTTGATCCCGGGGAACAGCGGGTTCAGTTCCTGACGAATCGCGACGTACGGCACGCCGCGCTCGGCAAATATTCCCGCCAGCACGCCACGTCCAGAGCCATACATGGCATCTACGGCAAACTTGAATTTGGTTTTCGCGACGAGATCCATATCAGCAAAACGGCAAACGGCGGCGATGTAGGATTTCTTAAGATCAACTTCCTCGATGACGCCCTTGCTCCCTTTGGGTGCGGCATCCAGAGCAAGTTCTTCCTCGATCTTCTTCATGATCGCGGGCGTAGCCGAGCCGCCAAATTTGCCCTTGAACTTTACCCCGTTCCAGTTCCACGGATTGTGACTCGAGGTGACCATCACTCCGCCCGCCGCACCCGCATGTTTCACCGCGTAGGAAATCGCGGGAGTGGGCGTGTAATCGTTGGCTAGCTTTACCGGAATTCCGGCAGCAGCAATTACTTCGGCCACGATCTGCGCCGCCCGAGGCGACGCGAAGCGCGTGTCGTACCCAACGAACACTCCACGTTCCGCCTCCTCGTATTTCAGCACATAGGAAGCAATCGCTCCCGCCACCCGCCGCACATTCTCGAAGGTGAAGTCCTCGGCAATGATGCCACGCCAGCCATCGGTTCCAAATTTGATCTCTGGTGTCATGGGTACTCGGTGGTTAGCAGCTTACAAGTTCTGTCATAAATGGTTGGAAAGGGCACGGCCTCAGCCCAGCCGCTGGTGGCCGCAAACGAAATGGTTTTCAGCCCCTGAAGAATGCCGCGTTTACTCCTTCGGTTCATTGGGAAATGGCTTTTCATAGCTGAGAAGACAATTGGCAATCGAACTCACTCCCCACTAATCGCTAGCCACGTTCCTAAGTCAACCTATACAGCTTCTTCTCATCGAGATACTTCACTACCTTGCCCACATCCTGCGCGTGTTGCCGGGTCGTAATCAGCAATGCATCCGGAGTTTCCACTACAATCAGATCACTTACGCCTATGGCCGCAACAAATTTGCCCGGTGCGTGAATATAATTCTCTCGCGCATTCAGCAGAAACACGTGGGGGGCCACCACCAAATTACCTTCAGGCGGCGTATTCTTCGCGGTATGGTGCTCGTGCAGCGCCGTCCATGAGCCTAGATCGTTCCAACCAAAATCGGCCGGCAGGCAATAGATGTTCCCCCCCTCCTCGCCTTTTGCCGAACGCGGCTCCAGCACCGCATAATCCACGCTAATATTTTCGCATTCCGGATAGAGCCGCGCGAAAGTGGCAGCAAATTTGCGCGTTCCGTAACTCCCTGCGATTTTTTCCAGCAACGACGCCGTCTTGGGTAAGTGTTCCGTCAGGGCTTCGACCAGAGTCTGCGCACTCCACAAAAACATTCCGCTGTTCCAGAAGTAACTGCCCGCCGCCACAAACTCAGCGGCTCGTTCAGCATTCGGTTTTTCCGTGAACCGGCGCACATGCAAGGCGTCGCCGTGAAACAGTCCTCCCGTCTCGATGTAGCCGTACCCCGTCTCCGCCCGATTGGGACGGACGCCCAGCACCGCTATGTTCGCGCCGGCTGCGGCAACTTCAATCCCACGCTCCAGCGTTTCGCGGTATCGTTTCTCATCCCCAATTACGTGATCGGCAGGAAATAATCCAATGATTGCGCTGGGATCCTGGCGCAACAACAAGAACGCGGCCAGTCCGATCGCCGGCGCCGTGTTTCGCCCGATGGGCTCAGCCAGTATTTGTGCCTTGGGCAGGTTCGGAAGCTGCTTTGCGATGGCGGGTCGCAGATCTTCGTTGGCAATGACCCAGAACTGTTTCACCGGAGCCAGCGGCAAAAGGCGCGCCACGGTCTGCTGAATCATCGTCTGCTTGCCAGCGAGCGCCAGCAATTGCTTCGCCCGCTTCTTGCGGCTGAGGGGCCAGAAACGCGTGCCGCGGCCGCCGGCCAGGATTACGGGATAGAAGTTGAAATTCTTCGCCAAGAGTTTTTCTCAGGAGATTCTGTCAATCGTAAAAAATTTCAAACGCTGCTACATTCTCGTTTCCGGCTCAGGCAGTGGCTTCCCGGGCACATATGCCTTCAGAAATTCCAGCGCCCACTGCGGCCGTACGCCGAATTTACCAACACCGGCGGGAACAATCACCGCGTCACCTTTTGCCAGCGTAACCGGATCCATGCCCGCTGCCTCAATTACTCCGCATCCTTCGAGGGCAACCAGAATCTGCACTGAACTCCGTCCCGAATCGTCATGTGTCGCGAGCTCTAGTCGTTCCTTCGCCTCGAACATATCCACTACAAAATAAGGCGCTCCGACCAGCGGCGCATGCCGATTTTTGCTGCCGACAACCTGCTGCGGCGCCGGGCGCAATACCTTGCCCGACTTCACCTTTTCTCTTACCGCCGCCATGCCATCTTTCAGATGCAACTCCCGCGGACGCCCGTAATCATACAGACGATACGTCGTATCCGACTGCTGCTGCGTCTCCACCACCACCGATCCTGGCCCCAGTGTGTGCACCGTGCCGCCGGCAACATAAATCATGTCCCCCGCATAAACATTGATCCAGTTTAGAACCTCCTCAGCACGCTTCTGATGAATCGATTCCTCCAGTTGCCGCGTGGTAATGCCGGGCTTCAATCCCAACGCAATCTGTGCCCCAGGCTTCGCGTGAGCGATATACCAACACTCGGTTTTCCCCCACGGTTGGCCCACGCGCAGGGCTTGCTCGTCGTCGGGGTGGACTTGCACGGAGAGCTTCTCGTGCGGGAAAAGAAACTTGAGCAACAATGGAAACCGTTTGGCGTCGCGCGCCGCCTCGCCCACCAGGTCGCGCTGATATTCCTCGCTCAACTGCGCAAGCGTTCTCCCGGCCAGCGGCCCGTTCCCCACTTTGCAATCGTCCCCGCTCAGCCAGGCCTCTCCAATTTTCTCCTCGAACCTGTGATTGGGATAAATCGGCGATAGATTCTGCGTACCCCACGGACGAGGATCAAATCCCGGAAGCATCAACAATGGATAAAGATCTCCCATACAAGTCTTTGATCACAAACTTATAGTCATAAAAAAGACCGCTCGAAAACAGAACGGCCTTTGCTGAACTCTATGATTCAAATCCCGCGCTCACTCGCCTATAGCGCGCCGAAAAACTTCCGCATGCGTTCCAGTCCTCGATCCAGTTCAGCCCTCGAAGTGGCATACGAGACGCGAATGTGATCGCCCGTGCCGAAGCCTTCGCCGGGAACGGTAGCGACGTGAGCCTCTCGCAGCAAGCGCCCAGCCACATCTGATGCAGATTTGAGACCCCCGCGCCCAAGAAAAGAAGAAATATTCGGATAGGCGTAGAACGCGCCCTCCGGCAGCGTACACGCCACCCCCGGAATCGAGCGCAGACCCTTCACCACATGATCGCGCAACTGAATATATTCGCGGCGCATCTGCTCCACACACTCCTGCGGTCCCTCGAGCGCGCCCACCGCAGCCTTCTGCACGATCGAAGTCGGGTTCGACGTCGACTGACTCTGCAGCTTCGCCATGGCGCTTACCACCGTCGCCGGCGCCAGGGCGTATCCCAGCCGCCAGCCAGTCATCGCGTAAGTCTTCGACAGCGAGCCCAGCACCACCATCCGTTCTTTATATTCGCGCAGCGATCCGACAGAAAAATTCCTGCCGGTGTAATTCAGATACACATAGCACTCATCCGACAACACCCAAATCCCGCGCTGGTGCGCCAGACGAATAACCTCGGTCATATCCTCCGAACTCATCACCGCTCCCGAAGGATTCGAAGGCGAATTCAGAATGATGACTTTTGTGCGCGGCGTGATCAGTTGGGCCACCATCTCCGCAGTCACGCGGAATCCCTGCGCCTCGTCCGATTCCAGCAGAACGCATTTCCCGCCTGCATAGCGCACAATGTCTTTGAAAGAAACCCAGTACGGAACCGGCAGAATCACTTCGTCGCCGTGATCCACCAAGACCTGGATAGCATTGAACAACGCGTGCTTACCGCCTGTCGAGGCAATCGCTTCCTCGCGCCGGTAGTCGGAATCGAAGTCCGCCGCATGGCGATGGACGATGGCATCGCGCAGCTCGGCAGTCCCAGCCACGGCCGTGTATTTTGTGAAGTTTCCCTGAATCGCGGCTATCGCTGCGTCCTTAATATGCTGCGGGGTCGCGAAATGCGGCTCGCCCGCGCCCAAATCCACTACGTCGATTCCCTGCGAGCGCAGCTTCTCTGCCTCGGCCACCACCGCCATGGTGGCGGAGGGCTCGATGCGATTGATTCTTTCCGTGAGTCGATGGGCTTCTGTCGTTGCCGTGGTCATGACTTCTTTTTCCTTTTCTTCGGGACTTTCATCACGTGCGGATCTCGAAGTTTGTACGCGGGCTCCAGTCTTTCGCGCAGCTTTTGCTCCACCACGTCCGGCACGAGCCCTCCCACCGGACCGCCCGCCTGGGCCACTTCGCGCACCAGCCGCGAACTCACATACGAATACTTGTCGGCCGGCATCATAAACACCGTTTCCAGCGTCGGCTCGAGTTTGCGATTCATCAGCGCCATCTGCAGTTCATATTCGTAGTCGCTGATCGCGCGAATGCCCCGCAACACGCATTTCGCGTCGATGGATTTGGCAAATTCCACCATTAGACCGTCGAAGGTATCGAGGCGAACATTTTTCAGACCGGCCGTAAGCTCTCGCAGCATCTCCAGTCGCTCCGCCACCGTAAACATCGGCGTCTTCTCCGAGTTCCGCAAAATCGCCACCACCAGTTCCTCAAAAATCTTGCTTCCTCGCTCAATCAGATCGAGGTGCCCATTCGTAGGCGGATCAAACGAACCGGGATAAACAGCGATACCCTTATTCAATCGTCCTCACAGAAAGGCTGCGGGTTGAGCACTAGAGCACAAGCAATCTGAGCAACGGCGGAGCAATAGAAGATTTTATGCGGGCGGGAGCAACAATGGCAATCGGGATCGGCTTTGTAGCCTTCGATCCTGGCTTTCGATCCTGACTTTCGATCCTGGCTTTGTGAAGTTTGTCCGCAAAAGTTGTGGAAGTTGTCATCCCGCGCAACGCGGGGGATGCCGCCGTAATCAGCAACAACCTAGGTCCCTTGCCTCGCTCGAGATGACAATCCCAATTACAGTCTCAGCGCTTGGCTGCCACCGGCACCTTCACCGCCTCCGGCGGCACGCTCGGCATCGTAGTGACGCGGCTCATCGCCCCATTCGTCGGCCCGGAAGCCGACGATTGGGGTGCGCTCTGGGTCAATCCCAGCGCCTTCCGCACTTCGGTGTCCAGCTTTGCCATCACGTCCTTATTGTCTTTCAAGAACTGGCGCGCATTCTCGCGTCCCTGGCCAATGCGCTCGCCTTTATAGCTGAACCATGACCCGGACTTTTCCAGAATGTTGTTATTCACGGCAATGTCGAGCAGGTCGCCTTCCCGCGAAATGCCTTCTCCGTAGAGAATGTCGAACTCTGCTTCGCGAAACGGGGCCGCCACTTTGTTCTTCACTACCTTCACTTTGGTCCGCGACCCGGTCACCACGTCACCGTCTTTAATCGCGGCAATGCGTCGGATATCGACCCGTACCGAAGAATAAAACTTGAGCGCGCGTCCGCCAGTCGTCGTTTCCGGATTGCCAAACATCACGCCAATCTTCTCGCGAATTTGGTTAATAAAAATCAAACATGTTCTCGACTTCGAAACCGTTCCCGTCAGCTTGCGCAGCGCCTGCGACATCAACCGCGCCTGCAGGCCCATGTGGCTGTCGCCCATTTCGCCATCAAGTTCGGCCTTAGGCACCAGAGCGGCGACTGAATCCACCACTAGCACGTCAATCGCGTTCGAGCGCACCAGCGCCTCCGTGATCTCCAACGCCTGTTCACCATAGTCCGGCTGCGAGACCAGCAGGTTATCCACGTCGACGCCCAACTTCTTCGCGTAACCGGGATCGAGCGCATGCTCGGCATCCACAAACGCGGCCATGCCACCGGCTTTCTGAGCCTCGGCAATCACCTGCAAAGTAATCGTGGTTTTGCCCGATGACTCCGGCCCAAACACTTCCACCACGCGCCCGCGGGGAAATCCGCCCACGCCCAAGGCGGCGTCAAATGAAATCGACCCGGTCGGAATCACCGCGATGGGCACGATCGCTTCCTTCGACCCCAACCGCATGATCGAGCCCTTGCCAAACTGCTTTTCAATCTGTGAGACCGCCAGTTCAATCGCCCTGCCCCGTTCGTCCGCCATGGGAGTGGCTCCTTTAGAAATGCCTCATGAAATGAATCTGGCCGGATTATACATACACATTGAAGCGAATAAAAGGCGAATCTAATAAATAATGGTGGATATCGTTCCGAAATCGGCATACGTGTACCGTTTTGTGGGTTGCCATCCCGATCGGAGCTTGTCATTCCCGACGGGAACAGTAAGCCCAGTGGAGGGACTGGCTGTTTCCACTGCGGTTACAAGCCCTCCGGCTTCCGCCCGGTGTATTTTTCAATCTTCTTCAACCCCACCCGCTCGGCCACGCATTCCCAAAAAGCGGATAGATTTCGGGGACGTTCTGATTTGCTCGGTCCGGTCGGCAATGACTTGAAGAGCCAGGGCGGTCACATTCACTTCATCATCCTGTTCGCTGGTCCCATCGGCCATGACGCCTGGAAGCTCAGGCACCTCGGCCAGCCATCGACCATCACTTTCTCTTTCAAAAACCATGCTGAAAGGTTCATCATCGGGAGGATGGGGAACGGTTGCCAGGGGACCTCCTGCCGCATTATGGCGAATTTCGATCGTCGCAGCGATCATTTGTCGCTCTGAGCCTGGAGTCAATCTTAATTTTTATTGCGGCGACAACGGAACGGCAAGTGCCGCAGGAAATTATCTCTGCAGCAAATCCACCGGCGCCGTCACGTCGTGCACCCTGAAATACTTAGCCAGCGCAGGATACTTCCGCGCCACCGCCTCATACATCGCGTAAGCCACATTGCGATAAGAAACATGCCCCGCCGGCGTGGTCCGCAGCTCGGCAATATAGGCCGCCTCGGCAAAATCCATCTTGAAGAGAGCGCGCTTGCGAAACGCCAGCGGAATTGCGTACTGCGAATTCTCTTCCGCCTCAGAGGTGTTGCGCGCAGCCAACTTCTCTACCGCCGTCTGCACACGCCGCATCGCCGCGTCGAAACGTCCCCGCATGCCGGCATCTTCCACATCGAGCAGCATTTCGTAACCATGCTGGGTGGTACATCCCTGCATCACCTGGATGCACCGCCGATGCCGGTGCATGTCGCGAAAGCCGCCCGTATCCATGAGGATGTCGAAGCGGAACTGCTGCCCGGCGCGGAAGCCGCGCAGCATTTCGTCGTGCTTGCCGCGATGCCGCAGGCCTAGGTCGATGATCTCGCGGCGGCGGCGCTCGCCGGCCACTTGTACCGCCTGGCGAATCTGGCGGTACGAATGGTGGCTGTGTTCGTAGAGTAGCGTGGTCGCGATCT
>DATBYA010000061.1:0-31682 GCA_036514015.1 Candidatus Sulfotelmatobacter sp.
CAGGCCACTTCACGTGGGGTCCGGATCGCTCGTTCACGTCCCGGCGTGTTTCATTTCTTGACCCTGCAATTTCTGGCCTCTCGTTGCCGTCTTATCCGATCCCTGTCCAGCGCTAGCTGAATGGCATCCAGCAGATCTTGATCGCGGAATGGCTTGGTGAGAAATGCAACAGCGCCCGCCTTTTTGGCCCGCACCGACATGGGGATATCACCGTGGCCCGTAATAAAAATGATCGGAACGTAGATGTTGGCCGCAACCAATTGGCGCTGAAGATCCAGCCCGCTCCCCCCAGGGAATCTGACGTCGAGGATCAGGCAGCTGGGCGCATCCGGTCGCTGCCCTTGCAGAAATTCGCGTGGCGATCCGAAGAGCTCGACCGTGAGACCTACCGAGCGGATCAGGCTTTTAAGCGCATCGCGGATCGATACATCGTCATCCACGACAAACACGATGGGCGGCTGCTCCGTCATGAAAGTCGGCTGCCTTTGGCACGGTGAATCGAACGATTGCTCAGGTGTGAAGAGCCGGAGTAAAGGAAGCGCCTCGCGCGGCAAAATCAAAAGTACATGGGGACAGTGGCCAATTCCATTGTGCGTTGGCAAAGATCTCTTTACTTTAGTAAAGATTAGCTCAACGAGGGTTTATTGCCTTGAACTTCATCGCTCTGATCGCTCTGAACCGGAGATGCCAATTCTCTCAGCCATCCTTACCAGCTCTGGCAGTGAATCGGCTCCCATCTTCCTCATGAGTTGGCTACGATGGACCTTTACGGTCGCTTCGGTGGTCCCAATTTCGGCGGCGACCTGCTTATTGAGCAGACCTGAAACGATCAAGGGTAGGACTTCCCGCTCCCGAGGTGTCAGCGATTCGAGACGCTCCCGGAGCATTGCCGTCTCCGCCTCCCGCTGGCGCTGGGCGCGGTCCCGCCCCAAACCCACCTGAATCGCATCCAGCAGATCCTGGTCGCGGAATGGCTTCGTGAGGAATTCTACGGCTCCTGCTTTCATGGCCTTTACCGACATGGGGATATCACCATGGCCCGTGATAAAGATGATCGGAATGTGGATGTTGGCCGCAGCTAACTCGCGCTGAAGATCCAGCCCGCTCTCCCCAGGTAACCTGACATCAAGCACCAGGCAACTCGGCGCATCTGGTCGCTTCGCTTGCAGAAATTCGCGTGACGATCCGAAGAGTTCGACCCTTAGATTCACCGAGCGGATCAGGCTCTTAAGCGCATCGCGGATCGACCTATTGTCATCCACGACGAACACGATACTAGGCGGCTCGCTCATCTGACGTGTCTGCCTTTGGCACGGTGAATTGAAAAACTACCCCGTGGGAAAGCCCCGGCGTGAACCACAAACGGCCGCCATGAGCCTCGATGATGGATCGGCCCACCGACAGTCCTATACCAATACCCTGGGGCTTGGTGGTGAAGAAGGGATCAAAGATGTGATTTGCTTGTTCGGGATTGACTCCATCTCCCGAATCATGAACCTCGATCAGCACACCATCCGGGTGCTGTGCAGACTTAATGCGTAACTCCCGCGGTCGATGGGTAATCGTTCTCATCGCATCGATGCCGTTCAGAATCAAGTTCAAAAGAACCTGTTGTAATTGAACGCGATCCCCGAACACATTGGGAACATCCGGCGCCAGATCTGTTTGAACCACAATACCACTGCGCAGAAGCTCGTTGCCGGCCAGAGTCAGTACTTCCCGGATAACGACATTCACATCAAGTTGCTCCATCTGAGGCGGAGCCTTTTGCAACAGTGCGCGAATTCTCACGATCACGTCGCTTGCCCGATTCGCCTCCCGGACGGTCCTGTCGATGGCTTCCCGAGCCTCCCCCAGATTAGGCGGTTGCCCAGCCAACCAGCGCAGCGATGCACTGGCATTCGTGACCACAGCCCCAAGCGGCTGGTTGACCTCATGAGCAATGGCAGCGGCCAGCTCTCCCATCGCAACCACGCGGGACACGCGGGCCAGATCCTCCCGTGCCCGACGCAAATGCTCTTCGCCTCGCCTCTGGTCGGTCACGTCAATACACGAACCGATATAGCCGGCAAAAGACTTGTCAGGATTGAATCGTGGCACCCCAATGTCGGAAAGCCATCGAAATTCGCCGTCGTGCCGTCGGAGGCGATACTCCATCTTGAATGCCTCTCGGCGATCAAAGGACTGAATGTAGGTTTCCAGACATCTCTGCAAATCCTCAGGATCGACCCCTTCTGCCCAGCCGTTGCCAAGCTCGCGGTCAATGGATCGGCCGGTGAAGTCCAGCCAACGCTTGTTGAAGTAAGTACAGAGCTTGTCAGTCCCCGACATCCAGATCATCACCGGAGCACTATCGGCCACCAGCCGAAAGCGCGCCTCACTCTCGCGTAGTTCTGCCTCTGCGCGTTTGCGCTCCGTGATGTCTTGGCCGATGCCAAGGGTCGATCCGTCGGAGAGTCGCAAGAATGTAGTAGCCACATCTATGACCCGCCCATCCTTTACGGTCACCTTGAGGTCGTTCCACTCGCCAGTTGACGCGGCCATGAGGTCTAGCGCCCTTTGGCGACAATCCGGATCCGGGAAAAACCCGGCGTATATGTCCAGATTTTGTCCGCGTATTTCTTTCAGAGTCCAACCTACTGCACGTTCGAATTCTGGATTGACCATCTCTATCCGGCGGTCCTGCCCCCGGAAGGCGATGATCACGGGGATATTCTCAAAGATCGTCTGGAAAAGCTCCTTCTGCCTTCGCAGTTCATCTTCGGCGCGCTTTCGTTCCGTGATGTCCCGCCCGATGGCAACGATGGTCCCGTCCGAAAGATGCACGACTGCTATGGCCAAATCTATGACTCTCCCATCCCTCACCCGCACTTTGCGGTCAATCCACTCACCCGTCGACGCGGCAATGAGATCCAGAACCCATTGGCGATATTGCGGGTCGGGATAAAGCTCGGCAAATAGGTCGAGATTTTGTTTCCGTATTTCTTCCAGCGTCCAACCGAGCGTGCGCTCCCATTCTGGATTGACCATCTCCATGTGGCCGTCCTGGCCTATGAAAGATATGGTCACGGGGATATTCTCGAATATCTTCTGGAAGACTTCCTTCTGCTTTCGCAATTCATCTTCGGCGCGTTTCTTTTCGCTGATATCGCGGATAAAGCCTGTAAATACCTTGTGCCCGTTACTGATCATTTCGCCGAAAGACACTTCCACCGGAAACTCCTGACCATTCTTGCGCAAGGCGGTAACCTCGGCACCCTGCCAGTTAAGGTGCCGCTCGCCGGTCGCCAAATATCGTCTGAACCCAGCCTCGTGCAGCTTCCGCATGAATTCCGGCATGAGTATGGTCAGGGGTTTCCCGATCAACTCGACCGGGTTATAACCAAAAATTCTCGTTATGGCGGGGTTCGCCAGCAGGATACAACCACTTTCATCCATGCTGATCACGGCATCGCTGGCTGCTTCGACAATGACGCGATACCTCTCTTCGCTGCTCTTGACCTCCTCCTCGGCCCGCCTTCGGTCCTCGATGTCGATCACGGAGCCGTTCCACTTCACGATCTTGCCCGTTTCGTCGCGTAGCGGCACCTTTCGATGGAGCGTCAGGCGATATTCTCCGTCAGCTCGTCGGAGGCGTGCTTCAGCCTCGAAGGGTTTGCCAGTCGCCAACGATGTTTGCCACTTGTGCACGAGCGGCGCACGGTCGTCGGGATGAATTACGCTGGTCCATCGCCATCCCAGAAGGTCATCCAAAGAAACGCCCAGATATTCCAGCCAGCGTTTATTAAAGAAATCGAGGTAGCCGTCAGGACGAGCGCTGTGTATCATCGCGGGCGTTGTATCAATCACGAGCCGCAGGTGCTCTTCACTTTGGCGTCGGTCCACTGATGATGTTGTGACGGCCGCGACCAGGACAATCAAGGCAGCAATGAGAACTCCAGAGTTGCCAGCCGGGGGGATGCTCACGGCGTGGGAAAGGTCCGGAGGCGAAGCGGGGATGAAACTTGCGGCAGCCATTCCGACGTAATGCATCGCCGAGACAGCGACTCCCATCACCGTGGCGCTGCCCAGCCTCCGCGGAACACTCCATCTGCTCTCCTCTCGTAGACCGAACGCCATCAGCAACGCGATTACCGAGAACAAAATTGCGAGCAAGATGGAACACGTGACCAGAAAGGGGGAGTACTGAGTGACGGCGGGCAACCTCATTGCGGCCATGCCGATGTAGTGCATGCCGCCGATGGCTGCGCCCATAAATATGCTGCCGGTCAAGGCCTCAGCAAGTCCCATTTTCGGGCGGCTCGCCACGTACAGCGCGCCCGCGGACGCGAGGACCGCCACCAGGAGCGATGCCAGAACTGTCGGCCAGTGATATTCGACCGGTACGGGAAGATGGAAGGCAAGCATTCCCTTGAAGTGCATCGCCCAGATGGCGATGCCCATCGCAGTCGCTCCACCGCTCAACCATGCCAGGCGAATTCCGCTCTTCGCGGCAGTTACGCGTCCGGCAAGATCGAGCGCAGCATACGACGCGACGATGGCGATGAACACTGAGCGCGCCACTTCGTTGTAGTCGTAGGAGCCAGTTAAAGCCGCGCCTGCAGAGATCATAACGAAGATCTCCTCTGCTGGTTTGGGAGAGCCCCTTTTAAGTCACCGCAAATCAGCAGCTAGATTGTCTCGATTCGATTGTCTCGTGGCGTACAGCCCTAATTTTGCATTACCGGTCCACTTCGGGAACAGTTTACGCTTCCTTTATCCTGGTTGCACACAATCCGGGAATTTCCAGACGCAGGCTATTCGGAACGTCCTAACTTGCTGCGTGTGGCCGGATGCCATTTATGCCAATCGGTGTCGACGTCTCGCCCACAGCGATAAATGCCGCCCAATAGAATGGGCTCACCCGGTCGCCATATCTCGCGAGCAGGTCCAGCTTCGCGTTTCGCAAAGCAGAACGGGTATCTTCGCCCCGAGCCAAGTGCCGGTAGAATTGCTCCATCAACGCGCTGGCGAACGTGTCGTCTGCGCTCCACAGGCTGGCCACAACCGATTTCGATCCAGCCACTAGAAATGCTTCCACCAGGTTGCTGATGCCCTCTTGCCCCTGCAGTTTGCCAACTCCACTATCACAAGCCGAAAGGGTCGTGAGTTCGGCGTTCAATCGCAGTCTTATGATTTCCCGCACTTGCAGCAAACCGTCATCCCCCGTTTGTGGATCGGTACCCAACACCAGCGCTGACCGTTCTGGGTACTGCGTGTCCGCGAATCCATGAACCGCGAGATGCAGGATGCGAAATTGATTAAGTGGTTGCTTCTTGAATCCAGTTTCCGTGGCATCCTTGCCAAGCAATATTACGGCGTCCGATCCGACAATCTTACCGATTTCCTCGACCTCCGCTCGGGTCTCTGGAAGGTCGTGAAGGCCTAGGCCTGACAGATCCGCAATGCCGCGCTCAATGGGGCCACGAACAGAGGCCGGAGGCGGGATTCTCCGTCCCGAGCCGCCTTGGTTCTCGTACTCGACGTCCCCCACCGCGAGGAGAGGTCGGGGGGGCGATTGTCGATTCCCCGAACGGCGAAGCATGTTTAAAATCGTGCCGGAAGGCACGTAGCTTATGACGCGCGACTTTAAGAGGTACTCGCCCTGAGCATCGCGAAGCGCCTCAAATGGAAGCAGGTTCAATATTGCATCCGGTGCGATGATAAAGCGTGTCGCTGTGGCTGCTTCCGGGAGGGGCTTCACGAGCATCGCGTAGAGTCGCTTTGAGAGTTCTGCGCCGGTACCCTTGGTCCGAATTTCGCCCACAAATTGCTGGCTTAGATTCTCGATCTCCCTGCGTCCTGCCGGTAGCGCTCGGACGTTTGCCCCTTTTTGAGAAACCACGACGCAGAAGGAAGTCGGGTCATCCAGAACGTACTCCAGAAGGACTTCGTCTGGTTGCAGACCTTCTTGCAACTTCGACAGTGACGCAGGTTGTACCGGCAGGCCATGGCCGGGAGCATCCCCCTTTGTCCAGGCCAGCCCGAGCCGGCGCTCATATTCGACCAATCTATCCATCAGTAGCTCATGCTGCTCTGGGCTATTGGTTTGCATCAGTTGCGCTTGCAGCTCCGCAATATCTGTTTCCAGCGATGCTGTCTGCCCAGACTCGGCCGTCGGAACTGCCTTCCTGCCTTCGAGGGCCCAAGCCAAAGTCCGCCCGCGTACCCGCTCCAAGACCTGGAAAGCGCCGGGCACATCGCCGCTGTTGGTGAGCAGTTCAAAATGTTGCAAGTACGTTTGACTCATGGAAGCGGCAACCGAACTGTTCCAGTACGGCTCATCCTGGCTGATTAACATGCTTTCAATCACGTCTTCGGCCTGCTCGTAGAATGTGCTGGCTTCGCTAACGCGACCGCGGCGCGCCTTCAGGTCGGCAAGCATGGTCAGGTTACGAGGCACATAGTAACGATCGCCAACCCGTTGGCTCGCGACTAGGCCATCGCTAGCACGTGCCTCCGCTGTGAGAAGATCGCCGGCATCGCGATAAAGCGTCGCCAACCCGAACATAGCGTCGGCCTCCGTGCGAAGGAATTGCACTCGCTTTGAGAGTTGAGCGGCATCTTCCAGATCGGCGATCGCCTGTTTTCTGTCTCCGGTTTGCGAAGCCATCTCTCCGAGCAGGATTAACAACCGCGCCTCATGACCTCGATTCCGCTTTAATCGGGCTTTGCCCAGTGCGTTCTCAAGAACCGTCTTTGCCTCGTCTGGTCTGCCCAAGGCGAACAGAGCTTGGGCTTTCCCCTCGTACGCCATGAACGGCAGACCGGAGTCTTTCTCGGCATCTGCAAGCTTGCTTGCTCTCTCGAAAAATCTCAGTGCCTCGGTGTTGCGATTGACCTCTTCAAAGCCTCTGCCTATCAATTCCAGAAATCGAATCTGACCGGCGGTGTCGCCGCTTGCCATCGTCGAAAGCAGAGCGCCGCCCAGCAGCCGCGCGGCGCGTCCGGGACTTCCCTCAAGAAAGGCAACCAGCCCCAACTCACCCGATGCCCTAGTGACCCATTGCTTTTCACCCAATTCGTTCGCGAGTTGTTGCGCCTCTAACCAGTCCCGTTTTGTCGCTCGATAATCGATCTCAATGTCGGTGTAGCCCTTAGCAATGAGACACCAAAGCCGCAGTTCTTTGTCAGCCCGCAGGCTGGGATTTTGAAGCTGCTCGTTCAGGAAATGGGAGAGGTCAACAAACGACATCGTTTCCGCTTCTGATCTGAGGCGGCCCACCTTGGCATGAAGTTCGTTTCGCGCGTCGCCGCGCTCAGAAAACAGCTTCTCGGCCTTCGCATAGAGCGGTGCCGCTGCGGGTCCGTTGTTTAACCAATACAGGCGATCGGCGGCCGCAAGCAGCGCCTGGGGATCCGTCGATTGCTCCGGGTCCGCGGAATCAATTGAAGAACTAGCTTCATTGGCCCGAGCCGTTCGGTGGTGCCGAGTGTAGGCGCGGTAGGAGCAGATAATTAGGAAGGCCACAACCGGAGCGATCGCAAAGGACGCCCACCTTGGGACAGATCTGCTCACTGAGAACCACTCAAACCGGAAATTTGCGAATTCGTAGCGACGACGCGGCACAGGCGATGACGATACTGGTTCGAACGCAGAACCTTCCCTATAGTTTCCTGGCTCCCCACAAAAAATGAAAGTCCATTTGTCATCGAATCAACCCTCCGGTACGCCCAGGGCCAGGCGGTATCACACGGAGCCCTCAAAAGCAGCCTGACTCTGGAATGCCTTCCAGGGTTGATACTGTCAGGGTGCAAAACAGCGGTTGCAGAGCTCTTCGCTCCGGGGCTTTGGCGCGACGCGAACTCCTCCATCCTCGTCCATGCTGGATGGAGTTCTCAAGCGCGTCCAGCCAGCTAAGATTGTAAAATAGCGGAATAACCCAACTATGCCGCTTAGACTACCTAGGATTAACACAATCTCCAGACGGCATTTTTTTCAAACGCTCCCCAGTATGTATGCGATTGGCAAGGATCTGGTGGGCGGCCGTCTTTCTTTTTCTGATCAAACTGGACTCACGACGGCGAATGGTACGACGAAACTACAGCCGTTCTTTTTGTCTGTTCCTCCCGCCCATAGCGGCATTACTTGGAGGCACGTGAATGGCAGGTCCCCAAACTACTACCTCCCTGAGACGACCGGGGCAGGGTGCGCGTTTTTCGATTATGACAACGATGGGTGGATGGATATCTACCTGGTGAATAGTGGTCGGTGCGATTTTTACGATCCGCGCCCGGCACTGCGCAATGCACTCTACAAGAATAATCGCGACGGAACATTCACCGACGTCACCGAAAAGGCCGGATTGCAGGGCGGGGGCTACGGGATGGGCGCCGCAGTCGGCGACTACGATGGAGACGGCTTTCCGGACTTGTACCTCACGCAATACGGGCGCAGCGTTCTCTACCACAACGAAGGGAATGGTAAGTTCACCGACGTTACCGACAAAGCCGGAGTCGGCGCTCCAGGATGGTCTTCCAGCGCGGTATGGTTCGATTATGACAACGACGGACGTCTGGATCTTTTTGTTTGCCAGTTCGTGGATTTCAGCAAGGAGAAGAACCTGTTTTGCGGGAATGCCCAAACTGGCGAACGCTACTACTGCATTCCTCGCGGCTACAATCCCGCGCCCAGCTGCCTCTTTCACAATAATGGCGATGGCACCTTTACCGACGTAAGTAAAGAATCAGGAATCTCGGAGCACTTGGGCAAGGCCTGGGGAGTGGTGGCAACCGATATAGACAATGACGGACGTATGGACCTTTTCGTGGCCAACGATACCATGCCGAATTTTCTCTTCGCCAATCGCGGCCACGGTAAGTTCGAAGAGATAGGGATTGAGGCCGGTGTGGCCTACGATGAAGGCGGCCGTGCGCGTTCGGGCATGGGAGTCGATTCGGCCGATTACGACCAGGATGGCTGGATGGATCTTTTTGTAGCGAATATAGATCACGAAAAGTATTCGCTCTACCATAACGGCCATGATGGGTCGTTCAAAGATGCTTCGGCGTCCAATGGCGTTGCGTCTGCGACCTGGTTGATGAGCGGATGGGGACTTAAGTTTTTCGATTTTGATAACGACGGCAATCTCGATCTATTGCTGGCGAACGGGAATCCCGACGATACGATCCAAGAGCACTTTAAAGATGTGTTTTATGAAGAACCTCTGCTGCTTTTTCGCAATACGGGGCGCAGCTTTGAGCATGCGTTCGACAATGTCAGTGCCGTGGCCGGACCTGTTTTTGAGCGGCCGTTGGCCGCGCGCGGACTGGCCATTGGAGATTACGACAACGATGGTGCAGTGGATGTTCTGGTGGCCGTCAACAACGGCGCACCTGTTCTATTACGCAATGTTGCGACGGCGGGAAACCATTGGCTGGGAATTCGCTTGATTGGCAAGAAGGCGAATCGCGACGCCGTCGGCGCGCGGGTTACGTACCAGGCGGGCGACCTGAGGCGTCAATTCTGCAAAGTGGGCGGAGGCAGTTATCTCGCTTCTCATGATCCTCGGATGGTTCTAGGGATTGGTCCCCGGACGCAGATTGATTGGGTTGAGGTTCGCTGGCCTCAGCCCAGCACCTTGGTCGAGCGCTTCGCCGGACTTCCCGTAGATCGTTACATCACGCTCGAAGAAGGCACTGGAAAATCGATAGCAAAACCATGATGAAACTTTTCGCTTAGTGCAGTTGAGCGAGGTACTGCTGGGGAATCATCACTCGCAGACTCGGATCGAGACGGAGGCCAGTTTCCATTTCCGATCGGGCCTCGGCGTAGATATTGCCTTTTCTCATTGCCAGCAGCAGTCCTAAATCCACATGGGCGGCAGCCAAATCAGGATTGATTGCGAGCGCGCGGCGGAGTTCTGGTTCGGCGCCGGTAAGGTCCTGTTTCGCAGCCAGCGCCTTGCCTAGATTGAAATGCGCCAATGCAAATCCCGGCCTGGAGGCCAGGGCGGCACGAAACTGTTCAATGGCGCTATCGATGTCGTGGCGATAGGAGAGCAGGGTGAATCCCAAATTGTTTCGCGCCAATGCCGACTCGGGACTGCATCGGACGGCGATCTGAAATTCCGACAGGGCGCCAGCGAAATCCTTTTGCAGCCAGCCAATCTCGCCCAAATCATCGTGAGCTTCACAATAACTTGGGTCGTCACCGAGCGCCCTACGAAACGCAGCTGCGGCGTCCTGCAATTGGCCTTCATTTCTAAGCGCAATCCCCCAGTTGCTCTCCCCTTTTGCCCTCAGCAAAACCAGTTGGCGGCTTGACAGCTCTCGCGCTCGTACGAATTGTCTCTCCGCGCCGGGCTTATCACCAATATTAGCCAGAGCCGTGCCTAGCGAAAAAGCTTCTTCAGCCGATGGCGGATGATTGGCGGCAACCAGTTGCTTTAACAATGCTGCAGCCTCGATCCATTTGTGCTGATAGGCCAGGGTCCGGGCGAGTCCTCTTAACGCATCAAGATAACCGGGGCGAATCGCAAGCGCTCGGCGAAACTCATCCGCCGCAAGGTCGAGCTTGCCTTCCTGTAGATAAATCAGCCCCAACCCTTGGTGCGCCCCTGCGCTTCGCGGATCGAGGCGCAAAGCCGTCTGCAACTCGTTCGCGGAATCCTCGAAGTCGCCAACACGCAACAACATTTCGCCGAGTCCAAGATGAGCCGATGGGTAGTCGGGTGAGGCGGCGAGGGCGTAACGAAACAGATCCCCAGCCTTGGACCAATCCCCGTGGTCGGCTATGATCGAGGCCTTTTCGAACCACGCTTCCGCTAACTTGGGATTCAGCTCTAGCGCCCGGTCGAAGGTCTTGGACGCGGCTTCGGTTTCGCCCAGCGCGTTCAGAGCGCGCCCCAGGGAGAGATTTCCCTGCGCCGACGGTTGGCTGTCGAGCGCCTCACGCGCCGAAAAGAGGTCCGCGAGTCGTTGCTGCTCGCTTTTTGGCTCTGCTCCTGAGACCGTGAGTCGTTCATCGATCGGAAATGCGCTGCTTTGTGCATTGCAAACTCCGAGCAGAAGCAAACTAGAGGTGAGAACGCAGATGGATAGCGCTGTCTTTGGTTTTGCGAACCGTCGTCCATAATCCGATGTGCCTTTTCGAATCATGGGCCGTCCCCCTGGCGAATCACATATTCCCGATTTGTGGCGAGCCCCGCATGTTGTTCGACGCTCCCGTCCGGCCAGCGAACTTGAACTTTGTCAATCACAGCGGCGTCCGCTAGTCCAAAGTGAAGGCGCACATCACTCGAAGAAACGAAGCTGTCTGCACTGCGAACTTCATCCATCTGAGTGAATCCGCTGGCCGTGACATAAACTCTGGCGCCAATAGCGTCGCGATTACATTTCACGCCCACCAGCTTGAATCGTACCCACCGGCCTGATGAACTCCGGGCAAGTTCATAAAGAAAAGGTTCGCTGTCGATATTATTGACGACAACGTCGATTCGACCATTTCCGCGCAAGTCTCCAAATGCGGCTCCGCGGCTGCTGCGCGCATCGTCAAACCCGCTTTCTTGCCCGCGAACCAGGCCAAATCGGCCGTCACGCAGATTCGTAAACAGTTGGTTCTGCTGAAAGTAGCTATTACCAGCTTCGCTCGCCTGCGGATAAATATGTCCGTTCGCGACAAACAGTTCTTGCCAGCCATCGTTGTCAAAATCGGCGAAACCTGTGCCCCACGCGAGGTTCTTATAACCGACCGTCCCCAGCCCAGCTTGGAACGTCACGTCCTCGAATCTACCGCGGTTATTGTGATACAGCGTGTTGTAGTCCTCGGAGAAGTGGGTCACGAAGAGGTCAAGCCAACCGTCGTTATCGTAATCCCGGACCGCGATGCCCATGTTCGACTGGGCTCGCCCATCGGCACTGAGCGCACACCCAGTCTCGAAAGCGATTTCCTCGAATGTTCCGTTTCCCTTGTTATGCCAAAGGTAGTTCGGCATCGAATCGTTCGCCACAAAAATGTCGGGCCAGCCATCGTTATCGAAATCGAGCCAAACCACTCCCAGTCCGTATCCGCGGACCGTATCTCTTACACCCGTGTCTTGGCTGACTTCGCGAAATTTTCCGTTTCCTTCATTGTGATAGAACAGGTCCGGAAGACCGGGTAATCCACGTGGTCCGCAGGCGACCGGTGTACCGCGATAGTTGCAATATGTGTTCGTGCCGGGCTTAGGCATTTGACCGACTGCGAAGTCCACATATCTGGCGACGTACAGATCCAACCGTCCGTCTCGATCGTAATCGCCCCAGGCGCAACCCGTGCTCCAATTGCCGCCTTCAAGACCCGCATCTTTTGTGACGTTCGTGAAAGTTCCATTGCCATTGTTGTGAAACAGCGCGTTGGTCCCGAAGTTCGTGATGAACACATCGCGGTAGCCGTCATTATCGTAGTCGCCGATTGTGACGCCCACGCCCCAACCTTGATTGATCAGCCCGCTTTCTTTGGTCACATCGGTGAACGTCCCGTCTCCATTGTTGCGAAACAGTCGGCTCGAAGACTGCGGCAGATTCGGATTTGTCAGCATTTCGAGGCATGAGCCATTCACCAGAAACACGTCCACTAAGCCGTCATTGTTGTAATCAAACAGGGCTACCCCGCTGCCCAGGGTTTCGATGAGATAGTCCTTCACGAGACCGCCGCAGGTCTCGCGAAAGGCAGCCAGACCAGCTTTGTTCGCGGTGTTAATGAACCATGGATTCGCGGCGAGGACCGGCTGCCCCAGGATTCCATTCTGAAAAAGCGGTATCAGAAAACATGGAGCCGCCCCGCACCGGCGCAGGAAATTCCGGCGAGTCCACATGGTCTTCGCGTGAGATGGAGGGCCGGTCATGAGAATGGTCAAGGAGATTGCAGCTTGCCGGGTTGCGCCGCTTCCTGCTCTTTTTCAAGCGCGCCCAGTTCCGCGGTGTCTGCTTGAAGTGAGGACGCGCGGAGTTGTTTAAAAGTGGCAAGCGCTTGGTGTGCCCGCGTCTCATCGCCGAGGCTTCGATAGAGGCCGGCAAGGCGAAAATACAACTCTCCGTCGTGGTCCAGAGAAGCGACCGACAATAGGTCCTCGACCGCTTGGGATGTCTGGCCTGTTTCCGATTCGCCTTTTGCCAGATCAAGTCGCGCACTTAGCAAGACGGTGGAATCGGCTGGCACCTGCCGTAATTGCTCGACCGCCTTCTGCCACAGGTTTTGTTGAATGTACACGTGCCCGAGTTGGTAGTGAGCAAATGCCGACTGGGGAGCCAACTCGAGCGTTGTCTTCAATTCCTGTTCCGCTTGGGTCCAATCGCTAGTTCTGGAAAGTACTGTTCCCAATCCTAGGTGAAGGTCGGGTGACTCCCCGGCCAGCCGGATCGCGTTCTCGAATTCCGTCTTCGCTTTTGGATAATCTGACAACTTAGCGTAATGCTCGGCCAGCATCTGGTGAACTCGCGCAGAATCGGGATTCAGCGCGCCGACCTTGAGGAAGCATTGCTCGGACAGGGCATCGTGCGTCTTACTGAGCCAATAAACCCCCCATCCGCTGTGCAGATCCACTCTGCGCAGGAGATTGGCCGTCCGCAGTGCGGCATCATACTGACCCAGCCGAAATTCCGCTTCCGCTAACTTGATTCTGTCGGGGATGGAAAGAATTTTTCTAGCTCTCAGCTGCTCTGCCAAATTTGTATAGCACCATTCAGTAAGCCAGATCCCCGGCGATACATTTTTTGCCTGCCTGCCGGTACAAGTTTCCGCAGGGTCGTTTTTCCCATTCGCGGATATTCGCGCCAGGACATTCGAATCACTGAGCCAGCTCTGCCAAAGGATTCCAGCCGGAGATTCGGCAAACCATTCCGGAGGATTCATCTGTCTTCCGCTCCAGGCTTGTAGGATTAATCCGGAGGGTGGCAACTCGAAAAGCAGAGTCAACTCTCGCGGCTGCGACTTGCTCAAGTGCTCCAGGGTTGCGCTCACCTGCTTCCAATCGCCACTCAGGGCTGCAGTCTGCGCTACACCAAGCTCCGCCAGTGGCGATTCCGGATTGCCGGCCAATTCCTGATGAAAATGGTCCTGCGCGGCTTTTACATAGCCCAGCGCGAGAAGAGCTGTGCCCAGTTCGCCATGAACTTCCGGTTGGCTTGGCGACCGACGAAACAAGCGAAAAAGTATTCGAGCTGCATTGAGGTTATCTCCCTTGGCCAACAACTCTTCTGCGGCCAATTGCTGCGGAAGATCCTGCTCACTCGGCTTTACATCCTCACGGGACGTTTCGACCGAGATCTGGCTGTGCGCCACACCCAGCTTGTACCAGGCATCCGCCAACGATGGAGTACGCCTCGCCTGTTCCGCATATAGCTTGGCCGCGTCTTCCATGCGGTTGCTGCGCGCAAGCGCATCGCCCAGAGCCATTCGCGCGGTAGCGCTTTCTGGCTGCATTGCCAAAGCGCGTCGCAAGGCGGGTAGAGCTTCTTCCAGTTGGTTCAATTCCAAACAATCCAGACCGCTCACCAACCAGGATTGTGCCCGGAGGGATACGCGTTGCGGGCTGTCAATCGTCTTTGAACTCTGGGTGGGCTGTTCGCGCAGGACAGGTCGGAGCACATCAAGAGACTCTCGGTAACGATGCAGCAGGAAATATGCGGCCCCCAGGCGCGCTTGGACTTCAAGCACCTGTGCTCGGGGAGTTCCGGGAGGCAATGGCTCACGCAAGAACTTCTCGTAAGCCTCGACCGTCTTTCTTAACTCTTCGGGACTTTGAGCTTCATAGGGATTGCTTGCTGCTACGGTCTGCGACCCCGCACAGAGTTCCGCGACCACGAGAAGGATCAGGAGAAGCTTTGCCGCAAACCGTGGCGAAATCGAAGGAATTTGGGATCTATGCCGCAATCTCGGACCGGCAAACATAGCAACATTCTAGCCCGCCTCACCCCACAAAGGAACTCAGTCCCTGCTTCGGCGCTGGCTCGGGACAACGAGCGGTCAGTCCAATAAGGGGCAGCCTTTCCAAAAATTACGGCTCAGAAAATAAGTCGCAGCCCGAGCTGCATGGCGCGCTGGTCGCCGTTGTTGTTGTAGAGGCCGTTGACAGACCCGAAAGCAGAGCCGCCATTAATGTCGGTATTCAGTGAATTTGGAATAGGATGGTTGAGAACGTTGAAAGCCTCCGCCCGGAACTGATATTTGAGTTTCTCTCCGAAAATCGGGCCGTTCTTGTGCAGGCCGGCATCCCAAATCCAGAATCGCGGTCCAAACAACGTGTTTCTTCCCGAGTTCCCCAGGGTTCCTGCAGCGGGAAAGGTATAGCATGCGGGATTATAAAACTCCGTCTTGGTTCGCGGCCCAGCGTTGGGATTGCAGCCGGGAACAAGTTCAGCGTGTAC
Organism: Candidatus Sulfotelmatobacter sp.; assembly: GCA_036514015.1. Lineage (GTDB taxonomy): Bacteria > Acidobacteriota > Terriglobia > Terriglobales > Acidobacteriaceae > Sulfotelmatobacter. The sequence continues at coordinate 15,388 of DATBYA010000061.1, forward strand.
TCCGTTGTCAACACCCATTCCCGACGTATTGGCTCCCTGGTCGGTTATGGTGTTGACGCTGCCGCTCCTGTAGATGAAAACGCCGCTCAGTTCCCAGCCTCCCAAGACAGCGCCCGCAAAATTGTTCTTGTGCTCGAAAAACGGCAGGCTGTACACGTAACTGGTGGTGAAGTTGTGATGCTGCAACCAGTCCGGATTTCCCCGGTTATAGCTCGGGTTGTAGTGATCTATGATCGAGGACTGCAACTCCGAGCCAATATCGTGGGCATTGGCGTAGGTGTATACGGCGGTGAACATCAGATTCTTGGTCATGCTGCGCCGTGCGCTGGCCTGCAACGCGTTATAGGCGGAATTTCCATTGTTGATCTGATAGGTAAAGGCGCTGTTGGAAAAGCCCGAGTACGGCACAACAGTCTGAATTTGGGCGACGTTGGAGTTGAATACGTAAGGAGAACCGGCGGGACAAGTAGTCAACGTCCCACTGCAGGGTCCGAATGTTCCGGGCTGCATTTCGTTCAAGTCTTCGAGCACGGAGAAGTGGCGAGTCTCCGTACCCACATAACCCACTTCAACCAAGGTATTCTGCGGGAACATGTGTTGCGCACCGAAATGAAAACTGTAGACCACTGGAAGTGGGGCGCTGAAGTCCTGACCGGTGATGGGAATAGGCGACTGCTCATTGCTCAGGCTGGGCGTCACCGGTCCGGGCGTAAACACTGAACCTGTGCCGGTACACCCAAAGCTCGACGGGCTTTGGGGGGTACCCGGGCAATCGATATCGCCGTTAACCGGGGAAGCGCCTGTCTGGAACGGCAAATTTCTGCCCATCTGCGTCTGGTCGCTAAGCGTCTCGTGGTTATAGAAGATTCCTGCACTGCCGCGAATCGTGGTTTTCGCCGTGCCGAAGGGATCCCAGGCGAAGCCGAATCGCGGCTGGAACGCCCGATAGTGGTTGGGAAGTATCTGAGGCGGATAGCCGCGTATGATCCCTTGCTGAACCAGTTGCTGGTTAATCGTACTCGCCGAGGCTGCGTTGAATGGTTCGCCGAAGACGGCGAGGTGGCCATAGGCGTTGGACGGGAGCGACTGACACGGCATGGATATGCCGTTATAGTAGTTGCCGCCCGCGACGAGACCGTTATTCGGATCAATCACCTGTTGCGTGCCGGGAAAAGTTGAATAGGCCAGCGGATTGAACATGGCAAAGTTGCACCACTTCGAATTGTAATTCGGGAAATAATCCCAGCGCAGGCCTCCTTCAATCGTCAGACGGGGAGTGATTTTCCACGTGTCCTGCCCAAAATACCCCTGTTGCCAGGATGACCATGGAGTCTCATTGCGGAAGCCATACTCCGCATAGGTGTCGAATACGCCCAGAAGCATGTCGGCCAGGGGCAAACTCGTGGAGCGTGGGTTGGTTCCAGAACCGGCGATGGTGAGCTGACCGTTCAGGTTTTGTCCTCCGATGATCAACTGATCATCGTCATTCTCTCCGTCGTGTTCAATCCAGGCGCCGAACTTCAGAATGTGCTTCCCAATTGTTTTCGTCAGCGTATCTGAGAACTGATAGATGTGGCCGACGCTATGGGAAGGATACGCATCGGTGTTCGAGTTAAAGGAATCGATGGCGCTGTTCGGTCCTCCAAAGTTGATGGTCGGAGTCTTTCCCGCCACGTCTTTGCTGGCAGGGCCGAATATATAAGGGAAATCGATGCCTCCGGGAGATGTGGCAGTGATGCCTACGGACGTTCGATCGAGGCCATTGCCCAAGGGGCCGGCGAACAAGACAACGTGAACAATATCTTCTGTGGAACCTACCGTAAGGTCATTCACCAGAGTTGGGCTGAATGTTGTGGCGAGATCAATAGTTGCTCCCCTCTCGGGTTCCTGTATGTTCCAATCCAATAGCTGCGGACTATTCCCGAAGCTGCCCGAGAACTCGTTGCTCCGGTAATGGCGCAGGGTAAACGCCAAGTGGGACTTCCACCGGTCGATCATGTAGTCCATCTTCAAGCTTTCGGTGTGATTGTTGCTTGGATTTTCAGATAAGTAGTAGTAGTTGGGAAGGCCATTGGCGACTGTCCCGCTGGCGATGTTCGGCATGGGATAGATGGCCATCAAGGCCGAACCATTGGGGCTCCAGAAGCTTGAAGCAATGGTGTTGTTCGGAAACGGCTGGCCCGCCACCAGAGTCTGTCCAGTATTCGGGTCTGTCTGACCGTTCAAAAATGCCGGAACCATCGGGCAACTAGTCCCGGCCGGGGGGCAATACTCGCTGAAGTTTCCTGCATGTACGAGCGCAGAAGGAACAATCGGTTTAGTGGGGCTGGCCCCGGGCTCGCGAGTGATATCCTCCGAATAGAAGAAGAAGAGCTTTTTGTGCGTGCCGGGGACGGGACCGCCAAAAGTGCCGCCAAAGTTATTCCAGTTAATTGGTCCGCGTGGGCTACCAACCAAATTAGGGGCGCCATTTGCCGCCGAATCATAATCTGTATTCTGGTTGTACTCGTAGAGGCTACCGTGGTAGCGATCGGTACCAGATTTCATCTGCACCACGATTTGGGCGCCGGCGCCGCGGGAATATTCGGGCATATAGCCGGTCGAAACCACATTGATCTCACCAATCGCGTCGATCGCCGGCGCTGCCGTGGTGGCCGCGTTGTCGCGGGTGCGCTGCGACGACACCCCCTCGATCAAAATATTATTGTCGCTGTCGCGCAAGCCGTTTACGGACACACCTTGGGTGGCAAAGATGTTCATGGAATTGAAGCTGTCAAAGCTAATTCCAGCCACGCCGGGTTCGAGAGCCAGGAAATTCGCGAAATTCCGGCCGTTGTCCGGAAGCTGCTCAATCTGAGTCGAGTCGATGACGCCGTTCAGCTGGGACGTGTCCGTCTGCACCTGCAGTGCATCGGCCGAAATAGAAACCGTTTCCGATGTTTGCCCAACCTCCAAGGCGCAGGAAAAAGTTCGGGTGGACGAGGGCTCCAACACCAAGCCGGTCCCTTCGCAGGTTCGAAATCCTTCCTTGCCTGCGGTAATCGTGTAAGTAACGGGCGGCATATCCGAAAATAAGTACGACCCTGAGCTGTTTGTCATGGTCGACTGACTCGTGTTCGTGGCGGTGTCGGTTGCCGTAACTTTCACGCCCGCAACAACCGCGCCGGAAGGGTCGGTGACGGTGCCAGTAATCGCGCCGTTAACGTGATACTGAGCATAACTGACGCTCGTCGCACTCAAAATCAAAGCGACGACCAACGATAAACCGCCGGGTGAAATACGGAGCCGTGAGAGCATGTGCGTCCCTCAGTTTTGGACGACAGTAATGCTTTCCTAGTACCCTCGGTCAAGGCCCCGATATATCCTTTTAATGTTTCCTTGTAGCTGGCTGATAAAAGAGCAGTTGTTGTAAATTGTCTCCAAATTTTCCCAGGCTAAAACCTGCGATCTTCGACGCCGGCTCACGCCCTGCCGCTTTGGCTGCGAATGAGGGCTAGGTAGACAAGGATTGCGGAGCGCTGCTCCCGGTGGGGAGCGTCTTCTGCCTATTGTGGGTCAAGGCTGGAAGGAAGCGGAGGTAGCACGTCATACAGCGGCTGCGCCGGCACCACTTCCGGGTTCTCCTCGGCTACCGATACGGCCAGGATCCGGATCTTATCGTTATCGGGCAATTTCACGCTCTTTGTGTGGGGCGGAAGTTCGATCGAGTACGCGAACAAATAAGAATAACGATAAGGCACATTCTCGCCGCCGGGGTCGTGATGATGCGAACAATACCACGCCAAATCAGCCCGTTTGATATAGCCCGGTTTGATGCCGGTCATCTCGCCATAATTGTCATGCGAGGTATCTTTCGAGCTCCACTGCCGGTCGTCCCACTGACCGATGAATCCACCCCACTCCGGGATGTCTAGGTCGACCTTTTTGGCACCGACTTCGAACGCCGATCTCTGATCGCCCTCGGCGGAAGCGGCCAGCAGGTAGACGCGATTGAATTGTCCGGGTGGCAAATCAAGGGTCTGGCCCTTCGCTACAACCGCGTTCGGCACATGCGTCTTCGCCGGGGCAAGTTGGAATTGCACATCGTTGAAGGTTATACGCGAGGGCAGCATCTCCGCGGGGAGGGCGTTGCCCTTGCCGTCAAACCCGCTCTCTGACTTCGTACCATCGTCGCTGGCAGTGGCGAGATCATAGTGCAATGTCACCGGCACGGAATGCACGGGGGCAATTGCGGTGTGCGGCGCGGCCAGTCGGAGCGCGAAAGTGCGGGGCTGATAGGCGGTGAAAGAGGTGACCAGAGAGCCGCCGTTCACGGTAGCCGCTCCGACTGGCTGCTCCTGCCCATTGACTTCGCGCGCGGCGCTGATTGGCGAATCGAACGAGATACCTACGTCCCGTTGCGGCTCGCCATCGAGTTCAACCAGGCGAACGATGACCTCATCGCCGTGTTCCGCTTTCTTCAGCGCCAGCACTCGAATCCGCGAGTTGCTGACCTTCAGCAAAGAAAACTCCCGGCCCAACGCGCCGGCGTGCCGTGAAGTCTCGAAGGCAATGAGAGGATCATTTAGACGCTGCCCTTGCCAGTCGGTCTGAGCCTGCCTCCAGCCGGCGGCGTGACCAGCGATTCCGAAAACAAACTCGTGATGACCGATGTCCTGCGTAGCCTGGTCGGCATAGCCGCCTCGCGTACCCGGAGTGCGGATCAGGGTGAGACGGATGGTGTGGTCGTTCGGCTTGTCCGATCCATTCTTGCAGTCGGTGAGGACGGTAGCGCCGAACTCGCCGCTCAGGTCCGTCAAATCAATCCATTGATGTGAGGGCACTTCGAATTTCTTCGGCTGCGCGGTGGGCCGCTCGATCGTGCCGATGTCCCAGTTATAGGTCGCCATCTCGTTGGAAGCGGTCAACGGGAAGCTCGCCTTTAGATTCGACTCCTTGGTATTCCAATCGATTACGTTTCCGAATTCCACGCGCTTCCCCGCCTCTCCCGCCGAAAGGCGGATGGTCTGAACGAACTTGGAGCCAGCGATCTCCCGTGAAACTTCCACGGCCACGCGCACTGGACCGTTTTCCACCACTCGAATCTTCGCCGGACCGCCGACATATTCTTTGGGTACAGCTTGCTCCTGATCCCAGTCCATGTTCCAGGCCGGCCAGTGCTCGGGGTTGTCATAAGAAATGGCAAGCCGCGCCGGAGCAGCCAGCAGTTCCCTGCCGATCGACTTGTCGAAAATACTGGCGGCGTCGCCGTCGGCGTTCAGCTTCACGCGGTAGTACTGGTTCTCCAGTGAGTTCTCCGACACTTGCAGTGCCTTGGCCGCCCCGGTTCCACTGGCGCCAGGCTGCACATCGTAGATTGCGTAGCCGACGGACGGGACCTTGGCCACGAATATTACTTTTCCATTCGAAATCTGGGCCGGGACTTCCCTGCCGTCCGGACCGGTAACGCGCACCGCTTGAGGCACGCCACCGGGGAACTTCACGCTGGCTTCCACGATGTCTTCGCGCGCGATGTCCAAGGGATTGAAGACTACTAGCGGGACACCTTTTGTCTCGGTGTTGAGCGCCGCAGAAACGGCTTCGCTGGCGCTGTTGAGCACACCTGCGAACTGATTCATCGCAATCACGTCGTCGTTCCACGCGAACTCATATGCTTTGGGACTAGCGGTCCCGGCGGCGATGTCGTGGAAGTGTCCGCCCATCACCAGCGTCCATGCATCATTCAGGCGCTGCAATGGATACGGCCGCGCGCCCAGCCATTCCGCGGCAATCGAAGCCTTCTCCGCGGCATCCGCCAGCAATTCTTCTTTTCGGATCCAGCGCTTCTGGTAAGCCTCCGAGGTGAGCGAGCCGGCCGAATGGTTCGTCAGTTCCATTTCACCCGTGTAACGTGGAAGTCCGGCAGCTTCAGAGGGCGTGATATTAAGGAACATCTGCTCAGCGTTTGCGGAGATCACGTGCACCGGGCCGTCGCCGACTTTCACGGCGGGCCATTCGGGATGCGACCGCCGCTCAGCAAGGAAAAACTCGTCCGGCGGTGGAAGGCTTGCCGTACCTTTGGTGACGATAGCCTCCAGACGCTTCACCGATTCCTCATCCGGCGTTCCGCCGATGTCGCCGGTGCCGTAATAGTGATAGTCGGTAAATACACCGCTGACCGTACCATTCAATTCGACGCGAGCCGCCCAATCACCCTCGAACCGGCTCTGCTGTTGATCCTGCTGAAGCTTGGCGAATGCCCTCTGCTGGTCTCGCAACTGGATGTACTGCTGGTTCTCTTTCTCATCGATTGTTTGACCGTTCTCATCGGCTTGGCGAAGTTTTTGCCGCAAGGGTTGGAGCTTCTTGTTGAGTTCCTCAAGGACGGCGTTTGGCGGCAGCGGAGGCAGCGGTTGGCTAAGATCGCTATAAATCCCTCCGCTGTAATCGCCGGGATTCAATCCCGCCAGCACACTCTCGCCGTCTGGTCCCACCCACACGCCCACGTTAAACGGCGTGCCTTCTGGTGTTTTTTCCAGCGATTCAGGACCTCCGCCCGGAGCGGAAGATCCCCACACCAATTTCTGGGTCGAGAATCCCCTTACCCCGGCATGCGCGAGAATGGTGGGCAGCGAGGCCGGAAATCCAAAGCAGTCGGGCAGCATATATTCCGCGCTGGCTCTGCCCAACTCTTTGCGGAACCAGTCGTTCCCATATAGGATTTGGCGGATGATGGCCTCAGCGCTGGGCGCGTTGACATCACCTTCTTCCACGGACGATCCCGCGGGGAACCATCTTCCCTCATCCACGTACTTCTTGAGCCTGGCATAATCCGCCGGGAAATACTCCTTCATGAAGCGGTAACGGTTGGCACCGCTGAAACTAAAAACGTAGTGAGGATATTTGTCGAACAGCTTGAAATTGTCCTCCATGGTCTTGCGAATATATTCGTCGATGACCTGCGGATACTCCCACCGCCATTCCGTATCCAGATGAGCATAGCCAACCACGTAGAGGGTTGGCTGTTTGCTCAAATCGCGCTTTTCAGCGGTTTGCGCTCGGGCTGCGGTAAACAGCAAGCTGCAGGTGAGTGAGAGCGAAATCAAGATCGTTCGGCATCCTCGCATCGCCATTCTCCAAAGATGTCAGATAAAAGCAGCACCCGCCCGGCCAGGCGGATCGGGGTCCATCAGTCGGCACTGCTGCCACAGCCAGACGCTATTCAAGATGGCGGCCGCCTCTGAAAATCCAAGGTTGCCTTCACGTTTCGTCCGCGTAACATAGGATTGCGCCTATCGGTTGCTTGGTTCGTCGGTTCGTCCATCCCTTCGACACTACCGCCTTTCCCGGAGCGAGGGTCAAGCTCTCGGAATATCCTTTTATTGTTGCTTTGTAACAAATTGATAAAAGGGCGTTTGTCTGAAATTGTCTCCAAGTTTTATGAAAGTGCTCGCCGAGGTGCATCCGTCTGGGTGACGCTATGGCGAGAACTCAGCCGTAAACAGAAAGGTTTAAACAGAAAGGGTTGATCGTCATCAACTCCGCGTGGTATCTTCCGCTAAACCCCCGGGGGGGAGCCGTTTTATGACTACGGTACACCCTTCACCCACTTTCCAGTTCGGCCCATTTGAGGTCGATCTCGGTGCCGGCGAACTACGCAGGCACGGACTCCGAATCAAACTTCAGGAACAGCCTTTTCAAGTCCTCGTTCTGCTGTTGCAGCATCCGGGTGAAGTGATTACTCGGGATGACTTGCGCCGTGCGCTTTGGTCGGATCATACATTCGTTGATTTCGATCGGGGTCTCAATCGAGCGATGAACAAGCTGCGAGCAGCGCTGTGCGACTCAGCCGAAACTCCGCGCTTTATAGAGACTCTGCATCGTCGCGGCTATCGGTTCATTGCTCCGATTACGGTGCACCACCAGGAGACGCAGGGCGCAACAGGTGGCAAAGCCTTCCCGGCGTCGGCCTCTGATGGAGGACACTTGATCTCGCCGGGACAGAACCGGCAACAGGATATGCAGTCGGGTTCGGTCCGGGCCCTGAAGGCTTTGTATTTTCTGGGAGCACTCCTGTTAGTCCTGATCTGCGCTGGAAGCGTCTACTACTGGCGTTCTGGTTCCTTCATGGCGACCGACGGTTCAAACACCTCGGTGACGCCCAGACGTTCTGTTGCGGTGCTCGGATTTAAGAATCTTTCCGAGCGTTCTGACGACGCATGGGTGTCCACGGCGCTCTCCGATTGGCTGACCACCCAACTTTCGGCAGGTGGGCATTTGCGCCTGATCCCCGCAGAAAATATCGCTCGGATGAAAATTGAACTATCGCCACTGGATGTGGGGAGCCTGAGCCGTGAGAGTCTGGCGAAGGTAGGAAAGAACCTCGCAACCGAATTGGTAGTGGTTGGTTCGTACGCCATTCTTGACGATAATTCCGCAGCCCAGGTTCGCCTCGACCTGCGCCTGCAAGACACTCGGAGCGGAACTATTGTGGAGGCAATTTCTGAGACAGGAACGGAAATGCATTTGTTCGATCTGGTCTCGCGAGCCGGCGAGAGGTTGCGAACGGCATTGGGAGTCCAACCTGTCAGCAGCACTGAAGCTGCCGAAGTGGCCGTGTCTCTGCCCTCGAGCCACAGTGCCGCGCGGTTGTATTCGGAAGGACTGGAAAGGCTTCGCGTATTTGATGCGCTGGCCGCATGTGATCTGTTCCAGCAGGCAATCGCCGTCGAACCGGCGTACGCGCTCTCCCACTCCGCTCTCGCAACCGCCTGGGCAACTCTGGGCTACGACGAAATGGCAAAGGCGGAGGCCAAACGAGCCTTTCAGCTATCTTCGAATTTGCCGCGTGCCGATCGCCTATTGGTGGCAGCGCGTTATCGCGAGATGTCGAAAGAGTGGGAAAAGGCGATCGATAGTTATCGCGCACTGTTCGAGTTCTTTCCCGATAGTCTCGATTATGGACTCGCTCTCGCTCTCGCCCAGGTCAACAATGGACGAGGCAAGGACGCCATGCAAACCTTGGACATGCTCCGGAAACTGACTGTTCCTCTGGGGGATGATCCGCGCATTGACCTAGCGGACGCTCGCGCCGCTGAGTCGTTGGGTGATTTCAGAAGAGACTTGGCGTCAACCGCGCGAGCGGCCGAGAAAGCCCGGGCGGTTGGGGCTTCCTTATTGCTTGCGCAGGCTCGCGCCGATCAGGCTTGGGCGCTTGCCAATCTCGGCCGCGCCGACGAAGCAGCGGCCGCTGTGAATGAGGCCGAACGAATATTCTCCACGGCGGGGGATCGAAGTGGGGTTGCCCGCAGCGTGAACTATAACGGAATCCTGCTCCAGAACCAGGGCAACGCCATTGCCGCCAAGGCCCGATATGAGGAAGCTCTGGGCATTTATGGGCGAATCGGCAATCGCTTGGGCGTTGCCGCGGAGCTGGATGACCTTGGCGACGTTTTGTTTTCGCTGGGCGATCTGGAAGGATCCCGCCGGAAATACGAAGAAGCCATGGCAATCTACCGGGAGGTTGGCCATGAGAATGGAGTTTGCCTTACCAAAGGAGCCCTAGGATCGGTACTGCTGGCTCTCGGCGATGACAGTGGATCGATACGAATCTCTCGGGAAGCGGTCAACATCTGCGATCGCCTTGGCGACCGCAGCAAGGCGGCCATCGCGCTGTTCAATTTGGGGAGAGCTTTGCGACTGAAGGGAAAAACATCGGAAGCCAGAGAATCGGAGTCCGCAGCAGTCTCCGCTTTCGAGCAAATTGGCGATAAGCAAAGTGCCGCGCGCGTCCGCTTAACAATCGCCGAATTACTGCTCGACGACGGTAATCCGAAGGAAGCTCGGCTGACGGCTAGCAGAGCGGTGGAGGAATTCGAAAAAGAGAAGGCTGCGCGAGATGGGGCTTTGGCTTACGCGATTTTGTCGCACGCTCTTCTGAGAGAAGGAAATCTGGTCGAAGCGCGGAAAACGATTGAGCAGGCTGGCGTTGATTTATCGAAGTGTAATGATCGTGAAGCCGAGCTGATGGTGGCCCTTTCTGCGGCGCGCATTCAAGCCGTTTCCGATGGTGTTGCCAAGCACGACGCAGCCAAAACTTATCAGGAAATCGCGGTGAAAGCCAATCGCCTCGGATTCGTGAGCTATGAATTCGAGCCGCGCCTGGCGCTTGCTGAGATCGAAGTTACGTCCGGCGATCGCGCGACCGGCAAGACCCACCTGGAAGCTCTGCGAAAAGAAGCTGCCGACCGAGGCTTTGGACTCATCGCGCTCAAGGCCGCTGGAGACTTGAAGAACCTGCCGCCCACAACGGCCAGTCAGGAATGAAATAGATCTTTCAAACCTTGTTGGTGTGCTAACTCAGCCTCTCTGTAGGGCGGCGTCTTCGGGAACAACAGGAAAGTCCGCTGTCATCGGTCGAACTGGGCGCCCTTATTTGGGCAAGGAAAATCGTCGTACGTCCCCTGGGCAACTTCTTCCTTGGAGATTCTCACAATGGATTCTTTTCTCGGCTGATCACGCCGCTTTCTGGATTCAAGAACGTTCTTCAAATATATTCTCCTCTGGATCCCCGTGCTGTGAAACAGTAGTAGTGCTCAACCATAGCTAAAATTCACAGGAGGATTTATGGCAACGAGCAGAGCGACGGTTGTACCAATGAAGCCGGCGCAGATGAAAGGAGCACAAGTCTCCAATCCCGGAGCAGACTTCCGGATCGTCGAACGCGAGATTCCTGAGCCTGGTGCGGGACATGTGCGGATCAAAGTGCAAGCGTGCGGCGTCTGCCACAGTGACGTGCTCACGAAAGAAGGCTTGTGGCCCGGAATTCAGTTTCCCCGTGTTCCCGGACATGAAGTGGCAGGCATCATCGATGAAGTGGGCGCCGGTGCTTCCGAGTGGAAAAAGGGCCAGCGGGTAGGTGTCGGCTGGCATGGAGGCCAGGACGGCACCTGTCGCGAATGCCGGCGTGGAGATTTTCGTAATTGCCGAAACCTGAAGATTCCGGGCATCAGCTATGACGGCGGATACCAGGAATACATGGTGGCACCCCTGGAGGCGCTGGTGGCGATACCGGACAGTCTGAGTGATGCCGACGCAGCACCCCTGCTCTGCGCTGGAGTAACTACCTACAACTCGCTTCGCCACAGCGGTGCTCTTCCCGGCGATCTGGTTGCGGTGCAGGGTATCGGTGGTCTGGGTCACCTCGGGATTCAATTCGCGCAGAAGTTTGGCTATAAGGTCGCGGCGATCGGGCGCGGGTCTGAAAACGGTTCGCTCGCAAAGAAACTGGGAGCGAGCGTCTACATCGACAGCGCATCGACGAACGCAGCCGGAGCATTGCAAAAACTGGGCGGGGCACAGGTAATTCTAGCGACGGCGCCAAGCTCGAAAGCGATGTCTGAGTTGGTCGACGGTCTGGGCCCGAACGGTAAGCTTATCGTGGTAGGTGCGACGTTTGATCCGATTGAGGTCACACCCATCCAGCTCATCACCGGAAGCAGGACCATTCAAGGCTGGTCCACAGGAACACCGGCAGACTCAGAGGATACGCTGAACTTCGCCGAACTTACCGGCGTGCGTCCCATGATTGAAACCTATCCGCTCGAAAAGGCGGCCGAGGCTTATGCCCGTATGCTGAGCGGTAAGGCCCAGTTTCGCGTCGTTCTGACTTTGTGAAGTGGGCAAGCGTTAGAAATGCTGCGAGCATTTTTTGAGCCCGGTCTTGTCGTTTTTGAACCTCTCCTCCCATCTTGGCCCCGGGGGTTGCGAAAAAGATTTGTTCGCTCGGAGAGAAGGATTATGGGATCTCGCGGGGCCTTGGTTAAACCTTTCTGTCACACCACTCTACTGGAGATGGCGAATGCACTGTCTTTTCGCCAAGAGCGGAGCGGGGTGCTCTGCGACTTCGCGCTTAGGATGCGGGTTGTCCTTTCCTTCGACTGCGCGAAAGCGACCAGAGGTCCTGCGTGATGGTCCCTGCAAACGCGGCGCTCGCCAGTTCCTATGACTACCACGAAGTGGCGCGCTCGGCGGTCATAGCCGTCGCCGGGTCCTATGGGGGGCTTGACCTTGCGGGTCGCGTACCCGCTGCCATGGGTAGGGCTCGCCTCGCGTGGCTGGGCGGCGGCGCCACGGCGATGGGCATCGGTATCTGGACGATGCACTTGAAAGGTATGCTGGCCTTCCACCTGCCTGTGCCGGTCGAGTACCACTGGCCAACACTTTTCGTCGCACTCTTATTGGCCATCTTCGCCTCCTCGATCGCGCTGTACATGGCAAGCCGCCAAAGGATGGACAGCCTCGAAGCCTTAACCAGCTGTGTCGTTATGGGCGGTGGCATCGTCGGACTGCACTACCTCTGCATGGCCGCAATGAGACTACCTGCCATCACTCGATTTTCCCCCCTTCTGGTAGCATTTTCCGTTTTGCTCGCCATCTTGTTTTCTCTCATTGCGTTGTTGATAGCATTCGGTCGACGAGAGGAGATCAGATGGAGTTTTCCGCGAAAGCTTGGCGGCGCCACGGTGATGGGCGTCGCTGTCTTGGCCATGCATTACACCGGCATGGCTGCCGCAACTTTTATTCCTGGCCCGCCTCCAGATCTTTCCCACGCCGTGAACATCTCTCCTGTTGGCAGCTCTGGAGTTGTCATTGCGACCTTGATTCTGCTTGTGGTCGCGATCACTACATCGTCCGTGGACAAACGGGCACGCGCCGAGCGAACCTTGCAGCTTGAAACCATCAACCGAGCGCTGAGAAAGGAAATAGCCGAGCGCGAGCGGGCGGAAGAAGCGGTGCGGGAGAGTGAAGATCGCCTTCGCCTTGTTATCGACACCATCCCGCAACAGATCTGGAGTGGACCGCCCGATGGCTCGCTGGATTTTTGCAACGCGCAGTGGCGCTCCTACATGGGTCTCACGCAGGAAGACCTTCAAGGCGAGGGTTGGCAGAGCATGCTTCATCGCGATGATCGGCAGCGGGTGCTGAACGCATGGCGCGAGTCGGTCGCCAACGGCACTCTCTACGAGCAGGAGGAGCGTCATCGCCAGTTCGACGGGCAATATCGCTGGTTTCTGGCGCGTGGCGTGTCGCTAAGGGATTCTGCAGGAGACATTGTCAGATGGTACGGTACCAATACCGATATCCAAGATCGAAAAGAAGCCGAGGACCGCCTTCGACTCGTGGTCGATACAACTCCTGCGATGCTACATAGCGCTCGTCCGGACGGCTACATGGATTTCTTTAATAAGCGCTGGCTGGAATACGTCGGTCTCGCTTTGGATGACCTTCTTGGATGGCGATGGACCAATGTAATTCATCCCGACGACCTTGCGGCGCTCCTGCACAAGTGGCGCGCATCGTTGGCGAGCGGCAGACCCTTCGAAGCTGAAGCACGACTTCGGCGGGCGGACGGAGAATATCGTCTCACGCTCCATCGAAAAGTGTCGGCTCGGGACGACCAGGGAGACATCGTCAAGTGGTACGGTTCCTGCGTTGACATCGAGGATCGGAAGCGGGCCGAAGAGGCTTTGCAGAAAGCGCAGGAGAATCTCGCTCGCGTCACGCGCGTGGTTGCGATGGGAGAACTGGTCGCGGCAATTGCCCACGAGGTCAACCAGCCACTCGCTGCGATCGTTACCAATGCCAGTTTTTGCATACGCCATCTTCTGAGTGCGAGCCCGACCTCCGAAGCGTTGCGCGAGGCAATCTCAGAAATTGTGAATGACGGCGAACGGGCGAGCACCGTCATTTCAAGAATCCGTGCACTTTTGCAGAAGAGTCCTCCTGAGCGAATTGCAGTGGACATGAATCAGATTATTCAAGAGGTTAGTATTCTGTTGCACGGTGAGCTAACCAGGAACGGCGTATCCTTTCGCACAGATCTCAGCGCTGATCTTCCGCGCGTGCTCGGTGACCGGGTGCTATTGCAGCAGGTGTTGATCAATCTAGTCATGAACAGCATCGACGCGATGCGCTCGGCTACGCGTACGCCGCGCGAATTGCTCATCAAATCGGCCAAGAACCATAACGAAGTCTCCATCCAGGTTCAAGACTCGGGAATCGGGGTCGATCCGCAGCAAACGAAGTATATCTTCGAACCATTCTTTACCACCAAATCGGAGGGTATCGGAATGGGATTATCGATTGCCAGATCTATTGTAGAGTCTCATGGAGGCCGTTTGTCGGTAGAGTCCCGCGCCGAGGGAGCGCTCTTTCAGTTTACTTTGCCGCCCCAATAGCGTTGGTGTGTTGATGACTGAGGTAGCGTCTGTTGTTTTTGTCGTCGATGACGATCCGTCGATTCGTCGCGCCATCAAGCGGCTAGTCGAGTCCGTAGGGCTGCGAGTCGAGGGATTGGGTTCGGCACCGGAGTTCCTGCGAAGCCAGCGTCCGGATGCGCCTAGCTGCCTGGTACTGGATGTAAGGCTACCGGGCATAAGCGGACTTGATTTTCAACGCGAATTGCGGGAAGCCAACATTCACATTCCCATCATCTTCATCACTGCCCATGGCGACATTCCGATGAGCGTGCGGGCCATGAAGGCGGGAGCTGTTGAATTCCTCACCAAGCCATTCCGTGACCAGGAGCTGCTGGATGCAATTCAGCAGGGGCTGGAGCGAGACCATGCGCGACGTGCTGAAGAAGCGGAAGTTGCAAAGCTGCGGCAGCGCTTTGCATCTCTGACGCCTCGCGAACGGGAGCTGCTTCCTTGGGTCGTTTCTGGCCTCCTGAACAAACAAATAGCCGAAGCGATCGAAGCCAGCGAAGCGACCGTCAAGGCCCACCGCAGCCGTCTCATGCGAAAGATGGGCGCTTCATCGATGGCTGATCTGGTACGAATGACTGAAAAATTGGGTATCTCACCCCAAAGGGACTCATAACTCTTCGTCTAGTACCCCTTCACCAACGAATAGCCTTCGCCTACCAACGTTCAATAGCATTCTATTCTGCCGGGTAATACGCTCTTGAGTCCGAGGCCAAGGGGAAATTCCGGCTTAGGCCGCTTTGGGTAAGTCCTAAGCTTTGTGACACCAAGGGGAGGAGTAGTCATAGTGGCAGACCCCTCGCAAGAGGATCCCACGCTGGAACGCAAACTCGCGGATGACGCGCTTCGTGATTCTGAGGCCAGATACCGTCGACTGTTTGAAACCGCACAGGATGGGATATTGATTCTCGATGGATACTCGGGGTTGATAACCGACGTCAATCCCTTCTTAATGAGTTTGTTGGACTATCCTCGAGAAGAGTTCATCGGCAAAATACTTTGGGACATCGGCCCCTTCAAGCAGATTCAGGAATCGAAGGAAGCGTTTCGAGAACTGCAGGACAAGGAGTATGTCCGATATGGGAATCTACCACTCAAGACCAGGGGTGGGCGGCGCGTCAATGTTGAGTTTGTCAGCAACGTCTACGGTGTAAATGGCAAGCGGGTAATTCAGTGCAATATTCGGGACATGAGTGCGCGCCGGCAACCGGCAGCGAACTTCGCCGCCCAAGGCAAGGAATTGATCAGGCAAGCCGAGGAACTCGGGCGCTCGCGGCAGGCCCTGGAAGACAAGACTCTGATGCTCCAGTCCGTGCTGGATAGTATGTCGGAGGGATTGGTTGTGGCCGATGTTGAAGGGAAATTCATTATCTGGAACCCGGCAGCCGCCAAACTGCTCGGCCTGCGTGCGGCAAACATCGATATCGAGGAATGGAGCCGCCACTACGGGTTGTACTTGCCTGACACCGTGACACCTTTCCCGTCTGACCAACTACCACTGGCACGCGCCATTCAAGGCGAGTCCAGCACCGCTGTGATGTTTGTACGCAACCCCGAATTTGCGGAGGGTATTTTCCTAGAGGCCTGCGCGAGCCCTTTGAAGGATGCCGACGGCATGCTGACTGGCGGAGTGGGCGCTTTCCGGGACGTCACCGAGAGCAGGCGGGCGGAGGCAACGCTGCGGGAATACGAGAGAGTGGTGGAAGGCTTGGATGAGATGATCCTGGTGGTGGATCGACAATACCGCTACGTGATCGCCAACCGCGCATTTCTGAACTTTCGCGGCATGTCTGTCGAGCAAGTCATCGGGCAGTTCGCGGCCGAGGTGGTCGGTCAAGAAGTCTTTGCAACCCGGGTCAAAGAGAAGATGGACGAATGTTTCCTTGGCAATGTCGTGCACTACGAAATGACTTACAACTTTCCCGACTTGGGTAAAAGAGACTTGTCAGTGTCGTACTTCCCCATCGAGGTTCCTGCGGGTGTCGATCGAATCGCCTGCGTGTTGCGGGACATCACCGAGCGGAGGGTGTCGGAGGAGGCCCTACGCAA
>DATBYA010000062.1:0-47331 GCA_036514015.1 Candidatus Sulfotelmatobacter sp.
AGGAAGTGTGGATTCAACTGATAGCGAAGTGCAAGCAGGCGCGCCTCTCTGAGCTCAGACTCGGCGCGAAGCAGCCGCTCCTTCTCCATGCTCGATTGCTGCCATTGCTTAATGCTGAAGTACAGACTGCACCACATGAAGAGGATGAAAAAAGACCACGCCCAAACTGTAACCAAAGCGTGCCAGGGCACAAGATTGAAATTCTGCAAAATGAGGCCGGCTGCGCAGGCTACGGGAATGGATGTGACCATGGCCGCCGCGGCTGCTTTCAATTCAAAAGCGATCCAGGACGGCGATTGTCGCAGCAGCCAACGGCACAAAGGGCGCAGGACAAAACTTCCCAGGAACATGAAGAAGACAGGCACCGTCTCTTCATCGAAGAACACACGCTTAGTCAAGAACGCATGAATCGATTCCAGAAGGTGGAAAAGATAGAAGCAGCACCATCCAATGATCTGGATTTGCCAGAATGACCGCAAGTTCAGGACATTCTCTCGATTCATGAATAGCATTTTAGCCTAAGTTGTGAATCGGCATTCCACGGCCTGACGCACGAAACCCTCGGCTCATCGCATTTCTCAATCGCCCAGCAGATTAGGTCTGGCTTATCAACTTCATTGAGCTAGGCTCTGAACACGGTTTGAAGCTCGATCTATATCGCCGATGCGGAGTTACGCAATTCGGAACGGAGTAACTAGTGAGAAGTCTCAGCTTCATTCAAATGCAATGAAAGCTATTGTGCTGGCAGTCATTCTGGACGCGGCATTCCAAGCGGAGGTGCATGCTCGTCCAGAATCCTCTCCGCAAATAGCGCCCATCGAAGAAATTTTCATCAAGGACCGAGGGCCTGAATCTTGGTTGCTAACGTTCTCGAATTCGCAATCTCTGGCCGGTGTGTATGAAAAGTTGGAGAAACAGTTGCTCCAGCCGTTTTGGGATCGTCCCAAGAGGGTGTCAGTCCACCACTCGTTTTCGAACTCTGAAGTGTTGGGCCTGTAGTCTCACGTAACCGTTGTGAACGTGGAACACCACATGCAGTTCTTACTCAGCAGGGATTGTGTGAAGTTGTGAGCCACTTCTGCTGTCCATTGCACGCTAACTGTCAGAGCGCCGAGTGGTGCCTGACGTGATTCGCCAATCATCTTGACAACACGACTTTACTGGAGGGAAAGAGGAGATATGAACATGCTCATACAGTCACAGAACTTCCGGATACTGTGGGTTACGACGATTGCTCTGGCTTGCTCCGGCAATGCGTTCGCTCAACAGAGCTACAAAATCACCGATTTGGGCACTAACAAAAGCAGCGATAACTTCAGCATGGTCATGGGCCTCAATAACCAGGGGTGGGCGGAGAACATGGATGGGTTCGTGAACCCGCCCATCACTTCGACCTCCACGACCATTGCAAATGGCCGCGCGGTGATCGGCATCTACGGATTCAACATCGACCTCGGCACGCTTGGAGGAAAGAACAGTTGGACCAACTATGGCGGGATCAACGATCGTGGGGAAGCTGTCGGTTTGGCAGAAACATCTGTTCCGGATCCGGACGGTGAAGACATGTGCGGGTTTGGCACAAAACTTACGTGTCGTCCGTTTTATTGGCGACACGGCCACATGACGGCTCTCCCGACGCTGGGCGGAAATAACGGGCAGGCCAGCGCGATCAATAACCGCGGACAAATAGTAGGCATTTCGGAAACGGCGGTCCTGGACTCCGGATGCTCGCCTAGCAAGCCTCGGAGGGTTATATCGCCGGTATTATGGGAAAAAGGCGAAGCCCGAGCTCTTCCTACGTTGGTTGGCGACCAAGACGGCTTTGTACAAGGCATCAACGATCGAGGCCAAGCCGTAGGCTCCTCGGGAACCTGCAACAACATATCGATTCACGCAGTATTGTGGGAAAACGACACTGCCATCCCGCTTAAAGACCTCGGACAAGCTGGAAATGCCGCCTACGCCATTAATGACCACGGCCAAATTGTCGGGTATGTCTCGAGCGGCACAACCATCGTTGCCTCTATTTGGCAGAACGGCGGAGTCACAAGCATCCCTATTCTGCCGGGAGATTCTGCCGCCTTTGCCACCGGCATCAACAACCGGGGCCAAGTGGTGGGAAGCACTTTCAACTCCACGGGCTGGTCCCATGGCTTCATTTCGCAGGACGATGTGTTGACCGACCTTAACACGCTAATTCCCGGAGATTCCAACCTATTCATAATCGCGGCTAGCAACATCAATGAGCGCGGACAAATCTCAGGTATGGCAACGGTGGTCACCGGGCCGGATACGGGCAACATCCACGCCATCCTCTTGACTCCCGTAGACCGACGCATAGACGAATCGATGGCAGATTACGCACGTACACACCCGGATTCCATTTCGCCCGCGAATGTTTGCAACCACCATTTGCAGAGATTCGGACTCGGCCAACTCCAGCGATAAAGGCATTCGTTCCCTTGCGTATATGCGTGACCTTTGCCCGGTTTGATTCCCCAGACGCGACGGCACGCACGGTTGGGAACACGAGCCCGTGAGACGTGATAAACGGCACGCCTCACGGGTTTTCAATGACCGCACCGCCGATGCCCGCGAATGCTCAAGTGGCTGTTGTCGAGAAACGTCGGACTCGGCCAACCGCGGCGATAAAGGCGCCTTCGGAGCTTTCGCAGCATGCATTCCGGCTGCATGCTGCGCGAAGACGCAAGGCCGGAGATTGTGCGGGACAACATGGGTCACGTCGAATATCGACGTGACCCAGAATTACCAGCCACCGAACGCCGCTCATGGATGGTGCAGTATGGGGCGCAAATCCGATAGACGATTCAAACCATGTCTCGTTTAGATTCCCGAACTCACCAATATTTTTAACTCCGCAGTTCCTCTAGGTGACCCGGAGCCGATGGATAATTTCGTCGTTCCCACCGGCGTGTGGTCGGATGGAACTCCGGATCAGATGTAAGGAGGTCATTTGAGTGTAGCCTCGGAATCATTCAGTGACGCAAGAGCATGATGAAAACTGGATTCGAGAAAGCGAAAAGGACAGTCTGGCAGAGCGGGAAGCTTCCGCTGGCCGCGTTGCTTTTACTCTCCGCAATCGCATGGGGACAAACGCAACCGCCGGCGAAGCCGGAACCTGCACCGATCCGGCCGTTCAAAATGCATGTTCCCGACCGCGTTCTAGTTGATCTTCGCCGCCGTTTGGCGGAAACCAACTGGCCCGATCAACTTCCGGACACGACCTGGGAGTACGGCGCCGACATCAAGAAGGTTCGGCAACTCGCGGACTATTGGCAGAACGGCTACGACTGGCGTGCGCAAGAAGCGAAGATCAATCAGTTTGACCAGTTCACAACGGAAATTGATGGGCAGCAGATTTATTTTATCCATCAGCGCTCTCCCCGCCCCGACGCCATACCGTTGATGCTGATTCACGGATGGCCCGGCTCGATTTTGGAGTTTGAGAACCTCATTGGGCCGCTCACCTATCCCAAGGAAAAAAATAGCCCGGCATTTGACGTTATCATTCCTTCGCTTCCTGGCTTTGGATATTCCGGACCCACCACAACCCGTGGCTGGGGCCCACAGCGTATGGCGAAGGTTTTAGTTGTCCTGATGGATCGTTTGGGCTATTCCAAGTACGGCATCCAGGGTGGTGACTGGGGTTCGGCAATAGCCCAAGACATGGCTTACCAGGCGCCCACGCACGTGATCGGGTTGCATCTGAACCTGATTTATGTGCCACCGCCGAACCAGGAAGCCGTGGCGAAAATGAGCGATGCTGAGCGGAAACGGTATTCCTACTTTGACCGGGAAGAGAGCACCTTCTTTTTCCTCCAGGCCAGTGAACCGCAGACTCTTGCCTACGCACTTACGGACTCCCCAGTGGGGTGGCTGGCCTGGATGATTGGCAAATTTCAACTGCTTACGGACAACAACGGCGATTTTCTCACGGCTGTGGATCGCGACATATTTTTAACCGATGTTACGCTCTATTGGGCGACCGGCACGATCGGCTCCGCCATGCGCATTTATCGTGAGGACCGGCTCACCAGAGAGGAAATGGTGCCGACGCCACACCTGGAGACTCCTGTGGGGTATGCGGATTTTCCGAAGGAGGTGGCTGTCCCGCCGTTTAGCTGGATTACTCAAACCTACAACATAGTACAAAAAACTGGCATGCCGAAGGGCGGACACTTCGCGGCTCTGGAGCAGCCCGATCTCTTGGTTGCCGATATACGGAAGTTCTTTGCAAAGGTTGATCAGAAGTAAGCCGAGATTGTGCCCTGATACGAAGTGCCTGCGAGACAGATTGGCCCTCTAAATCTCGGTGCCAAGCCATATGTCCGCAAGAACTCTCAGATTGTTTTTGTAGGTGCGGGTTATCGTGTACTTCTTGCCGCCACTGACTCGAACCAAGTACACGCCGGTGACACATCGCCTAAGTTCTTCGATACGAGCTACGTTCGCAACAACGCTGCGATGAATCCGTACAAATCCAAATGTCGCGCGGCACTAATTAGCGAGAATTGCGCTAGCGTTGCTCCAATCGCAATCGGCAAAATCTCGATTCGAGGCAAGTACTGAAATCATCTTCACCGCTGGCATTCCACGCCGACGCGCCAATTTACGTCCGGTTGCCAAGCTTAGGATTCCAGCAGCGCCCGTAACTTGTGAGCGTATCTGCGGCTCGATGTGACCACCGTTCCTTCTGCCAGTACGATATCGTAAACCCCATCGAACAACGGACGAATCTCGCTAATGCGGGCACCGTTCACGATGGCTGATTTCCGCACGCGGATGAAATGGTGCTGAGCGTAGCCCTAGCGGAGCGGGACGGATTTCGATGCACAAGCCGGATGCTGGCTGAGGGTCTGCATACTAACCCGAGCTTCATCCGAAAGCTGCTCGTTCCTCTCACACACGACGGGATCATCGTTGCGTCGGTCGGTAAAGGCGGCGGTTTGCGTCTCGGCCACCCCCCAGAGCGAATTTCGCTGTGTGATATTTATCGGGTGGCAACATCTGAGAAGAGGATTTTTGCTCCGCGAAATGACATCGAGAACCGCTGCCGAATAAGCGCCCACTTCAATGAATTCTTCGAGGCGGTCGCTGCAGAGGCTGACAGGGCGATGCTGAATGCGCTGGCTGGACGAAACGTCGCCGACTGTTTGGATGAAGTGTTGGAGCTTGGGCCATTGAAGGAGGCCAAGGTTTCCGCCGCAATCGCGATCGCAATCGATGCACCGGTAGAGATCGACGCGGAAACAACCGATTAGTAAATCCTCTTTGTCGGTATGAATGGCCGCTTTTCAAGACTTGGGTTCATACGGAAAAGAAACCTGCAAAATGTCGGAAAACAAGGTAGTACACCATAGTGACATTATAGGTAGTTACTCGTCTGGTAACTGTGCCTGATCGTGCACCAATTGCCTCAGCCGGATTTCTGATAAATGGAAGCTGATCTACGAAGGCGCTGGCGTCGTGGCTGTTCACGGCTCGCAGCAGCAACATTCAACCGAAGCATTACACTCGTCCAAATAAGCTTTTTTGCGGGCGCTTTAGAACTCTTGTATAAACCGACTAGCCCGGGGCAGCATTCGTCTTGTCATTTCCGGCACAGCGGTCACTGTCCAGAAAAAGAATCATGAACACATTGGGTGTGCCAACTCTTCTGGGAATTCCCTTTGACGCTTACTCTTCCTACCTGCGCGGGGCGGCGGAGGCGCCAGCGAAAATCCGGCAGGCGCTGCGGTGTGAGGCGTCGAACCGGTGGACTGAGACTCACTTGGATTTGGGCGTTACGGGCGTCTATGGGGACGCGGGGGATCTGGCGTTAGCGGAAAAGGATGCGTTCGCGGCGATCGAGGCTGGAGTGGACGCCCTTCTCGCGCAGGAGAAACGTCCCGTTTCTTTGGGCGGGGATCATTCGATTACGTATCCCATCCTGAGGGCGTTCGCGCGGCAACGTGGCGAGCTGACGATTTTTCATTTCGACGCGCATCCCGATTTGTATGACGAGTTCGAGGGGAACCGGCTGTCGCATGCGTGTCCGTTGGCGCGGATCATGGAATCGGGACTGGCGAAGCAGTTGGTACAGGTGGGGATTCGGACCATGAATCTGCATCAGCGTCAGCAGGCGCAGAGATTTGGAGTGGAAGTGGTTGAGATGCGCGGGCTGCCTGCTGATGCGAAGTTGAAGTCGGCGGGGCCGGTCTATATCACGTTCGACATGGATGTGCTGGATCCGGCGTTCGCGCCGGGAGTCTCTCATCGCGAGCCGGGTGGGATGTCGGTGCGGGAGGCGATTGCTCATCTGCATGCGATCGAAGGAGAGATCGTGGGTGCGGATTTGGTGGAGTATAACCCGGTGCAGGATGTTGCCGGAGTGACGGCGACGGTAGCGGGAAAAATTGTGAAGGAGATTTTGGGGAAGATGATTACCGGGTGAGCGACACAACCGATTCCTCGGGGTTGCCGTCGCATTCGCTCCGGCTGCTCTCGAATGACAACCCACCTGGACAATCAACGTTAGTTGTCATCCGGATTACTATGAGGCTCGATATTTTGGGATAGAATCGGCTGTCGTGAAATAGGCTATCGATGCCGTGCTGTGTGCGCCGCTCGTTTTCTCGTTAGGAGGCGGGGGAGGCGGGATGGCGGCGGGTTGGGCGGTGGTGGTGGCCTATTGGTGGGGGGCGAATGTTTCCGGCATCGGCGGGAATGACGTTGTTGCCGTACACCTCGACTGATGATGCGGAGGCTGGAAACACTACCGGTAGTCAACGGCGACGGCAGCGTGGGGATCATGGCGGCCAATCATGCGGTGAATGCAAGCGGCGACCATAATGGGCCGGGGAGCGGCGCGGAGCGTCCCAGGTGGATGTTTCCGCGTTGGGACGTTCTCTAGTGGGAGTCTTCTGATGATTGGCAAGCATACGATGGTGAGCAGAGGCCCGACCGCGGCTGCCGAGAGCCCGCCGGCGCAGATGACGTCACGCTAAACCGATATGAAGTGGCATTTCTTAGTCTGAAGCCGTGACTTCGGACCAAGGTGCGCGGATCTAACTCCAGAGGCAAACAGACACCGGGAAACCCGGGGGAGTGGATTATTTTGCGTCCGCGACGGCACTTGGGGAATCTTTACAGCAGCGCGTGCTTGCTCGGGCTGATCTGCGTCGATTATCCAGAGTCATTGAGACTGGGGCAGCCCCCGCCTGATTTCCGCCGGCCCGCGTTACAGGAAGCAATCAGTAAAGAGAAAGTTTTCCAACTATGGCAAATGACTTTCAAAAGCGCTTGGTAAAGGGCTTACTAGCGGCCGTTTTTGCGGCCAGCGCAATCACAGTGGCTTGCTCGGGCAACGCGGCCCAAAACCCTCAGGCTGGCGCATTCGCTGGCATGCCGGTCAAAGTGCTGGAAGCGAAAGCGGTTCC
Source organism: Candidatus Sulfotelmatobacter sp. (assembly GCA_036514015.1). Taxonomy (GTDB): domain Bacteria; phylum Acidobacteriota; class Terriglobia; order Terriglobales; family Acidobacteriaceae; genus Sulfotelmatobacter. The sequence continues at coordinate 7,440 of DATBYA010000062.1, forward strand.
GGTGAGCGACTCCACCGACTACGTGGCGACGCTGAGGTCTCGCGACTCCGCCGTGATCATGCCGCAAGTCGAAGGGCAGATTACGCAGATTCTGGTGCACTCGGGCGAACGGGTCGGGCCTGGCGGTGCGTTGATGGAGATCGATCCTCTGAAGCAGCAAGCCACGGTGAAGAGCCAGGAGAGTGCGCGGGCAGCGCTCGAGGCGAACGTAAGTTGGACCAAGCAGCAATACCAGCGCTACCGGGAACTTTTCAGCGCAGGCGTGGTCAGCAAGCAGGATCTCGATCAGGCGAAAGCCGCCATGGACTCGGCCCAATCTCAAATGGACGCCGTGGGCGCGCAGGTGAACGAACAACAGGTCCAGCTCCACTATTACAAAGTGGTTGCACCACGAGGCGGGATCGTGGGCGACATTCCCGTGCGCGTCGGCGATCGTGTGACGGTATCGACGCAGTTGACGACGGTTGACAAGCCGGGCAGCCTTGAAGTTTATGTGTACGTACCCATCGAACACTCGGCACAACTGAAGATGAATCTGCCGGTTCAGGTCCTCGACAGCGAGGGTAAGGTAGTCGCCAAGTCCCGCGTGAGCTTCATTTCTCCGCAAGTCGACAATGCAACGCAGACCGTGCTCGTGAAGGCTAGCGTCGCCAATGGCAACGACGCCCTGCGGCAGCTGCAGTTTGTGCGGGCACGCGTGGTTTTTGGCACGCATCAGAATCCCCAGGTTCCCATCCTCGCCGTATCGCGGCTGGCGGGCCAATACTTCGCTTTCGTGGCTGAGCCGCAGAATGGCGGCTCGTTCGTGGCGCGGCAGAGGCCCCTGAAGATCGGTCAAACGGTCGGCAACGACTACGAAGTGCAGGACGGAATCAAGCCGGGCGACAAGGTGATTATTTCCGGAACACAGTTTCTGCTGGATGGGGCGCCGGTGATTCCTCAGGGTTAGGGTTCGCCATCCGGCTGCAAGGATTCTCGCATTCGAAAAAGTGGTGCGTTTTTGTATCTTCAAATGGACCGGAATCCGGGCGCCGGAGACCGATTTCCAGCACAATGATGATTCGCTTTTGAGCGGCGAAGCTGCCGCACACGGGACTCTTCATGTTCGTTCGATTTTTCATCCAACGCCCGGTGTTCGCCTCGGTCTGCGCGCTGCTGATTCTTCTGGCGGGCCTGGCGGTGATTCCGACGCTGCCCATTTCACAGTTTCCCATTCTCGCTCCGCCGCAGGTGGGCGTCACCAGCGTCTACATCGGCGCCAGCGCGCAGACCGTCGAGAGCGCCGTCACGATCCCCATCGAGCAGCAGATCAATGGCGCGGAGGGGATGAAGTACATGACCTCCACCAGCGGCAATGACGGCACCAGCAGCGTCATTGCCACGTTTGATCTGAATCGCGATCCGGACCTGGCCACGGTCGACATTCAGAACCGCGTGAACACGGCCCAGGGACGGCTACCGGCGTCGGTGAAGGCGGTCGGCATCACCACGCAGAAGACGTCGCAGAACTTTGTGTTCGGCGCCGCCGTTATTTCCGACAACGACAAGTATTCCACGCTGTTCATGAGCAACTACATCGACGTCTACGTCAAGGACGCGCTCAAGCGCATTCCCGGAGTCGCCGATGTAATCGTCTTCGGCGAGCGCAAATACTCGATGCGGCTGTGGCTGGATCCGGTGCGCATGGCGGGACGCGCCCTGACCGCACCCGACGTAGTGAGCGCGCTGTCCGAACAGAACGTGGAAGTCGCCGCCGGGCAAGTCGGACAACAGCCGTCGATGTCGGGACAGCAGTACCAGGTCAGCGTGCGCGCCGTGGGCCGGTTGAGCGAGCCGGCGCAGTTCGACGACATCATCCTGAAAACCAATTCCGACGGCACACTGGTTCGGCTGAAGGATGTCGGACATGCCGAACTGGGCGCGGAGAGTTACGCCACCGACCTGCAATTCAACGGGCAAGATGCCATTGGAATTGCAGTCACGCAGCTGTCGACCGCGAACGCGCTCGATGTGGACCGCAAAGCGATTGCGGAACTGAATCGACTCCAGCAAAGCTTTCCGCCGGGCCTGCACGCCAAGGTCGCCTTCGACACCACCGACGCGGTGGGCGAGTCGATCCGCGACGTGGCCTTCACGGTAGGTTCGGCGATCCTGCTCGTCGTCCTCGTAATCTTTATCTTTCTTGGCGACTGGAGGACGACGATGATTCACTTCATCGCCACTCCGGTCTCGCTCATCGGCACCTTCATCTTCGTAAAGCTGCTCGGCTTCTCCATCAACACGCTGACGTTGTTCGGCATCACGCTCGCCGTCGGCCTGGTCGTCGACGACGCTATCGTCGTCATTGAAAACATTGAGCGCCACATTCAGGAGGGCGAGCACGACTCCCACAAAGCGGCGGCGGCGGCCACCGCCGAGATTACCAGCGCCGTCGTCGCCACCTCGCTGGTGCTGGTTGCCGTGTTTGTGCCGGTTGCATTCTTTCCCGGGACGACCGGCATTCTGTTTCGCCAGTTTGCTCTGACCATCGCATTCTCCATCGCCATTTCCGCCTTCAACGCGCTTACTCTGGCGCCGGTGCTGGCGGCGATCTTTCTGAGCGGCGGCCACCACAAAAAATGGTGGTGGCTCGAAAAGTTTGACGACGGCATCAATGCCTTCACCCGTGGGTACCGTGCCCTGCTCCATCACGTCCTGAAGCACAAACTGGCGATGATGGTGTTGTTTTTCGCCGGTCTGGGCGCGGCTTATTTTGTGTTTACCCGGGTGCCGACGGGGTTCGTACCGGATGAGGACCAGGGCTACTTCATCATCGTCGTCCAGGCGCCATCGGGGGCTTCTCTCGAATACACCAAGGCGATTGGAAAACAGGTTTCGGACTTGCTGGTCGACGTGCCGGAAGCGGAAGGAACTTTCTCCGTTGCCGGCTTCAGTTTTTCCGGCTCGGCTGCGAACCAGGGACTCATTTTCGTTCCGCTCAAGCCCTATTCCCAGCGCAAAGGGGCCGGCCACACCGCGTCGGCGATTCTCACCCGCGTGCGCCCGCGCATGTTTGGAATTTCCGGAGCGATCGTGTTTGCGACGCTGCCTCCGCCGATTCAAGGTCTGGGACAGTTCGGCGGTTTCCAGTTCGTGGTGCAGGATCAGGCAGCGCACACACTGGAAGACCTGGCGGGAACCGCAGGGGCAATGATGCAGCAGGCGGCACAGCGCAAGGATCTGGTCCGGCTGTTCAGTTCGTTCACCGCGAACGACCCGCAGTATCTGGTCACTATTGACCGCGAGAAAGCGAAGAGCCTGCACGTGCCGCTTTCGCAAATCACCGACACGATGGGCGTCTACATGGGCTCGGCGTACGTAAACGATTTCGATTTCAACAACCGCTCCTACCGCGTGTACGTGCAGGCCGACAAGCAGTTCCGGGCGACCGCACAGGACATCAAGCAGTTTTATGTGCGAGCCGACAGCGGGTCCATGGTGCCGCTGGAGAACCTGGTCAGCATCACGCAGACCACGACGCCCCAGGTGATCAGCCACTACAACCTGTTCCGGTCGGCGGAAATTGACGGCTCGCCGGCGCCGGGATACAGTTCCGGCCAGGCAATTGCGGCCATGGACCAACTGGCCAAGAAAATGCCGCAGGGATTTTCCTACAGCTGGACGGGCTTGTCGCTCGAAGAACTGGCGGCGGGCGGAACCTCGCTGATTCTTTTTGGACTAGGCACGCTGGTCGTATATCTGACGCTTTCGGCGCAGTATGAAAGCTTTGTGCTGCCCTTCATCGTGTTGCTAGCCGTACCCATGGCGCTGCTGGGAGCGCTGGGCGCGCAGTGGCTACGCGGATTGCAGAACGACGTCTTCTGCCAGGTTGGATTGGTGATGCTGGTCGGGCTATCCAGCAAGAACGCGATTTTGATCGTGGAATTTGCCGAGCAGTTGCGGCATCGCGGAACGCCGCTGGTGGAAGCAGCCATTCAAGCGGCGGCCATTCGCCTGCGGCCAATTCTGATGACCTCGCTCGCATTCATCCTGGGCGTGGTGCCGCTCGTAGTGGCCACCGGCGCCGGAGAGAACGGACGCCATTCTGTAGGCACGACGGTGTTTGGCGGGATGATTATGTCAACCGTGCTGAATCTTTTGTTTATTCCCGTGCTGTATTTGATTATTGAGGGATGGCGGGAGCACGGGAAGGCGCCGAAACGAGAAGCCGTCGTTACGGATTCCGCAGGATAGGGTTCACGGGACTACTTCAGACTCTCTTAACGGCCTCCGCTTTGCCGCTGGGTTTGTTTTCCGGGTGCTGTTTCGTCTCCGCGCTACGGCGGATTTTTGTTTCTTTTTGCGCGCTTCTCGACGGCGCATTTTGGCCATCCACTCCCGGGAATACATGGTGCCGCGGCACTTCAGTGAGCGGCAGTGGCAGGGTGCGGGATCATCGTCGTCGTAGAGGTTGTAATCCCACACCAGTTCTTCTTCGGCGGCGATGTCGCGGATGGCGAAGAGCCAGACCCGGCCTTTGATCTCGTCGACTTCGCAGTTGGGATCGCAGGAATGATTCAGGTAGGCGCCCAGGCCGTGACCGTCGATCACGGTTTTGCCATCATCCAGCCCATAAAGGTAGGTGCGCGAGACGCCTTGGTAGCGGCGGTCGGCTTCCTCGGCAGTGATGCGTTCACCATCATACTCAACCACGCGAGCTCCCTTGCGGATGGGCGTGGAGGTGTAGACTCCAACGGAATGAATGGGTGAAGGACGGACGACGAGAGGCATGAACTAATTTCGCATGGGCGGTGGATTTTGGGAATGTGAAAAACTGCGGTGTTCGTCTCTGTGCCGCCGGGCTTTGCCGAGGCGGCGGTCGCCCTACGATCTCTTGCTGGCTCTGTTTTTCTTCTGTGATCTAGGGATCGTAGACCGCGCTGCCGAAGCCTTGTTTGCGAGCCGCTTCCTGCAAGTCTTCCAGGCTCTTCTGCTGTTGTTCCAGTTGCGCCTTCATGCTTTCGACCTGATCCTGCTTCTGTTTCTGGCGTTCATTCCACTGCACGCAGTTGGAAACGCAGTTTGCCCCAGCATAGCGGATGGACTCGCTCAGGCTGGCAATTTCGCGCTCCAGAGAAGTAATCGCGTTCTTCAGCGACTGAATCTGGAACTTCCACTGCTCGGCTGCAGCCCTGCCATTTCCGTAGCTTGGCTGCGCGACGGGGACGTTGGGAGTCTGAGCACCCGGCGTGGGAGTCAGCGTCGATCCCAGGTGCGAGGGAATCTCGTCATTCGTGATGATGTGGGGCACCTTGGGCGGCTGCGCGTCCTTGGCAGTGGCGTCAGTGCCCGGGGCGTCTTTGCTCGACGCGTCTTTCGCAGAGGCACCTTTGGCCTTCGCCTCTCTCTGCTGTTTTTCGAGACGGGCTTGGCGCGCAGCGTCTCCGAGGGATTGCGCATCCTGCGAGTGAGCGGCGGCGCCGCAGGTCATAGCGCCGGCCACAAGCAAAAACAAACTCCGCCAGAAACGCATAGAGAGCCTTCGACAGCGATCTGTTAAACGAGGTGCCGAAATCATAGTATCGCCGACCTGGCGAGATCCGATGTTACTTTCGTACCGGCGCCCGAGGCATCGAAGCACCCCCATCGCGAGCTATCAGCGAGTCCAATTTTTCGAGGAGGGCTCGGTTGCCTTGTCGGGGATATTGCGACAGAGCTTCACGATAATGCGGCAGATTGTAGAGGAAAGACTCGATTCGTTCCTTGTTCAACTCTTCCCAGTATGCGCCGTAGCCGGACTTTTCCAGCCAATATGCATTGAAGATCTGCTCGAACTGGTGGCTCACGGGGACGGCCAGGTAGGGCTTGCCCAAATGCAGGGCCTCGGTGACTAGTGAAAATCCGGAGTTGGCAACGATGGCGCGGGCGCTGGTGAGGTCGGCGAAGAAGCCGTCGACGGAGGGCTTCTTATAGACGATGTTCTTATCTTCTCCCTCGCGGTCGAAGCCGTAGGCGATGAAGTTGCAGCGAACCGAGGCTAACAACTTTGCCAGCGCCGGCGCGGGTGAAGTCACGTAGACCAGGACGTGGTCGCTCTGGGTGGGAGTGGCATCGAGGATTTCTTGCCGCAATAAAGGAGGAAACAGGAATGTGTTGGGCTTACGGACAGGCGCGGTGAAAAAAGAAATAACCAGGTAGGTATTGGCGTGCGGCGTCATCAGGCGAGTTACGATCTTGGCCGCTGCGGCGTCGCCGCGGTACTTGCTGGGATAAGACACCACAGCGTTGGTGAGGCAGTGCTGGTTGTCGATGGAGATCACCGGGAGGCGCTTCTTGTGTCCGACGTGACAAGTGAGCGGCTCGAAGTCGGTGATGACGAGCTCGATGTTCCATTCGTCGACCAGATCCTTCAGATGGGACAGGCTCTTCGCCGCCTGCGGGGCGGTGATTAGATTCTTCGCGATGGTGCGTTTGTAGCGTACGCGATTGTTGACGTAGGCGAAGTGGAAGCCGTAAATCTCGGTGACGTCGAAGTGCGCCCTCAGATTCTGAAGTCCGCGGTCAAAGGTCGCGACATGGACGGTGTGTCCCTGGGCGACCAGATGGGAGAGGACTTCTTTGGCGCGGGTGGAGTGCCCCGCGCCTTCGCCATTGACGCCGTAGAGAATGTTGGCCATTGGGATGGAAGGGCGAGTATACCGCGCTGGTAGGCCTGGGGGGAGAGGCGACCTCCGCCCATCCTGCGCGCGGGTGCCTATTGCTGGGCGGTCAGCATGGGGAGGGTCGCTGTATCTACGGTACTGGGGTTGTCACGAAGTTTGATGTAGAGCGTTTTCCCTTTGGGCGGCGGAATTGCCAAGGCATCCTCCCCAAAACCCTCGGGAACGGCGACCGAGTTAGAAAAATCGGCATCGGCGCTGACCGAGTCAATCAGAAAAAGTTTGTCGCCGTTCAGCGTGCACTGCTTTTCGGGCGCGGGCGCGCAATGAATTGCTTTCAGCGTGGGAACACGGACCAGATCGACCAGCGGCTGCCAGTCGCCATCGGCGCCGTCGGCTGTAACCGGGCGAAACTTCAACGGTCCGAACGCCGAAGGACCGAGGAGTTTCATGGGGTCGAGAACCGCGAAAACCGTCTTTGAGTCCTGCAGAGTCAAATTGCCGTCTTTAAAACTCAACAACACGCGGAAAGATTCGTCGGCGGTGGCCACTTCGATTTTTTCTGTGGAAGTAAAGGCCTCGGGCACTCCCGTTTTGAGAAAGAAATTGAGGCGAGCATCCTGCGGCAATTCGTCGTCACTGCCGAGACGAACGGTGGAAGGGGACGACGTCTGATCCAGTTGCACGCTCCGGCTGAGCACGCTGACCGACGGGCGCAGAGCCTCGACTTGCGATGTGAGATCAAGGATGCGGCCATCTTTGAGAGTAGCCCGAACCACGATCGAATCTCCGGCATGGAGCTTGCTCTTAACCTCTGGCTCTTGCGTGCTTAGCCTAAGTTCGTCCTGCTGGTTGGCGCGGGTGAGCGTATTCGGCTTGAAGGGCATGCCGTTTACCTCCAGGCTGTCGACGTGATCGAGGCGCGTGCCTTTCAGAATACCGTCGGCATCACCGGCGTGGATGCTGAAGCTGTCGAGGCGACCCGCTTCGGCGTAAGTGTGAAGCGGAATTTCGTCAGCGTCTTTGAGCCCAAATTTTCGGATCAACATGGTGACCGATCCCGCTTCGGCTTTCTGCAGCGGCACTTTCACCTCGAGTTCGTCTGGCTTCGAGCTCTTCCATTCGGTCCCCAGTTGTTTTGCCTGCTCATCCTTTCCCTTACCATCTTTTCCCAGCTCGTCGTTGAATTGGAGCTTCACTTCACTCACGCAACAGGCGTCAGGAGACTGCAGGTGAAGCGTGTCTTCGCGGCCGACGATCAGGGCACTGGCGTCTTTCGACGCGACGATCCACTGTACGGGGCGCGAGGTACGCAGCCGGTAGTGAGGACCATCGAACGGGTGGAAGCCCCAGGATGCGCGGAGAATTCCGGTGATTTCCCCCTCCAGATCAGCCGACTGCAAAGCCTGTGTTTCGATCAAGAATCCACCTTGCATCGGATCGGGCTTTGCGGGCAGGTCGATTCCCGGACTCGCGCCCGCACCGGACTTGGCATCCACATGAAGAACAAAGTTGTGCGCGAGATCTGCGGCAAAAGCCAGCGGGGCGCCCTCGGCCGGAAGTAGAAGCAAAGGCTTGCCTGCGCAAAGTACCTGAGCTGGATCGACTGCGCGCAACGGTGGAACGGGAGCGGGGTGCACCGGAGGCAGTCCGACCACGATCACCGATTTCGGATTGCGAAAAGATGGAGGATTGTTCAGCCGCAGATTGAGTTCGTCCTGTTTGGGCAAGGCGAGAGCAGGGATGTATTGATACTGCGCGGTATGCGCGGTGCTGAGAATGCGGGCGACATCGACGATCGCTCCAACGTAAGGACTGTAGTAGCCGCTGCGAGCGTTGGGCGTGGAACTGAGCTGCGCGAGCAGGTCACTCGATGGGCCAGAAGCGAGAGTCGCGACCATGCTCTGGCTGTGCGCGTCGTCCAGGACCAATTGATCAGTGTTCTGAGTAAGGCAAGGCGCCTGCTGCGAGGTGGGCTTGTCGAAGCACTGCTGGTCGAGACGGATGTTCAGACTTCGCGCCAATAGGGTTGTGCGCGTCTTTAGTTGTTCCGGGTCGCTGGCGGAAATCTCGCGGACGGCATCGAGATATTTTTCCAGACGTTCGCGGTCGAGGCTGGCTTGCACCAAGTCCTGCGACGCCCGCACAAACGCGCCGGGCTTTCCCCGGACCGCAGTACGAAGAGTGCTGAAGGCTCCACCAGTTTCGGGGGCCAGGAAGACGAGAGCTTCCTCGGCCTCTTCGGGCACGATGACGAATATGCCTTCGTCGTGGACAGGTTTGTTCCAGGTTTCCACGCGCGTAAACCAGGAATCCGGAGGAGGATTGGTGGCACCGCGCAGAAAAACCACAACCATCAGATAGCGCACTGACTGACTGTCGGGCAAATCGGGATGGACCCACAGGCGGTCTCCCCCTTGCAGGTTGGGCACTTCCGCTATAGGCAGCGTCACGCCGGCGCGTTGCACACGGACGTCGATCTTGGGTCCGATGAGGTCAAAGGCGGCATTGTCGGCAAGGGCTACGCCGACAAGGATCTGCAGCATCACCACAAGTGGGCACAAGAAATGAACGGGGAGCGCGATCTGACGCGCACGACGGCAAGCTTTGTTACGGGTGAGCGCAGGGTAACCCAAGGAATTATTTTAACTGATTTGCGGCAGCGCTCAGCGTGATAGGGAGGGCATCATCCGGAATAGAAAGGGCATGAACCTGGGGCAACGCCAGAATGGGAATTCGGGTTTGTGGGATTCAGACTGACGTTTTAAGCATTCGCTGGGCTCGCCGTCGGGGGCAAGCGATTCGTTCACGGTATGCGTTCCAGCGTTCCAGAGATGAGGTGCGAAGACGGAGGGCTGGCCGAACGCGGGCCAGCCATCGCCTGAGGGCTAAAGCATCCTGATCACGGGAAATGCAGCGGCAAAACAAAACGCCCCAGACTCGATTTGAGTCGTGGGACGTCTGTTGATCAGCCCTCCCCCAAGTGCTGCTCAAGAACAAGAATAAGACTTGGGGAGCGGGAGGAAAATGGCACGTGAGTGCTATGCCTTGGCACCGGTGTGCAGATAGCATTTCAATGCTCGGTCATGGCAACAAAGGGCTGCGCCGCGTATTGCCTTCCCCGCCGTTGTACGGTGAAAATTGGCGGAAGCAAGTGGGGGTCGAACCCGAAGGCATTATTGAGGAAGCGTAAGTTATTGATTTTAAAGCGCGCTATGAGTGCTACGTGTGCTGGGCGTCGCAACGGATTGGGCCTTCGAAGAGACATTCTATGGAGCATTCTTCCACGTGAGACGGGTCCACGACTTCTGGCTTGTGACCACACTCCTCGCCGTAATGCTGTCTCTCGTCTACACATTTCACTGACGGTCAGTTTGGGATCGCACACACGTGAAAGCTAAGCACGAAACTGTTGTTACATCTTGATATCACTCATCGCGGGGAGTTTTGAGTGCGATCGCCTGCTTACCACAACTGACAGTCAACTTCCGGTTTGCCCGTTCTTGATCCTCGGTATTATGCTGCCCTTCAGCTGTCCAAGTTGAGACTTTGAACGAATCGAGGAGAAATCATGTTCAAAATCAGTGCGTTTGCTTTCGCAGTTCTCGTAGCTGGCCTTTTATGCTCTGCACCTGTAGCGCAAGCCCAGGTTGCCGTTGGCGTAAACATCGGACCAGCTCCCGTGTGTCCTTACGGATATTTCGACTATGCCCCCTATGACTGTGCTCCTTACGGCTACTATGGGCCTGACTGGTTTGGTGGGGGGGTGTTTCTTGGAGCAGGCCCGTGGTTTCACGGCCCACACGGCTTTTACGGACATGTCGATAACCGGTTTGATCCTCATCACGGTTACGCTGGACCGTTGCCGGAGCGCGGGGCGCAACGCTTCAACCACTTCCAGGCAAACGAGGCGCGAGATGGGCGAGGTAACGTAGGCGAAGCTGGCCATGAAGGGAAGGCCGAGCACGCACTCCCCGGATATCGGGGTGGTAGCCATGCAGGTGGACACGGCGGCGGGCGCCACTAGAGTGCGATCCGGGTTACGCGATTGGGTTTTAATTAAACGGTCCGGTCTAAGCGAGAGACGAGATAAGGCGCCGCCTTGCGTCTTATCTCGTTTGCACTCCGCAGATATTGGGAGTGGCCCTCGCGACCCTTTGCTATTTCCCTCTCTCATTACGGCAAAGGTCGCTCGTCGCAAGAATGGTGGGGAGGCCAGAAGAGGACCTTTACTTTAATCGGGGAAGAACCAACAATTTGTTCGTTTCCGAGGCCGAACCAATTTCCATCCGGTTGGTGGCATAATACAGAGCCATGTCCGCGCTTCGTCTCGCATGGCTCTGCGCTCTGCTTTTCGTTGGCTCTCACTTGCGGGCAGGTGACGTTGCCAGCCGCCAAACGCTCGCTACACGATCCTGGGTAATGACCGGAAGGCCGGAACAGAAGTGGACGTCTACAGTCCCGGCCGTCACATCGACTCCACGTTCGAGTTTAACGATCGTGGCCGGGGTCCCAATATCGCGGCGCATTACATACTGGCCGCGGATGGGTCGCCACAGCGCACGGACATAACCGGCAACGACTACTTGAAGGCTCCCGTTGACGAACATTTCTCCGTTGAAGCCGGCGTTGGCCATTGGAAGAGTGCTTCCGAGGACGGACAGGCTGCCACGCCGGGGTTCTACGTCAGCAACAACGGACCCGCAGCGGAGTTGGCTCTGCTAGTGAGTGCACTGTTAAATGCGAAAGACGCTGCCATCAGACTGTTCCCCGCGGGCGAGGCCAGACTAGAACGAATGACGGAATTGACCGTCGAGAGCCACGGACAAAAACTGCACGTGACCGAGTTTGCGATCACGGGACTTTCCTTCGAGCCGCAGACTGTATGGCTCGATGATGATCAGCATTTTTTTGGATCTCCGGGCAAGTGGTTCGCTTTCCTCCGAGAAGGATGGGAAGATACGAACGATCAGCTCTACGCCCTAGACCGCAAAGGTCGAGACGAACGCTACGCTCGACTGGCACATGAATTGGCCCGGCGTCCGAATCATCCAGTGGTAGTGGAGCATGTGCGCCTGTTTGATTCGGAGCAGGCTACCATTCGGGAAGACCAGACGGTTGTCATTCAAGGTGAACGCATAACGAGGGCCGGCCCATTTGCGGCTGTCAGTGTTCCGAAGGATGCTGAGATCGTTGATGGAAGTGGCAAAACGCTGGTGCCCGGCCTCTTCGACATGCATGCTCATGCCCAGGCTGGAGACGGAATCATGAACATCGCCAGCGGCGTAACTACCGTTCGCGATATGGGCAATGACATTGACGAACTCCGGCACTTGCAAGACCAGTGGGAGAACGGTACTGCGATCGGCCCTAGAGTCTGGGAGTCAGGCTTCATTGACGGGCACGGCCCATTCGAGGCTCCTACAGGTCTATACGCCGATACGGCGGAACAGGCGCATCTGAAGCAGTATTAGGAAAAAGAGAAACTTCACCGGACTTACGACGCTGCATTGGTGGCGCCTTTAGCAGGATCTTCCTCGGGCAGGGAGGTATCCATCTTGTCGAGAAACTGCTGCAACCGTTCCTGAACATGAGTGTCCAGCGTGGTAAACTCGATGCCCATCCCGACCCCTGGATCGCTCGCCCTAACCACCGCAGTGGTCTCCATCTTCTCCTCGTCCATCCAGAACATAATGGTGCCTTGCGTGCCGAGTGGCAGCGGAAGCAGGGTCTCAACATAACAGCCGCGACCGCCAATGTCTGTCGCGTTCGTATTCATGCGCGCGCGCTGGGTGTCGGCCAAACCGATCTGGATAGGAAACTGGATTTTGTGCCGGACAAATCGCCTCTTGATTTTCCCCGGTGCAAACGTGATCTCTTCCGGGTTGGCCATTTCCTGCCAGGGGCTCTCCTGGCCTTCCACAATCTGCACACCGACTTCAATCTTTCGTAGCGCTCCGGCGTCGGTTACCCACACAACTTTGAAGCGGGCCTTTTTTTCGCCGTGCTTTATACCGATGATGTCGCCGGCCTTCAGGGGATGGTTGACGCCCAATATCTGCGCACCTTCGCCGCTGATGTTGTTGGCAACAGCGTTCTGAGAGAAGGGGCGATCGTCCGCGTCCATACCCCACACGCGAACGTGTATTTGGGTTTCAGCCCGGATTTCCGGTCTCTCTTCCATTGAGTTGCCTGACCTCAGAAACTGTCATCATCATACCCTTGCCCTAAAGGCCTTGCGGTTACCAATGTAGGTGATTGGGAGTTCTCGAAGTTCATGTACCTTCGGAGGCGTACGGATATGCAGCCTTGCCAGTCACAGCGAAAAGCTTCACGGCTTCGGAGGTCGTTTCGACAGCACTGCGCCTTGCGCGCGAGCGGTGGGAACAAAAGCTTCCCTGGGCTGGCCGAGAGACATGTTTCTCATCGCGACAACTATCGCAAACAGGCATGAGCACGTTTTAACCGCTGGTCACTGAGCGCAATCGCTATTCTGCAGCCTACCCGTGCAGTGCTTCCTTGATTTTCTGAAGATGTTCACGACGGTGGAGCGAACGCTTTAGGTATCGTTCAAAGCCAGCGGAAACAAGTTGACTGATCAATTCGTCACTAATTGAAGCCAACACCGAGTCCACCGCCAATGCGGTATTCAACGCCAGCTTAGCCGCCGCAGCACCCGGCACAGCCTGAGAAATTGCGGCCACGGCTTGATTGATGGAGTTGACGGACTGAGAGCTAAGCCGAGATGTCTCAAGCTGCCCAGTCCTTTCCCATTCGTTTAACAAGAAGAGCACTCGATGATCCCAAAATGCTAGATGACAAAGACAGGTTGATATCGTGCAGCCAGACCCGACCGGAAACTTAAAGGAGCGCTCCTCGAGGTCGGCGATGAATTCGCTCAGTTCCTCGCGCGCCGCATCGTTTTCATCGATAAAGCTCCGGTCTACCACCCTTCATCCTTCCGGTTGCTTGAAGTTTATCAGGCTCTCCGATCAGCTTGGTACACTCCCGAATCTCACTTTCAATTTGTGATTGGGGCAGAAGAAGTGAACGAAAACCGAACCCACTCGGCAGTAAATGTTGTAACCAGTCCTTAGCGTTCAAAACCCCTCACTGAGCAGCTGGGCAGAATGATTGTTGACGAAAACAGGCGTGGGTGTTGAAAAAGTCCACGCTAACGGGTAGAGCGAACCAGTTTCCGGGCGCGAGTTGCACCCGCCGAAGTCCGGCGCTTTTTCTCGGCGCACTTTTTCGCCAACCAGTCAGAGATGCGGTGCAAAAACCGAAAAACACCCTGCGATGAGCAAGGCTGCCGAGATCAACAGCAAGTAACGGGGCAGGACGACAAAGTAAACGTCGAGCACGGTTACATCCAACGGACCCCAACCCCGTGCAAGCACCTGCGTCACCGTCAATATCAGGAAGACAACGCCTCCAGCGAAGAACAAAATTGAAAGTAGCTTCATCGGTTACCTCGTTTCAGTCGCAGACACCCGAAAAAAGGATATTCCCGACCGAAAACACGGCGGAAAGGACAAGACTTGCCGCTAATAACCAGCCTCGGGTTTCATTATGCTCTGGTCGTCAACTGTCGTAATCAGGCATGGCTGTCTAAAACACCTGTCCTCGAAAGCCGCCAAAATAGAATCGCCCTAAAACGCCCTGCGTCCGACTTCTTCCGCCGTAAACGCCTGCGCACGTCAACCTTGATGGGAATCTCAAGCGACGGCAAGTTCGAGACCTTCTCCTACTGTCATGGACGCAGAGTATTCGATGTGCAGGACGCGCCTGAGCACGTCCGACTGAGACTTGGACGAAGCGTGAATGAGAAGTGGTCTCATCGCTAGCACTCCACCTTGCGGGACTAAACAGTCAGTGGGCTCTACTCGTGCCGCAAAGTCATGAATAGCATCATCACTCAAGACGCCCTCCGTATGCGTCCCCGGCAAGACCCGCAAAGGTCCATTGTGGGCAGTGGAATCGTCGAGATGAATGCGAAGTGCCAAGACTTGGCGAAGCACACTCGCTGGGGCGTGCGCATATACCAGGCCGTCCTTTACAGACCACGGTCCCCAACTCGGCGTGTCGTGACGATTCCGAAGCGGCAAGGCCGTATCCTGATGCCACACCACAAGCCAGTTGGCTTGGGGCGACTTGTCAAACAACGTTGCGCGGAATGGTCGCGCCTCAGCACCGAGAACTTCTTGCGCTATGTTGAGCAAGCGCGACTCCCGAGCCAGAGCGGCAACCGAAGGGTGTCTCAGTGCGTGGCGCACGCCAGCCTTGCTGCGCCTCAGCGGCGATTGATCGAGGTCATCAATCAGCCGCCGCGTTTCATGCTGTAGGAGCACTTCCGGGAGAACTCCAAATCCCTGTTCCTCAATTACGGTCAGAATATTCATTGGGCGACTTTTTCGCAATCTACCGTTCAGCCCGGCGAGCACAAAACTCCCCTCAGAGGAGCCTGTGCGTAGTGCGCCTCACTTCCAGCAATTCACTCTTTCCGCACATTTCTGGAAAGCCCCGGAAAGAGAATGATTTCGTGCTCGGAGTAACAACTTGCGTCCTTCGGGAGTACGTGTGTATATGAGTTCGACTTTCCCGACGAGACGTTTCCATCGGTGCGTGAACATCTCTGCAAATTCCTTTTTCCGCGCCAGAGCATCTGGGACCGCGAAATAGTCTTCACGAAACATTCTCCAAATCTTTGGCCGTGCGAGCAGGTATCGCGGGTTGCCGATTGGGTTCAGTATCTCTCGCAGGGCGCGAAGAAATGTCGCCTGTTCTTTACCTGTACCCCCACGTCGATCACCAAACTGAAATCTATGGAGGAGATCGTTAGGCTGGAAGTGGGTCTGCCAATCCTTTTTGGGTCACTGTGCAGCTATGCCGTGCCTCCGAAAACAGTCACCAGTACCACTCCGGCGCTTTCACCTACCTCATTCCTTCTTCTGCGCAAATGGTGCCCTTACTCCAAAGTAACCCAGAATCGATCTGTTCGCTCGAAACTCATTGCTATTGGCGAAGTTGGGAACTAGGGTGGTGCTGCGATTGGACTAGCGGTTTTCTCCTCGGTATTGGCGCTTTGATGGTCCTCAGCAAGTCAAAGAAGCACTTCGTTGGGCTTACTTCGTAGCGAACAGGTAGGCACGAAGCATTCAATAGGAGGCAGGTTGGTCTTTGGTGGGAGGGTAAGAAAGACCAGCCTGTTATTTGTTACGATTCGCTATTGTTGCGCGGCTGACTGCCACAACTTCCTGTCTGAGCATGGCTTGATGTTTTCGTTTGAGCGTGCTCACTCATGGCAGCAGTGGTGCTCATAATGACCGTGGTGGTGGTGGTGGATCACCGGAAGACTTCACTTTATTTCAACCAGTGACTCGCTGGGTTGGAAAGAAATTCTTCCAGTGCGATGCCCTGTCCACCAACCAGCAATTGGCGCTTAGGCTTGAAGCTGCGAGCAAAAATCTCCATACCCGGTAGAGATTCTGGGCGTCCCCCGCTTTTTACTTCAATGGCAACGGTCGTTTTGCCCTGCTGCAAAGCAAAATCCACTTCGTGGTTCCGCTCACGCCAATATGTTACGGAGATATTGCTTCCAAAACTTGAATTGACCAGATGTGCGCCGGCACAGGACTCTACCAGCCGTCCCCAGTAATTCCCGTCGCGTCTCGCCTCGGTCAGGGATCGCTGATCCTGGGCTGTCATCAAAGCGGTGTTCAGCACTTGCAGCTTGGGACTCGACGCCCGCTGCCGGACCTGGCCGCCTGCGTGCTTGGCAAGTCCGGTCAACATGCCCGCTCCTCCGAGCAATTCAAGGTAATGAGCCAGAGTGGTGGTATTTCCCGCATCGGTAAGCTGGCCCATCATTTTCTGATAGGAAAGGATCTGACCGGAATAGGCGCAACCAAGATGGAACAGCCGGCGCAATAGGGCAGGTTTATCGACTCGGGTTAAAAGCAGGATGTCCCGCGAAATAGTCGTTTCTATGAGCGAGTCCAGGATGCAGCGCCGCCAGTGCTCCGGTTCGTCTATCAGCTCCGCAGCGCCCGGATAAGCGCCGTAAAAAATGTATTGCTCCAGGTCCCATCCGAATGCCTCGCGCATTTCCATGAACGACCAATGGGGTACGACAATCACTTCGAAGCGTCCGGCGAGGCTTTCAGTCAGGCCGCTCTGAATCAGCAATGGAGACGAGCCAAGCAGCACTACTTTCAAGGGTATGCCGGAAAGAGTATCGGCATCCCACAGCAGCTTCACGGCGCTTGACCAGTCAGCCACTTTCTCAATCTCGTCCAGCACTAGCAACGCCCCTGCTTTACGCTCCCTGGCTTGAAGCCGAGCGACGTCCCACTGCTGCTCAAGCCACGTGCGATCGCGCAAGGTTGGCTCATCGGCGGAGGCGTAGTGCGAGGATATTTTCGACGCTTCCATAACCTGCCGGACAAGTGTGGTTTTGCCGGTCTGGCGCGGACCTGCAAGCACCTGCATGAACCGGCGTTTTTCCCTGATGCGCTTCAGAAGTTCGCTATAGAGGTTTTGGCGAATCATACCGATTACTCAATATAATGAGCAATTATACTCAGCATTCGGTTGAAAGCAAGCTAATGCGTCACGCAGATATCAGGACGACCCCCGGTTACGAAAGCCAAAAAGTGCAATGGAGGTTTTTTTGCCAACTGCGCCGCACTTCACAATGATCCTGTGATCTCACAGTGACGCCCGCACTTAGAGGAATTGCAGAAACGACTCGCAGTCACCGCTGACCCGATGAACAGTTGACGATTTCTCGTGAGGCTCGCGCGGCATGGCACAAAGTCATCCGGCAAATGTTGTATTCCATTCACGGGCAAGCCGGTCCGTCCTAACGGGCGATGGGACAAGGACGAGCGCCATAACTGAGCAGCGCCATGCCTAGACGGCGAAGATTGTCGCTGCCGCAAAGTGTTGCGATTTCCGAAAACAATCGCTGAAATGAATTTAAATACCAGTCAATTGTGTTAGGGATTGTCGAACCCGTCAACCGGTTCATCGCCCTCCGTACACGCGAGTCGAAGATGGGGTAGCGCCCCCGCAAATGAAGTGGAGGAGGTCCTTGCGCGAGAAAGGCCAAACGACTTCCGCACTTGACGGCCCTTGTTGGTGTCCGTGTATTTCTTGTTTGCCCAGTCGTTCAAGAATGCTGATAGGCCTTTCCCATCCGGGCGCTTCGGCAATTAAGAGGCTGCTTGCATCCGATTGGATACGCTACTGATGCTACGTTCGCCTTCCACTTGGCGTCCGTGTCAGCGTCGTCTTTCCACTTGCCAATTCTGATGAAGTCCTCAGACGCTTTGTTTTGGCGGAAGCGAGTGGGGTCCAACCTGCCTGAAAACGTCAACCGAAGGATTTTACGTGTGCCTCATGCTGTGGGTTCCGAGTCTCTCAATCTCAGCCCCCGCGTTCAGGAAGTGTCGTCTCACCGTGCCATACGACTGCGGGAAGCGCCCGATCTTGGCAGGACTGGAGAAGACCCAATCCCCTTCTGCCGGAAACTCCGTTGTCTGCCTCCAAGCGTTCAGGGTTTCCAGTGTCTGCTCGCCAATCGTACCACTCTGTTCCGCACGATGCTTCGTTCAACACCGATCATGGCTCGATGCGGCCGGTGCAGCAATCAGTGTGCAGCGGGAAATGATGCGACACAGCGATGTGTACGGGTCCATCGTCACGGATCAGTTCCTCACAGCACACCGGAAGGTGGTTTCGATGGCCTTGTCTGATTCCAAAGTGATTCCATCCCGCGCAAGTCATTGAAAATGGCGGAAGCGAGTGGGGGTCGAACCCACCGGCGGCAGGATTGCCTGCCGCCCGCCGGTTTTGAAGACCGGGACGATCACCGGACCGCATGCGCTTCCATCTCGCTGATTCTGTGTTGGTTAATGCATTACCAAATCCCCCTACTGGCAAACTTACTGCCACGTAGAATGCCCGCATAAAGACGCACCGCCAACGCGGCACGATCTGCGAAGTCAGCGGGCAGCTTCTTCGTGCGCTACTCCACAAACTCTGATGGGCTAGGGGTGAAGCTCGTGTCTCCCATAAAACCACCCATTGAGGCGCGTTATATGCCCGGTAATCGTCCGTAGGCCATTCATTCTAAGTAATTTCTTCGATTTAAAGACCGGGACGATCACCGGACACATGCGCTTCCATGAGGCGACGAGAGTGAATCCCACTGACTGCGGAACCCATGCGTCGAACCGAGCTCCGGTCCGATCCGTGAAAATCCGTGGCCGGTTCGTTTTTTTCAGTGCCCCAGTTATTTGGGCTGGGGAACGATGCGCAGATAGGGCTTCGGTGACTTCCATCCGCCGGGATACAGTTTCTGCGCTTCCTCGTTCGAAACGTTGCCGCCGATGATGACGTCGTCGCCCTGCTTCCAGTTCGCCGGAGTCGAAACTTTGTGTTTCGCGGTGAGCTGGATCGAATCGATGACGCGCAGGATCTCATCGAAGTTGCGGCCGGTGCTCATGGGATAGCTGAGCTGCAACTTTATTTTCTTGTCTGGTCCGATGACGAAAACGGTGCGCACAGTCGCATTGTCGGCGGCGGTGCGGCCTTCTGACGTGCTTCCGCTCTCGGCGGGCAGCATGCCGTAGAGCTTGGCTATCGTGAGCTGCGGATCGCCGATCATGGGGAAGTTCACTTTTGCGCCTTGAGTTTCTTCGATGTCCGCCGCCCACTTGCTGTGGCTGGAGACAGGATCGACGCTGAGGCCTAGAATCTTGACGTTGCGCTTGGCGAATTCCGGCTGCAGGCGCGCCATCGTGCCGAGTTCGGTGGTGCAGACGGGCGTGAAGTCTTTGGGATGCGAGAACAGTATGGCCCAGCCGTTGCCGATCCAGTCATGAAAGTGAATTGGTCCTTGCGTGGTTTCGGCGGTGAAATCGGGAGCCGCATCGTTGATCCGGGGAATACTCTGGGTTTCGTTTGCAGTCGCTGTACTCATGATCATCTCCTTTGTGTCCTTGATGAATTTAAATCGCTCAAGATTCGGAAAGTCAGCCCGCGCCGGCTTCCAGACTTGGTAAAAGCGGATGAAAACGAAACCCACCCGCTTCACCGGGTGGGTTGGGAAGAATCTCGGAGTTTCCCTACCCACACGTCGGCGCCGGTGGACAACAACCCATGGCACTGGCGGTGGAAGGAGAAAGCATGTGTTCAGGATAGAAGCGTGGCCTGCGACTGTCAAACGTTTCCGGGCTCGCCAGCAAAAGTCTTCCGTTCATTTTCTGGATGATCTTTATTGTGGATAATCTTTGCATCATTTTCTGCATCGCGCGAAGGCCGCGAGCATCCCTTTGGGGGGCGCGGCAATTCATTGTTTGGGGATATTCATGGGCAAAATGACGCGGCGGCTGGCGATGGCGCAGTGGGATGTATTCGCGTCCAAGCCACTGGAGGGAAATTCTCTGGCAGTGTTCTTTGACGCCAACGGATTGAGCGAAGAGGAGATGCAGTCGATCGCGAAAGAGATGAATCTCTCGGAGACGACTTTCATCTGTCCCCGCAATGCGGAAACGGAACTCGAGCGCGGCGTGCGCGTGAGAATTTTCACCGTGCAAGAAGAGTTGCCGTTTGCTGGGCATCCCACGCTGGGAACCGCGTTCGCGATGCGCGGAGAGTCTGGCATAAAGGAAGTCACGCTCGACCTGAACGTGGGAAAAGTCCCTGTACGATTTGAAGAGACAGCCGGGCAAGCGGCGTTTGGGGAGATGACGCAAGTGGATCCGAAATTTGGAATGCAACATGACCGCGAGGCGGTGGCGCGAGCCACCGGATTGAGGGTGGACGATTTCGATGCGGAGCTGCCGATCGAGACCGTGTCGACGGGAGTTCCCTTCACCGTGACACCGCTGAAATCTTTGTCGGGGATTCAGAACTTGAAAGTTGACCTGAACCGCGCCGCCGAATATCTGGAGAAAACTGGCGGAAGATTCCTTTACTTCGTGGCCCGTGAAACCGTGGATCCGGCGGCTCGTTTGCACGCGCGTATGCTGTTTTATAATGCCGAAGATCCGGCTACGGGGTCGGCGGCGGGATGCACCGCCGCGTGGATGGTGGCTCACGGAGTGGCTGAACCCGACCAGCGTGTGCTCATCGAACAGGGCCTCGAGATGCAGCGACCGAGCCGGATTTTTGTGCGCGCGTCACGCCAAACTAATCTCAGCGATAACCGGGTAGTTAACGTGCGCGTGGGCGGCAACGCAATCGAAGTTATGCGCGGCGAACTTTTTCTCTGACACGCGTGGCGCAACCTACGGAAAACACAGAGACGCACTCGTTCAAGAAAAAATCAATGGCCAGAACGACCCATTAGCAGCGGCGGCACTTTACAGTGAGCGCGCCACCCGTTAGCATTCATCTCGCTCTGACATTCTTCATTTTGAGAAAAACCTCCGTCGGTTTCGCGAGCCGCGCTTGCGGCAGCGCCCGATAGATTGCGGAAGGCTGATGAAACCCAAGCGCACGATTCTGTGTGTAGATGACAACGAACAGTCTCTTTCCCACCGAAAAATCATGCTGGAAACCCGCGGCTACCGCGTGGCGAGCTTTTCCCGCGGAGAGGAAGCGCTGGCGCGCTTTAAACAAGGCGGGATCGACCTGGTAATCGCCGACATGGCAATGCCGGGACTGGACGGGCCGCAACTCATCGCCAGAATCAAGGATGTGTCGCCGCACACGCCCGCCATTCTTATCTCCAGCAAGGTCCGCATTTACAATCACGATTCGCAGGCGGATGTTTTCCTTGCCAAGGGGATGTACGCGCCGGTCGACCTGCTGGAGCGGGTTCGACTTTTGCTGGTGCGAAAGCGCGGGCCCAAGCGCATGCAGCCGCGAACTCCGGAAGTCCAGCGCCATATCGGCGTAGCCTGAGTACCATCTAGTGGTTCTTAATCGGCTGGTACAGAGGTCGCAAGCAACGTCTCTACGAGCTGGGTTTCCGCTGCCCTTCGTGTAAGATTCTTGGCAGGCATGGCGGAAGCATTCATCGAAGCAAAAAATCTGCGGAAGACGTATCACGTGGGCAAAATTGAAGTCGAGGCGCTGCGCGGGATTTCCTTCAGCGTGCAGCGCGGCGAGTTCGTCAGCGTGGTGGGTCCGTCGGGCAGCGGAAAGTCGACTCTCTTTTACCTTTTGGGCGGATTGACGCGGGCGGACGGGGGCAGCGTAGTGCTCGACGGCGACGACCTGGCGACGCTCTCCGATGCCGAACGAACCCGCATGCGCAAACGCAAGATCGGCTTCGTGTTTCAGAAGTTCAACTTGCTGCCCACGCTCGACGCACGCTCGAACATTGCGATTGCCCAGGAAATTTCGGGCAACGGCGAAGGGGATCCAGCGCACTTCAACCGCATCACCGACCTGCTCGGGCTGACCCAGCGCCTGGGGCATCGCCCGTCAGAACTTTCCGGAGGCGAGCAGCAGCGGGTGGCTTTGGCGCGAGCGCTCATCAACAGGCCCGCAGTCGTGCTGGCCGACGAACCGACGGGCAATCTGGATTCCAAGAATTCTGACGTGGTGCTTGGCATGTTGCGCGTGTCGAATCAGGAACTCGGTCAGACCGTACTGATGATCACGCACAATCCAGAGGCGGCGAAGTACGGAGACCGCATCCTTCACATGCGCGACGGGCAGATCGTGAAACCGGAAGATGATCCGCAGTGGGCGCGGTAGTAAGAGGAAGGTCAATCAAGGTGACGGAGAGGTTCTGGATCGCCAGCTCATTGGGACCAGTCGAGTAGCACGGTCGAAGATTGCCTGTGGTTGAAGTGGTTGAGCCGACGCGGGAGACACTGCCGGGACGATGGTATCCTTAAAGGATTCTCCCGCGATGAGGTCCTGACCTTTTCCATGTCTAGTCCAGAAACTCCGGAAATCCAACCTGCGGCCGAAAGCGCTGAATCCTTCGGCGACATTCTCTCTCAGTTCCAAAAGAGCCATTCCCGCAAGACGGAAGGCAGCAGGCAGCTGCAGGCCACGGTGATTGCGATGAACGCCGAGTCGGTGTTCTTCGATATCGGATACAAGTCGGAAGGAATTCTGCCGCTGGCGGCATTGCAAGGCGAGACGCTAAAGCCTGGGGACAAGTGCCTGGTGACGGTGAAGGGTCGCGATCTGGACGGTTACTACGAGCTCTCGCGCTTGAAGGTTGAACGGCCCATGGATTGGACGGGGCTGGAAAAGGCCTTTGCCGAGAAGACGACCGTGTTGGGCACGGTGACGAGTGTGATCAAAGGCGGATTCAATGTTGACGTGGGAGTGCGGGCGTTCATGCCCGGTTCGCGCAGCGGAGTTCGCGAGGCGGCCGACATGGAGAAATTGGTGGGGCAGGAGATCCGCTGCCGCATCATCAAGCTCGATGTGACGGATGAAGATGTGGTGGTCGATCGGCGCGCGGTGGCGGAGGAGGAAGAACGTTCCGCCAAGGACAAATTTTATTCGCAGATCAAGGAAGGCGAGACGGTAAGCGGCACGGTGCGCAGCCTTACCGATTACGGGGCCTTCGTCGACCTAGGCGGACTGGATGCGTTGCTGCATGTGAGCGACATTGCCTGGGGCCGCGTCAACAAGCCCGCGGATGTGCTGTCGGTGGGTCAGGCGGTCGAAGTGAAGGTGCTCAAAGTCACTTCGGATGCCGACAAACGGCGCATTTCGGTTGGTTTGAAACAACTGCAGCCGCATCCCTGGGACGCGGTCGCAGAAAAATTCAAGGCGGGGGATCGGGCACGCGGCACCGTCACTCGTCTCGTCGAGTTCGGCGCGTTCGTGGAACTCGAGCCTGGCATCGAAGGGCTGATCCATATCTCTGAGATGTCATGGTCAAAGGGCAAGATCAGAAAAGCCAGCGATGTTGTGAAACAGGGCGAGACTGTCGAGGTTGTGATTCTGCAAGTTAATGCCGTGGAGCACCGTATCTCCCTCGGGCTGAAGCAGGCGTTGGGGGATCCCTGGAACGACATTGGGCAGCGCTTTCAAGTCGGTTTGGCGGTTGAAGGACCCGTGACCAATCTCACCAAGTTCGGCGCCTTTGTGCAGCTTGCGGAAGGAATCGAAGGCATGGTTCATGTGAGCGATATCAGCGCGGAAAAGAGAATTAACCAGCCGCAGGACGTGCTGCGAGTGGGGCAAGTGGTCAAGGCGCAAGTGCTCGCCATTGATTTGGAGAAACGGCAGATGAGGCTGGGAATGAAGCAACTGGTGCCCACTGGCCTTGACGAATACATTGCGGAGCACAACGAAGGCGACGTGGTAACTGGCCGGCTGATGGACGATTCCGGCGGCCAAGCGCAAGTGGAATTGGGCGAGGGCATTCATGCTTCTTGCAAGATGACCGCAGCAACTCCGGCGAGGATGAAGATTGAGGCTCCGCAGGAATCGAAGGCCGATCTTTCTGCCTTGAGTTCTATGCTGCAGGCGCGCTGGAAAAGCGGCGGTGGAGGATCCCCCAAAGCAGAGCCCATGCGAGCCGGGCAGGTTCGCAGTTTTCGAATCGTGAATCTGGACCGGGCGGCGAAGAAGATTGAATTGGAGTTCGCGTAGTCGTGAACTTCGTTCATGACGGGTACTACGGGGACGGGCTTTGGGAAACGCTGCGGTACGCTGTTCGCGACTTCCATGCCATGAAAGTAAGGTAGCAGCCGGCCATTGGTTTTAAAGGACTTACGACCTACGGAGTTGCCTAAAACCGGCCAAAATGGAGCCATTTGCTACCAAATTGCTACCGAAATTATCCACCGCTGGCAAACCACCAGGATGTTGGGCGACCGCCGATGAAACCAGGCCAGCGCAACCGGCATCGGTGTGGCGTCGAGGCGCGCAGCGACGTCAGATTAGGGTAGCCGACTGCAATGGGGTGAAGCCCCCGAATGGAAAGACTGGCACCTAAGCGATGCCATCGCGGGCAAGATCGGCGATGAGAGCATCGTCGGGCTCGGGGTGCGAGGTTGTATCGTCTCGGAAGCAAGGTCGAAGTCATGTTGGCCACGTCGGCAACCCATGATTCAAGGCGCGAGATGCGGTAGAATACCCCTCCTCTGGACCAGGAGCCGCGCATGACTCCCAAGCCCTTCGTTGCATTTGCCTCTCTGATACTCCTTTCTGCTCTGGCGTTTGGGCAGTTTGTCCGCAACCCAAGAACAGAACAGCCGATCTGCGACAAGCTCGCTGGGGTTGCGCCAGGCGCCGTCGAGACCTTTCAGCAGGCGACTTCCGCAATGGACAAAGGCGAGTTCCAGCAGGCGATCCCACGATTTCAAAGTGTATTGCAACAGGCTCCGCTGTTCACGCCGGCGATGCGGCGCCTGGGAGCTTCCCTGGCCGCGTCCGGGCAGTTGGACGAAGGACTGACTTACAGCAGACGCGCGCTGAAGATTGAGCGCTCGGCTGAAAACCTGGCGAGTCTTGCGCAGGTGTTGGCCTATCCGACTCCCACAACCCATGGCACGGACGAACAGCTGCGAATGGCGCTCCCCCTGGCGAAAGAGGCCGTCGAGAAGTACAGCGGTTCTGACGACGCAAGTTACCTCTGGCTGTTCGCGCAGCTTGCCCTTGTTGACCGGAGTCTGGAGGATTTTCGCCAGGCCACAGCGGCGCTCGTACAGAAGCATCCCGAGCTGATAGGCTCGCACTACTTCAATGCCATCCGCTTGGCAATGGCGTCGGACTGGGTTGCGTCGGAACGCGAAATCAAGACTGCCGAGCGGATGGGCCTGCCGAATGAGGTGGCCGAAGCTTTTCTAGCTTCCGGCGTTCGCAGGCAGGCAATGGCCTGGCGCTGGTCGCACTACAGCCCACTGGTGATTTTGGCGTGGGCCGGCGGCGTGGTGCTTCTTTTCATTCTCGGCAAGGTGTTCTCGATGCTGACGCTGCGTCTGATTGAAGGTGCCGATCCCACGGCGTCGGCGAGCAGCGGTCAAATTCTACTGCGCCGTTGTTACCGGCATCTCATCAATGTCGCGGGCTCGTATTACTATATCTCTCTCCCCTTCGTGATCGTGATGGTTTTGGGTGTGACCGCGGGAATTGTCTATGGCGTTCTGATGATTGGCTACATTCCGATCAAACTTGTGGCCGTTCTTGTGATTGGAGCCGTAGTGACGGTCTACAAGACAGTGCAGACTCTCTTTGTTCGCGTGGATCCGGCGCAGCCGGGACGCACACTGCGGCGGGAAGACGCTCCGGACTTGTGGAACGTGACGCGTGAGGTCGCCGACAAACTTGGCACGCGTCCTCTGGACCAGATTCGCATCACTCCCGGAACTGAGATGGCGGTCTACGAACAGGGCACCCGTAGCGCGCGCCGCAAGGATAAAGGGCAGCGCACGCTGGTGATGGGCCTCGGACTTCTTACGGGCTTCAGTCAGAATTCCTTTCGCGCGATTCTCGCTCATGAGTACGGACACCTTTCTCATCGTGATACAGCAGGCGGCGACATAGCTTTGCGGGTCAACCAGGACATGATGAACTTCGCGTACGCCATGGCCCACGCTGGCCAGGCCGTGTTTTGGAACGTCGCTTTCCAGTTCCTGCGGCTCTATCACTTCCTATTCCGGCGCATCAGCCATGGCGCAACGCGACTGCAGGAAGTGCTGGCCGATCGTGCTGCTGCCGGCCTCTACGGAGCACAAGCATTCGAAGAAGGTCTGCGACATGTCGTACGACGCCAGATTGAATTCCGCTACATCGCAGGCATGGAGCTTCAGGAAGCGCGTGGCGCGGGAAGGCCCTTCAGAAACCTCTACACTCTGCACGTATACGGAGAGGATTCAGTGGAAAGAGCGGTCGACAAGGCAATGAATCGGAAAACCTCAGAGGATGATACGCATCCCAGTCCGACGGACCGCTTCAGGCTGGTGAGTCGTGTGCCCTGCCAGGAGGCACAGCCTGCGCAAGGAAACATGTGGGAGCTTTTTCCTGATCCCGAGTCTTTGACTCAGGAAATGAGTTCCCAGATCGAGCATGAGGCTCGAGGCGAGGCTGCTCTGAGAAATCCCGCACTGGCAGGGGCAGGACACTCTGTTCAGGGGTGAGGCTCCCTTCCAGGCTTTGCGGTAAAAAAAATGGGATGGAGCGATCGTTGGGCATCGGGTCATTGTGACATGTAGGAAACATTAACCACAGAGGATACCGAGGTTCACAGGGAAATCTCGATCTTTTGCGGCGAAAGTTTTTTGCACCGTATCGAATCCCCCATTAATCAGTGGCGTATATTTCTAATGCCTCAGGAGGCCTCCATGAAACCCGCGTCCAGCGTTGTTTGTCTTTTCGTCTGTGCCACCCTCGCGCTCTCTCAAGCTCAAAACTCAGCCACCAAGACAGCTGCGGCAACGCCTGCAGCGACGACCAAAGATCCGGTCACGGCTGCGCTGCGCCTGGTGCTGCAGCGCTTCCAAAACAACACGATCGGCGCTATGGAGGCCATGCCCGCCGACAAATTCTCCTACAAGCCTACGGCCGATCAGAGCACCTTCGCTCACCTGGCCGCGCACATCGCCAATTCGAATAGTCTTTTCTGTTCGAAGGCGGCGGATGTGCCAGCACCCAAGGTAGACGAAGCCAAAGAAACCGATTCGAAAGACCAGTTGGTGGCCGCGGTGAAAACGTCATTCAGTTTCTGCAGCGATGCCTTGAGCAAGATGGACGACTCAAAGCTGGGCGACACGATTGAGCTTTTTGGTGGACGCCAGTTTCCTCGCTCAGTGGCGGCGCTGGGATTGGCCAGCAGCCTGTCCGATCACTATGCGGCGGCGGCAATGTATTTGCGGCTGAACGGCATTCTTCCGCCCTCGGCACAGCCCAAGAAGTGAGGAGAAAAGCTTTCGGAAGCATCAGCGCTCAGAATTGAGTACTCAGTCAAATCAACTGAGTGCTGACTGCTGAAGGCGAATTGCTGACTTCTGAGTACTGCGTACCGGTGTTGGCGCGTAGAGAACATCGTCGATCTTCGCAATCTCGCAGGTCAGCCGTCTGATTCTGGTTTCGACTGAATCGTCGAAGATCGGGCGTTCGCAACATCGCCCCTCAACGCGCTCTGCTATCCCATTCAGCGTTTGCGACAGTTGACCTCAACGTAGGCCTTGCCAGATGCTAAAATCGCTGCGCAAAGCTAGGTCGTTTCGCGTGATTCGGTGGACGGCATGGAGAACTGGTTTGGTGTCGATTACCTAGATGTTGAACGCCTGTTGGCAGAGTGGCGTTGGCTTTGTTCAAAGCCGATGACCTTGATTGCCAGAAACGCATACGCGGACCTGTAGCGCAACAATTCCGAAGCATGATGACAAGCCCCCAAAAGGTGAAGACTTGCCCAACGATGAACCGTTTCTTGGCCAAATCCGCTCGGCGGCCCGCTAGTCCACGCCAAAGCAAGTGAGGCACAAGTGCAGTACATCGCAGAGTTGGGAATCGCTGCTGATGCCAAAAGCGATCGCAAGTGCGAATTGTCACGAAACGCGCAAGTGCTGTAGAATGAGGGGACGAGCGGGAGTAACTCAGTGGTAGAGTGCGACCTTGCCAAGGTCGAAGTCGCGGGTTCAAATCCCGTCTCCCGCTCCAGATTGTTCCGAGCCTGCTCTCGCAGATGGATTTATCTGGCCGCAACGCTAACGTTATGGGCGCAGCCGCGTTGCAGGCGATCAAAGGTGGGAATGGGCAGATCGCGTGAGATGGGGTTTGGGCGTGTCGAGGCTCCGCTCGTCTCGGCCGCTATTGCCGGAACCTAACTGGTACCGAAAACTCTCCGGGTCGGTTGTCACTTGCAAACCAAACCTCCCCACTCCCGGTAGCGCATTTGTCGTCTGTAAACCTGAAATGCAATTCGTAGTCTTCTTTGTCGTTTCCTCTCAGGCTAATTCGGTCTGATCTGTCCGTAGTGTTGGACTTCAGATGGAAGGAAATACTTTGAACGGGCCATTCCTCGCCCGCCATGAGGAGACGGAGGGGAGTGATCTTTATAGGCAACTGAGTGCGATTCACGACGGTCACAAGACCCCATAAGTACACGAACGGCCCTTGCGACGAATGCTGACTTCCGGCGACCAGTATCGGGCCGGGGGTTCCATCGAAGTTGAAAAACAGCGGGACAGCCTGTTCCTTCAATCGTCGCCCCGCTTCCCCCTCGCCGTCTTTGCATTTTTGTTCAGCCTTGTCCTCGGCGCGTGCCACTCGTTCTTCTTTGCGCCACTTAAGTTGAAGTAGGTTGAAGAGAATGCTGACAAGAAATGCCAGACCAGTGATGACTAACCCAATCGTAGCCATGTCGCTCTCCTCACGCCGTATGGACGCACGGCCGCGTATGGAACACTCAGGTCTATGCCGCTTGCTTCGGCCTCGCCCTCACCTTTGCCCATCGTGCCCGTTGAACGGCGGCGATCTTCCTACGGGCCGATGCCGACATGGTGCGCTTCCGAGAAGCGGAGCCGGTTGTCTTCGCTGTTGCTGCCGGCTGCAATCTCTTTCGAATCTCTGCCCATCGCTATTTTCTGGGCGATGCTCGCTTGTGATCATCGGCAAATAGAATATGTTGTCTGTTCGATCCCGAGTTTCCGAAGTCCGCGAGCGCGGCAGCAAATCGTTGGACTTTCTGTTGTGCTCTTAAGAGTTCTTTCTTTAACTGCCCAGCCACTCCAGATAAATTCCCATTGGTTCCCCTCGGCACAGGAGTGTAACGAACAGGGGGTAGCGGCCCATTGACGGGTCAGGTGAGTAACGGGGTGCGGGCGGTAAGCAGAGGAATACCAAGCGATCGCTACTCGGCTTTGCCGTAGGTGCCTTCTTCAATGCCAATCGAGGCCCAGATGAACCCCTGTACGTCGATCCGGGAATGTGGCGTCAATTTTCGACTCTGCAACTCCAAATCCACGCGATCAGCCAATTCCTGAAGTTTGGAATATGTGAGCCAATTCGGTTCCGTCTTGTAGTTCAACGAAACCTTGAGCGATTCGGCCATGCATTTCATAACAGCAGGCTTCATGAACATCCATTTGCCATCACTCGCAAGGAACTGGTAGCACGTTGCCACGGTCCATTTGCTCGCGCCGATTTCCGAGAGAAGGCTGCAAAAGGTCGTGAAACGTCCCTCCATTTCAACAGAGCCGTACAGCAGGTTGTAAAGTGCCTTCGCAAAACGCTCATGATTGCTTACGTTGTCAAGGGCACTAGAGAATTTTACCTTCTCGATCCGGGAAACAAGATTGGTGCTCCGCAAGACGTGCTTCGCAATCTCACAGATCTCCGTGTGATGACCGTCACGAAGCAAGTTCTCAAACGCTTCCTTGCCTAGCTTGTCCTTCAGCACACCCGCCGCGTCTTCCTTGTACCTACGTTCGGCATCGTGGAAGTCTTGCCCCTCAAACCCGTCAGGGAAACGGCGGATGAAGCAGCTAACCAAGTGGTCGAAATCCAATGGAGGTCGGCGAGGCGCGCGCTCCATGCGCGACATGCCCGCGGCGCGAGTGAACTTGAACGCCGGGCTGGGTCCAGCCGATGGCTTCAATTCTGTCGATTTCAGAATCGTTCTCCGGCCGTGGTTCAGAAAATCAATGTCGAGTTTGTCCTCTCGAATCTCGCTGACTTGCCCGACACCGAACTTCGAGTGTTCAATCCAATTTGTGGGTTTCCACTTTATCAAAGTTTTGCTTTCGAGGGTCGCATTCAAAGGTTCAACAAATTCGACTATCGACGAAGGTTCCGACCAACGTTCTGAAGTCAGAAAAAACTACCCAGCCGTTTCTGATGGCTACTGCCTTTTCGTTCTTCGATCATATGCCGCAAGGAAACTGCAATTCTGTCCAGAATTGCACACTCTTCGAACCGAGAATAGCGCCCGTCACCATCGGAGAAGGAAGCAAATGCGGTTGACGACGGGGCTTTTCGTTCGTGCGTGTGGCTGGCTTTTTCCCCTTGGCTCCCGTTGCTTTTCATCCGTGGCTCGCCCGGTTTTGCGCACCTGGACCCAACATTTCCCCCATCTTGTGCTTCCAGCGTGAACCATCAGCCCATCTACCTGCCTGCGACCCGCTTGAATGACATAGGCGCTACCCGAGGCAGTATCACTCGCCTTGAACCATCGGTGTATTGTCTGCACCGGGCGCGGCTTCCGCCAAGCAATTGCCATTCACATAAAACCCCATCCGTATCGTGACGATGGCGCAGTCGGTCGAGGCAGAACGGCTGTTCAGAATTGCTCAACTTGAGCTTGTAGCCGGAGCGATTCTCACGCCGGAACAGTCAAGCAGTTGTGCCGCCGCATTCTGGCCGTCGCGGACATGGAAGCAACCTCTCCAATAAGGTTTCTCCTCGCACTGGGGGCAGTATGGAATGTCAACCGGAACGATTGTCCCCGTGCCTATGCAGTGCTCTGCCGCGCGATGCGCGGAGATGAATGCCGCTTCCCACTTGATCCGCGTCCCGCACTGGGAGCAGTGCATGTGCTTGTCCCCATATTCGACGCAGGCGGTCATCAGGAATAGAGCCTTGTCCGCTACAAAGGTATCAACGCTGACGTGATGTGGTGTTTGCAGTCTGTATTCACCTTTCACGTGCCGAACCGTCGTTAAGACTTGCAAGGCGGGGTGCGCGGTGGGGAGGCGACTTAGTCGGCCATAGATACACTGCCGAGGCCCTGCATTGGCGAATCCAAAGTGGACACCGAGGGGCGATATTGGCTCGCCCCTGAAATGGAACGAAGCGCATCCACTGGCCAAATCAAAAAGGAGGGTAACGCCGGAACAGACGTGCCGCTGTTCACAATTGCTCATCCACTAGAAAATAGGGACTCAACTCGAAGCCCTTCACGCAGACTTTTTTCACCCCCTAATCTCTGGCGATGCATCCTATCCGTCATGAAGACAAGGACAAGTGTGGTACCTTTCCCGACTCGAAAACGAGGCAGCGTGTCCGCAGCTAGGAAGCATCAACACGATTGGTACAAGAGCATGGCGGGCGGTTTTCGCTGTGTGTGCGAAGTGTGGCGCTGCGAGGCTGACGAGGGAAGCAAACAGTGCGAGAGTGCTGCCGAGCAAGGTCGCAAATATTGCCTAGCTCATCTGACATTCAAGCCGCAGTGATTCCTCCTCAAAGAGAAAAGCCCGCCGCGTACTCGCAGCATTCTCTGTCGGCTTACGCCGCCTTCTGCCCAGCCTTCACCGTCGCCCACCTGGCTCTTTGCGCAGCCGCGATCCTCTTGCGCCCGGCGGCCGAAATGGTGTGCCTTACAGGAGCCGAGCCAGTGGTTTTCGCTACAGGCTCGGGTCCCTTCCGAAACTTTGCCCATCTCGCCTTTTGCGCTCTCGCCATTTTCCGTCGTGAAGCTGCGGAGATAATTCGGGTTGCTTGGTTTCCGCTCCGGGGTGTTCCGGAACCATTTAGCGACTCGATCACGGAAATCGCTTGGCCTAACTTCTTCACGTGCAACTGCGCTTCTCGCTGCTCCGCACGAAGCTGCTGAAGCGCATTGGTCAGATTTGCCATAATCCCCTCTCAACAATGACAGCGACTCTGATTGTATAACTTAAGTACAACCAACGCTTGGTCGCAACAGCGGACATCAGCCAGAGCACTATAGTGGGTGGGGCACATCATTGCGTCGCCCATTTGATCACGGAGTGATCCTGACCCGTTACCCGTTTTCGTTACAAGGAGTAATTGTTGCCGTGGAGGCGGTCATTCTATCCAGCTTCACAGGTAGGCGTCAGAGCCGGATGATGTGCCCAGGGATGCGTCCGGACTACCTGAATCTGCAAGTTGACTTGTCAGCTGAGAAGGAAGTTACGAAGTTGCTGCAAGAAGATCAATTGGTCCAGCATTTATTGTGACGTGCCCGGATTGCAAGCATTTGTTCGTTGCAATCCTTCCGTATGGTCTGGAGATCGCCCACCAGTTTCATGTATGCGCCATGCGGTAAGTTAGGGTCCGGATATAGTAAATGAGCAGCGGCAGCGTGCTCCCTGGCGCAAGACGCCTCATAAACCGAGAGGAGCCGATATTCTTCATCATCTCGCGGGAGTCTTATGTCTAGCGTCACTGGTTATATGATATGCGCACAACCAATGATCGCGAACGCACCTTAGGACATGACCGACTACGGTATTTTCCTAAAAACGCATCCGAGCGGTATAACCCTGACTTTGGTACTGCCGAGAGCAGACAGTAATCTTAATATGAGTCTCGCGGCAAAGAAGACCGACATGGGCCGTGGATACCGATATCTCAGTTCTCTTCCTTAACTGCTTCCTTAGACAGCCTAACAAAACCCATTCCGCACTATTCCGCACCGAAAGCTGGTCCCAGCAATGCTAGGGACGCTCAGTCCATGAGCACTGATCAGATCGGGGGACCAAAGATGGTTCACGCGGGCTAGTCTCGTGAGGAACGATATTTTTGCGACGCGGTGCAGTTAAATCCCCAGGATCCGGTGGCGACCGCGATCGTAGCGCAGATCAATGAACTGTTTGCCATCGTAGCCGAAGCCCGCCAAGCCCTCAGCCTGACGGCACGCCACACTCTGCGTCAGCAACAATCGCGACCGTTGCTGGATCGGATCCAGAAGAGGTCGAAGCGGCACGCTCCATGGCACGGCCTGGGGGCGCGCTGGCCAAGGGCCTCGAACTACGTGCTTACCCTGTGGGACAAGCTTACGCGATTCCTTGGAATATCCGAAAACTGGAGGGGAACCACAACCTGGCGGAGAACTCGATGCGTCCCGTAGCCCTTGGTCGAAGGAATTGGATCCATATAGGAAGTTCGCCGGCGGGACCGAAGATTGCGGCGATTCTTTCGGTGGTGGAAAGCTGCCGCCGATTGAGGCTTCCCGTGCGCGACTGGCCGCAGTTCTTCCCGGGCGCGCGGATCTCCCGATCCAGCGCCTACTGAGTCTTACTCCCCCTGCGTGGATCGGCCAGCCTCCAGAGCCACGATCGCCCTCTGCGCTATGATTAAAGCCTTCGAAGACCTATGCCGAGTCGGAGGGTTAGAAAACAATCGGTGCCCCCGCCCAAGCTCGTAGGTGTTCTGACATGTTTTTTCCTCTCCGGAGCGGCGGGCCTCATCTACCAAGTCGCATGGGCCAAGGCCCTCGCATTGATCTTTGGTCATACTGCTTATGCGGTTGCCACAGTGCTGGCTGTCTTCATGGCTGGACTTGCAGCGGGGAGTGCATATCTCGGCAGGTGGGGCGGGCAGCATGCGCGACCTGTCGCGTTATATGCACGGATAGAATTTCTGGTGGCCATCACCGCTACCCTGTCCCTTGCAGGACTTGCCGCAGTACGCACCCTCTATGTGACAGCGTATCCGGCCGCTGGTGGCTCGCAGCCGCTTCTCCTTGCGCTGAGATTCCTGGGTACGACTCTCGTTCTGTTCATTCCAACCTTCTTAATGGGAGGCACATTTCCCGTTCTTGTTTCCAGTGTCGCGAGAGATTCCGCGCAGCTCGGTATCCGAGTCAGCCAGTTGTATTGGGTAAACACTCTGGGCGCGGTTGCCGGGACACTGATCTCTGGATTTGTTCTGCTCCCGGCTTCTGGGTTGCGTCTGACGATTGTCTCTGGCGCCGGCATCAACGCGCTCGCTGGCCTGATCGCCATCCGACTGGCGAAAGAGACGGGGATTGCGGCGGGCGTCGCGCCCTCAAGGGCAACCTCGGCCGACCGGGAGTCCCAAAATAGCACATCACATTACCTGCTCTTCCTGTTTGCGATCGTGGGCTGCACCGCCTTTGCCTACGAGATTGCATGGACTCGGTTGCTCGCAATCACACTTGGTAGTTCTACCTACGCATTCACGCTGATGCTGGCGACGTTCCTGGCCGGCACAGTCATCGGCAGCGTATTGTTCCAACGTTTTGTTGCCCTCGCAGCACGAATCTCCATGGCAACGCTCTCTCGAACGCAACTTGGTTTAGGAGCAGCCGCAGTTCTTTCTCTGATCCTCTTTCGTTGGATTCCGGCGCTCATTCCACTCTTGCTGCGAACGACCGATCAGACATTTGGCGGCCTGGTTCTAACGCAGTCTGTCACGAGTGCTATCACGTTGATTCCGCTGGCAACGATCTTCGGCTTCAACTTCCCATTGTTTCTCGTTCTGCTGGGCCGCAGTGCGGGTGGTGGAAGCAGCAGTGCTGCGGCGATTGGCAGGGCTTATGCGGCAAACACGCTGGGTGCGATTGCCGGGTCGGTGATAACCGGGTTCTGGCTCGTTCCGTTGCTGGGCAGCTTTCGGGTGATTGCGGCCGCCGCGGCGATAAATGTGCTGCTGGCGTTGATCCTCGACTTGCGTCAACCACGGCGTGTTCTGCCTCTGTCACTCGATTTGGCTTGCCTCGTGATCGCCTTAGTGGTTGCCTCGTCGACTTTCTTCTACAACCCGTCACTCCTTTCCTTCTCGGCAGCACTGTACGGGAACTCCCACGGCGGGCGCCTGACTCTCGATGAAATCGCTGCAACGAAAGATCTAGTTTTTGCGGCGGAGGGAATAAACGATTCGATAGCGGTCGTCCGTACTGATAACAACGTCGCCCTCCGCGTGAACGGCAAAGTTGACGCCTCAACGGATGATGCTCGAACGCAACTTCTGTTAGCACACCTAGGAGCGACTTTCCATTCCGCGCCCAGCCGAGTGCTCGTCATCGGTTTCGGGAGCGGCATGACTGCCTCCGCGGTGGCACTCTATCCAGATGTCGCGAAGATTGATTGCGTTGAAATTGAGCCCGCTGTGATCCGCGCGGCACCGTATCTCGAGAGCCTTAACCGGAACGTGTTGAAGGATGCTCGCCTCCACATCATTGTCGATGACGCGCGAAATTTCTTGCTAACCACACGGCAGAAATACGACTTAATCATTTCCGAACCGTCAAATCCATGGATCGCCGGAATTGCGACCCTGTTCTCGGATGAGTTCTACGCCGCCGCCCGCGCTCGTCTCGCACCGGGTGGGTTATTTGTCCAATGGGTGCAAGCATACTCGATTGCACCCGCTGACCTACGAATGATTGCCGCGAGTTTTGCGCCACACTTTTCCGACGTTACTCTCTGGCGCGCTGGGGAAACAGACCTCCTGCTCCTGGGCCGGATCGATGCGACTCCCTTCCAGTTTCGCCATCTTCACTCGCTGTGGGAGAACAAGGCTCTCCGCGCCGACTTTGAATCCATCGATGTCCGGCAGCCCGAGGGCCTTGCCGCCTACTTCTTATTGGACGACAGCGCGGTACGGAAACTAGCGGAAGGCAGCACCTTAAATACTGACGACCGCACTCTGCTCGAATACCACGCCCCTCGAAATCTCCTTGAACGCAACATGATCGACGCCGACCAGGAGCTCATTGCTGAGCTCCGCTCTGGTCCGCTTCCAGAAAAACTAGATCCTTCAGAAATTCAACGCGCGCTGGACGCGGGTGTGGCCACTGCGCTCGACCTCAATGATGCCGCTAATGCCAAGAGGTTCTTGGGAGCCCTTGAGTCTCAACCGGAGTCGGCCAGCCGTTACATCGCTCAGGGCCGTCTCGAACTAATTGACGGTGCTCTCCCGAATGCTAAGGCATCTCTTGAAGCAGCTCTTCGCTTGGATACAGATTCGCTCGATGCAATGCACTGGTTGGCCATCACCGAGCATCGCAGCGGGGAGGATGATTCTGCGCGGTTACGAGTTCGCGAGATTCTCAAGCGAAACCCTCGTTTCTTGCCAGCGATTGACGATGAGATGCAGTTTGCTGTAGATCGACAGGACTTTCGGACAGCGATTGCGGCCCAGTTGAACAGGGTTGCAGTGATGCGCGATCCACCGGCTTCCGAGTATTGTCGGTTGGGACTAATATGGCTCAGCATGTCCAATCTCGCGGAAGCGGAGTCAGCCCTGCTCGAAGGAATCCTGAAGGACCCTTACAGTTATGCGTGCCACGTCGGGCTTGGTCAAGTGTATTGGCGGAGCGGCCGGCTCCCTCAAGCGCGCGACAACTTCGAGTGGGTCGTGCGATTCTTCCCGGATACCGATGTAAGCACTTTCACGTCTCTGGCAGCGGTATACAACGCTCTCGGTGATAAGAAGACTGCACGATCAATTCTGCATAAGGGAAATCGCCTTTTCCCGGACAACGGAGAATTGCGAAAAGCGGATAGTCTCCTCGTCCAGTGAGTTCTTCGTCAACCATAAGCCGTCCGGCCACCGCCCTCAAAGCATATGAGGTCGACGCATGGCCTGAGCGAACGACCTGACTCTCCATCGGCGGGATGTCATTGGTTGCCTCTAAGTGCACCAAAGAGACTGGTGTTCCTTGGAACGTAATCCTTTTGGTTAACCGACAGCCAAGCCCTTCTGGTCGCGCTCTGACGTGCAAACGCATCGTTCCTCCTCTCTGCGGGCGCTGCAATAGGGACTGAAGTTCGCTCGCGGCCAACCTTCTAATTCAAGGCGGGACGCTTCTCGTTTTAATTAGTAGGATAGTCCCGCGGGTGATTAGGACTGGGGCGGAAAGAACTGGTAGGCGATTTAAGTTCTCCGGCCGTAATTGCAGATATCTCTGACCGGACATTTGGTGCAACACGGCTTTGAACGCTTGCAAAGTTCCTGACCATGTTGTCGGAGCAACTGGTGTGCTCGGATGAGCGAATCGTAGTCCTTGGGTAGTTGCCCACGTATTGCATCCTGAATCGAACGATAAGTTGCCGAATAATTTTTCTGCTCATCAGCGAAACCCACTCGACATAACACCCGCAACCCATTCGATTCGAGTGCCATGAGCGGGTAGGAGCGAGTGAGCAAGAGAATCTTCTCCGCACCCGGATCACCGATGCCTGGAAATCTCTTCAAAGCCTTCTTCGCTTGTGGCAATGGCTTGCGAAGCACCGAACCGAGGTCTGACTGGAATTCCTCGTAAGCGATTTTGGCAATTGTGAGCAGTTTTTCCGCGCTCACGTCAGGAAGTATGCCAGCTTTGCCGATTGTTGCCAGAGTAGAGTGCTGAGCACCAAGAATCTGTTCGGGGCGTGTTCCGATGGTTCGTTTGAGAATGACGAACGCTTCGGCTCGACGCTTGTCGTTCGCCAGATACGCGATGTTCTCCCAAATGATTAGCTCCAGTGGGTCAGTCGAGAGCAGCGGCCCAGGAGCACCATAGTGTTGCAGGAGTTTATCCAGCAGCTTAGAAAGCGCACTGGTTGCCATCCGCCCCCATTTCTCTTGGCTGTGGACTGCACTCCAGATTGTATGACTTTGGCTGACGACCAATCAGTAAAATCGCACGGTCGCTGTCTTTGGAGATGCCGCTTCGAATTGACCTCCCCTTTTCTGTTAGATGTTGTGACGAATCGACGCCGA
This sequence comes from Candidatus Sulfotelmatobacter sp., assembly GCA_036514015.1. Taxonomy (GTDB): domain Bacteria; phylum Acidobacteriota; class Terriglobia; order Terriglobales; family Acidobacteriaceae; genus Sulfotelmatobacter. The sequence goes on from DATBYA010000062.1 coordinate 45,425, forward strand.
GCAGACTATTGCCGAGATCGAGTGCCTCAAGCGCATCTTCGCGGTGCCGGATACGAGACCGCTGAGTCCGAGCGACCTCGCGGCTGCGAATCGAAGACACGGCGAAATGCTCGCGCACAGCCCGTGGTTTCGCCTTTGGCAACAGTACGGGGTTTGCTGCCGACCTGAAGCTGACGCCGGGCTACGGCTTAAGGTCTAGTGCCTCACTGCCGTCGAGTGCCCTCAGCAAAGCACTTCGCCTACCAATCCGAATGCAGCAACCAGCCGCCACGCTTGAGGGACGGTGTATAACTTCATTGTTTCCCAACCGTTTCTCTCTTCAACCGCTCGATCTGCTCCAGATGATTCGGCCCGTGTTTCGCCATCATCCTCACGTAGTCTGCAACCGTGACCCGATGGTCCAATTCGGGATGGCGTGCGGATTTTTGCAAGCCTTCCGCATTCAGCCGCCGCAGCAAACCTACGTTGGCGTGGCGGTTGAGTCCGTAGAGAGCGATCAACTCCGGGGGTGAGGATTCCAGATACCCCAGATTCTTCGCCCAAGCGTCCTGATCAATCGGCGCAATCACCGGGTCTTTGTCAGCGAGCATTTGCCGAATCCGATAGGCATACAGGATTTCCATATCAGCTAGATGCCCAAGAATCTCTAAAATGCACCATTTGTCAGGGGACGGTTTATAGCGCAACGTTTTCTCCGGCAGGCCCAACACGGCGGCAGCAATTTGTTTAGGGCTCTTCTCGGCGGCATCGAGATGGTTTTTCAGTTCGGCTTCGGTCACCAACGCCTCACTCGGTAATCGGCAATCGTAATTCGAGTAAATTGTAAAGCGCGATGCGTGCGGGGAGTCAACGGTCGAAGCGGTGCCGGGGGGAGTGTAAACTGAATGTTCTGTTAAATCCAACCTGGCGGCACGGGCGGGGGACTGTGCGATTGTCATCAGCGGTGCGCAGGCGCATGGACTGCTTTCTTTCCAAGGGAGAGGCCCTCACACACGACCTCAAAAAGATGCTACACAGGGTCAATGGTTGGGCTAGAGCTGCGACGGGCCAGCGGTAGATGGAGGGTTTTGCACGCATTCCGCCAGGGCAATGCAACCATCATGGACCACTGAATGCTCCGATCGGTGTGCGTCAGGATCGCCTCGGTCACGAGAAAGCCGAGACGATTCTCGGCTATACTCATGCAATTGGTGGGGTGATCGAAGAGTTGCCGACGAAATCGGCGAGATTCTTTGCCCTGACTTTGCCCAAATGGCCTGAGGTTGAAGCACCTAAGCAGTTGCCAGTACAATGAGATAGCGTTGAAGGTTTCTGCTCAGGAAGAGGGCGCGGTACCCAAGTGGTAAGGGAGAGGTCTGCAAAACCTTTATGCGTCGGTTCGATTCCGACCCGCGCCTCCAAACTTTCGCTGCATTTGCTTGATTTCACTGGACTCCGCCGACTTCCGTGCTTCGGGCTCGATCGGGCTCGATGGGGCAAAAAAGGCCTGATTCGGGGTGGGGGGTACGTCAAAAAGTACGTCAAAATTTTCCCCGTTCATTTCAGCATCTCTCCGCGCCCAGCTTGGGCCCGAGCATGATTCGGGCCTCGTGGGTTGAGCAGAAACGTGATAAAACCCCCGCTTCAGTTGAGCCTCTCGGCCTGTAAGGCCTGGGTCCGCGCCATCTGAGCCGCTTCGTACCGGAGCATTGCGCTCTTCTTGTGCTCAGCCGTCGGATGAACGTAGCGCTCGACGATGCGGATCGAGCTGTGGCCGAGGATTTTCGCGAGCGTCGCCAGGTCGATCCCCTCTTCGGCCATGCGAGTAGCGAAGGTGTGGCGGAAGTCGTAGAGAACCAAATTCAACTCGACGCCGGCCGCTTGTGCCTTCTCGCAGAGACGATCATGCGCGTTGTTTACCCTGGAGA
>DATBYA010000063.1:0-34974 GCA_036514015.1 Candidatus Sulfotelmatobacter sp.
CAGCTGACAGAGCTACTGACGAACTATGGCGAGATTACGGCACTGGTGATCGACGGATGGAACGCTGCCTGGAGCCGATTGAACTATGAAGAGATGCCGTTTCTCGAGATCTACAACCATGTGAAGCAGCTGCAGCCGAACTGCCTGATGAGTGATTACAACCAAGGCAGGTTTCCGGCGTCAGCCCTCTACTACACCGATGTGAAGCAGTATGAGCAGCACGCCGGGCAGATCATTCCTGCCGGAAGCGAGGTGCCGTCGCAGTCGGCAACCACGCTGCAGAGCGACTGGTTCTGGAAGCTGGAATATCCGAGCCAGGAACTTCGCTCCGCCAAGCAGATCGTCGAAGGATGGCTAATCCCGTTCAATGCGCACCACTGCAATCTCATCTTGAATGTGGCGCCGAACCGGGAGGGGCGGTTCGACCAGAATGCGGTGGCTCGGCTTGCTGACATCGGGCAACTCTGGCGCGATCGGGTGCCCGCGCCACGGCTAACACCCGCACTGCAGATCATTTCATCGAACCTTGCGTCGGGTCGGCCCTCGTACGCGAGCAGCTCCGCCGATACGTCGGGACCGGACCTGGCAAACGACGATCGGCCAGGAACGTACTGGCAGTGCGATGACGGGCAAACGTCGGCGTGGATCGAGATCAATCTGCGCAAGCCGACGAGCTTCAACACGATTGTAGTCCTCGAGCCGACCTACCTGGGGGACTATGGGAGGGAGAGCCGCATTGCTTCGTTTCGTGTGGAAGCGTGGAACGGGGGGCGGTGGAACAAGGCGCTTGCTGGCGAGTCACCCACAATGATGGTGTACCGGGTGAACCAGACCTCCGCGGAGCGCGTCCGCCTAAGCGTTCGAGGAAGGGGCAAGGCGCTGGGAATTGCGGAGTTCGGGCTCTATGCGGAGCCGGAGCGCCGCGTTTTCCGTTCGTAAGAGGGCAACATGCTGTACGGCGCTAGGCTAGAAATGGCTGATGGAGATCCATGGGCGCTTATGCCGATTCGCTGGGCACCGAAAGCGTGCAAGAACTCGTCGTCCCCGCCATATTTTCAAATAGTTGCAGACCGGGTTGGTGAATGGTGCCGTGAATTTCCTAAGCAATACACCGAGGCACAAGCCCGCGTTGGGACGCAAAGGCCGATTATCAGTGCTTCAAGGCCCGAGGAAAGCAGCACATCAACAATCGAGGCGTCTACCAACTGGTGGACGATTGCAACAATGTGGTCGCTGAGGGGACTTTGAAGTTGAGTGCCACGGAGGTCTCGGGATTCGCGGAAGTCGAGGTGACCCCAACTGCCCTACAAAATATGGTGAGAAGGTTCCGCAAATCGTGGCGTCTTTCAATGGACACTATGTCGTTCGGGGCGGCGATGTCCAGGCTCTCGAGGGCGAACCGCCAAAAGGCACATCGTGGTAATCGGTTTCGACAGGGTGCAGAAAGCGCGTGAGTGGTATGATTCGCCAGCCTGTGCGGCGATCAGGCCGTTCTGGCAAAACGCAACCAAGAGCCGCCTATTTTTGGCGAAGGCGAGTCCCCCTGTGACGAGGCAGGTCAGAGTGGTTTTCAGATGATTTCAAACGGCCTCGGAGGAGAGACGAACTAGATGACGATCCTGTTTGTAACAGGGAGCCCTACTAGTGATCGCCCGGAGCCCCACGCCCGACCTTCAAGAGCAAATTCGTCTTCGCCGCCTACGGCCTGTACCAGCAACACGTGGGACTGGGGGGACCGGACCAAAAGAACTAAAAAGAACTAGATAATTGGCTGCAAGCGGATTCGGAAGTGAGTCAGTGAAAGCACGAAAGCGCCCCGGACTTCACGGGAGCGCATGGGCTCCGTCACTTTTAGTGGTGTTTGATTTGTAATATCTGCGGGGCTGGTCTGTTTCATTGGGGTTTGCTCCTTTAATATGATCGCCTTCTCGGACCGTTCTCAGCAGCGAATCTAGATACTCACCTGCACCGACTCCAACTCGGGGATGCAATAGGAGTTTTGCAGGGATTTGATAGCGTCTTCCGCAGTAAATCTCCCCATCAGCAGTGCCAGTCTACGGTTGGTTGTCATCTGGATGGGAGTCGGATCAACGCGCTGCACGTATGCTGCAGCGCGAGTGCCCCGTCGATTCACTTTCACAATAAATTTGATGTTTGTCATTCTTACGTCCTTTCTGGGAAACGTGAACCACAGCGGCGGTTCATTTCTTTGAAGTCGAGTACACAACCGCTGTGAAGGGTTTGCCACACTCCATGCAACTTGCCTTTAATCGAGACGTGATCAGTCCGCAATTCGGGCACATCCTTTGTAATTGATCCCTGGCGAGCTCTGGTTTCGCCTTTCGTATCCAGCGCAGGATCACGAACAGCACGATCAGCAGCCCGAAGAAGATGGTGGTTGCGTTCATAGAGCGACCCTTCTTGGCGAGTTCCTGCCACCAAACGGCAGGGCAGACCACTCATTCGCTGAAAAGCCTAAGGTGTGGGAGAACTTCAGATGGACTGGCTTAGGTCAGAAGACCTGAAAGAGGAGAAAAACGTAACCGCCCCAACATCCATTATAGCAGTCCATGCACTCTGTCGTTGCCACGAGTGGTGAGGCGTACCATTGGTCATGCAGCGAATGAATCCAGAGCGCCTCGCTCCTGATTACTCGGTCGCGGCCGATATCCTCATCTGGGAACAGCCTGAGGAAGAAGAGGAAGACGAAAACGACGGTAAAGTTTAAAGATGACGAGGACGAGGACGAGGGCGAGGAAAACGAAGGCTACTCGGAGTGGCGGGACCGGGTCAGTCAATAGCGACCTGGGGATCACACATGCAATTTCCAATATCCGCTCAACGTAGCCCGTTGGACTTTCTGCTCATTTAGCAGCAGGTTCAACGCCGTGGCAACTGTATCGGGACGCTTTCGAAGTTGCTCCGCCAAGTCTAGCTCGCTGACGATCACGTCCCCGGGTACCGTTGGTGAACGGTGTGGCCATACGACGAAATTTTCTCAGCTAGCGACCGCAATTCTTTCTTCTTGTTGCGCTCGGCACGTCCTGTCCGCGAATCCTCAGTTTCAAAAGCCCGCAGGCATATTGCAGCGATCCCGAGGGCAGAAATGATCAAAGCGACCCACCAGAGGAGCGGTATTGCGGAGAAAACACTTGTGAGAACATTCATGGGCTGTCAGGCGGAACATCGGATGCAGAAAAGAATATCTCGCAATTTGCATGTGGCGAAGATTACGAAGGGGTCGTCTTAAAAGCGACCCCTTCTCCATGAAGGTCAATACCTGTGATGATTACCTCATAGCAAATTTGGCCAGAGCCGCTCTGGAAGGATGCTGACGAAACGTCCTGAAACTCCGATCCTCACTAATGGGGTCGCTGCACGCGGTCGCCGCCCCGTGCGATAATCTGGGCGTTTCCTCTTCATTCGCACTAAAGCGAAAGAATCACATTTGAAAGTGTGATAGTTAGGACTTCATCTTTTGCGCTGCTCCCCCGTTTTGCGGGTATCATCCCCCCTCAATCCTGACTGGGTGTTTATGCAGCTACAGAATCGACTCTCGTTTGTCGATTCTCACGGACTACGCAGTAGCAAAAAGGCAGACAAAACCAATGCGTACCCGAGGGAGAACAGCAGGTACTTCCACTCACCGCCCATCCCTCGCTGACAGCTTGAGGCTCGAATGAGACCTTGCTGATTCTCTTGGTTAGAGGGTTCTCTTTGCCGTCCCGAAACGATCAAAAGTGTACACTTTTGAACAGACAGAGCCATACGCACGAGTGCATCCTTCGAATGATCCCGTAACTTTGTCATAAGCTGCGTCAGACTCACGCGATAGTAAAATGAGTCGGAAGGGCCTGAAGTTGGCAGGAGGCCACAATGATCCCTACTGATCCCTCGTCCAAGCAGATGATCCTTTGCATCGATGACGATGCGGCCATCTTGTGCTACGAGAAGGCGCTGCTCGAAAGGTCTGGATACGAAGTTCTTACCGCATCTTCGGCACAAGAAGGACTCAAGGTTGCGATTACGCGCAAGGTTGATGCAGTCCTCCTCGACTACGAGATGCAGGGGATGAACGGACACGAAGTTGCCTCCGAAATTAAACTCGTGAAGCCGGAACTGGGGGTCATCCTGTTGTCCGGGCACGAAGTCCCAATGCAGGCGTTGGCTTTGGTCGATGCTTTTGTGCCCAAACTTGAAGCCAGCCAACAGCTGTTGCCGATGATTGCTGAGCTTTGCAGCCGCAATCAAAAGGCGAAGCATAGGCAAGAAAGCGTTTAGCGCATAGTTTCAGCGCTGCATAGGTCCCCAGCCCTCTCCTCGTTGAGCCGCTTGCTAAAGTTCTTGTGCTTGTTTAGCCACCACGCCCAAGGGAAACTTCAATGACAGCTGATCTCAAATTAAAGCGCGCACACGCGGAAGATGCGCTGCGTGCCTCCGAGGCTCGGTACCGTTTTCGCACGCGGACTGCGAACGCCAACACGGTCTTTAGCGCCTCCGTTTCCTTATCGAGAGCGGAGAGGATGAACTAACATGCTGAAAGCTGTGAAGGAGTCGGTGCACAGAATGACGAGCCATCTGCAACTCATAAGCGGCTACTTGGAAATGGAGGACTACACCAGAGCGCTAGTGAAAACAAAAGAAACCATGAACGAGTTACACGCACTGGCCACGAGTCTAACGGGACTGGCGAACGTGGGGATGACCGTGCCGAAGGATGGGGCGGTCGTGGTTCCACACGGCTCCACAGTGGTGAGCCACGAAGATGTGAACGTGGATGTCGGCAGTGATGAAGTGCGGTCAGTTGACAAGAACGAAGTGCGCGCTGGCCACGGCAACGATAATCCCAAGACCAAGTGAGGGCTATTGCGAGCAATGAGCGCAGTCCAGCACACCAAACAGGTCCGCCGCTTTTAGGGAGTGGAAACAGTTGCAACAATCGGAGCAAGTGCTCGCGGTCGATGGCGCGCGCTCCTCCTACGGCTCATAGTCGCTCGGTTTCCAGTCGTCGATCGGTCGGCCAATTTCTCTTGTTCCGCATTCGCTGGCTTGTCCGTTCGCATAAAACCTGTAGCGCTCACCGACTGAAAAGTTGTGTGGATCGCTTCTACTCCGAGCCCGCAAATGGCGACCACGGTCAAATATAGGTGGACTCCGGCAGACGATAACACAAACGCCCGGAAAGCTTCTCCATGACCATACCGCAGCCTGTTCAGGCAGCGTTGTTTTGACCACCTCGCTTTTCTGATGCGACGTTGAAGGCGGAACTTTGGGTACCTCGTTGTCTACTCTTTAGCTCCAATAACACAACAACCCTATTACAATGTATATATGAATGATGCGAATCGACTTAGGAGCAAAAGTTTACTGCAGCTGAATAAATCTATGAAAACCTCTCTGGCAAGGAAAGCACCGGTACGCATCGCGGTGATCGACAGCGATCCGGTTCGATTTGTCGGGTTTCGGGCGTTGTTGAGTGCGGAGTCGGATTTCGAACTCCAGTCGGTCGCGCTGGCAGAAATCGGCACAAATCACGAAGTAGACGTGGTTCTGCTCGGCAGTCATCCCGGTAAGAGTGTCATCGACGTGCTGACTCGCGTGAAGGCCCTCTGTCCGCGTCTGGATATCATCGTGACAGGATGTCACCTACATGACGCTGCAATTCTGAATGCGATCTCGGCAGGGGCAAAGGGTTGTGTCGATGAGGCCGCGTCGGTCGGCGAGCTGGTGCGGGCGGTGCGAACCGTGTTGACGGGATCGGTTTGGGCTCCCAGGCGAGTTCTCTCGATGTTCGTGGATCAGGCATACCGATCCTCGGAGCATGGTGTTTTTGTGAACCGACGACCGTTCACGAATCGTGAAAAGGAAGTGCTCGGGATGCTGGTGGCGGGCTGCTCTAACAAGGAAATCGCGGCTCCTCTCGGGATCGAGGAGCGCACGGTAAAAGCACACGTAGCCAAACTTTTGCGAAAGGTTGGAGTTTCGAATCGCGTGATGCTCTCAGTGCATGCGATCACACATTCGCTGGTCCCATCCAGAGCTAATTAATAAAAGTAATCCGTGTCCCCTGATTGAGATCGAAGACGGGGTGCAATGAATGGCTGCGTTCCGGTGGCCACCAGATTGCACGTGGCCGTTCATGGATCGCAAATCGGACAGCCGGCAAATAGGACGATCTTCCTTTGCTCGTTGGGCTACGCCGCCGCTGCCGCCTCCGCAACATTGGTGAAACTCTCCATCGCCTGTGTCAACTGGGAGTCCACTTCATCCGCAATCGTCATGACATCCGGTAACAGCAAGCTGAAGTCTAGCGCACTAAGATTTCTCTGCAACATCCCGAAGAGGGTGACTTGCAATATTCGCGAATCGTGCACCAGCATGGCGGGACTGTAGCCTTGCAACTTCCGCATCTTGCCATGGGCGACGGCAGCGGCGGAGGCGATGGATTCGCTCTCTTCTCCGGGGTTGTGGGGTGCTCTCAGGCGCACAATGAGGTCTTCAATCAGTTTCGGAAGATATCCAGTGCGCTCTTCGTCGCTAAGAGGGAGGTAGCTGAGTTCTTTGTCCTTTTTTACCTTTGCCAACCAGTCTTCGACGATCAGGCCTGCGCAATGCTGTAATATCCCAGCCACTCGTTCCTTCGGCGTCGAGACAGAAGCTTTATGACTGAGCAGTTTATCGTGGACCAGATCAGCGAGTTTCCTAGTCTCGAAAGGCTTCACGATGATTTCGTCCGCTTCCAGAAGGATAGCGTCCATAGCACTCTTCACGTCGGGGTAGCCGCTGACCAGCAGCGTAAGTGCTTTCGGTTGAATGTGGCGCATCGCGGTAATCACTGCAAACCCGTCGCTAGGGTTTGGCATGTGGAGATCAGTGATTAGAACATCGAAGTTCTTTGTCGTGATCAGTTTCAGAGCCTCTGTCACGTTGGCGGCAGCGACCACGTCGAATCCCTTGTGTGCAAGGGTGGCCGTCATCATTTCGCGAATGGCTTCGTCATCATCCACAAGCAGAACCTTGTGGGAAATACGGGGTTCGGTCGGGGTCATACGGCACCGCCTTCTCTTCACGAACTAACTACAGTGTGACGTAGGTGCATCTTGGGAATATGTTCAAAAGTGAACAGTTTCAGAGATATTCAACAATCCTGAGGGGAAATTGGTACTCGGGTTGGCAGTCACGAGATAGCGGTCGGAATGCCGACGTTCGACGTTCACGACCGCTCCACTTCGCTATTCTGACGAATCACGTGCTCGGGCGCTTTCGGCGGGTGGACTTGGACGCAGCCCTGCGAAGTCATGCTTCCCATCGGGAATTCTGCTCTGTGCGAGCGCGTGTTTGGCGAAAATCCTTCAGAGCCACCTTAGGGATACGAGACAGACGCGTATCCTTCATTTTCACGTTGGATGACGTAGCTCGGCAAACTGGGGTCGCATTGAATCGGACAGCCGGTTCTGATCGACTGAGGTGCCTATTCACGATAGCGGATCGCTGCCTCCTAAAGCGTTCTTCAGCGGCCCGAGCCAGGCCTCGTAGTTCCGCCACTGGGAGAGCCCCGTGCGAAAAATCGGCTGGCGCACCTGCTCTGAGCTCGCCGTGTAGACACTTCGTTCTAGCCTATAGAACTCGACGCAGGCGGGTTCAAATTCCAAGCTGCAAAATTCCAGGATGCGACGCACATTTACCGCCAGATCCTCCACAATGTCCTCGTACCACACTCGCAGTACCCGTCGGGGAAGCACCGCGTCCCAGTGCCGCATCACTTCGAGATAGCTTTTGTAGTAGCGAGCGATATCTTCGACGCTGTAAGTGAACTCCTGCCCACTCGCGAACAACTGCTTCAAATTGCTAAAGCAGCATGCCATGGGCTCGCGCCGCACGTCGATGATTTTGGCGTTCGGCAGCACGAGGTGGATGAGCCCAATGTGGCGGAAGTTATTTGGCATCTTGTCGATAAAGAATGGCTTATCCCCGCGATAAGGGCGCGTGTCAGTCATGTAGCGCTCGCCGAGCCTCCGGAAATCTTCGGGCCTAAGGTCGGCAAGCATCCCTGGATAACGCGGATTGTCAAGATCGGATCGGGACCGCTCCATCTCGCGGACCATGCGTGGGATGTCCGGAAGCTCCTTCGTTCCGTCGACCTGCGAATGCGAGGCGAGAATCTGCTCAACCAGCGTCGATCCAGAACGCGGCAGCCCCACGATGAAAATTGGATCATGGTCCGGCACTCCGACGCCCCCGCGCGCCGAGAAGAACTCAGGGGTGCAAAGCTCGATCTGCTTGCGCGTGCTGGTTTCGGTAATCTCCGGGCGGTAACGGCTTTCGGCGCGCCTAAGTGCGTTGCCACGCTCGTAGAATTGCCAGGATTCCGCGTACTCATGTAGATCCTCATATGCTTTGCCGAGCGCGAAGCACAGATGGTAGCGGTCAACAGGGTTGGCCGCCGGTGCCGACTCCGCGGCGCGCATGTGCTCGATCTCGTCTTGCGAGAAACGATAAGTCTTTAAGTTGGCGAGGCTCCAATAAGCGTCGCCGAAGCTTGGTCTGACGGCAGCTGCCTTTCGGTAGGACTCGATAGCCTCCTTTGGCCGTCCGACGCTCTTAAGGGAATGGCCGAGCGCTAAATGCAGATCGCAGGACCTTGGCGACCCGGCAAGCAACTGGCGATACAGCTCAATCGCCGGCTCGTGTCGTCCAATGCCAACGAACGCGGCTGCATCCAGTGAAAGAAGATCTCTGTCGCCGGGTGCGAGGCTCAGCATGGTGCTGATCACTTCATGCGCTTGCAGATATTTCTGCTGGTCAAGCAAAACACGGACGTAGTCCAAACGTGCGGCCCCATATTTTGGGGCGAGCTTCAGAGCGGTATGGAGTCGCTGTTCTGCCTCCTCAAGCGCGTTGCAGTGGTGTTCGATTCTGGCAAGCAGTCGCAACGCCTCAACATGGTTGCCGCCGTTCAGCAGATAGCTCCGCAGTATGTTTTCTGCTGCGGAGAGTTCGCCGTCCGCGAATAGGCTTCCCGCCCGCACCACCTCGGGCGGAAGTTGTTCCAGGAGGGAGACCTGCTCGGCCGCCCTCGCCGCGCCCATCGTCTCCCCAGTCATGCGACAAAGACGTTCGAGTACGATCCAGCTCGTCACTAACGCTGCGTTGAGGCTTACGGCTTGTGAAAAGGCTTCAATCGCACGCGACGCATCCCGCAGGCTCATGTAGCAATAACCACGCTCCTGGTACAGAAGACTGAACCGCGGGTGCTGTTGTTCCAGCCGCTGCAATATTGCCAGCGCCTCCCTTATCCGGTTCAGGCATCGCTGGTTGGTGGCGATCAGGTACAGGACGTTGCGGTTCTGGGGCGCTGCCACCGCAAGCGCATCGGCCGCGGCGAGCGCTTCGTAGTGCCGGCCATCCTTGCTTAACTCGCGGATGCGCCCCACCTCCAGTTCAATCGGCGAGAGCGCGGACGGGCTTGGCACAGTTCTCGATTATAAAGTGAGGCTGGAGAACATAGGCCACAACGAGGCATGAAAATGTGAGTCCCAATGGGAGGGAAGTGATGCCGGTTTTCCACATGCCGAAGACGGGGGCTATTCACGAGGCCGGGGGATCCATCTGAAGCGCCGTCAATCACAGCGACAGAAGCCAGCTGCAGCGATACTTGATAAAACGGCTGCAACCGTTTGGCCGAAAAGTCTTCCTCGCTTCCGTTGCTCCGCCGGACACATTCACTCGTTTTCATTCTTTGAGGAGGAATGCGGAGGGTGGCTCTTGAGATGAATGCACTGGCCAACACTTTTTAACCGTCGGTTCATGATCGCGTAACCTGGTTGTCACAGGAAATTCATCACGGCGTCATCTGCGCGCGGTAGCATACTCTCCTTTCAAAGGTAGCAGCATGCGTTTCGGGGCAGGGGTAGCTCGCGACGCTGGTTTCCGAACCGCACAATCTCGACCGACAGGAGTTCCCTCATGAGCAATACCAATCGGCGCACATTCATGCAGTTGATGGGCCTAACCGCCGCAAGTACCCTAACCGCGATGAAGTCGAACATCGCCAAGGCGCTCGCGATTACGGCAAATTATCGCACGGGGAAGATTCAGGATGTTGAGCATGTCGTTATCCTCATGCAGGAGAATCGTCCGTTCGACCACCATTTCGGAACTCTTCGCGGCGTGCGCGGCTTCAACGACCCACGCGCGATAAAGATCAATCTCCCCCTGCAGAGCGGCACAGGCACCATCCCGGTCTCGGTCTTCTTGCAGCCGGCCGGCGCGGCCAATGTAGCGGCTGGATTTGCGGTTCCGCCGGACTCCGGCAACTTGGGTGGCCCTTCGGGTGGGGTAGACGTCATCCCGCCGTTCCGTGTGAATCCCAACGGGGGCAACCCGGGCCTGACCTATCTGCCGGGAACGGATCATAGTTGGGGAGCTACGCACGCGTGCTGGAACGTGGGTCGGTATGACCAGTGGCCGATCACGAACGGTCCGATGGTTATGTCATATGTGACGCGCGAAGACATTCCCTTCCACTACGCGTTGGCCGATGCTTTCACAGTTGGCGATGCTTACCACTGCTCGATCATGGGCCCGACCAACCCAAACCGTATGTACCTGTGGACAGGCTGCGTTGGCAATCTAAGTAACTTGGGCAGCGGAGGTACGGACGGCCAGGGTGCCGGGCCGGCGACCTACAACGGCCTCAGCATTAACAATGCCTACTGGACTTTTCCGACTTTCCCCGAAGTACTGCAGAAGGCCGGCGTGAGCTGGAAGATCTACCAAGACCTCGCCGGGCAGACCTTCTCGCCTGATTTCGGAGACGGCACCGGCAACTCCTTCGCCGGGAACTTCACCGACAATCCGGTGCTTTACTTCAACCAGTACGCGACTTCCTCGTCGGGGTCGCCGTTGTTTGAAAAGGCCTGTACGGGAACTGAAATCATAAACATTATCCCGGCAGCGGGGGCGCCGGAGTCGGCCTGGTTGGGCTGGGCCGAGCACCTGTTTGATGAATTCCGAAGTGATGTGCAGAGCGGAAAACTCCCGCAGGTTTCCTGGTTCGTGGGGCCCGCCGGTTATACCGAACACGCGGATTGGCCGGTCGACTACGGCGCCTGGTACATGTCACAGATCTTCGACATCCTGGTGTCCAACCCGGAGGTGTTCAGCAAGACCGTCTTCATCGTCGACTACGACGAGGCCGACGGTAGTTTCGACCATATCTTGCCGCCAACCGTCCCATCCACGCCTGCCTATGGGGCCTCTACGGTCAGCATCGAAAACGAGATCGTGGCGGCGAACGGCGAGCCCGAGGGCTTCCAGAGCGGCCCGATCGGTCTCGGCCAGCGTGTGCCTTTCCTGGTGATCTCTCCGTGGACCAAGGGAGGGTACGTCAATTCCCAGGTGTTCGATCATACGTCGGTGATCCAGTTTATGGAGAAGCGTTTCGGCGTGTTCGAGGCCAATATCTCCCCATGGCGGCGTGCGGTGGTCGGCGACTTGACGTCAATGTTTAACTTTGCCAACCCGAATGAAAAAACCTTCAGTCTGCCGAACACCGCGTCTTTCCTGCCTCCTGTGGACGAACTCGCTGGGGCGAACGTCAACACTTTCATCCCCTCTTTGGGCAGCGTGATTCTTGGCGTTCCGCAGCAGGAACAAGGTGTCCGGCCTGCGCATGCTTTGCCTTATGAATTGAATGTTCACGCCGCATTCGATGCTTCTACCAGTAGCATCGTCCTGAGGTTTTTCAACAAGGGCGGCGCAACTGCGGTTTTTCAGGTGCGCTCGGGCAATGCTGCCGACCTGGTGCGCACCTACACGGTGGAACCGGGCAAGCAGTTGGCGGATACCTGGAGCGCGGCTTCATCTTATGATGTCTCGGTCTACGGCCCCAATGGCTTCGTGCGTTACTTCAAGGGCAGCATCGGCTCCAGCGCGGCAGCTCTCGAGGTTTTCTCCCAATATGAGAGGGACGATTTTGGCTCAATCAAGTGGAGTATTACGAACGTCTCTCGCATTCCAGCCGGAGTTAGCGTGCTGGATGCCTACACGGGCAACTCCGCCACGCGGCTTCTCCGCCCGCAGGGGGAGTTTGAAGGCGAATTGTCGCTACAACAGTTCTATGGCTGGTATGACCTGATCGTGACAGTTGCTGAAGACCCGACTTTCAATTATCGGCTTGCAGGTCACGTTGAAACCGGAAGGGATAGCTTCTCAGATCCGGCTCTTGGGGGTCTTGTGACCCTCAAAGGCTGAGGTGAAGGAATGTTCCTTTAGCAGGTGCTTAGACCTTCTCGCGGGAGGCCACAGCTTCTTTTTTTGTAGTCGGCCATTCGGAATCGACGCAGTTTTGTTGTGACGAGCGCAGGAATTCAGTTTCTTTTCCTGGAAGAGACAGCGAAGGCAGTTGATTGCTGACTCGAATTCCCACGACTACGCTGCCAAAGTTAAGCTTTGGTGGTGCGAAGCGACCACAACTCGCGGGAAAGGAGCCGAACATGTGGACGATAGGTTCGGACTATCCTCAAAGACTTGACAAGACAAAACGCACTTGACGGAGAGTAGCTGATAAATGACGCGTTTGGAGGGGACTTCTCCTTTCGCCCAACGCTGTGCGAGAATAGATCCATGACACAGAACAGTCTGCCCCAGCCTCACGAACAGCGCAGGATTGAGCAACTGCTCGTAAAACTCGCTAAGGTGAAACCTATCTCCTGCAAACCAGCTCCGATTGTCCAAGGAGTGTCGGCGACTCGAGCAGCCTGCACCGCGCACTCGCAGGTTTTTTTCTCGACATAGCTAAAGCGAGAAGACCACAAGTGAAGCAGAACCAAAGCGCCCACAGTCTGAATCTGTGGGCTTTTGTGATCAATGAGTGCGCTCCGGGGTTCCTTCCAATTGTCCTGTCGGCGTAGAGATTGTCTGATACCGCTCCGACGCTTATGAAGCAGGAGAGACCGAATTGGCAGAGACATTATCGTTGTAAGAGTTGTGCCAAATCCGTCGGGTAAAGCAAGCCCTCTTCAACTTCAACACCTGCGAGTCAGTTTTCTCGGGGCTCGCGTCTTGGCTGAAAAAACCACTCTGCCTTGCGAAATTAACATTACATTAACCTAGCCCTTCAAACCCGCCAGGGCTGGGATGGCATCTGATTTCGGAAAATTCGAGATTTGCGTGGGAGCTGAAATCATGTCTATTAACCGCAGAGATTTCTTACGCGGAGTTGCGGGTACTTCGGGCGCTGTCGCTGCTGGATCGCTGTTAGGTAAAGATCTGTTGGTCCAGGCGTCGTCGTTGCCCAACCCGGCTCAGTCGGGGATCGAGCATATCGTCGTGGTCATGATGGAAAACCGCAGCTTCGACCACTTCCTGGGATGGTTACCCGGAGCCAACGGCCGTCAAGCGGGACTGAAATATCAGGATAGCAGCGGCGTGTGGCACGATACGTACCGGCTGACTAATTATGTGAACTGTGGGCATCCTGATCCCGATCACTCCTGGCAGGGAGGCCGCGACGAATATAACGACGGCAAGATGAACGGATGGCTGCAAACCACGACCAATGACATCTTTTGTATTGGATACTATGAGGAGGCGGACCTCCCATTTTTTAGCGCGTTCGCGCGGAATTTCACCACGCTCGATTACTATTTCCCCTCCATCCTCAGCTCAACTTTCCCGAACCGCGTGTTTTCTCACGCCGCGCAAACGGACCGGTTGGATAACTCGGTCACAATTTCAACTTTGCCGACCATCTGGGACTCCCTGGCTGCGGCTGGAGTGAGCAACAAGTATTACTACTCTAACGTGCCTTTCCTTGCGCTATGGGGAGAAAAATATATTCCGATTTCGGCCCTGTATCCCCAGTTTCTTGTAGATCTCGCTGCCGGGAATTTGCCGGCGGTTTCTGTCGTCGACCCGCGATATACGCTGATCGACGATGGCGAGGGCAATGACGATCATCCCCATGCCGACCTTCGCGCGGGCGAAGCTTTTCTTGGACAGATTTATCAAGCCTTGACGAGCAGTCCCATCTGGGCCAACACGGTGCTCGTCGTCACTCGGGATGAGTGGGGAGGATTCTTCGAGCACGTCGTGCCTCCACGCGTGATCGCGCCCAACAACGTCGACCCGGATCTGGTCAATGGTAAGGCGCTATTGGGATGCCGAGTTCCCGTGATTGTGGCTTCCCCGTTCAGTCGCGGAAATCCTTCAAGTCCGAGGCTCGATTCACAACTTTACGATCACACTTCCATCTTGAAGTTGATTGAATGGCGCTGGGGGCTAAAGCCGCTGACTGCGCGCGATGCCGCCATGAACAATCTGGCGCTTGCGCTGGATTTCGATAACCCGAATCCATCCGTGCTGGCGCTGCCGATGGTTCCAGAACCCATACCCACTCCGTGCGGTGAAGGCGGAATTTTGGATGGGAGCCCACTCGGGCAGACCGACAGTTACGAATTGCTGCATTCGCCATTAACAGCAGGATGGCCGCTGCCTGCGGGTTTGCCTTAAGCAACCCTCGACAAAAGTCGGGCGCATGGAAGTCTTCTCTCGGTTCCTCGAGACTCTTTCGCAAAATTGCAGGTCGATAGGGCACCTGTCTACGAGCCAAAATCAGCGTACTGCCGTCGTTGACCTTTCCGAAATTGGTTTTGATTTTCCCTATAGACCAAGAAACGCCATTTACGATTTGTCGCGCGTCGCAAGCGGATTAGCGTCGCCCGGGGGACGGCTGATCCGACTGCTTTTCTACCAGCGCGGACTTCCCACGAGTTCCCGGCTATTGACTCGACTGATCACAATACTCGGAAGTTGATATAGAGAGGACTGCTCATCAACTGAAGTATGCCGTCCGCGGTGCGTACCTCGATACGCAGCCAATGGCGGCCGGCGCCGGTGGTGAGCGTAGCTGCAACCGTGGAATCTCCACTCTCTACACGAGTGGGCGGCGCGGCGTCGACCTCCTCGCCATCCAGAAGCAGATGAACGACGGAACCTGCACAGGCGAAAGTATAAATCTGTACGTGGATGGAGGCTCCAGCGGCAGTGAGGAGCGTTTCACCCATGCGGGCATGGGCACCGCCTGACCGGGCTTCGAAATCGACCTGTTTGTCATGGGAAGCAGTGAGATCGACAAACGTGCGCCCCGTGCGGATGCCGTTGAGAATCGCCGGAACGGAGAGATCGTCCGCTTCCACAACCGTCGTGGGCCAACCGATCGATCCGGGCGGTTCCGGCGGATTGGTTGCATTATGGCTGTCGCTACCGCCGATGGCAGCCAGGTGATGGCCATCGCGCAGTTGTGCATCCCAATACTTTGCGCTCGAAAACATAATCCTGCCGCCGTTGATGACCTCGACAGCCGCGAACAGGTCCACATCTGCGCCCGGAGGCGGTTCCCAGCGACAGCCCATGCAGGCTTCGCCGCCGGGCGCTTCGGCGTGGTTGACAGATGCGATGCCGCCCTTCGACAGGGCGTCTTGCAGCACGGCATTCAAATCCAGTCTGCCGGGAGTCACGCGGTAGTCGATGAACTGGGTGACGCCGAAGATGTTGAAGTGGCCATAAAAAGTCGTTATCTCGCGTCCAGGAATCAGCAGGACACGGTCGAAGTAGGGCTGCAACTCGCGCATCCCATCGTATTGGGAGTCGGCATTGTGGTCGGTGATGGCGATGAAGTCCAGCTTGCGTTCAGCCGCTGTCTGCACGGAAAGAAAAAGCGGGCACGGCACCATACGGCCGCTCTGGCTGGGGCAGTTGCCGTCGCTGTGCGCGGTGTGCATGTGCAGGTCGCCACGATACCAGCGCTTGCCCGTATCGAGGGGGCCTGTTGTGAAGCCCGCATCCTCATCGCGCGCATTGAAGCGGATCTCGGCCTTGTAATGAGATACGGTCTGGGGTCGCATGTTTGGCACGGCGATCAACAGACGCCACACGCCCGCGGGAATCGCGCCGGGCAGGTAGGACGGGGTGGCGTCGGTTTCGCTGATGGTGAAATGGCTTTTGTTGCCGCCGCTCTCTCCACGAAAACGCTCCGGATCGGCAATACCCAGGTCGAGCGTTGCGCGCTGCTCCTTGCCGCTGTACTGAACATCCACGCTGATGCGATGGGTACCGGCCGGCACGGTAAAGGGGAGGTCAAAATACGTCTTGTTTTGCCTGCCCATGACATCGCCGGTGAGCACGACATTTGCAGGCGAGCCCTGGGCCCATCCTTGCCGCGCGAACATCAACACAAGCAGACCGGCCGCCGCGATTAGTCGCTTGATTGTCGCCAAGGGGATTCCTTCGCCGCAGCCTGGTCCATGTATACAGCAGGAACCGCCAACAGTTGTGGCTCACTATTTCCCCGCATCCGTGGCTGGTTCGCCGGCGGATGCGGGATGGGTTGACCAGAAAGGTACGCCGTCATTCGTCTAGTAGAACAATTTGAGCGCAAGCTGGAGCGTGCGCGCACCGAAGTTCTGATTGCTGTTCTTCGTGCTAGAGATATTACTGAACTTTGCAGTATTAAAGTTGAGCTGACTTGTAGGTTGTGCGAACGGCGGCGTGTTCGTGGTATTGAAGGCTTCTGCACGAAATTCGAAATGAACCCTTTCATTGACTGGAAATTCCTTGAAGATTGACGAGTCCAGGTTGGAGAAGCTTGGCCCGCGCGCCTGTTCCTGGCCTCCGCCCAGCGGTGAGTAATCGGATTGGCCGATCGCGGTCGCTGCGGACGGTTCCGCAAAAGCGCTTGGGTTCAACCATTGCTGGACCGTGTGTCCGCCGGTATAGAGACCCTGCCCAGACACCACATTGGCAAAGCAGCCAAAGTCGGCGGTGGTCGCCACCGGGCAATTAATTGTAAACGGCTGGCCGCTCTGATGCGTGTAAAAGCCGTTGATCACCCATCCGCCCAGGATCGCATTCACGGCTCTGTTGGCATTCGCCAGGAGCGCGCGTCCGCGACCGAACGGCAGGTCGTAGGTGCCGGCAATATGAACGATGTTGGTTGCATCGCTGTCGCAAAGGGCGTAGTCGGGCTTGATCCCGAATCCGGGAAGCCACTGGGCTCGATACTGCTGGTTCTCCGATGCCTGAGTGTGCTGATCGCTCATGCACTTGCTCCAGGTGTAGTTTCCGAGCAGATAAAGGCCTGCGCTAAGCTGGTGCTCATACGTGGCCTGCAGGGAGTTATAGCCGCTGTTTGCGTTGGTGGTTTCGTAGGTGGCATTGCGGGCGAAGTTGGGGAAAGGGATGTAAAGCTGTGGGTTCGTTCCCGGCGGCAAAATCTCTGTGTTTGCGTTGTTATATCCCAGGTTGTCCAGATGACGGCCTTGGGTTCCCACATATGCAATCTGGAAGGAGTCATGCGGCGTAAGCATATCCTGAACGGTCAAATTCTCGGTCTGCACATAAGGCGTCTGGAAATTGTATTGACGGCCGTAGAGATCCAAACCCAATCCGGTGCTGACGGTGGGACTCTGGAAATCATATTGAGTAAATGCTGCCTCCATGGTCGCCGGTTGACCGTTGGGGAGCAGGAGCGGGTGTTGGGAATCCGGACTGGGGATAGTCTGGGTATACACAAACGGGTAATTTGTCCCCAGCGTGCCCCCGTAACCGAGATTACCCAGCGCTCCGTATGCTGTGCCAAAGCCTGCGCGCAGGACCAATGTTGGCTTGAGGCTGTAGGCGAATCCGACGCGCGGCGCGAAATTGGTTTTCTGCGCGTTTCCGAGAGTAAGGCTTGAGACACAGTCCAGGGTAATGTTGCTGCTGGTAAGCAAGGTGTTGAAGGCAGCCGAGCGCGGTACCGCGCAACCCTGTTTCGACATAGAGTAGGTCCCAGGGGTGCCGTTTCCTCCGACCGGTACAAAGTTCGCCTGGAAACCGCGGGTCTCGGCATACGGGGTGAAGTAATCCCACCGGACTCCGAGATTCAGAGTGAGCCTGGGAGTGACTTTCCAACCGTCCTGGCCATAAGCGCCCCAGTACCAGCGATGGTCGTCGGTAGCGGCGATATTGGATGCGGAGAAGCCGTTCATTCCTCCCACATAATCTACGCCCCCATTGGCGCCGCCGACTGTCGATGGTATCGGGGCCAGCAGCAAATCGCCGATCCCGTTCAGATTGCTGTTTTTGTTGGGAATGTCGGTGTACTGTCCGTTAAAGCTGAAGTCTCCCCGCCCTTGCGGCGGCTGCGAGATGTTACCTTCCAGGTCGTCGATTTGGATCCCGACTTTGAAGATGTGGTTGCGGTACACCTTGGTCACGGCGTCTACACCCTCAAGGCTCCAGACGTACTGCAGAGTGGGAGTATAGTTGCCCACGCCGAGGTGGGTCAGCCCGCTGATGGTGATCGGGGGAAGACCGCCGTTATTGGCCACCTGCTGCACTCCCTGGATGCCGTACTGCGCGGGAATCCCGAAAGTGTTTCCGAAGAAAGATTGCTGCAGCTTGTCGCTGTGAACCATGCCAACATGCATATCTGTGGTAAGCGTGGGAGTGAAGATGCGTGTATAACCCACGGCCCACGCGTAGGCAGGGAGGGTGTCGTTGCGGCCTCCCGTTTCTCCCACGGCCACGCCGGGTAGATTCGACGGAACCGTTACAGCAAAGAGGCTTCGGTCAAAGACCCCAAACAGAATGTTTTTGGAGTTGATGTTTTCGTCGATCCGGATATCCCACGTATCGGTGTTTTTGTACTCGAGGGGGACGTAGCTGGAGAAGTTGTTGAGTAACCCGGAGGAAAGGGGCTGCGGATAAACTCCCAGCAGCTTCACCGCGTTCGGGTCGAGGCGCGAGGTGGGAATGATATTCAACAGCGCCTGCTGGCCAGGGGTGGCGAAGTTTGTCGTATTGTTGCCGGTAAAGCTGGGACAGCCGGCCGCGGTGCAATTGTAGAAAGGATCGCGCACGTAAGCTCCCGGCGTGCCGACGAGGCCGGTGATGGGGTCTACGCCGCTGGCTGGAAGTTGGCGCGTGGTGGCCGGGTCGAGAATCGTCCCGTGCGGAAATGCTCGCCCCAGCGCATCGTCCGCCGTGCCGCTGTTGTAAGTGATATTGTCCTGGAGATTGGTAAAGCCGCTGTTCACCATGCCCAGGGTGGGTACGGTTTCTCCTCCCGCCGGCTCCGGCAGGACATATCTTCCGCCCTGATAGTCGAAGAACCAAAATGTCTTACCCTTGCCGTCTAACACGTGAGGGATAAGAACGGGGCCCCCTGCCGTTATTCCGAACAGGTTCTGGTGGTAGCTGGGAACGGGATTTGCGATGCCATTTACGTTATTGAAGTAGTAATTGGCGTTCAAGGCGTTGTTGCGCACATATTCCCAGAGGTCCCCATGGAGTTGATTCGTTCCCGATTTTATGGATGCATTGACGACGCCGCCGGTGGAATGGCCGAGTTCCGCGTTGAAATCGCCGCTCTGCAGCGTGAATTCCTGCACCGCGTCGGGTGGCGGGACAATCGCAGCATTGGTCAACGTATAGTTGCCGCCATAGAACTCGATGTTGTCGTTGATCCCGTTCAAGCGGAAGTCGTTTTGCCAGATATTCGTACCATTGACGGAAAAGTAAGCGCTCTCAGAGCTGCCTGCATCCGCCGTAACCCCCCCAGCTGCGGCCGCTTGAACACCGGCGGACATTTGCGCCAACGAGCCCCAGTCCCGAGTTGCAAGCGGCAAATCGTTCAGCTCCTGGTTGACGATGGTTTGGCCCACAGCCGCATTCTCAGTCTTCAGGAGCGGAGCGGCGGCGGTCACGGTGACCGACTGTTGCATACTGCCCGGGGCAAGATGACAATCGATCGTCAAAACCTGTTGCAGGTGAACGTTAAGTCCGTGAACCATGTATTTTTCGAAACCACTCGCCTCCGCCACGATGCTGTAGGCGCCAGGAAGCAGGTTGTCAAAACGATAGGTGCCGGTGGCCGTGGATTTTGTTGCGGCGCTGACGCCTGTTGCATTGTTGGTGAGTACGATGCTTGCGTTCCGAACCACCGCGCCGGAAGGGTCTTCGACCGTGCCGGTGACCTCTCCGCGATCAATTTGAGCCATTACGGGGCTGGGTAGAAACAGAAGCACAAGCAAACCCAGAGCCGGGAACAAAGATCCTGTTATTTTCGTTTGGGATGTCACTGTTGCCTCCAATGGGGGATATTTTGCCGAAACCAAGTCGATACCAACTCCAACGTGATCTCCGCAGCGGCTGGCGGAGTTTGCTCAGTGCTGATATAAACGCGCGAAGAGAGAGAAGCAATTCAGCGTTAAGAATTTATTTTTCTTTTCCCACGGACGCGGCTCTAGATGCCGTAGTTCACGCGCTTCGCGCGCTTTCGTGAGTTTCGCGAATGCGTCTTCTTCTTCGAAGTGTGAAGCATCCCACTTTTCCATCGCGATCATAGAATGATCGGGAATGGCCAACGATTCCTGGGCGCGAATGGTATTAACCCAGTTCTCGACGGCGCTTTTGTACGGTCAGGCGCAATTCATCGAGATCCCCTTTGCTCCTAGCCATCGCAGATTAAAGGCCACGCACATCTCGGTCAATCAGATGGGACGAAATTAACCGAAAATTCATATGAAGACCCATTAGCCTAGATCTCTTGGTTAGAACCGAAGCGTCATCATACCTTAGACCACGCGAGCCTAATTAATTCTAGGAATTCAAAGTCCCTAATCCGTGCCCTGCAAAGCATGGGACAGGACTTCCGCTTGGATGCGGAACTTAACTTTGGTCGGCTTCAGCTCCCCTCGGTCCGGCGGGGCTGTCTACGACGGTAGCCTATTATTCACGTCCGCGAATCCAATTACCGTAAACTTTTGGTGCTTGGACTGACCGGTACTATGTACGCCGTAGCAATGGGCGCACCGATACAGGAATAACCTCCGCCACATCGTCTATTGATCCGTGTCACCTCCCCTTAAACTGGGTTATTCGACTCTCCGAACGGGCGGGCGCAGGCAACGGCCCTCCCCCCGGTTTGACCAGCACCTGCGCAACTACAAATGGAAGGTGGAAGGTAGTCTGCGTCACAGCGTCGTTGGTCAAAGGCGTGCGCTCCTGCTGGTTCGAAACTACTAACAATTCGGTTGCCGGAATCCCTGGAGGCAGGAACGCCAGCGAAGATGGGAAATCGAAGAGTTGCGCTCCAGAGGCGAGAACTTCTCTTGCGCCGTTTGTCAGATCAATTTGAATCACCTGTAATTGCAAAGGTTGAGCCGCATACAGAAAAGGATCAGCATCATTGTAGGGATTGAAGCTAAAGTCGAGCAGCTCCTCGACCTCAATGTCTGAAGGAGTTGGTGCCACTAAAGAAATCTCCGTCGCGCGCTGGTACGGTGCCTGATTGTTGGAGAGGACCGCCAATGGAAACGAGTAAATACCGCGAGCGCAAGGCGAATAGTAATAGACGGTGCCGCGGCGCACGGCCAAAGGCGAGACTCCTGGCAACGTCGAGCCGGTGAAGAGGAAAGGATAGCCGTTCACAATGACTTCTGGCATGGTCGGGCAAAAAGCAAGAGTAGGTATCAAATCTGACGGGTCAAAACTCCGCGGCACGATACCGGGAGTGATGGTCCCATCCGGCTGTGCAATCCAAATGCTTCCCAGGATGGAGTCAGACATGAGGTAACGGCCGTCATCCAAGCGCACAAAGTCCTCCGGAAAGCCGATCAGCACGCTGGCAAAACTGATGGTGCGGACCAGCGTTGCTGAGAATCCTCCGGGACCGAAGCCGTAGGTGTACTCGTAAATCGCTGGCATCACGGGGACAAAAGGACTGGGCTGCGGAAGCCCTCCGGCATCGAGCACGGCCAAACGGCCGGGCTCGAGGATATGCATGATGAACGGCACAGCAAAACCGTTCGGCGGCGGTGGAAGCACGCCAATTTGCTGGCCGCTCAGCCGCGACAAGACGACGACATTTGCGTTCAGAGGCTCGCCGACGAACACCACGGTTTCGCCCGCTGCGACGCCGGCAATCGGCACATCGAGATTCGCAAAGTCAAAACTGATTCCGTGATTCGTTCGACTCGGTTGCGATGTTGCGGCGCCGCCATGGGGACTTGTCAGCGACTGAGCTTGAGAGATTCCTCCAAACAGAAGAAACCAGTAGACGGTTACCAAAGCCTTCACCAAGAATTTCATGTTTTTCTCCTAAGCCGGAATCTTCATTTTTTTTCAAAAAGGCGAGAAACTATACACCCATCTCGCCGTCCACAATAGTGTGAAAAGATTTTCATCTGAAGTCCAACGAATCGGTACGCGATCCGCACCAGCACCGCCGGCCGGCGCGACAAGAACCCGCAGCTAGCTCCCCGATCTGCGACTGTCCATCTATCGTCGCTTTGGCAGGATACGAGGATCTGAACGATGCGGAGCGGAAATGTTCACTTTTGCTCAGTAAGCGGGGGCGGCATGAGCGTATTTTGTGCCGGTATGGATGATCTGACCGAAGCAATTCACAAGCACACAGGAACGATGTCCGGTGACGATATTATCTGGCGGTTTAAGAAAATCTTTGGCCGAGAGATGACCCCATCGGAATGTAGAGTCTTCTTTTTGCCTCGTCCGGAAGCGTCGCCACAAGAGAGAAAAGGTTGAAGGCTCTCTCGCTACAGCGCGGCCATCGCTGGTGAAGGTTGTTCTTTAGACCCCATTTGGCGTGTCCCGCATCCGCAACATATTCGCCTTGCGCCTTGCTTCATCTAAATGAACAAGGAATCGGGCAATCTGTTGACTCTCGTTGTTGACGGCACCGGCACTTATTGACTGCCGCCCCGGCACGCACCCGTGCTAGCACGTCAGCAAAGTTGCTGACCGCTTCCGCTTCCGAGATGCGGATCGCGTCCGTCGCCATACCAGGCACAATTATCACAACTTCAAGACTCTTGCCTAGCGCCTGATAAGCCGCTAGTCAGAATCACGCTTCTTGCCCCGTGTGATACCTCTTCAGAAATGGCTCGCTATTTGGGGAAAGGGTTCACGCGCTTGGGGTCGTACTTGAAATCGACAAGCCCCGTCGCGATAGTCCAATTCCATTGCAAGCTGACGTAGCCTGGCAAACCCCAGAAAACCGGGAACTTCCGTCCCAGTGTGGCGGCTTAACCGCTTCCGCACGGTTAGGACGGGTACCAACAGGTTTCACCTTCGGGAGTGACAACGTGCGACCCGAGGCGATCATTCCCTGTCCCGATGAGGATCAGGGCGGGAGGCTGTTTTGGTTGTCGCAGAAGCGAGCAAACTCGTCGAACCACCGTGTCGTCAGAGTTCTCAAGAATTCCGATCCCCCACCGTGCATCTGAGGTTCGCCAACGAGATATGCTTCAGCCCGAATCAAGGTTCCCGGCATTCGTTGCTCCAGAATGATCGTCCTTTCGGTTGCAAATCCGGCGTCTTCAGTTTGCGACAGATATCGAATGAGCAGAGGGGGATTGCATTCCCTGATCACATATCGACCGGAGACCACTATCGGATAGTTCAGCTGACCGACAATTGAACTTCCTTCTGCCCATGGCGTACCTTCCCATCGTAGACCGGAATAAATGTTGGAGAACTTCGGCCAGTTCGCAATGTCGGTGAGCAAGCTCCAGACCCGGCCACGGGGCAACTTGGTGATCGCGGAATATGAAAAGGCGGGCATAGGCTAGGACTGTTGTCTTTAGGAACGGCTTTCAGTTGATCCAGTGAACGCTCGGGAGTAAAAGCCCTGGGCGGTAATCGTCGCACAATATCGTCATGCAGGACAAAATTCAGGTCACCTCGTTACGCAATCCGAACATGATAGGACGGCCTGTTCACGCATGACGGGAATGATTGGGGGGACAGGAAGCAAGGGCAATGATCTGAAAGTCGGAAAGTTGCGATTGCAGCTTCGCGTACTCGGGTTTGGCTTGCTTCTGATCGGGATATCGGAATTGACATCTCTCCAGAGTGCGAGCCTAGAACGGCTGCCGATACCCGGTCTCCTGACTTCTTTGCCGGAGCCAGCACGATCAGGGCTACTCCGATGACGACGAGCACAGCCACACCCCACAGTTCTCCGCGTGCGATCAGATTGCGGAATCCTGCACTGCCATAAGCACGGTGTGGGAAAAGCTCGACCATGCCGTGAAAGCAATCAGGCTGTGGTGAGCCGATGGGTTCACGGGCTGCCGGCAACAAGAAAATGTCAGGCGTGACATAAACGCCAAGCATCATCGCCTTACGCAGGCTCTTGACTAACAAACATCATCAAGGGATAAACGATCAGACCGCAGTGACCGCGATACCCAGTTTGGTGTTCGGGCCGTGATAGCGGACGGCGACGGGCCAGTCAAAGGAAGGCGGAAGCTTGAGTAGTTCCATCCTGGAAAGGGCGGCTCCGAAGCTCCCCCAGCACCAACGAGAACGAAAAGACCCAGTATTTCTACGATCAGTTTCTTCGCCACCACGTCTATCGTCGTGGGCTATTCCACGAGCGGCGAGAAAGGCCGGAGTTTGCGAAGATCGCGACAGCCCAGCCGAAAGCAGAACCCAATAGAAAGCCCAGCCTCACAGAGCAAAGCGGCCCTTCAGTCCAATTCCACCACAACTGCCACATCGAATTTTGAATAGTACGCCTTCATGTCTTTTGCCCCGTACTTCTCCCGGAACTTCTCGAACGCCGACTTGACCGCTTTGGCATTCGTGATGGGAGCAGCTTGGAACTCTGTGCCCACGCCCCGAGCATCAATCCCAATCGTCGGGTGCTTGAGCACGTTCTTGTACCACTGGCTGTCCGACCCCTTCACGGGCAGAAGGTACAGCTTGTCCCTTTCCGACACGAACCAGACCGGAATCGAGATTGTCTTCCCAGACTTCCTGCCGATCACGCTGATCTTGATCTGGCGGTAGCGGGAGAGGCGTTCTTTCAATTCGTTTCTTACAGTTGTCATGTTGCCACCTATCTGCGTGCTTCATTCGCTTTAGCCGACTTCCAGCGACTCCACGCGACGACTCCGAGATCGCATTGCGGAGCATCAGGCAGCATCGACAGGAACTCCAGCAAGTTGCCGTCAGGATCGTGGAAAAAGAGAGAGGCAGCGGGCATCCAAGCAAAAACGACCGGCTCATCGGTGGGCTCGCCCGCAAAATCGAGTGGGATGATGTTAGCCTCGCGAAGGCGCTCCGCAGCCTGCAACAGGTTATCAAGATCGACGCTGAACGCCACGTGCAGGTTCATTCGTTGCGGACCCATCCCCGCTTCCCACAGCCCGATCATTGAAGCTCCTCGACGCCCTATCCAGTAGAACGCGACCTTTCTTTCCGAGAAGACCTGCGCGAGTTCCAGTCCCAATGCGTCACCGAAAAAAGACATCGAGCGCTGCAGGTCTCTCACCGTGAGGTGGGCTTCGAAAAGATCACGAATAGGAATCATCGCACTCCTCCGCAACTCAAGCGACGAGTATTGTCGCATTTCGGAGTTGCAGTGCTTGGAAAACGCAATGGTCGCCGTCCGCCGCATTTCTCTTGACTCTGGACTGCACTCCAGATTGTATGATTTTGAAATGGCGACCAATCACCAAACCGAGAGCACGGCGATGCAGATCGGCGCGGTCGCGAAACGCACTTCCCTAACCGTAGACGCGATCCGATTCTACGAGAAGCGCAAGCTCTTGCCCAAGGCGGTTCGCAGCGCAGGTCGGTTCCGATTGTACGGAGAGGGCACCATCGAGCGACTTCATTTCATCCAGCAGATGCAGGGACTCGGCTTCTCCTTGCGCGAGGTTGGGGAATTGATCGAGCTTCGAGAGCGGAAGGTGGATTCCTGCGAATCGGTAAAAGACTTGCTGAATGCAAAGCTGACCGATGTCCGGGCGAAGCTGCAAGAGCTGCGGCATCTGCAGTCGGAACTGGCAATGGATTTGCGCAAGTGTAACCGCGAATTGAAGCATCGGCGGCGGCACGCCGCTTGTGCTTGCCCGGTGCTCGAAGAGGTGGCAGGGGTGAGTCAATGAGGATTGAGATTCTGTACGTCCCCGGCTGCCCGAACTGCCAGCCTACGTTCGAGAGACTGGAAGCGGTCTTGGCATCCGAAGCAGTGAAGACTGGGATTCAAGGAATACCCGTGACCACCGAAGTTGAAGCGAAGGCTCTGTTATTTCCCGGCTCTCCCACGGTTCGCGTCAACGGTGAGGATGTCGAACCAAATCATACGACCGTACCCAGCTTAGCCTGTCGCCTGTATGAAAATCGAAGCGGCATTCCGTCAGAGGAGTTGTTGCGGGTAGCGATTTCCGACGCGAAGCGGAGGAAGTGAGAATTCACATGCGAGTAGCAGAACGAGCAACGCCTGTGGCAGCAGTGATCGCTGTGCTATCGACGCTATCTTGCTGTTTACCTTTCGCGTTTCTGGGAGCGTTGGGGCTGGCAGGAGCGAGCGCCCGGTTGCAATCCCTACGTCCTTGGTTCCTCGTCAGCGCAGCCATCCTGCTCGGCGTCGGTTTCATTCAGTTGTACGTTCGGCGCAATCAATGCCAAAAGCGAAGCCCGTTGAGCATCACTCTGTTCTGGAGCGCTGTTTTAATCGTCCTTCTTGTAATCCTTTTTCCACAAGTCATAGCAAGCCTGCTTGCCGGATAAGACATGCCAACGCGAAAAGTCAAATACGCATTTTGGCTGGTCGGGATCGTCGCCGCGCTGTTGATCGTAGGGTATCCCTGGCTGTCGAAAGGAACGCCACCGGGTCAGCCAGTGCTCACATCACTGACACAAAATAACATCGACCAGTTTAAGCACGATTTCAATGGCGCGGGCGACGAAGCCGTATTGGTGCTGCTGCTGTCGCCGACCTGACCGACATGCTTGCGGGGGGCGTCCGCAATCGAAAAATTGCTGAACCAGACGCATTCACTGCCGATCCGTGTCCTTGTGGTGTGGGAGCCAATCCTGCCGACAGATTGGTCGCGACCCAGTGGGATGGTTCAATCCCGAATCTCAGACCCACGGGTTATCCAGTACTGGGATAATGACCATCTCGTCGCAGAGGCTCTGCGCCACCAGCTTTCCTCGGACCCTAGCTGCTGCCAGCGCAGAGGGACTCTTTGGGACTTAGCCGCGCTCTATGGGAAGCAATCGAAATGGGGCAAGTCTTCGCCCGTCTTCGCAGACGGTCCCGTCGTGGATGCAGCGCCCAACGTCGAAAAGAGACTCGCGTCAGATAGCAGCATGGGGCACTGAGCGATGCCAGGTTGGCGAATTCGTTGCAGTCCTGTCGTGCAGCCTGCTCAAGGGAGCTTCCGTCTACATCAATCTTGTCGAACATTCCGCCAGAATGGAATGGGGGGTGGAACTAGCTGCGACCGAATTTGCGCCGAGCAGTCGCAGCAGCAGTAGCGGCTATTGGAGGCGCTCCTTTTGGGGTTTTCCATAGGCTGAGCTGTTGTCGGTGCGCCTTCGATTCTGAGACTTTGCTAATCCTGTCCCTCGTTCCCTCGTTGTTAGTTTCAATTCCAGTGACCTCGGATAATATGTTGAATCCTGTACTCGGGGAAGCAAGACGATGGCAAGCCAGTCGAACTGATCGCCGATTTTGTAGGTGACAAACGTACCGCCGCCACGTTTGAAGTCCGTGATTTCACAGACATTCTCTGCGCAGCCCGACCACCAGTTCGCTGAGCCACCACGTCGTAGCAAGGCCAGTTGTCTGGCATTTTCAAAGCGGGAACTCCAGCGAGCGTCATCTCGGCAGCGATGAACATCTTGCCGGCATCTCCCATCTGTTTGATGTGCAAAGTTTTCCACCGTTGTTCATAGATAAGTTTCCCCCTGCATGATCGTAGTTGAGTTTTGGACGGTTAAGTCTCCTGCCAAGGATCACATCGTATAGCCGGGCTCCTTCGTCCCGCTGCTCAAGTTTGGACATCGAGTTTTGATCCGGCGCGCCGATCTTCAAAAACTGCACGGCAACGCGCTCCAGCTTTTTCTTGTTCGGATGAAACTTTCGTTGACGGGCGGTGCGGACAATGGGTGGAGCCCGTCATGCGGAAGATTGACAAAGAGTTCGAATGACGGGCGGCGGAGGAAGAAAATTGGCGTAAGATAGTTAACGTGTCTGGTTTCCTGCAATGTTAACCGAGGGCGTATGGGCTGAAGTCCAAGTCGGCAAAGAACACCTGCGGCTCTTCTCAGAGAACAATGCTCAGGGTACGCAGGCGTCCGTCTACAACGTCAATTCGAAGAGTTGGATTGCACCCTCCGAAGAAGTTGAAGATATCGAGGAGGGCAAGGAAAGAACATCAGAGCACGCCCGAGCGTATCTTAAGGATGTCGCAAACTCAGAACTGCCGCCGTTGGAGTGGAAGGCATCCCGCTCGCGGTAGCACGTCAGGAGTCCCGATATCCGAACGACTTTCGGCACTGAGGTCTCAAAAACTTGCCGACGACGGGAACGCAAAGGCCGGATGTCAGGCTTCCCAGACTGCAAGCCTACACAGCGGTTGCAGATACCCTTTCAGCTGACCTCGCCGGAGCCAGTACGATCAGGGCTATACCGATGATGACGAGCACAGCCGACCCGACCAGAAATCCTACCCGCTGGCTGGCGATTTCGAGTCCCAGTATCGACATTGCCACGGCATGGGCGAAGCTTGACCATGCTGCAAAGGCGATCAGGCTGCGATGTGCCGATGGATTCGGCACGGCGATAAGCACGAAGATTCCGAGCGCGACATAGAGGCTGAGCATCATCGTATCGCCAGTGTCCGAATCAGCCGGATGCAGTAAAGAACCGATCAGCGGGTAAACGCCAGCGCAAAAAAGCAATCCCACGACCGCGAGCACGATCTTGAGCACACGTTCTCGCTTCATCGTTGCCTCCTATTTCCGCTGCTATTCTGCTAGTTCGCTTTCCTCTGGCGCATCGGTTGGGCTTTCAAACTCGATGCGGTAGCCATCTGGATCGGTGAGCGGCACTACCCAAAGACGATTGCCAACGAATGGGCGTTTCCGCGTCTGAATTCCACGTGATTTGAACTCGCGATAAAGCGCCAGCGCGTCTTCACACATGAAACAGACCGATGCTCCAGTGCCCAGCGTCTCCTTCGGTTGGCGCTCCGGCAAGAACTCCTGAAGCATAATGGCGGCTTCGCCGAGCTCAAGCCAGCACCAACGAATCCTACCGTCTGGCTTGTCCTCCTCACGATTCGGAATCCACCGGTTTTTTATTTTGAAGCCAACTCCGTCAACATAGAATCGCAGCGAGGATTCCATGTTGGTCACGCCGAAAAAAGGCACCGCCTGCTTGACGTTAACGCTCGTAGTGGATGCGACGGTCATAGTTTCTCTCCCCAACGATCAATGCCTATCGTAGCAACATAAGGTCTGTTGCTGTCGGACCGCTCGGAGGCCAGCCGGAGTCAGACGGGCTTGCGTCGGTTCCGAGATGGCGAACGACGTGCCTCATGCTCCATCACAAACTTGTAAGCCGTGCCGAGCAAGTCCCGCAGGACATCGGATGTCACACAGGACAGGCGAACCAGTACGGCACTGTAGCCGAGATAGTGATCGGTGATGTAGTAAACATCGGGGGCGGATGCGAGTAGCTCGGCGCGGTCGTCGAAGCCAACGCGAACCACCAGCGACCCCGGCTCAGCCGAACGGTGAGTAGGCAAACATGCCAAGAGTTTTTCACGAACCTTGAGCGCGGGTGCCCCGTAGGCTGTGCTCGCCTCCACGCCGGGCATCGCCAAGCCGATCTTGAGCACCGTGTCGAAGTTAATTGTGCTCTTTGGCATGGGCGAGTTCGATTATCCGCAAGAACAGCGACCTTTTCAAGGCAGGCTGTTGCGGCAAATTTTCAGTCGGAAAATGTGGAGGCGTGAGCGCCGAGAAGTTCCTGCAGAAATGGACGACCCAGAGGGGTGTGTCGCGCTGGGCTTTTCCAAAAAGGACCAGACCTGCATCGCCGTCCTCGGGCCGCAGGACAGGCCGACTGATGGAACGACGCCCATGCTGTACGCTCCCAACATCCGGTAGGCGAGAGAGGTCTTCGGTTCTGGGGGGCGTGAATGTTGGAGAGATTCAGCAAGATCGGCAAGGCACACACTACTTCGAGATGCGGGACTGAAGGCAACGTCATTGAGGTTTGCGAGGAGCCATAGCGGTGCCATCGGAGATGAGATTATCAACATGTCGCGATGCGCTCAGTGATTCAGGACCTCTTGGGCCGGAACTCGCAAGAGCAAGCCCTTCTTGTAGTCCGTCAGCCAGATTGAATCATGTCCGAATCGCAGCGAATCCCCGCCGTGTCCCACCCATTGCTTCAAAACTTTATTCGTGGTTGCATCGATGCGGGTAAGCGGCACGTCGAAAACAGTTGCCCATACCGAGTCGGCTCCATACCCGATGTCGCCGCCAGCACCGGGAATACCCACTTGAATTGTAGCCATCAACTTCCTGCTCTTCTCGTCAACCCGACTGATGGTTCCGTCGCCTTGGTTGAGCGCCCAAACAGAACCCCCGCCAGCAGTCAGGAACCGAGGCTTCGGCCCCACAGGTACCGACTCTATTATTTTGCCAGTAATGGCATCCACGGCAGTCAGGAGGTCGCTCTCCGGTCCGGTGATCCAGACAATGCCGTTGCTGAAAAGCGGGTTGTAGGAACCGGACGGAATTGAAATCTTCTGGCGCACGCTGTTCGTGGACGGATCGATCCGATTGAGCGTGCCGTTCTTGTCAGCCACCATCCAGACGCTATCATCACTGGCTGTGATCCCACCCTCTGGGCCTGCTGGAGGAATCGGGAGTGTCGCAGAGATTGCGTTCTTGGCGGCGTCGATGCGAACAAGTTCAGGCATCTTCCCGCAGAGCGGAACCCAAATACTGCCAAACCCGGAGGCCAGTCCGGAGCAAGCCTCGCCGGACACGCTTATCGTGGCAACGATCCGGTTCGTTGCCGGATCAATTCGCTGCACGGCATAGGGCTTCGTGCTTGCGACCCAGACAGCCTCCTCGGTTATCAGAACCCAATCAGCCGCTCCACCAACAGTGATCGTCGCGGTTGGTTTTATGGAAGCAAAGGGAACCTGAACTTCTTTTATCCCCAGCTTCGGAATATTCGATTCCGCGCTGGAATTTTGAGCCTGAACGGTTTCGCACGCGGCCATCAGCAAAAGCAGCAGCAGTCTCAGCATGCCAAGAAAAGGTACCACTTAAATGATTTCCGCAGGCTCGCTCTTCAATTAGAAAAGCGTGGTGAGTCTGGGCGACCTCCGCGGGTGCAGAGCATTCTTCATCGTCGTTGGCGACATGGTTGATCCGACTGCTCACAGAATAACACCGCATCAGCCGGGCATCGTAGTGCATCAAGGGCACGCTCACTCCGAGTAGCCGTCCTCTGTGTCGTCGTCATCTTCCTTTTCTTTGCCGTCACCTTCGTCTTCCTCCTCATCTGGCTCTTGCTGAAGGAGGACATCGGGGTGTCTACCGAACGATCAGGAGGGGCTAGCCGAGGCGTTCTCGATGTGTTCTGCCCGCTCAATGGTACGCCTCGGAGCGTAGCTAGAAAGTGAGGTCTAGGCACCCGCAGTGCTGAGGGAAGCGGGGCAAAGCATCATTTGGGCGGCGCATGTTCAAAAGGGAGCTTGGCGTATCGCACCTTCTCGATCTCGATCACGAGCGCCACTCGCCCCTCGGTGCTGCGAAACGGGAACGGCTTGCCCGTGTACTTGTACGAGATGGCGTCCAACGCCCGGAGCTGTTGGGGTCGTTGGGCTGATTCTTTCCCTTGCCCTTCGGAGCAGCGAGCAGACAGCTACGCTCGATTGGAGCACAATGAGCCGGGGCCGCCGCCACGCCGCCCGCTTCACATTTGCCCACCTTGCTCGTTGCGCAGCCGCGATCCGCCTGCGACCCGCCGCTGAGATCGTTCGCTTCGGTTTGGCTGCCCTTTGCTTTGTCCATCGCGTCTTCTGCGCCAGGCTGATTTTCCGAGCGGCTGCGGACATGGTATGACGTGACGAACCGTTGGAGCTGATGCTGCCTAATGCCGCGAGCGCCGCGTCGATGCCAAGGGTCGATCTGTCTGCCGCTGAAAACGGCAAAGGCAGTTCACGAACATTGCTACCTCAAGCGGATCATTGGTTACCAGCGTTCTTGTTGCCACTGCCATTGGGGATTAAATTAAGACGCTTTAGCTGGTTCCCTTAACGTTGTCTGCGTTGAAGGCAATGAGGACGGCGGACACCCGGTCGAGGCTGTAGGCTCTACGGGCAGCCTGAATTCACTCTACAGGTTGAGCCGGATGGCGCAAATCTAATGTGAAACTTAAAGTTCCCACGATGAGAAAATTTAACGGTTGCTCGCTTTCGAGCACGGAGGTCTGCTTATGACAAGGATCAGTTTTCCATTCTCTAGGTGTCTTCTGGTGCTCGGTGCAAGTTGTCTACTACTGGTCGGATTGGCGTGGTCGCAGGACGAGAAGGAGCAAACGAGCATTCAAAAACGAATTGATGCGTCAGCCAACGTCCTCAATGAGATTATGGGGACACCAGATAAAGCGATTCCTGACAAAGTGATGAAGGATGCGAAGTGTATTGCGGTGATTCCTTCGATGGTGAAAATTGCGGTTGGTTTCGGAGGAAACCACGGAAAGGGGGTTGCGGTCTGCCGTCTAGCAAATGGTCGCTGGAGCGCTCCCGCACCGATCACGATCACAGGTGGAAGCTGGGGATTGCAGTTGGGCGGCCAAGCTATCGACTTGGTATTGGTTGTGATGAATGATCAGGGGATGCAGCATCTTCTCTCAAGCAAGTTCAAGATCGGGGCTGAGGCTTCGGCGGCTGCTGGCCCTGTTGGACGTGACGCAGGCGCGGACACGGACTGGAAAATGAAAGCAGAAATGTTGACCTATTCCCGAGCGCGGGGACTATTCGCGGGCGTCGATCTATCCGGCTCCGCCCTCACGCAGGACAAAGACGAAACCCACCTTCTCTACGGAAAGTTTATACCGTTCGAGGTTATCTTGAGGGGCAAAGTGCGGCCCCGATCTGGGAGCGGGGCGTTCGAGTCAGCGGTAAGGAAGTATGCGAACCAAGCCGGCGACCATGGCGAGTTGAGAACAATGCCTGACGGCGCGGAGTCCCCCAGTCGTTATTCTAGAAATGCGCTTGGCGCGAATCTGGCGGGGAGCTGAATTAACATTCCGCAAGAACAAAACGTCACGTCAAATTGTCTGTAGGGTACCCTACCCAGAAAAGGACATTGCCTGGCGATTCCGGTATCGGCGTAAGTACCTCGGGGGCCTCTCACGGCCCCCATTCCATTCCAAAAACACCAATCTACGGGAAGAGTGGGCCAAGGCGTGCGACGCTGTTGGCTTCGGGAAACGGAAACGGGAGAACAGAAAAGCAGCTCAGGGAACACGTGGTATCGTTATTCAGGGCTCACTAATCACGACTTCCGCCGCGGCGCGACGAGAAATCTAGTGAACGCAGCCATCCCCGAACGTGTTGCCATGAAAGTCACTGGGCACAAAACTAGGTGGGTGTTTGACCGCTACCATAATCGTTAGCGCCGATGATGTCACTGAACGCGATGAAGCGCTTGGTGGCGGCAACGCCTCGGAAGTTTGGTGCAAATTGGCCAAGGCGAAGCGCGTAAGTTGTTGAGGGCGCGTAGCTCAAACGGATAGAGCATCGGATTTCTAATCCGGCGGTTGCAGGTTCGAATCCTGCCGCGCCTACCAGTTTCTTTGCGATTCTCCAAACGGCGGAGTGGCGGCGTCCGTGGCCCGGCCGCGCTTTAGACTTTTGCCTCGCGATGCTCGCAGCTTGCAGTGTTCAGGGAGAAGTTCTACCAGGCGGAGTTGCTCTACTGACTTTCCGCCGAGTATGTGCCATTCAATAATTTCTTCGCCGTCGGCTTCGGTGACGTGTCCGTACCAGACTGCGTCGGCTAAACCACGACCTTGGGACCGCATTCGCCTTCATCAAGGCAGCCGGATTGATTAGCGCGGATTTTACTTTTCAGCTCGTGCTCGGCTAGCCTCTGTTTGAAGATTTTTTGTAGCTTCGCCTCGGCCAGAGGAGCACAGCATCCGCGCGGATACCCTGCCGGACACTGGTTTCCTTAGACGAAAATATGTTTGTCGAATTTAGGCATCAGGCTGCCTTGGGCACCGAAGCCTGCTCAGGCGCAGCGACCTCTGCGTCCCAGATTCCATCGAAGTCGACGAAATATCCTTGCACCTCGATGCCAGGAATCGCAGTCCTCAGGTTGGCGGCAGCGCGCTGCAGTTCGCGCTCGTGATGGATCGCTTCCGCTGCCGCGTTTCCGCCGAACCTTCCGGCAAGACCACCGTAGGCGCCGCAATCGGAGTGGAGCATGAGGATCACGCGCCGTGTCCCATGCAGGCGCATGGACTTTCGGATCTGCTCCAGCACGAATTCGCGATCGGTTTCAAGTTCTGGAGAGGCCATGCACTTGGCACCGCCAGCGATTTTGATGGGATCGGAATACATGATGCCGATCCGCTTCAGGAACTTTCGGAATCCGAGCTCAAAACGGTTGTCAAAGCACCATAAGATGGCGGCGTCGGAATGATATTTCTCACGCGGAGCATCGAAGTGAAATACCTTTTTCAAAGAAACCTCCTCGACGATACAAATTCTCCTTATGTCATTTTACCGGCCCCTTCGCCAGGCGTCATCCCGCGGGTCCCGCGGGTCCCGCGGGTGGACGTCATGGGACCTCAGGTCCCCATTCGACTTCGCTCAGGGCAGGTTTCCGCTCCGCCCGAAGGGCGGCTAGGCTAAGCGTTGACTCCCACAACCAAGCTGGACGCCAATTCCCAAACCGGCCTGAAAGCGGCCTGAGGTGATGTAAATTCGATTGTGTAAAAAGCGAGAGGGTGTAAGTTGGCTTTGGCCTCACAAGCTAAAGCCTTTCCGAAAGGAGACCTACACCCAATGGCAAAGATAATCCCGATCACGGAGCATTTCCAACATTTTCTGGCGGAGATGAAAG
>DATBYA010000064.1:0-5814 GCA_036514015.1 Candidatus Sulfotelmatobacter sp.
ACCTCGGCGCGGATGCGGACCGCAACAACACTTTCAGTTATGAAGGCGACATGCAGGGATTGAAGTGTCCTTTCAGCTCACACATTCGACGTGTGAATCCGCGCGATGCTTTGAAGAATGACCTGGTGGCTGTGGATCTGCACTATTTCCTGCGTCGGGGCACCAATTACGGTCCTCCCCTTCCGGAAGGCGTCCTGGAAGATGACGGCGCGGAGCGTGGCGGAGTTTTCCTGTTGATCGGTGCACATCTACAAAGGCAATTCGAGTTCGTGCAGTCGCAATGGATGACGGACGGCAATTTCATTGGCCACGGGACGGAGCAGGACCCAATCGTAGGAAACGGCGAAGGTGACGGGATCTTCACCATACCTAAACGGCCGATCCGCCGTCGTCTTCACGGGCTGCCGCAATTCGTTGCCGTCCGCGGAGGCGAATACTGCTTCATGCCCGGCCTGCGAGCGTTGAAATGGTTGGCCGTTCTAGACACCGAGCACCGGCAAGGAACGGAAAACGTCGTTGCTAGACAAATGAGCAATACGCGCTAAACAAAAAGGAGACAAGAATGGCTACAACACCGGAAGTGAAGAAGGTCGCCAAGGTCCGTCCGGGTACCAAGGCAGGACAATCGAACGAGTTCACGCTTATCTGCGCGCTCAAGCCAGGAGGCGCGGAACGCATGCGCAAGTTGCTGGCCGATGGATTCACTGGCGAACGCCAGAAGAACACGGATCGTATAGCCACAGTCCATGACTTGCGCTTCGTGATCTTCGATAACGACAGCAGGGTCATCTTTGCCTCTACTTTCGACGGCGACTGGGAATCGTACATCAACGATTTTGCCACCATCCTTCCCGACGAGATTGATCTGCTTTTTCACGAATGTGCTGGCTACCCCGGAATCCATAGTCCCGGGATTAAGGACTGGATTGTTAGCCAACAGGTCTCGGCCGTCGGTTTCTACAGTGCATATCCCGACGCATCGGTTCGGGATGTGTGGAAAGCATTGAAGACCAAGAAGGCATTCGACACCTTGCTGGATGCGGCTAGCTGAAAAACGCCTGCAGCCGGCGCGACTTCGAGTAAATCCGCCTCAAGCTCTCTTGAGGCGGCTTCCAAGACGGGAGAGAAAACATGAATCACGGTCAATACCGAATATCCGCGCAACTGGTAGAGATGATCCATCAGGATTTTCAGGGGTTCCATCCGGGCTATCGCGATGTGCACGCCTCGGGTCGTTATTATGCTGGTACGTTTAGGGCCACACCCGAGGCCAAGAAGCTGAGCCGTGCTGAACACCTGCAGGGTGATTCCGTGCCGGTTACCGTGCGCCACTCGAACAGCCGATCGGGCAACCCTTGGGGGCCGGCAACCACGGCCTCGATGGCGGTAAGGTTCTATCTTCCCGATGGCACCGTAACGGATCTGGTCTCTCTGCCGATCCCGCTCTTTTTTGCGCGCACTCCCGACGAGACGCTCGAATTTCTGGAAGCGGTGCGGCCGGATCCCAAGACCGGCGAGCCTGATCCGAATCGGATCGGGCCGTTCTTGGCAGCACGTCCATGGATTGCGCACGCAGTCCAACTCGCGAAAAGCCTGCCGGCATCAGTGAGCCTTGCCCAGACAGCGTTCCACATGCTTCATGCCTTCCGTTTTGTGAATACGGCTGATGAGGCGCAGTACGCTCGCTATCACTGGGAGCCCGAGGCTGGCGTTGCGGGTCAGGCGCTCGAAGAACTGCAGAAGCAGCCGCCGAATTATCTCTTTGAGGAACTCGAGGCGCGACTGCGCCAAGGGCCAGTAATATTCAATCTTGTCTTGCAACTTGCCGCAGACGGGGACTCAACAGATGACCCTAACGCTCCGTGGCCCGACGATCGCCGGCGCGTACGCATTGGGCAACTCAAGGTCGTCCGAACGACCACCGTCGAAGAGATAGGCGATCCCGTGATGATGCACGATCCCACGCGACTGACTGACGGCATTGAACCATCGGACGATCCAGTCCTTGCTGCGCGGCGCGGTGTCTATGAGGTCTCGGTCGCCTACCGCACCGGCGGTTGGAAGGGACGCCAGGCGGCGTGGGAGCGCGGAGGAATTTGCCCGTTCGGGGGCGGCGCCAAGGGATAGGAAGCGATCGACAACAATCAAGGCACTTAAAGTTGCGGCGACAGAGGACTCCTATGTTGACGAAATGGATCGACAACGAACGTACCGCATTGGCCCAAGAGGTGACCCGTCAGCCGGACGGTCCCGGCAGACGGATCGGGAAGCGAGGCGAGCTCACCGGCATCGGCAGGGTTGCGCCGGGAGGAGCGAAGATCTTCCGCGAGCGCCTGCCGCAGTTCCAAGCCGAAGCCGCCTACTGGGAAAACCGCATCGGCACGGTGCACGATTTTCGCGTCTTCTTGTTTGACAACGACACCCGTATTTTGTTCACCATCGTCTTCGATGGCGACTTTAAGCCTTACGTCCAAGACTTGATCAAAGAAGTGAATCCCTGGCTCGATCAGATCTTTGGCGGCGTCTGGGAGGGATATAAGGGCATGAAAGATGCTGGGATGTTGGAGCTCGTCCACAACGCCAAAGTGGAAGCGGAATTCTTCTACGCTGCTTTCCCTGACGCGACACGCCGGGACGTTGAGAAGGCGCTGCGGATAAGCAGTGCGGTGAACGAGTTGCTGGACTCCGCAAGCTGATCGCCGCCCAGAGTGGGGCGAACACTTGAGATAGCCATTAATCCCGCCAGAAGATTCTGATCGGTTTGCGCTTGAAATGACATAACGGTGACAGAACATTTTTTGGCCTGCGCGGCACCCGCCGGCCTCTAGCCCCATTCGCGCTGATGCAACTAAATGAGTATTCGTCCGGCCACTCCGTTGCTCACCCTTCTATTTGCGGTCAGACGCGT
Organism: Candidatus Sulfotelmatobacter sp.; assembly: GCA_036514015.1. Classification (GTDB taxonomy): domain Bacteria; phylum Acidobacteriota; class Terriglobia; order Terriglobales; family Acidobacteriaceae; genus Sulfotelmatobacter. Next base: position 2,909 of record DATBYA010000064.1, read on the forward strand.
GCTTGCCCAAACCGCTTGGTCTTTCCCCCGACCGCCAATCGCATTCCGCTGTCTCGGATCCGAGTGCCAATCAGCTAGCAACAGGTAACCCATTAGCACGGCAAAGCTCGAGCCGCAGAGTCAAGCTTGGCTTCCCTTCCGCGACATCTCTTACATCTCAACTCTTTGGTGTAGTCGTCGGGTTTGGCCGAGATTGGCATATACCGTGCACAGGAAGAGATGGCAACGCCCCCGAAAGGTTTTTTCACCTGACCGGTCATGGTTGCGGTGAACCTCACCGCACGAAATCCGAGAACGATGATGGCCACGTGACAGCACTGGATTGAACCAACAGCGAACACGGGCAGTCCGAACTAGTAGCTTCATTGCAGTCAGATTGCGCGCCTAAGAGGAGAAAGGAACCAATGTCTTTGAACAAACCAGTACGTCGAATCGCAATCGTCGGCACAGGAGTAATCGGCGCTAGCTGGGCCGCCCTGTACCTTGCGCGTGGCTTCAATGTTGTCGCCACGGATCCAGCGCCAAACGCCGAAGCTAATCTGCGTCAGTACATTGATGCCGCTTGGAAAGACCTCACTGTCCTCGGGCTCTCGCCGAAAGCATCGCGCGATCATCTTGAGTTCACTCTCGACATGAAGAAGGCGCTCTCGGACGCTGACTTTGTGCAGGAGAACGGACCGGAACGGCAGGACTTTAAGATCAAGCTGTTCGCGGATATGGACGCCGCTACTCCCCTAGATTCGATCATCGCGTCGAGTTCATCGGGGTTAACCATGAGCGTGATGCAGTCAGCCTGCAAGCATCCCGAACGCTGCGTGATTGGCCATCCTTTCAACCCTCCGCATGTCATTCCGTTGGTCGAAGTGGTGGCTGGTGCGAAAACATCATCTGAAACCGTCCAACAGGCGATCTCGTTTTACACCTCGATCGGAAAGAAGCCGATCCATGTCCGGAAAGAAATGGTCGGCCATGTCGCGAACCGCCTCCAAGCCGCGCTCTATCGGGAGGTTGTGTATCTCATTGAGCAGGGTGTGCTGGATGTCGCAGATTCGGATGCTGCTGTGTGCTGGGGACCTGGACTGCGTTGGGGAGTTATGGGGCCCAACCTCCTGTTTCATCTGGGTGGTGGTCAAGGAGGGATTCAGCATTTTATGGATCACCTTTCCGGCCCGACAGCCAGTTGGTGGAAAGACCTTGGGAAGATCACGGAATTTAGCCCCGAGGTTAAGCAAACCATCATCGACGGCGTAATAAAAGAAGCCGGAGGCCGCACCCTCGATCAATTGGCTCGGGAACGCGATGACGTGTTGCTGGGATTGCTCGGTTTGCGTAGCAAGCACGCCGAAGTATCTCCGGCTTCCGCTAAGACCGCAAAGACCTAAAGATATAGCGCTCTCTCGCTGACAACACACTCACAACAGCATGCATTCTGATTCGGAGGGCTTTCATGGTAGCTGCAACGCAGGAAATCGACGCAGCGAAAAGTGGCAAGAAGACCGCAACACTCCCGGCTCCAAATAGCGACTTCTACGAACTTGCCGAGACCCTGTCCGCCGAAGATCTGGCGGTTGTGAAGCAGGTGCGCTCCTTTCTGGAAACGAAGGTCGCGCCCATCATCAACAAATATTGGATCGACGATGCCTTTCCTTTTGAACTACTGCCCAGCCTGAAGGATCTCAACATCGGCGGGCTTGCAATGAAGGGCTACGGCTGCAGAGGCGGAAGCGTTCTGCTGTTTGGCCTGGTCGCAATGGAGATGGCGCGCGTCGACGTGTCCATTGCGACATTTTTCGGCGTCCACAATGGCCTGGCGATGGGTTCCATTTACCTGGGCGGATCGGAAGAACAAAAACAGAAGTGGCTTCCGCCGATGGCTCGCATGGAAAAGATCGGCTGCTTCGGGCTCACGGAGCCGCTGGTGGGTTCCGGAGCGGCCGGCGGCCTGCTGACGACGGCGAAACGCGAGGGCGACACCTGGGTTCTCAACGGCCAGAAGAAATGGATCGGAAACGCCCCCTGGTGCGATATCTCCATCATCTGGGCGCGCGATTTGGCAGACAACCAAGTCAAGTCATTCATCGTGGAGAACAAAACCTCGCCTGGTTTTAAGGTGGAAAAAATCGAGACCAAGATTGCGCTCAAGGTAGTCCAGAACGGCTTGATCACGATGGAGAACTGCCGGGTGCCGGAGGAGAATCGTCTTCAGGGAGATAAATCGTTCCGTGACACTGCAAGAGTGTTGAAGATGACCCGCTACCTGGTTGGATGGGAGGCCACAGGATGCGCGATGGGCGCCTACGAAAATGCTCTCAAGTACTGCCAGGAGCGTCTGCAATTCGGAAAGCCGATTGGCTCATTCCAGTTGGTACAGGACCTGCTCGCGAGGATGCTCGCAAACATCACAGCGTCGCAATGCCTGGTGGTTCGTATGGCTCAACTACAGGCCGAAGGCAAGCTAACGGACGCCCACGCGGCGCTGGCGAAGGCGTTCACCACGTCCAAGTGCCGTGAGACGGTCGCATGGGCACGGGAGTTGTTGGGTGGCAATGGCATTGCGGCCGACTACAACGTAGCGCGATTCTTCGCGGACGCGGAAGCCCTCTACTCTTACGAAGGTACATTCCAGATGCAGAATCTGATCGTTGGCAAAGCCATCACTGGTTTCAGCGCATTTGTGTAGAGAGCACGGAACACGGCGTGCCAACGAGGATCAAGTTTTGAGTTTTCCCAATAAGGAGCAAGAGAATGTCGCCGACTGTCACCAAACCGAAGCTCACAAATTCCGGCTCCAAAACCACTTCAGGCCGGCTGTTTTTATTGGATCTCGGCGGTGGCCGCGTGATGTCAGCGAACCCCGACGGCTCCGATCTTAAAACCATCGTCAGCGAAGGTAGAAAACTTCCCGA
>DATBYA010000065.1:0-75247 GCA_036514015.1 Candidatus Sulfotelmatobacter sp.
ATTGCGTCGTTGGCGGTGGCGATGCCTACTCCATCCGACAGGCGAATAGAATATCGTCTTACCCACGGGATCGAAGGAGCGACCATGGCTGCGATGGCAGGCACGGTTTCGCCGACAAATGACGACGCCCTGACAGTCTGCGCGATTAGCTTGCTGTCAGCAATGCTCGCTGATGGATTGCACGAGGGGCTGGGACACGGAGCGCTGGCCCTGATCACCGGAGCGCAATCCGGCGTGTTGTCAACGGTCGCGTGGTCCAGTACGTTCGATTCGAGACTTGTCGCAGCGGGTGGAACGCTGGCCAATCTGGCGGGGGGAATTGTTTTCTGGATCGCATTGCGCAGCACGAAACGAGCCTCAGTTCAGCTTCGTTTTTTTCTCCTGACAGGTGTCGCCTTCAATCTGCTCGCAGGGACCGGGTATTTCTTCTTTTCGGGTGTCACCAACTTCGGCGACTGGGCGGCCGTGATTGCCGATCTGCCCGCGCACTGGCTGTGGCGGACGCTGCTCATCGTCATTGGAATAGCGGCCTACTACGTCGCGGTATTGGTGGTGGGAATCGAGCTCGTGAGGTACGTGGGGGTTCCGCGAACCGAGCAGCGACGGCTGCGAAAGCTCACGTTCATCCCCTACTTCTCGGCGGCACTCCTCCTGGCAGCGGGAGGACTCTTAAACCCGATTGGGATTCAGTTGGTTTGGCAATCGGCTCTGCCCGGAGCGGCAGGCGCACACAGCGGGCTGCTGTGGTTGCGATACTACATTCCGAGAAAGACCGTCCCGGAGCGAGGATCGCAGGGCATAGGCAGAAACTACGTCTGGATCATCGTGGCTGCAATCCTGTCGCTGTTTTTCATTTTCGGGTTGGGCCGCGGGATTACTCTCCATCGTTAGGAGGCGTTTTTGTCGTGCGAGCGAACGGGAACACGAAGTCCCTGCGGAATATTCCGTCGCAGACCACGATCCGTTGCGTCGAGGATGTCAGTTCCACATGCCCAACCCCTTTCCCCTGCGGGAGTCTGCCGTCGGAGGAGCGATTCACGCAGGGAAACAGAAGATGGACTTGGGACATGAGCCGAGATCGGTATTGGTGAACGGATCCATGCCACGTCAAGCGAGGATGCGTCCAACCCACCTTCCCAAATGGAAAAACGATGGCCGCCTTCCCAAGGCGGCCATCGTCCTTATTATTGTGAGTGTAGATCCGAGTCTCAGACCCGGAAGCTCGGTCAAAAACTCGGCTGCCTCGCTCCCGCTCCCGCTTACGGCATGACCGAAATCACCCCGAAGGTCCCCGCAAGATTGTTGCCGGGGCCGGCCGTAAAGAATAGTTGGTTAACCGCTCCATTCTTGCCGGTCCCGTCCCCGAAACCGATTCCCCACAATTGGTCGATCGAGATCGCTCTGCCGTTTGCTTCTTTCACCTTGCCGACAAACTGTCCGTCGGCGGCATTGAAGCCGTTGATGGTCCCATGGTCGGTGTTGTTTGAAATCAGCAGCGTGTTGCTCAGCTTTCCGAAATTCCTGGGGGCTACAGCAATCCCCCAAGGCTGGTTCAGCGGTAGCCCTTGAATCAACGGCGTCGTCCTTGCCGGCGTGCCGTCCTCTTTAAAGACTTCAACGTAACCACCACTCGCTCCGCTGACGCTCGCAAATGCCACATAGACCACTCCGTCAATGTCCTGCACGCCGAATGGCGCAAAGTCTGCCGGCAGCGACGAATCGGTAAACGACTTCACCAGGTTGAAATTCCCGTCGAACATATCGACTTCATGGTTCGCCATGTCGGCTGCGTACAAGTGATTGCCCGAAGCGTTGCTGGAGATTGCCAGCCCGGTGTACACCGATCCTTTGCTCGCGTTATTTACTGCCACAATCGACTGGTTGAAGTTCGCGGTCGGCGACCATCCGCTGACGGTTCCATCCAGCGTGGCAAACAAGAAAACCGATGCCGACCCCTGCACTTGAAATTCGCTCGATCCGTTCCACACGATCCCCGTCGGCGAACCTGGACCGTTTTCACCTGCGGTCGGGATTAATACCTTCAGTCCGGCGTTCAGGTTTCCCTGGCCATCGTACAAAGTAGACCACCCCGAGCCATTGTCGCTCACCCACCATGGTGAGCCCTGAGCATGCACCAGGCCCCACCCATTCACCAGCAGTGGATCGTCATGGTGCGCCTGGTTGACCTGGTTCGAAGATAGATTCGTGAGTTTATACTGCGCCAGGGCTGCGCTCGAAACGAGCACCAGCCCCAAGCCAAGTGTGAGAGTCATTAAGCGAGTCTGCATGTGGATCTCCTTTGTGATGGCAGATCAGGAAAGTGACGGCGCACGGCTTCTCGCTGCAAATCACAGTTCTCTGACTGGGCATTCAGATCCTAGGCCGCGTCGCCGCATGACATTGTCAACGGGGTGTCACAAACTTGCACATTTCTTTACACGCTATCTGCCTTGGGTCGACGAACCAGACAACCAACCTCGACGCGCAGCCGCGCTTGATAGAATCATCCCTGCATTCTCTCCATCATGACCGCTCTCAGGCGTCCGTATCGGCTCATCATCGCTCTCGCGCTGTGCGGCTCTGCTTGTGCGGCAGCGCAGCTCCACGAAAATCGCCAGGAAGCGGACAAGGGTCACGATGTCGGCGATGACTCCGGCCTCAGTGACGATCAGATCGTTGCCGGTCTCAAGCAGGCGCTCGAATTCGGCGCCAGCAAGGCCGTCGCAGTTGCCGGTAAGCCCGACGGATTCCTGAATAACGAGGCCATCCGCATCCTTCTCCCTACAAAACTGCAGTCCGTGGGCAAGGCCATGCGCCTGCTCAGCCAGGGCGAGACGGTGGACGACCTCGAAATCGGCATGAATCGCGCCGCCGAGCGCGCCTCGCCTCAGGCCAAACAGATTTTTCTTGACGCGATCAAGAAGATGAACGTTGCCCACAACGGCGCCCGCCACATCCTGGCGGGGGGCGACACCGCTGCCACCGAATATTTCCAACAAACCTGCTCGGCCGATCTCACCGCAGCCTTTTCGCCGATCGTCCACGGCGCCCTGCAACGCGCCGGCGTTATCAAAAAGTATGATCAGGTCATCAAAACCGCCCCCGGTGGCAACGCCATCGCTAACGAGTTCGATCTGGACAAGTACGTCGTGGGCAAAACTCTGGACGGCCTCTTCTACCTGCTGGGACAGGAAGAAATACAGATTCGGACGACGCCCGCCGCCCAAACGACACCACTCCTGAAAGAAGTCTTCAGCAGAAAATAGCCTAGGGCAGGATGCTTCCTTCGCCAACCTCAAGTCAGACTCGGTCCGCGCTCTTCGCGGGTGGGAACATCCCTTCCCGTCAATGCGTGCAGCGTCGACTGGGCTAGCGCCGAGTCGAGGCTGGGTGGAGAGCCGAGATCACTTGTCCAGTCGCAACCACTTCTTCTTCAATTCGTCGTCACTCGAAATGGTTCCATCGGCGCGCCGCGCCGCAAGATTGGTCAAGTTCGCCATTACGATAGACATGCCATTCAACAACCTGACGAACATGATGGCTTCATTGCCAGGGTTGAAGAGCACTTTATCGATGCTGTTCTGCGGTCCATATCCCTGCTGGATCAGGGTAAGAACAGCCGTCTCCCCATCGGTTAGAACTCTTCTATTATGCATAGACGTATCCCAGTCACTATAATGCCACGTCGAAACCCGGGGTATGGGCAATGGCACTTTCCTCATGAATTCTTTTTTCCAGCCAGAAGTGAGCCCAATTTCTGTCCCTGTTCATCTACACTTTCCTGATCACTCGCACCACAGGAGGAACGACCTTTGTCTGCCATTCGCGCTATCTTCTGGGATGTCGGCGGCGTGCTGCTCAGCAACGCCTGGGACCACACGGAGCGGACTGAGGCGCTCGCGCATTTTCAGATCGACCCGAAAGAATTCGGCGATCGCCACCAGATGGTGGTCTCGTCGTTCGAACGGGGAAAGATTACGCTCGACGAATATCTGGATCGCACTGTGTTCTATCGCATGCGTCCATTCTCGCGCGATGCGTTCCGCGACTACATGTTCTCGCTGTCGCAACCGTTTCCCGAGGTGTTGGAGTTCGCGCAGGCGCTGAGTGATTCCGGCAAATACCTCATGGGCACCCTCAACAACGAATCGCGCGAGCTTAATTACTACCGCATTGAAACCTATGGACTGCGAAAGATTTTCCGCTTGTTTGTCAGTTCCTGCTTCGTCGGCTTTCGCAAGCCGGAGGGTGACATTTATCGGCTGGCGCTGGAGACAACGCAGATTCCTGCGGAACAGTGTTGCTTTATCGACGATCGTGCGCTCAATCTGGAATGCGCCGCCAAGCTGGGAATGGAGACCATTGAAATGCGGAAATTGGAGCAGTTGCGAGGAGACCTTGCGAAACTGGGCGTGAGCCGATAGCGGCGGCCCTGCCCTAAACGTCACAAGTTCTTGCGCGCTGGGTTGGTCTTCACTCCCACGCTCTGCGGAACATCGGATTCCAGTGTATTCAGCGTTAAATCGCTGGACCAGCAATCGGCTGCCAACTTCCATTCGCCGTTCGTCTGCCGCGCACATACCCACAAATACTTGCCTCGTTCTTCGCGGCGCTTGCCGGTTGCGCTGGGAATCAAAGCTTTGCACCGTCCCGCTTCGTACGCTAGATCGCCGACGACTTCCACTCGCAGAGGCTCGATTTCCACTTCCCCCAATCCTGCATCTAAGGCGCCAAAGAAAAACTCGCGCACCGCCGCCGCCCCGCGGATCGGAGGACAGTTGGAGCGAAGCACGAGCGCATCGGAAACGTAGAGGTCGAGCAGATCATCGAGGTGCTTGGTGTTGCAGGCCAATACCCACTCGTGCGTGACGTGCCGAACCGCGGCCTCCGCGCGGCTCATGTCGCCTCGGAGAGCCGCAGTCGGTCGCAGCTCGCGCGCCGGATCAGCGCGGACCGGATCGCCCGCGGATCGCGCACCGATTCCGTCCTGTCCGCCAGGAAAATAGTGGTGATGATAGTGGTGATGGTAATGATGAGTTTCGGGTCCAAGGGAACGGCCTCGAGCGGGCTTTCGTTCGGGTTCGAACTCGGGATCCCCGTCGGGATCGGGAAAAGGATTCCGCGGAAGCGCAAGGGCGCGCGACTGCGGACGTTCTGCTTCCGCGGGAACTCTGGACCCCGCTTCGGGTTCGCTCACGGCGATTCCGCACATACCGCAGTACTTGTTCGCGGTGCGATTGCGGTATCCGCAAACTCGGCACACGATCATGCCATCGTTGGTAAGTTCCTGCGCGGTGTCGGCCGCAGCCTGCTCCGCATCGGCTTCCGCAGCCAGCCGTTGCGCGACCTCCAACGCTGCGGCCAGGGCATCTGGACTGGGCTTGGGTCGGCGCATCTCCGGTTGCACGCCGCGATACAGATCCTCCAGTTCGGAGTCGCGCACGTTCGAATCGGAGGGTGAACCGGAGGGTCTGGGATTTCTTTTGTCTTGGTCCACGAACGGAATCACTCCACGCTGCGGTCATTCTAGCCCAGCGGCCGAGGCCAGTGCTATCGGCTGGAAAACTCGATCTTGCCTTCCGTCTCGGTCGGCACGCCGTTGCAGGTTGCCGGACGATATCTCCAGGTGCGCACCGTCTGGAGAACATGGCGATCGCCGGCGAGTCCCGCACTCTCCAGAATGAGCGGGCTGTGTACGCGGCCATCGGTTCCAATGATAAAGCTGACCTTTACTTTCTGGCCTCGCCCCGCCCGGGTATAAAGAGGATCTGGCGTGGTCAGGGCTTCGGGCGGCTGAACCTCTTCGCAAGCGGGACGCGAGCTGATGTGGGGCACATCGACGAACTGCGAAGCACGGCTCAGGGTTGTTGAAACCTGGCTTTCGCGTTGATCAAAAGTTGCCGCTTGCACACGCGGCGAAGGTGTAGTCACCGCCACGGCAACCACGGCCGACAGCAGCCAAACAGAAAGCCAGATAGAACGACGCATTTTTCTCGGTCTCCCCTCCGTTTGGGGGCACATCGAAGACCATTCAAGAGGAGGAGCATGTCTTTACCCTGCAATGGGTTACGGGAAATACTTCGCCAACCGGATCCCTCTCAGTGAAAGGAGTTGCATACCCAGAGCTACCCGCCTGCCGAGGATCGGAGCGTCAAAAGGGTGACTTCGGGCGGGCAATTCAACCGGACGGGAATATTGACAGTGCCTAAGCCTGGGTTGGTGTAGAGCGTGAGCGCGCCAATTTTGTATAAGCCCCAAACGTACTTTTTGGCCAAGCCTGGCAGATAGAGAGCCCCGACGAGGGGAACTCGGACCTGGCCTCCGTGAGAGTGTCCCGACAGTTGGAGATCGACTGAATAATGCGCGACGTGGTCGGCATAGTCGGGCTCGTGGGCTAACAGGATCACGGGTTCATCAAGGGGGATATTGTGCAAAGTCGCATCGAGATCGGCCCTCCTTTCCAGCACATCGTCCACGCCGGCGAGCCAGAAGCGCGCTCCATTGCTTTCGATGGGAACCGATCGGTTGATCAGGACCTCGATTCCCTCGGCGCGCAGCGAGTGTATCACTCGATTGGGGTCGGTAGCCGCGTCGTGATTTCCCAATACCGCCCACAGACCGTAAGGCGCTTGCATTTGCCGCAATAGTTGGGCGCACGGTTCCGCGGCCCAACCGGACTTCGCCTTATGGCGCGAGAACGGATCCGAAACGAAATCTCCCGTCAGTGCGATCAGATCGGGATGCAGATCTTGGACCAGGCTGATCGAGGAACGGATGGGATGGACGGAAAAATAGGGATCGTAATGAAAGTCGCTGAGCAGCGCGATGGTGAAGCCGTCCAGCCCTGCCGGCCAACGCCGAAGGGCAATTTCCTGGCGAAGGATGCGCGGACGGTTGGGGGCGATGAGCGTAGCGTCGGCGGCGAGGACGGCCGCGCCAGCGGCGGCGGCGAGCTGGATAAATTTTAGTCCGGTTGGAAAGGAGAGCAATCGGTTGCGGGCCTTTACGCTGCGGGAGTCCGGCGCACGCAGTCGCAACCCCAGCATACTCCGAATTCGCGGACTCGCGCTATGCCGAGAACTTCACGAACTTCACGCGCAGGAGTCGCGTCACAACGCTCCCCCTGCCGGCATCAAAAGCTGAACAGGGCTTGCAGTTCAATTTTTCGATTGGCGGCGGTACCGGGCGAAAACGGCCCCCCTTGCAGCGAAGTGGACTGGTCGAACAAGTGGGAGCCCAGAACCCCGTTTGGGTTCGCAACATTGACGTTGTTGAACGCGTTGCGGGCATTCACGCTCAGGGTAAGATTGTAGCGGCGGTCGGAGCTGGTGGCGCCGAACGACGGACCCCCACCGAACAGCGGTCCACCGCGGCCTCCACCTCCTCCTCGCCCACCTCCTCCTCCACCTCCGCCTTGGCCTTGCTGGCCGCTAAAAGAAGATTTCGCCTTCGGTCCAAATCCAAAGGTTTTGCTAAGGCGCAAGTTCATGACAAAGTGTGCCGGCCCTGTCCCATAGTTGACCGGCAGTAGTTTTCCGCCGCCGAGCGCGTCGAAGGTGCCCAGGGTTGTGCAATAAATGTTGTTCTGTGGACCCGAGCCGGTCGTGGGCTCTGGGCCGGGGCAAGTCGCGGTTGAAACCAGGCCCGGACGATCGTTGTAGGCCTGATCGCCGTTCACGTCGATCGGCGATGTGATGTTAAAGGGGGACCCGGAACTAATCACCATGAACGGACTGAGCCGGAACAGATAGGGCAAAGAAATACTTCCGCCCAGGAAGAACCGATCCCTCACGTCGAAAGCGGCTCGACCATAATCCTGACTGATGTTGTAGGAGTTCGATGTTTCGCCCGGAACAAAAGCAGCGCCACCGCCGCCTCCGAAACCGCCAATTCCGGTGGCATCGCTGTTGGCATAGTTCAGCGAGTAATAGCCGAAAAGCTGGACCCTGGAGCCGACTCGCACGTTGCTGTTCACCATCAGCTGGCTTTGCTTGAAAACCGCTTCGGAAACGTAGCGGTAGACGTTGCCTCCGTTGATCGGGGGACAATTGGGAGCACAAGGTGTTCCCGGGTAGGGGGCATTCGCATTAATCGTAACCAGCTGGTCAAAGCCCCGCGAATTCAAGTAAATGACGGAGAGAGTCGCCGATTTGGTGATCTGACGTTCCACCCCCAGCGCTCCTTGCAGCGTGTAGGGCGCGTGCAGTCTGGGGCTGATCTGATAGATGTTGGACGCCGACGAACTGACCGGGCCGCAGTTGGAGAAGCTCGGGAGCGCCACATCTACACCCGCAAAACAGGTCGGATTGTTGATAATGAATTGCTTTTCGATCACGCCGTTCAGCCGATCCGCCTGCAAAATCGAATTCTCTTGGAAGCGATCGTAGAAAATGCCGTAGCCGCCGCGAATCACCACCTTGGGGGGAGCGCTCCTGCCCCCAACCCCCCAGGCAAAGCCCAGGCGAGGGGCCCAATCTGCATGATCGTGAATGGCGTTTTGCGTTTCGAATCGAAGGCCGGAGCTGAGCGTGAAGTTCGACCGCACTTTCCAATCGTCCTGCACGTATGGTTCGACGTCGTAATAGGTGACTGAGGCCGTCGGCAGGCCGGTGGTATACGTCAGCTGCGTGGCATAAGGAATTCCGCCGGAGCTCAACTGCTGCTCGGCATAGAGCAAAGAGATCGGACACGGCGGGTTTTGGCTCAGAGTCGCGCAATTCGACGGCGTGTTGGTGGAAGTACTTAACGAAGAAAACGTAAAGGTGCCGTTGAACCCGCTGGTCGAATAATTGGTATCCGTCGTCGCCCGCACTCGCGCGCCGAATTTGATGGTGTGGTTGCCGTGGATCAGGGACGTATAGTTTTGTATCTCGTAGCTGTTCTGCTGGTCGTTGAGGTTCCCCGTGTCATTCCCGCCGCCGGTAAAATTGCCTAACGCGTTGACGCTTGGGTGGTTATCGAGCGAGGTTTGCAAACTGTCATCGCGGTTGTACTGAAACCGCGTCTCGTTCACGATCTTTGCGCCCAACACCTGCGTGTCGCTGATTTGCAGAGTGTCCTCTGTCTCCTTGGAGTAGTAGCCCTGAGTCGGAAGAATGAGCAGCCCGACGCCATTGTTGGTTTCCGTATCGCGATAATACTGGTAGCGGAGCGTCAGCGTGTTGTCCTTGCTGAGTGCCCAATCGAGCCGTGGGGTGAGGTTGGTCCGCTGGCGGGGATTGGGAATCGACTCGATCAACTGGACCGGCGCCAGGGATGGATCGAGGACGAAGGCATTGATCGCCGCCAGTTCGTTGATGTTCCGGCGATCGAGGTTGAAAAAGAAAGAAGCCTTCTTGTTGATCGGACCGCCGATATTTCCATTGTACTGAGTGGAATCGTAGCCTGGCTCACTGCCGGCGAAGGGGTTGGGGGAATTGAAAACAGAGTCATTGCCCAAGACAAAGAACTGGCCGTGATATTTGTCGGTTCCGGGCTTGGTGAAGATTTCAATACGGCCGTAGCCGAGCTTGTCATACTCCGCAGAAAAAGGATTCTGGTTGATGCGGATTTCGCGAATCGACGACTTGGGTGGAAGCTGACCAGCGGTAAATCCGTCGATATACATCTGCCCGCCGTTCGGACCCGCCGAAGGCCCGGCCAGCGCCTCCAGATCCGACTGAAGCTCATCCGGATCGTCGGGCAGTGCTTCGAGTTCTTTGCCAGAGATGGTGATCGCGCCGGCATTGTTGGCTGGGTTTACATCGATGGTCGGTGCGGTATCGGAAACCTGAACTTTTTGTTGCTCCACTTCAATGGCCAGAGCAATGTTAAGCCGCAGAGGCTGATCGCCGATCACCACATTGTCGTTTTCAGAAAGAGTGAATCCCGGAGCGGCGACGGTCAGGGTGTACTTCCCCCCAGGTAAGGCCTTGAACTCATACATCCCCTGGCCATTGCTCTGGACCACAATCGGGGATCCAGTCGCCGGGGTCATAATCACACTGGCCCCGGAAATAGCTGCTCCGGACGGATCAGCGACCTGTCCCCGAAGAACTCCCACGGCCGGTTGCGCCGGCGCTGTTTGGGCAAACACTGTTGGATCCAAAAACGCACCCACCGACAGCCAAACTAAGAGTCCCATGACGAAGAAACGTGCATACTGCTGAAGCTTCATTTGATCTTCCTATTCCTTATGACTGACGAATCTAAAAAGCGGCGGAACAATATTTTATTTTCGAGACAGGCACTACTATTGATTTGCGTCGCCAGCGGGAGCGCCCCCTAAACTCCAGGGCGCCAACATCATTGCCTGACTGCCATTCGGAGCAGCTTGAAGAATCGGCTCCACCCCGCTGAGCAGCGTAATTGCGGTACCACCACTGGTGGCCGTGCCTTGGGTGGTAACAATCAGCACCGCATCGCCTTTATGCAGATCGGCGAGCGTAACCGCGGGCATGCGGCTCAACATTTGCTGGAAATCCGGAGCGCCGCCCGGGCGCATTCCTGCCCCGCTCGTTGCCCCGCCGCTGGCCGGAGCGCCGGATTGGGCGCCGCTGGCAGCGGGCGCAGACCCGGAGCTCGAAGCAGCCGAACTCGAAGCGCCGGCCGCCCCCGGCGTTCCCGGGGGCATGGACCCCTTCAATCGCATCGCGATGCGACGCGCCATCTCGGGCGGCAGGGTGTGGAGCTGCGAGTCGGCTGAAATCTTTACCTGCACGGGCTTCTTGCTCAATAAATCCTGCACGGTGAGGGTGCCGCTACTGGCATCGACAGAATTCACCAAGCCCGCAACATTACGAAAGGCGCCGGTGACAACTTCTTGCGCCGTCAACTCGGAACCGTCGGCGCTGCGATCTCCGCGCGCCCGCAGCTGGTCGCCCGGCCGAATGTCCCCGAGCGTGCTGGGCTTGGCATCGTCGAACTTTACCGAGTCTGGAGCATAACGGCGAAACACCGTGCTGGTCGAGGTATGCACGGCGATTTCTTTTTTTCCGCCGAGGCCAGACACCGAGAGGGTCACCGTCGCGGTTGCAGGGTCGACGGCACTCACCAGACCTCCGAGTCCGCGCTTCTGCCAGTCCTGGCGTTCTTGCTCGTGACGCGCCTCCAGGTCGGTATGGGGAATGACAATGACCTCCAGAGCGGCGATCGAGTTGCCGTCTCCAGATTCCTGCCCGCGTACTCGGACTCTGTCCCCCACCTGCAACGCCTGTAACTGGACGGGCGTCGCGTTCTTCAGGTCCTTCTCGCCCGGCGCAATACTCAGGATTCGAGCGTTCGGCTGCACCGTCACCGCAACGTCGGGGCCGGTGTCCGGCGTCAAGGTGATGAGGTTCCCATTGATCGTCTTGATCGCACCAATGCGCCTGGCGACCGCGGGTTGGCCAGCGCTCTGAGCCGGCACCTGTCCCGCCACGAATGCAAAGCATGCCGGCTGAAATTCGGGACCGGACACGCTCATCACGATCAAGGCAAACGTCGCGATTGCTGCTTGGATAGCGTTCATGCTTCACCTTCTAATTTACATCCCTGCCAGCGGCGGAAGTGGATGGTTTACAAAGTTTTACCCAGACAAAACAAGTATTACAAAAGCGATCGACCAGCAAAGATTTCCAATGGATGGCAGTCTCAGCCGGCCGTCCCCTTCCACCCGCTCTCCCTACGACCATTCCGCTGAGAAGTTCGTTGCGAAAATCGGCCCTCAGGATGCGAACATATCTTAATCGTAGCGTGGTTCTGATTGTGGCCGAAGCGATGCGAGCGGATGCTTCAAGTGAAGCTTTAAGTGGCGCTTTCACGCAGGAGCTGCCTGGCGCCGGTCACAGTATTCTTTCGTGGGTATAGCCGGCGTGGACCAAGGCGGCAAGCAGCTCCGTGATGTGGTCCGGGCCTCGAGTCTCCATGGTGATGTCAATGGCAGTGTCACCCAGATTCACTCCATGGTAGGCCCGGTCATACGCGGTTTCGACAATGTTGGCCCGGTGCTCGGCCAGAATCCCGGTGAGCCGGTGCAGCGCCCCAGGATAGTCCGGCAGGTGAACCCGCAAACGCACGAGGCGTCCATCCTTCACCAGACCGCGTTCGATAATGCGCGCGAGTAACGTAACGTCGATGTTGCCGCCGCAGACGAGCACCGCGATTCGTTTGCCTTGGAGCGGCAGCTTGCGGTTCAGCACCGCGGCGATCGCGGCTGCCCCGGCACCTTCGGCCAGGGTTTTCTCGCGCTCCAACAGCAAAAGGATCGCATTCGCGATTTCTTCTTCTTCCACAGTAACAATGTCGTCCACATACTTTTGCACCAGGGGAAGGGTGCGTTCTCCGGCGCGGCGTACCGCGATACCATCCGCGATCGTCGTCGCGGACTTCAGCGTCACCGGCTTGCCCTCGGCCACTGCGGCTTTCATGGAAGGAATCCGCGAGGGCTGAACTCCGAAGACCTTGACCGCAGGATTTGTTTCCTTGACGGCGCAGCCGATTCCGCCGATAAGCCCACCGCCTCCAATGGGCGCTACGATGACCTCGATGTTGGGATGTTGTTCGAGAATTTCCAGTCCCAGAGTTCCCTGCCCGGCGATGACGGCATCGTCATCGAAGGCATGAATGAGAGTCAGGCCGTCCTGCGCGCTTTGCTCGACCGCCTTTTCGTAGGCTTCGTCGTAATTCGCGCCGTGCAGCACGACCTCGGCGCCATAGGCGCGGGTGGCCGAGACTTTGGTGAGCGGCGTCGGGAGCGGCATCACAATGCGCGCGTGGATCGCATGGCGCCCGGCATGGTAGGCGACCCCTTGCGCATGATTGCCCGCGGATGCTGCGATGACGCCACGGGCGCGTTCCTTCTGGTTCAGCGTGAGCAACTTGTTCAGCGCGCCCCGTTCTTTGAAAGCTCCCGTGCGCTGCTGGTTATCGAGCTTGAGGAAGATGGAATTGTTGGTCAGCCGAGAAAATGTTTCCGAGTGGGTGCAGGGGGATAGGCGGATGTCCGCGCGAATTCGGTTCAGCGCGGATTGGATGTCGGAAAGTTGAATCATGGCGCGGACGCCGTCGTCTTACTGCACTCTATCGCAAGATCCAGGCCCGTTGCATTTTTGAGCGGATCCATCGGGAGAACGGATTACCCTGGAATACACCGCCGGAGACGTGACCCGCGCCCGGATGGTCCGGATCACGAAGCGATTTGCCGTGCGGAAGCTAAAGGTACAACCGGCCGCACTGCGAGCGCTTTCAGATAGGCATCGACACAAGCGGCAGCTTTGCGGCCCTCGGAGATCGCCCATACCACCAGC
The DNA here is from genome assembly GCA_036514015.1 of Candidatus Sulfotelmatobacter sp. GTDB lineage: Bacteria > Acidobacteriota > Terriglobia > Terriglobales > Acidobacteriaceae > Sulfotelmatobacter. Next base: position 13,266 of record DATBYA010000065.1, read on the forward strand.
GATTGACCGCGGCGCATATCTCCCGCCGCAAATACTCCGGCGACCGACGACATGTAATTCTGATCCGTCGCCACGTTGCCACGGTGATCGAGTTGAACTCCCAACTGCTCGATCATGCCATTGCGCACGGGGCCGAGGAAGCCCATGGCAATCAAGACTAAATCGGCTTCCATGCTGAACTCGGAGTCTGGGATTGGCTCGAACTTGGGGGGAGGGCCAACCCGCAGGGCATGAAGTTGCCGGACGCGACCGTCTTCGTCGCCGGTGAATTTGCTGGTGGCAATGCTCCAGTCGCGCACTCCGCCTTCTTCGTGCGCCGCTTCGATACGAAGCTGCATCGGCCACAGCGGCCAGGGCGTCTGCGGCGAGCGCTCATCGGGCGGCTTGGGCATGATCTCGAATTGATGAACCGAAAGCGGTTTCTGCCGGTGGCAGGTGCCCAGGCAGTCAGCGCCAGTGTCGCCGCCTCCAATGATGACCACGCGCTTGCCGGTGGCAAGAATCTCGGTGGCCGAGTCGAGCGTGTCTCCGAGACAGCGTTTGTTCTGCTGGGGGAGAAACTCCATCGCGTAGTGAATCCCCTTGAGCTGGCGTCCAGGAACTTGCAAATCACGCGGCTGCTCGGAACCGCCGGCGAGAACCATGGCATCGAACTCGCGGCGCAGATCCTCGACTGCAATGTTCGTCCCGACCTCGGCATGGGTGACGAACTTCACGCCCTCGGCGGACATCTGCTCCAGGCGACGATCGATGATGTGCTTCTCCAGCTTGAACTCGGGAATACCGTAACGCAGCAATCCGCCGATGCGGTCCGCTTTTTCGTAAACCACCACGGAATGTCCGGCGCGACACAACTGTTGCGCCGTAGCCAATCCTGCCGGACCCGAACCGACGATGGCTACTTTCTTGCCAGTGCGAAGTTTCGCCGGCTCCGGTCCGATCCATCCCTCCAAAAATCCGCGCTCCACGATATTCTTTTCGTTTTGCTTGATCGTGACCGGCGGTTGGTTGATTCCGAGAACACAGGAGGCTTCGCAGGGGGCGGGACAGATTCGGCCGGTGAACTCGGGAAAATTATTGGTGGCGTGCAACTGGCGGACGGCATCCTTCCAGCGCCCGCGATAAACGAGGTCGTTCCAGTCGGGAATAAGATTGCTGACAGGACATCCCGTTTGACAGAACGGGACGCCGCAATCCATGCAGCGGGCACCCTGCTTGCGAAGTTTTTCTTCCGGCAAATCCTGATAAATCTCGAACCAGTCATTCACGCGCTCCAGCACCGCCCGACGGGGGGCCAGTTCGCGCGAGTAGTCCATAAATCCGGTGGTCTTACCCATTCTGCACCTGCTCCACTTGGGCGAGAACGGAAACCGGATGGCTCGGAATATAGGCTTGCTGGTTGCGGCCCACTCCCAACACCCGCTTGAATTCATGGGGAAAGACTTTAATGAAGCGCGAAGCCATCTCTGGCCAGTTGTCCAGGATCCACTTAGCGCGACGGCTGCCGGTCAACTCCAGGTGGCGGGTCACCAGATCCCGGACCATCTGCACATCTTGTCCGTCGAGCAACGGTTCGAGATCGACGGAATCGAGATTGCAGCGTTTTTCCGTGAAATCCATGCGCTCGTCAAATACATAGGCGATTCCGCCGCTCATGCCGGCGGCAAAATTCCTTCCGCAGGAGCCCAGCACAAGCACAAGCCCATTCGTCATATACTCGCAGCCGTGGTCGCCCACGCCCTCGACGACCGCTGTGGCTCCGGAATTGCGGACGGCAAAGCGCTCGCCCGCTACTCCGTTGAAGAATGCCTCGCCACTGGTGGCCCCGTAAAGAACCACGTTGCCGATCAGAATATTCTCCTCCGGAGCAAAACCGGAAGCACGAGGCGGGTACACGACAATTCGCCCCCCGGAGAGGCCCTTTCCCACGTAGTCGTTGGCCTCACCTTCCAGGGTCAGCGTGACGCCCTTCGCCAGAAAGGCACCTAAGCTCTGTCCCGCCGAGCCGGTAAGCTGAATTCGCACGGTATCGTCGGGTAGCCCCGCAGAACCGTAGCGGCGCGCGATTTCGCCGCTCAGCATGCTTCCCACGGAGCGGTGAATGTTGCGCACCGGCAAGTTCACTTCGACGGGCGAAAGGGTTTCGAGTGCATCCCGCACCTGTCCAAGGATTTTGTGATCGAGAGCCTGTTCCAGGCCATGATCCTGCGCCTGCACACGGCGCCGGGCGACTCGCGAGGGCACGGGCGGGTTATAGAGGATCGCCGAAAAGTCGAGACCTCGCGCCTTCCAGTGATCTTTCCAGCGCTCCACGGCGGGTTCGGCATCCAGCATGTCGACGCGGCCCACCATCTCGTCCACCGTGCGGAATCCGAGCTCTGCCATGTACTGCCGCAGCTGTTCCGCGAGGAAGAAGAAGAAATTGATTACGTGTTCGGGCTGTCCTTGGAATTGCTTGCGCAACTCGGGGTCTTGCGTGGCGATGCCCACCGAACAAGTGTTGAGATGGCACTTGCGCATCATAATGCAGCCCATCGCGATCAGCGGTGTGGTGGCAAACCCGAACTCTTCCGCGCCCAACAAGGCGGCAATCGCCACATCGCGTCCGGTCTGCAGTTTGCCGTCGGTTTGCACCCGGATGCGGCTGCGCAGATCGTTCAACAGCAAAACCTGTTGCGTTTCCGCTAGACCCAGCTCCCAGGGAATGCCCGCATGCTTGATCGAACTCAAAGGAGACGCACCGGTGCCGCCGGTATCGCCGCTGATCAGTACAACATCCGCGTGCGCTTTTGCCACGCCCGCGGCGACCGTGCCTACGCCCACTTCGGCTACCAGCTTCACGGCGATGCGAGCCTGGGGGTTAACGTTTTTCAAATCGTAGATCAGTTGCGCGAGATCCTCGATCGAATAGATGTCATGATGCGGTGGGGGCGAGATCAGTCCGACACCGGGGATCGAGTGCCGCAACCGGGCAATCACCTCATCAACTTTGTAGCCGGGAAGTTGGCCACCCTCGCCGGGTTTCGCACCCTGCGCCATCTTGATCTGTAACTCGTCGGCGTTCACCAGATAGTTCGCGGTGACGCCGAAACGCGCGGACGCCACCTGCTTGACCGCGCTTCGCCGCAAATCGCCGCTCGCGTCCGGCTTAAATCGCTTTTCGTCCTCTCCTCCCTCGCCGGTATTGGACTTGCCGCCGATCCGGTTCATGGCGATGGCCAAGGTTTCGTGAGCTTCCTTGCTGATCGATCCGAACGACATGGCGCCGGTCGTGAAGCGCTTCACAATTTCTCTGGCCGGTTCGACCTCCTCCAGCGGAACCGGCTGGTCACTCTTCTTGAACTTCATCAGGCCGCGGAGAGTGCACAGGTTCGCGTTCTGGATATCGATGAGGTCGGTATATTCCTGAAACGTTTTGAAGCTGTCTTGCCGCACGGCCTGCTGCAGTTTGCTGATGGTCTGCGGATTCAGCAGGTGATATTCGCCGTCGACCCGCTGGTGATAGCTGCCGCCGACCGCAAGCTCAGTCTCGAACTCGGTCAGCGGACCGAAGGCGTAGGCGTGTTTCATCTGCGCCTCAGCCGCGAGCACCGAGAGTCCGATTCCTTCGATGCGCGAAGTGGTGCCGGCGAAATAGGCGTCAATCAATTCTCGGTTGAGACCGATGGCTTCGAAAACCTGCGCTCCCTGATAGCTTTGCAAAGTCGAGATGCCCATCTTCGAGAAGGTCTTCAGCAGCCCTTTTTTGATCGCCTTCATGAAGTGCATCACGGCAAGTTCCGGCGTAGTCCCCTCGCCCAATTCGCCTCGCCAAACCAGATTCTCGACACTTTCGAGCGCGAGGTAAGGATTGATGGCGCTCGCCCCGTAGCCGCTGAGCAAGGCAAAATGCATCACTTCGCGCGGCTCGCCAGACTCGGTGATCAGCGCAACTTGGGTTCGCGTTTCCTCCCGCACCAGCAAATTGTGCACCGCAGCCAGCGCCAGCAGGCACGGAATCGGGGCATAGTCTTTGTCCACGCCGCGATCGGAAAGAATGAGCAGAGAATATCCCGCCTTTACCGCCCGCGAAGCTCGCTGGCACAACTCATCCAGAGCCCGCTTCAGTCCCTCCTCGCCGTCCTTGGCTCGAAACAGAGCGGGCAAAGTGGTCGCGAGCAGATCGCGATTCGAAACTCGCCGCAACTTCTCCAGTTCGCGGTTCGACAGCAGCGGATGCGCCAGCTTCAGCATGTGACAGTTCTCGGGCGCTTCCTCCAGAATGTTGCTCTCGCTTCCGATGTAGCTGATCAGCGACATCACCATCTCTTCGCGAATGGGGTCGATTGGAGGATTGGTCACTTGCGCGAACAGCTGCTTGAAGTAGTTGAACAAGGACTGCGGCTTATCGGAAAGACAGGCCAGGGGCGTATCGGTGCCCATCGAACCAACCGGCTCTTCTCCCTTCGACGCCATCGGGCCCAGGATCATCCTCAGGTCTTCATCGCTGTAACCGAAGGCACGCTGGCGGCGGAGAAGGGTCTCGGCGTCGGGAAAATGCATGCGCGAGGGCTCCGGCAACTGATCGATCGTAATCTGATTCTCTTTCACCCACTGTGCATACGGCTGGCGCGACGCCAGCTTCTGCTTGATCTCCCGATCGGAGACGATGCGACCTTCGACCGTATCCACCAGGAACATCTTGCCCGGCTGCAGACGACCCTTTCTCTTCACCTGTTCGGGCGCAATGTCGAGCACGCCTGCTTCCGAGGCGACGACGACCAGATCATCGTGAGTCACGACATAGCGTCCGGGTCGCAAACCGTTGCGGTCGAGCGTCGCTCCGATGACGCGACCGTCCGTGAAGGCGATGGCCGCAGGGCCATCCCAGGGCTCCATCAGACAGGCGTGGTACTCGTAGAAGGCGCGCTTGTCCGGCTTCATGTGCGGATTGCCCGACCAGGCTTCAGGAATCAGCATGGCCATAACATGCGGCAGGCTGCGTCCAGCTTGCAGCAGAAGCTCCACAGCATTGTCGAAGTTGGAGGAGTCACTGCCATCGGGAGCGATGATGGGATGCAGTTTCTTCAGGTCCTCTCCAAAAAGCGGGGACTGCAGCAGCGACTGGCGGGCTTGCATCCAGTTGACGTTGCCGCGGAGCGTATTAATTTCGCCATTATGCGCGACGTAGCGATAGGGATGAGCTCGCTGCCAACTGGGAAAGGTATTGGTCGAGAAGCGCTGGTGCACCAGGCACAAGGCGCTGACCGCGTCCGGGTCGGAAAGCTCACGATAGAAATTCGTGATCTGCGGCGCCAGCATCAATCCCTTGTAGACAATCGTGCGGCAGGAAAGGGATGGGATATAGAACATTTCCGCATCCCCGATGCCACTTTCGCGAACCTCATTCTCCGCCCGTTTGCGCACCACGTAGAGTTTGCGCTCGAAGGCGTCTGGGTCCATCCCGGGAGCGCATTTCACGAAAATCTGCTGAATGTACGGCTGGGAGGCGCGGGCCACGCGGCCGATGGCGGAGGCATAGACCGGAGTGTCTCGCCAGCCCAGCAGCGTCAGGCCTTCTTCACGCACAATCCGTTCGAGAATTCCTTCGCATTGCAGCCGCTGGTGCTTCTCCACCGGCAGGAAGGTCATGCCGACGCCGTAGACGCCAGGCTTGGGCAGCGAAAATCCTAGTTTCTCGCATTCGCGGGCGAAAAACTTGTGGGGAATCTGAATGAGCACGCCGGCGCCATCGCCGGTTTCAGGGTCGCAGCCACAAGCGCCGCGATGCGCCAGATTGAGCAGAATCTGAATGCCCTTACGGATGATGTCGTGACTTTTATGGCCGCTGATGCTGGCTACGAACCCGATTCCGCAGGCGTCGTGCTCGTGCGCAGGATGGTAGAGACCCTGCGCTGGCGGCAGACCATTCTTCGGGTTTAGACGCGTCGTCATGGACTCCGTCCGGCGGACTGAATCGTTTCCGAATCACTTGTTCTTGGGCGTAGCTTGGCGGGCGACGGAATGTCGCACACTTCTGCTCAGGAACAGACATTCGCAATCTCTTTAATAGCGCTTGCCGAAGCGCAAGTAAAATGCAGAATTTCGATGCAAGCTATGCAAATTTCAGGGTATCTTCGGGCTCCATGCATTGCGGGTAATGCATTGCGAACGGCTGCGAATTCGCTATAATTTCGCCACCACCACCATGGACTTTGATCAGCTCATCACGTTCCTGGAAGTTGCCCGGCAGGGCAGTTTTTCCCGCGCCGGGGAAAAGGTTTTTCGTTCGCAGTCGGCAGTGAGCGCGCAGATTCGACAACTCGAGCAGGAGTACGGCGACCGGTTGCTGGACCGCTCTGGCAAGTCTGTAAAACTGACCCCCGCCGGCCAGGTCTTTTTCGAATATGCCGAGCGTTTGAAGGCTCTGCGCGATGAGTCCCTACTGGCGGTGGCCGATCACAGTGGTACCCCCCGGGGCACGCTGCGCATCGGCGCCAATGAGGCCACGTGTCTCTACGTTCTGCCCGAGGTTTTCGGCGAATACTGCCGGCGCTATCCACAGGTACAGATCAGCATCTATCGCAACTTCAGCTACAAAATCGTGGAAAAGCTGGAAAACGGGCAGGTCGAGGTTGGCATTCTGACCTTGCCGATTCAATCGCCGAGCTTAAAGATCCAGCCCATTTTCCGCGACAAGCTGATGTTGATGGTGAGTCCCAAGAATCCCCTGGCCAAATTTAAAGTGGTGCCGGTCAGCGAGATCGTCAAACAACCGCTGCTATTCCCCAAGACCGGACACACCCGGAGGCTGCTCGATAAGCTGTTTCGGCCACATCAAGCCGAACTTCAGGTTCGAATGGAACTCCCCAGCATCGGGATGATCAAGAGTTTCGTGGCGGCCGACCTGGGCGTGTCGCTGATTAGCGCTTCATTCGCGCGCGACGAAGTGGAAGCCGGCCGGGTCAAACTGATTGATCTCGAGGACGCCGTGCTCTATCGCGAACTTGGACTGGCCTACCGGCGCGATCGAACCCTATCGGTAGCCTCGACTGCATTCGTCGGTCTGTTGCGTCAGTTCGCCACCCACATGAAGAAGGGCGACGACTAAGTCAGTCGACTAGTCGATTGTATGCGCCAGAACAACGCCGTGACAGGGCAACAACGAGATGTAACTGATTAAAACCAAACGGTGTCGGCGGACGTCATTTGATACAAAATGATACGGGACAGCCTCTGGGTATCGTCCCCTTAACCTCCCCAGAAATGCGGGCGCTAGTTCGATTCGCCTGAAGGGAAGACTTGCGGCTATGGATGAAGGCCGTGGGAAGCGGGGCAGTTCGCCGATGTGACACTCATCGACCCGCCAGAAACGGATGCCGAATGAAACACCCGCATTTTTTCCATCGCAAGTCCTCCCTTCGAAAACGAGCTAGTCTTCACCACCCGGATGCGGGACACTGCTTTCAAGCGCTCGTTGAAAAAAGTTTCGCGGGCTACGCAAGTGACAATACGCTCAGCCGCGGGCTCCTTCGCCCTACACAAGAAACGGATCATGGACGGTGGGGCTCTCTTTATCTTCTTCGGGGGTGTGCCAGCCGCCCACGTCGAGAGCCAAGCGCCTTTTCTTAAAGTTTGACTGGGCCTGGCGCGGAGGCATTATGATCTCGTTCGATCCGGCACACAGAGCCGTCCACTATCCGCCTGATCGCCGATTTCGTATCTGGATTCGACCTTCCATCCTGATCGGAATCGGTATCGCTATCCTCTCTGTAGTCGCGGCATCTTGGATTGAAGTCGCCCGGGCCGGTCTGCCCTATGTTCCGGCCCTTCCTCAGATATATCCCGACAACTTCGAAGGGCCGCACGGGTTTCCGGTTTGGGTTCGTTACTGCCACTTCTTCAATTTCCTTTTTGTGATGATGCTGATTCGCAGCGGTCTGTCCATCCTGATGGATCATCCTCGTTTGTATTTCAACGATGGCTGCACGCCGGGGAGCGAATGGATCAGGCTTACACCGCTGAAAGTCCCACGCGATCGCCTCTGGACCGCTAAAGACGACGCCCGTTATATTTCGCCGTTGGTCGGGACGCCGGGCTACCGACATACAATTGGTATTGCGCGGGTTTGGCACTTTATCGATGTTCACGGCTTCATCATCACTGGCATTCTCTTCGTCATCATGCTCTTCGATACCGAGCAGTGGCGGCGTATTGTGCCAACTTCGCCGCTCGTCCTCTTACAGGCGTGGAACACGTGGGTGCACTACGCAACGTTTCACCTGCCGCCGGAGCCAAACGGATTTTATGGCTACAACGCATTGCAGCAGATTGCCTATTTCACCGTCGTCTTTGTCTTCGGCCCTTTGGCGATTCTTACTGGGATCGCCATGTCGCCTGCCGTAGTGAATCGATTCCCCTGGTACGCGCGGATCTTTGGTGGGAGGCAATCGGCCAGATCGGTCCACTTCCTTACCATGCTTAGCTTTCTTGCATTCCTCCTCGTGCACGTCACGTTAATCGTGATGACTGGATTTGCGCGGAACATGAACCACATTGTGTTGGGCACAGATGATCAGACGCATCTGGGCATGTATCTCGGGTTTGTGGGCATAGGCGTAGTTGTCCTTTCGTGGATCGTGGCGCACTACATCTCATGGAACCGCCCGCGCGGATTGCAGCATGCCCTCAAGTCCGTGACTTATCCGATGCAGCTGATTACGTTGAATCGCCTGACTCCGCGGCAGAGGTATTCTGAGAAGGAAATCTCGGCCTACTTCTGGCCCAACGGGAAAATGCCGATCCGGGAGGATTGGAAGCGCCTGGCGGAAACCGGCTTCGAAACTTTCCGGCTCAAGGTGGGAGGCCTTGTCGAAAGGCCGGTCGAGCTTTCTCTGGCTGACCTGGAGAAGTTGGGTGAGACCGAACACATCACCATGCATCATTGTATCCAGGGATGGAGCGGAATCGCTAAGTGGGGCGGGATTCCCATGAAGGCGCTGATCGATCTGGTGCAGCCTAAACCGGAAGCCCGGGTCGTCGCCTTTTTTTCCTTTGGCGAGGCACTCTATGGTGGATCCTATTACGACACACAAAGCTTGGAGAATGTGCTCATGGCGCAATGTCTTCTGGCCTCGCGGATGAACGGGCAACGGCTTCCGCAGGTGTACGGAGCACCCCTGCGGCTGCGAGTCGAGAATCAACTTGGCTATAAGATGGTCAAATGGATCGAGCGTATTGAGTTTATTGAGTCGGAGAAAACGCTTGGCAAAGGAGAAGGCGGCAAAAACGAGGACGACGAATATTTCGACTTGCTGCCCAACATCTGATGCGGAAGCTCAGTTCGCCCGCCCCGCAGCATGCAGGCGCTGATCACGTTGTCTCATTGCTGCGACGCGTAAGACTGGACTGGTTGCTCCAGCACTTCCCACCACGACTGGTGCAGTCAGTCTATGTGTTCGTAAATGGCTTCATCACAATTGGAGTTCTTGCCCTGTTGGCGCTCGTGAGCCGCAATCCATTTGTGTTTCCATCGCTCGGGCCAACCGCGTATCTCCTGTTCTTTTCCCCGCTTGCGAAAACTTCCAGCCCGCGGAACACCATTTTCGGCCATGCTATCGGGCTCATCTGCGGTTATGCGGCGTTTGTTGTGACGGGCGCCGGGGCCCTGCCGTTCGGGGTTCACGAAAGCATCTTCTGGCCAAGAATCCTGGCGGCGGCTCTTTCGCTTTCAGTTACGGGGGCATTCATGGTTCTTCTCGATGTTAGCCATCCCCCGGCAGGTGCGACTACACTGATCGTTTCTCTTGGGATTATTTCGAAGCCGCGTGAACTCCTCATCATCGAAGTGGCCGTGTTCCTGCTTGTTGCTCAGGCTTTGGTCATCAATCGGCTCGCCGGATTGTCCTACCCCATGTGGAACGCTGCGGCCTCGATCAACCCAGTGAACGAGGACTGAGATTAGCCCGCCCGGGCCCAGGGCGGGGGGCCCAGCATGTGGTCCTCGACCACATCGCGTATCGCCCCGGTGGCGTCGTAAAACTGACCCGGCCCTCGATGCCGAACTTTTCAGCCATCTTGATCTGCACACTCCCGATGTAATTCCGATTCCAGATCGGCTGCAGAAAACTATTGGCAAAGCGCGGACGGAATTGTCGGAATAAACCGGCTTCAACGGAGCGTCTTGCCATAGCGTTCCTGGCGCATAGACCGCACTTTAGTCCGACACTACGGTTGAACGATTGCGCTGGCCGAGCAAGTCGCACAGCGCTCGTTTTCTGTCCCAATACTGTGCGGCTGGCGCATCAGGAATGCGCGCGAGTGCGGCGGTTGAAGGGGCGCCAAAATCGGCCGGCAACCGACTCCCAGATCACAAAAGCCCGTACATCATTGCTATTGATTTTTCGCGAGCAATTCTCCCGTTGCAGAGACCCTTCAAGCAAACGGCTCACGTGGGCGGCAGCATTCCAACGACACGGATGGAGGATGCTGAAGCGTTGAAGGCCGTCGTTAGAGGTGTTAGATCACCAGGAGAAAAACTGACCAGAGGCGGCTGTCCCTTCGGGACCGAATGTCCGCCGTAGAAGCCCGCGGGCGAGATTCGGCAGTTGCTTTCGAGGATTTCGCTTAACGAAAATGGCGGCAAGTTTCTTATTTGCGCCCCTATTTCACCCTTCGAAAACCCTAAGTCGTTGACGTAGAATCGTCTATCGACGGATTACGGGCCGGCTCGAAAGCGGGCTGCACCAGCCTAGGCCGCCTCAGTTTCCAAACTTCGCAGCTTTCGCGGCGCCCTGATTCGCCGAATCCGGCAGAGGCTCGATCCTATGCAGGCCGCACTCCGTCTTGGCGAATCCGGCCCACCGTCCTGCCCGAGGATCTTCTCCCGGTCTGACGGCTCGCGTGCAATGCGTGCATCCAATGCTCGGATAGTCTTGATTATGAAGCTCGTTGTAGGGTACATCGTGATCGTGGATGTAGCGCCAGACCTGCTTTGATGTCCAATCGACAATGGGGTTGATCTTCACCAGCCCGAACTTTGCGTCCCATTCCACCCGGCGTGCGCTGGATCGCACCGAGGTCTGGTCGCGACGAATGCTCGTGATCCACGCGCTCAACTCGCTGAGCTTGCGGCGAAGTGGTTCCACTTTTCTCAGGTTGCAGCACTGGTCGGGATCCACGCTCCAAAGCGCGGCTCCGTGACTGCGCTCCTGCTCCTCGGGCGAGAGCAGTGAATAAACCCTGTCGATCGCGATTCCGTATTTTTCTTCTATCCTGTCCATCAAGTTGTAGGTCTCGGGAAAGAGAAATTCGGTATCAATGGTGAAAAGCCGAAAGTGCTTACGGACCCGCGAAGCCATATCGATCAGCACCATTCCTTCGGCGCCGAATGCGGAGGAAATCGCTACGCGGTTGCCAAAGGTCTCGAACGCCCAGGTCAGAACTCGCTGGGGAGTCCAGTTCTCCGCCGCAATTTGCACCTCGGCGATAGGCTCGTGTTGGTCTTTCACGGATTGATCTCTCACGCGAGTGGATCCTGATTTGTATTTGTTCGAAAGTCCGCACCGCCGACAGAATCCGCCACTAGCCCAGCGGGAAATGCAGTTTCGTTGACCGCAGACAAAAACGGCCCTCCAAATCGTTCCGCCGGCAGCCGAGGATCGGCAAGGCGCACAACCTCGCCCACAACCAGCAAGGTGGGAGCCGCGAGTCGAGGCGCCTCAACCAGCTCGGCAATGGTGGTTCGATGCGTTCTCTGCTGCGGCGTTGAAGCCCGCGAGATAATCGCACAGGGCGTCTGCCCAGTGAGTCCAGCCGCCTTCAGCTTGGTGGCAACTTCGGAGTAGTTCTGTCCGGGCATATAGATCACCAGCGTCGCCCCGCTACCCGCCAGCTTTCTCCAGTTTGCGGCATCGTTCCCCGAAGCCTGATGCGCGGTCATGAACACGAGCGCCGATGAGAGCCTCCGGTGAGTCAGCGGAATCTGCGCCGCTGCTGCTGCAGCCAAGGCAGAAGTCACCCCGGGAACAATCTCGTAGCCAATATCGGCCCGCCGCAGCGCTTCAATTTCTTCTCCCGCCCGTCCGAAGATTAAGGGATCGCCACTCTTCAACCGAATTACACTCAGACCAGAATCGGCCAGCGCGATCATCAGAAAGTTGATTTCCTCCTGCACAATGTGCTTCTTTCCGCAGCGCTTGCCGACGTTGTGCACTTGGGCCTTCGAAGGTATGAGTTTCAATATCTCCGGAGTCACGAGATCGTCGTGCAGTACCGCATCGGCGGTTCTCAGCAGACGTAGCGCCTTCAACGTCAGCAACTCCGGATCTCCCGGACCTGCGCCCACCAGATAGACCTTGCCCTTCATGCTCCCTCTCCTTTTGCGGCTAATTCCGGAGTTTCCGCCAATGCCGCTTCGAGCGCTTCCCGACTGGCCAACGAATGCAACAGATCGAGCTTCCGCTCCTTCCCGAGATCGCTGGCCAGAATCAGCTTGCGAGTCTGGCCCAGCTCTGCCACCCAGGCCTCGTACCCGGGCCCAAATTGTTGTTCGAGCTGCTGGCGAATTTTCTGGGCCAGGGACGGACTCTGCCCGGAAGTTGATACCGCAATTTGCAGATCGCCGCGACGCACGATGGCGGGATAAAAGAAATCGCAGAGATCGGGAACATCGACCACATTGCACAGCACGCCGCGGCGCTGCGCCTCGTCATAAACGCGCTGGTTCAAGCTGCGCGAATTGGTCGCCACCACCGCCAGGAAGGCGCCCTCCAGGTCTTTACCCGAGTACGCGCGCAACTCTAATTCGAGCCTTCCGGCCCGCGCCCATTCGCGAACCGCCGGGCTGGCATCGAGCGCAACCACGTGAACGCGGGCGCCAGTCTCAAGCAGGCCGGCGATCTTGGGCTCGCCGACGTTTCCTGCGCCCACGACCAGGCATCGCCTGCCTTCCAACTTCAGAAACATGGGAAATAAGCTAGTCACCGGCTCCTCCTGCGGACTGCGCTAGACTTCGCTTCGGGTCCGGCAAGTCACGAGCCACCGCGGCCACCAACTCACCAGCCAGAAATTCGCGCAGTTCCGTATCACTGTGCCTGGCGAAAAATCGCCGCAGAGTTTCGCCCGATTCACGCTGTGTCAGATATCGTCCCAATAAACGTTCGAGCGCATCTGGCACTTCGGTGGCAGCGCAGCGATATCCGATTGGCCGCGCCGTAGCTTGATGCAAACCCAAAGCTCCGCCCACGCAGAAGTAGTAGGCATCTACCATGCGGTCCTGAAGTTTGATCTTTTTACCTTCAATGCCAATGTCGGCGATCCAATGTTGTCCGCAACTGTTGGGACATCCGGTGACGTGCAATTTCAGATGCTCGTCGAAACCCGGCAAACGTTCCTCCAGTTCTTCCACCAGCCAGCGCGAAAAGCTCTTGGTCTCGGTGATGGCGAGCTTGCAGAATTCCGTTCCGCTGCACGCCACTGTGCCGCGCGCGAAGACCGACCCGCCGACTTTGAGTCCGATGGCGTCGAATTCTTTGGCCAGCGTTTCGGCGTTGGCGGTGGGCACGTTCACCACCAGCAGATTCTGCATGTTCGTGGCCCGCAATTGGCCGCCGGCAAAGCGCTCCGCGAGATCCGCGGCCGCCTGCATTTGTTCCGCGCTGATTCGCCCCCGCAGCGCCACCGCTCCTACGTAAGAAAGACCTTGCTGCTTCTGCCGATGAATGCCGATGTGATCGCGGTAAACGTCGTCGGGCGGATGCTCCTCCACTGCGGGATCGAGCTTGAATCCGATGCGGTCTTGGAGTTCACTCAGAAAACGGTCGGCAGTCCAACCATGCCGCAAGAAAAGAAATTTCAACCGGGCGCGTTCGCGATGTTCGCGCAAAACCTCGGAATCGCGAAACAGTTCGGCGATGCCCTTGATCACCGGAAGAACTTGGTTCCAGCGCACGAAGGCATCCAGCCGTGCTCCGAGATAGGGTTCGGTCGAGAGCCCCCCGGCGACGCGCAGGGAGAAGCCAACCTCAGGACTGCCGCCAACGATTCGGGTTTGCCCAGTCAAGCCAATATCATTAATTTCCGGATAGGGGCACCATACCCGGCATCCGGTGATCGAGATTTTGAACTTGCGCGGCAGGTTGTAAAAATCGGCGTTTCCGGCCAGCAGGTGCGACGCCTCCAAGACCAGCGGCGATGCGTCAATGATTTCGTCGGCGTCAACTCCCGCGACCGGGCATCCAGTCACGTTGCGGGTAACGTCCCCGCAAGCGCCCGTCGTATTCAGTCCCACCTGCCAGAGGCCTTGCAACACTTCCGGCAGCGACTCGATCGTGACCCAGTGCAGTTGAATGTTCTGACGTACGGTGAGGTCGGCGCTTCCGTTGGCGTAGCGGCGAGTGAGGTCGGCAATGGCACGGAGCTGAGGCGAGCTCATCATGCCGTTGGGAATGCGGATGCGCACCATGAAGCGCTGGAGCGCCCGGCCTTCCCCGCCCTGCCCCCCAGTGACGCCCGCTCCGTCCCCTTGGGTGTAAACGCCCCACCAGCGGAAATAAGTCCCGATCCACTCAGGCGGGATGGATTCGAATCCCTCGCGGGCAAAGCGCCGGATTTCTTCCAGCCCGTCCCAAGGATTCAGGGCGCGCTTCAGGCGCTCGACTTTCTGTGCTTTGGTCTCTTTGGTTGCGTTTGTCATAAGAGAGTTTGCGTTTGTCATAGACAGCCAATGTCCTGAAAATAAAAAACCCACCGCCAGATTCGTCTGGCGATGGGTTTATGAGTGCCGGTTATTAAGAAAAAATTCTTAGGTCAGCAGCCTCCCCGCGCCAGCGCACACGCATGCACAACAACAACAAGTGCAGCCGCACATTGCGCGAAGATTCGAGCTCTTTGGCATTCCAGTTTAGATTCTAGGTCGAGTGACTTGTGCCGTCAACTCCCTTACGTAACCTTTCGATTCATAATTCGAATCGCGGGAATCATTATTTTTGCGGCTCCGGTGCGACCGCATGAGGGTGCTGTAGAATCAGCCACTTAACAACCTGAAAATTTTTTAGTGATAATCTTTTCATTGCCCTGCCGAGATTTTTGGCTGTCCGGCTTGGTCTCGGAGCAACCATGACTGGAAACGGCACACCTGGCGGTCCCATTCTCGGCGTTGATATTGGCGGCACCAAAGTCGCGGCGGGACTTGTAAACCGCGACGGCCAAATACTCGCGCAGGGGCGCCAGCCCATGATCGCAGGCGGCACCGCCGAGGCTGCCTTGCAGGCAGTAACCGTCGCGATTGATTCCATGTCAGCCTCCGCGTCGTCGAGAGGCGGATTTCAAGGCATTGGCATCTGCGCTCCCGGGCCGCTGGACCCGAAGACGGGCATCGTTCTCAATCCTCCCAATCTTCCCTGCTGGCGGAACTTTCCGCTGGCCGAGAAAATTGCGGCGAAGTATGGCGTGCCCGTGAAAGTGGACAATGACGCGAATGCCGCCGCCCTTGCCGAAACGCGCTGGGGCGCAGCCCGCGGATTTCGCTACGTTTTCTATACCACGATTGGAACCGGCATCGGCACCGGCATTGTGCTGGATGGCCGCATCTATCACGGCAACACTGGTTCGGCAGGCGAAGGCGGCCATGTCAGCATCGATTATCGCGGTCCGCTTTGCCCATGCGGCAAACGCGGATGCATCGAAGTGCTCGCGGCCGGTCCTGCCATTGGAGCGCGGGCACGAGCCAAGCTGAGCGCCGAATCGTCAAGCCACTCCGCCATTCTTCGGCTGGCGAAAGGAAGCATTGCCGCGGTGACCAGCGAACTGGTTGGGCAGGCTTATGTTGCCGATGATCCGCTGGCACGGGAAATTCTTATGGAGACGGTCGAGATCTTAACTCCCTGGTTCGGCAACATCGTCGACCTGCTCGACCCCGACATTCTGGTGATGGGCGGCGGCGTGGCCGCGATGCTGCAGCCATTTTTCCATGAAATCAAGAATCGTCTTCCCCGTTGGTGCGTGAATCCACGCGCCTCCGAGATCCCGCTGGTGATCGCGCACTACGGAGCAGACGCAGGAATTGCGGGCGGCGCCGCCTTATGTTCCGACATTTCTTAGCACGCAGACTCGAACCCAAATACCGGGGTGATACGAATGTTGTTCGCGCCATATGTTCGCCGCTTCGCATCCGTGACCGTCTTCGTCTTCCTTTTCAGGCCGCCCTTACTCTTGCAAGGTCAGGATCTGCCCAAGGCTCCTCAGTCCCAGATCTTCCCTCTCACCCCCACACCCGGTTATTTCACGGAACCGGGGATCGCGGTGAATCCCACAAATCCCCAACAAGTGGTCGGAGTTTTTCAGGACAACGTGCACGCCGCCTATTCCGAGGACGCCGGCCACAGCTGGCAGCCAGCGAAAGATGTTGATCCCAAAAACTATCGCGTTTCCGGCGACGTCTCGGTCACGTTCGACAATCAGGGCCATGCCTTGGTTTGCTATATCGCCTTTGACAAGCTGGGAACCTTCAACTACTGGGCCCACGGCGCGACGCGCAACGGCATCTTTGTGCGGCGGTCGCTCGACGGTGGCAAGACCTGGGAGGCGGACCACATTCCCGTCGCCGAGCAGCCCAGCTCGCCTGGGATTCCGTTCGAAGACAAACCGTACATTGTCGCGGACAATACAAAAAGCAAGTATGCCGGTAATCTCTACATCGGCTGGACACGCTGGCGGTTGACGGACTCCCAGATGGTGCTTTCCCGCTCCACCGACGACGGGAAAACCTGGTCACAGCCGGTTGAGATCGATGCCCATCCAGGCTTGCCGCGCGATGACAACGGCGCTGCTGAAGGATTCAACGGTGTGGTTGGCCCCGACGGCAAGCTCTATGCCATATGGAGTCAGGATAACGCGATCATGCTGACCACATCTCGCGACGGCGGCAAAACGTTTTCTCATCCCCGTCCGGTTATTCATACAGCGCCGATCATGTTCGCCATACAGACGCTCGAACGGGCCAACGGATTTCCGCAAATTGCCATCGACGCGAAAAGCAAGCGCTTATACGTAACCTGGAGCGATTACCGCAACGGCGATCTCGATGTTTTTATCGCCACCTCCGGCGATGGCGGCAAGCATTGGACGCCGCCGGTCCGCGTCAACAACGACCCGGTACATAACGGAGCGGAACAGTTTTTTCAATGGCTCGCCGCGGATCCGACGGACGGCTCCATCAACGTTCTCTTTTATGACCGTAGGGGCGATCCTCAGAACCGCAAGCAGATCGTCGTTTTGGCGCGTTCCAGCGACGGGGGACGCAGCTTCACGAACTACGCCTGGACCGATAATCCTTTTGAAGCCAGCAGCGTTTTCTTCGGCGACTATATCGGAGTTGCGGCGTATGGCGGGCGTGTCTATGGCATATGGACGGAGAAACCTGCGCCCGCGCCGGAAGTGCCGAAAGCGAAGGATAAGTCTGAAGCGAACGACAAGTCTCAGGACGACAAGGAGGCCAAGCCACAGCCTCGAGGAACCATCGTCAAGGTTGGAACCGCAGACTTCGGGGTAGAAGAGCATTCCAAGTAAGGGGTCGCCGCGTATCTCGAGGTCGGAACCATGCCCTTTCAGAAACCCGGTCCCGAAAGACGGAAAAGGCGATCTTCGGAAAGATCGCCTTCTGAATCGCTGGAAAAAGGTTAGAGCGGCTGGACGTTCTCTGCCTGCCAGCCCTTGGGGCCCTTGGTTACGTCGAATTGCACTGTCTGGCCCTCTTGCAGGCTTTTGAATCCGCCCGCCTGGATTGCTGAGAAGTGCACAAAAACATCTTCGCCATTTTGACGGCTGATGAAGCCATAGCCTTTGGCGTCGTTGAACCACTTTACTGTTCCTTGTTCTGCCATGTTGATACTGAAGTTCCTTTCAATCAATTTACGCTGGAGAGATTCGGAGGTACCGCCGGCGAGTACTAGCTGATTAGGCGAGAACTGCTTACGACCGATTCGGTCTAACGCACAGGGTGATGCTACCTTGCGCGCCGCCGGTTAGCAAGCGAATTGCTACGATTGGCGGGCCCTCACCTGGACATCCCGCCTCCGCCGTTCGTCCCGCCAATGTCTTGTGTAGCCTTAGACTCTCGACTTTCCAACTCGGCTTGACGCAGCTCGGTGGCCTCGGTTGGATCGGTTCCCGCCTTCAGGGTGCTCTTTTCAAGGAAGTAGCGCCAGCCCTCATGCCGGTCGGCTGAGCTCTGCGAGTTCTCGAACTTCTTCAAGGTGGACTCTGCATAAGGCCTTCCCTTGACCACCTCGACCACGCCGGCGGACTCATAGGTGCGGACGTTGTGGCGTATTACTACGTAAGAAGCCTTAAGTTCGTCATTGGTCAAAAATATCCTTCTTTCGACTGCCCAATAAAAGCCCTACTCTCAGAGTATGCGCGAATACCACTATTAGCAAGCTGATTACGGTATGGGAGCTTTCCAGGGTGCTCGGACTCAGGACCTCAGACGGTCTCAATAGCAAGGCTAGGGAAGGCTGCCAGGTATCGGCCTTCGTCAAGGGTGAGAAGGCGGAATCCGTTTGCAAAGGCATGCGCGCCAATGACGAAGTCCGCAAGGATACGGCGCGCACTCTTATCACGCTGCTTCCGAGGCCGCTCTGCATAGGCTTGAAATGCGCGTCCCGCCAATCTCCAAATTTGTTCGCTCAGCTCCCAATCAACCCCGATTCCTGTCTCCTCAAAAAAAGACCCAACGAATTTTTCGCTGCGCCCGGGAGCGGCGATCAGCTCCGCGAACACGGGAACAGCGGCAACCAGCGTGCCACGATTGAAAGCCGCATCCAAGGCGTTTTGAGCGGCCAAACTTAGGGTCGAGTCTTTGTCCCACAACGCGATGACCACGTTGGTATCGACAGCAGTGGTCATTCGCCCCTCATCTCGCGGAGCCACTTTCCAATATTCTTTCTGCCAGATGGAATTTCTGGGTTACCGATGCCGCGATATTTTGAGAATGCGCTCCTGTTCTTAATCGGTCGGATACGCATTCCTTTGCCGTCGCTCTCGAACAGCAGTTTGTCCCCGCTTCGAACCCCCAGCATTCGTCGTACTTCCCGAGGTACGGTAATTTGCCCCTTGCTGGTGATCGTTGCCCGCTTCTGCATATTCACTCCAGTTCCTTACTTTATCACAACTTCCTTACCGTGCCCTCACCGTGGACTACCGACGGATTGGTTCGTTTCGTGACGAGCATGGACAGAGGCGTTCACGATGATCGCTAATGATCACCTGCCCGATGAAGTCGATGCAGAGCTGCGCTTGCATTTCAGCGGGCAGGAATTGTGATGGTGGGTCAATTTGGGCATTCGACGCCGGCCGTCACCTGTGTTCCTGCCGCATCGTCGCGATGGAGCGCCCAATCCAGGCGAAAATGAATAGCGCTGGTGCGGCGATCCATGCGCCAAGACTGAAAGTTTCGGAAAAATAGAGTGCGATCACGACACCCATGGCGATGAGAATTCCCGAGAGGAACAGGAACATGGGCATCCCGTAGAGAGTAGCGAACGGCAAATAGTGCGCTCCCAGGAGGACCATCAGAGCCGGAAAAAACCAGTTCAAGTTGTAGTGACCTACGGGCACCAGCAGCAGCATCGAAAACGGCAGCACAAACGCCACCTGCATCCCCAGGCTATGGAACGGGTTCTGCTTGCTCACGGCTGCGGGGCGGCCTGATAAACGCAGCAGCATTTGTGTGAGCGGAAAAATGAAAAATCCCCCGATGACGACGGCAAGGATAGACGCTCTTGGACTGACCCAGGTGCCTAGCGCTGCGGACACCAGCCAAATTACGGAGGAGACAATCTGTCCCCAAAAGCCGCCAATATAGACACGCCGCACTTCGCTTTGAGCGGCCTGGATGTCCATTCCAACCTCCCAACCGTGGTGTGTCGGCCCCTACACTTTACAACGCCGGGCAGCTTACCCTGACAAGGATAAGGATAACGATAACGATTGGATATGCCTTTTAGGTTCCCACGAAACTCAAACTGACCCGCTACCGGAATTGTCGGACCTGAATTGTCGGACCTGACGCTCGCGGTCGCCACCATCCATGCCTGGAACCGGCAGGCCATTTCTTCCCGGGACCGTTCCCGGAGAATATACGCGGGCCAAGCCGTACGCGGTAAGAAGCGGGCGTAGATCACCGCCCGCTTTTTGCTGCGCGTCGGCTGCAAACAGGTTTGCCGGATCCTGGAAGTCTTGTCTGAAACGCGGGCCGCGCCACTCCGGTGGTGGGGTTGGCTGCATCCAAGGGTAGCGAACGTTCCTGCGCATATGAAAGGAGTAGGAAGCATGCCTAATACCGCAATGGATATGGAGACGGAGGTTCTGATCGTGGGCGCCGGGCCCGTCGGCCTGTTTCTGGCGAATGAGTGCGCTCGTCGCGGGCTACGATGGCGGATCATCGAGACCAACTCCGGGCAGTCGGTCCATTCGAAAGCGCTCGCAATCTTCGCCAGGACGCTGGAGATTTTTGATATGGCCGGACTCGTCAGTCCGTTTCTCGCAAAGGCGAATCGGGTCACGTCCGTCGCCATCATTACCCATGGACGAGCGTTAGCTCATATGCGGTTCGCGCCAGAAGAGAGCCCGTATCCTTTCGTCGCCATGGTTCCCCAGGATGTCACGGAGAAACTGCTGGTGGAAGAACTCAGTCGTAGAGGCGGAGCCGTCGAGTACGAAACGACATTCGTTTCGGCCGTTGAGCAGGATGAAGGCCTGAACGTAACGCTGGATCGGAAGGGAGAAGCCGTCAAGCTCAGGGCTGGTTTCCTTGTCGGGTGCGATGGCGCGCACAGTGCCGTTCGACACTTACTGAATCTGCCCTTTGCGGGAGCAGAATACCATGATTCGTTCCTGTTAGCTGACGTCGAGACCAACGACACCCTCCCCGCCCACGAAATGCAGCTATGCCCCAGTGAATCAGGACCGGTCGCTATTTTCCCGATAAGCGCCACTCGCCGACGTGTGGTAGCAACCATCGAGAACACTCGAGGAGACGCTCCCTCGCTTGATCTTGTGAGGAAGGTACTCGCCGAACGCGGACCAGGCGAGATAGAGGCGCGCCGCTTGCACTGGAGCAGCTATTTTCGCATTCATCACCGCCAAGTAGCGCAATTGCGCGCGGGGCGAGTATTCATAGCCGGCGATGCCGCCCACATTCACAGTCCATTTGGCGGGCAGGGGATGAATACCGGACTGCATGACGTTTGGAATCTGATCTGGAAACTCGACCTTGTCCTGCACGGTCAGGGCAATGAGGAATTGCTCGCGAGCTATAGCGCCGAACGTCGTCCTGTGATCAAACACGTTATCGAGACCACGGATCTTCTGACCAAGGCGATGGGAACTCGAAGTAAACTGGCGCAAATTCTCCGCAATGCCGTCATACCGATGGTGTCGCGGCTTGCTCCTTTTCAGCATGCCTTCGTGCAGAGACTCTCAGAACTCGATGTTGCCTATCGCGGGAGCCCGATTGTGGAAGGAACCGGAGAGCGATACTTCGATGATTCGCTTCGCGGGGGCGAGGGCATTCGCAGCCGCTTCCTGCTTGTTTTTGATAGCAACGCAGACCCATCGGCCCGAGAGGCTGCCCGGCAGGTCGCCGAGTCATTTGGTCCTATCGTTGAGTTGCGATTGCGGCCCGGTCACGATCTGACCCTGGTCCGGCCGGATGGCTACATCGCGTATTCTGCGCACCGCCGAGACGGTATCGCAGCCTGGACCTCTTCCGTGCGCTCCCTTCTAGAGCGTCAAAGCTGTGGGGAACGACCTCGGAGGCCGCGCCAAGGGCCTTTCGTGACCGCATAATGTTTGGCGCTACATTCCAGCCGCACGTGGAGGAGCCGGGCACGGAGTGACCGGGTGCGGGGGAGTGCGAACGAGCCCGCGCCGTGGCGGAGCGCACTCCCGGCTAAAGCGCTCGGCGGGTTTACTTCGGTGCTGCCAGGTTCTTGCCCGCCTGCATGAACGCATCCACGTTGCTCTTATCGATCAGCGCCGAACCTGTATCCACGAAACTCGGGATGGGTGCAAAGCTGTCCTTCGACCAATCCGCATCCAGCGACGACGGCTTGTGATGATACAAATTGTCGAGCATCTGCATGCCGACGAAAGCCATGGTGTATGGCTTCTGCGCGATGGTAGCCGCAATCACTCCCTTCTGAATCCAGTCCAGGGTCTCCTGGTCAGTGTCCATCGCGATCACCACTTTTCCCGTCACGTGATAGCTGTTGAGAACGCCCGCGACTTCTTTGCCGGACTGCGCTTCCAGGCATACGAAGCCGTCCACCTTGTCGCGTTCCTTGCCGACAATCTGGGTCGCGGTATCAAATGCAATTCGCGGATCGCCCTGGATATCGACTACCCGCGTAACCTTGATCCCCGGCGTTTTGGCCAGAGCGTCTTTGTACCCGCGCAGCCGTTCCTGCAGGTTCGACTGATCCGGCATCGAGAAGACAACGACATTGCCTTTGCCCTTCAATTCCTGCGCCAGCCGCTCCCCGCCGGTAAATCCCGCCTGGTAGTTATTGGTGCCGATGAAAAACAGCCGCTTGCTCGACGGCGCATCCGAGTCGATCGTGACCACCGGCACTCCCGCGGCCACGGCCTTATCGATGCTGTCTTTCAGAAGAACCGGGTCCGTCACGGCAAGCAAGATGCCGGTCGCTTTTTTCTGCACCGCCTGATCTACGGCGTCGCGCTCCGCCTTCGGGTCGTAATTCTGCGGCCCCATGAAATCGGAGCGCACTTTCATCTGCGCGGCCGCGTTCGAAAACCCTGCCCCTGCAGCCTTCCAATAAGGAACCTGCAAGTTCGCCGATACCAGAACAAAATATTCGTCGGAATCGTGGGCGCCCCCACAACTCAGCAGCAATACGGACAGGAATGCAGCGGCGGCGATCGGGAGAATCCTGCGCGAACGGAGCATCGCATCCTCCTTTCGAACGATTCCCATCCTCAACCCAATGATTGCTACCGATATGTCAGGACGAGAACGTTCAGCGACTGGATTGTAAACGAGCGGTCAAGCGAAGACCAGAATTCACAAGTCCGCAGAAAGTCATGGGGGGAAGCAAGCCTATCCACATGACGAATCTGGAAATGATGAAGCTGGAAATTGTCTTTCCCACGTGCCCCGTTGTACAGTGAGGACGTTTTTCTTGCGTTTTCTAGCGCCTCGGCTGCCGATCCTTCTCTTACCATAGATCTTTGATCTTTCAGGAGAGCTGTTATGTCTCTCGGTCAACGGTTTGCGATTTGTCGGTCCGCCCTCATCGGTGTTTCGATGATGCTCAGCCCCGCACGCGCCAACGCCGAAGATCTCCATTGCCACGTCGTCTCTGCCCACGAACCTTCTGCCGCCGAACAGGCGTATCTGGCCGGCAACTCAGGTCATGCGGAATCTCTCTATCGTGAAGCGCTCGCCAAATCGCCGCACGACGCCTCGCTTACCGCCGGCTTGGTCCGTTCTTTGCTGCGCCAACAGAGAGTCGAAGACGCAGCCTCCACCATCAGCACGGAACTCTCTGTTTCTCCCAACTCGGTTCCGCTGCTCACCGCGTCGGCTGAAGTCGAGTACCGCCAAGGCAAAATTCGTGAGGCTGCCGGCACCGCCGATCAAGCCTCAAAAATCGACCCTTGCAATCCGCGCGTGTACCTCATCCGGGCCCGCATCCTTCGCCTTAACTCCATGTATGCTGCCGAGCGTCGCGCCATCGTCCTGGCTCACGCTCTCGATCCCTCGGACATCGATATCCGCGGGACATGGCTCAGCACTCTGCCACTTTCACAGCGCATCGAGGAACAAAAGCAGTTTCTCGCCACAGCCAATGGCATGGATCCCGAACAGCGCACCCGCGCCGAACGTGGTCTTACCAATCTGGTGGACCGGGCTGGCAATCCCGACCAAACCTGTCACGTTGTATCCAACACCACGTCCACCGAACTCCCGTTGGTCCCGATCATGGCGCAAGGAAATAGCGCGCGCATTCAGTCTTGGGGACTTCGTATTCTCTTCAATAACAATGAGACCACCCTCGGCGTCGATACCGGGGCGTCGGGCCTGCTCATCAATCGGGCCATCGCGGAACGAGCCGGACTGAAACCGATTGGTCGCTTCCAAATCGGCGGCGTCGGGGATCAGGGCCCTCAAGCAGGATACGTCGCCCACGTCGAGTCCATCCGCATGGGATCCCTTGAGTTTCGCGACTGTCTGGTCGAAGTGACCGATCGCAAAGACATTCTCAGCATGGACGGCCTGATCGGGACCGACGTATTCAGCAGCTACCTGGTCACGCTCGACTACCCCATGCGAAAGTTCCGGCTGGACCCGTTACCACCCCGCCCCGCCGACGGCGGCGGCACGGTCGCAGCCCTTAACACCGAGGGCGGAAATCAAGTCGCGGGCGGCACCAGAGCAGCGTCAGTCCAACCGCAGGACCGCTACGTCAGCCCTACCATGAACGATTATTTTCCATTCTTCCGCGTCGGACACGACATCCTCGTGCCCACGCGCCTCAACGGCAAAGCCGAGCATCTCTTCCTCGTGGATACCGGGGCATTCAGTTCCAGTATCTCTCCGGAAGCCGCCCGCGAAGTCACCAAGGTTCACGGCGGCGATCCCGGCAGCGTCAGAGGTTTGAGCGGCGACGTCGCCAAGGTATCTTTCAGCGAGGCAATCCTTTTCCAGTTCGCCGGTATCCAGCAGCAGAACAATGACCTCTACTCTTTCGATACCTCGGGCTTAAGCCGAAGCGCAGGCCTCGAAATCTCCGGCTTCCTCGGCAGCACTGTCCTCCGCCAACTCACCATCTCCATCGACTACCGCGACGGACTTATCAAGTTTGCCTACGATCCGCGCCACGGCAATCACAGTTTTTGAGGATTCCGGAGGATTCTAAAAATGAGTGCGGGAATCTGAGAATTACGGGGTCTCCCCTGTCGGAGATGGACCCTGCCCATTGTTACTGTTAGCGATAAAGCAAACAGGTCCTTGCACAGAGAACGTGCCCACTGGGCTGGTGATGCTGCAGGACTTGAGACGAACTTGACCTGGTAGGTCTCGGATCCGCCCTGGGAACCAAGATTCCCAGTTACAGTCCACATCCCCTGCATGGACGTCCCTTGTGCATCAGAATTCTTGGTAGAGCTACAACCAGCGGCGAAGAGTATCAAGCTCAAGATCAAGATGCGTTTCATCTTCTCTCGTTGCGGTTTATGTTCCGACCACGCAACCGTGGGTCGTAATCCTTCTTCGTCCACCCCAATTTCGATGAAGCTCTAGCTGCAGTGCGTGAGGACGTTGAATCGGTCTGGTCTTGGCCTGCTGCATGGCGCAGACCCAAAGAGAAAAGATCTGCGCCATCCAGCCATAAGACGCCCTAGGCACCTTCGCGCCACAAGCTGCTAATGCGCCTGCGCAGCAGGGTGCGACAGGACGGGAATCGGGGCCCTCGGAGGCGGCGGAGGCACCATGCGCTCACCCGAGCGCATGCTGGCAAGCCTGACCTGCATATCTTTTGGGCCCTGGGGCAAATGCACATTCTGAAGCCGGACGTTCTCGAAACCGCGCCGGCGGGCGACAATCCGATAGTCGAAGGCGACGCTCGCATTCCCGTGTCCCAGTTCTCGCACCTCAAAGCCAGTAGGAGTTTTCTGGGCGACATAAAGACCGCCGCAGTCGCCGTTGGCAGTCAGAAAGACGTGGTAGCCGGCTGCGGTGTCAACCGTCTGGAGAAATTCCGGGTCGAGCGAAACTCCTGTCTTGCCCCCTTGCAACTGCCCCGTGCCGAAATCTTCGAACCAGTTCTCCGGGCTCTCGACCGCGTAGAGCGCCACTTCTCGCCCGTCTTGTAGCTTCACTCTCGCCGACTTGCCCCCGGCCACCGTCAGGTTTCCGCTGATATCGAGATTGCCGTTGGCATCGACGCTGAACACCTGCGTGGCAGTGCTGCCTGATAAGCCTTGCAGGATCAACCCGGACCCGCTGTGGGCAACAAATTGGCCTGCTACAGCGTTCGGGCTCTCGACGAACCCGACCACTCCCGCAGGGGCGCCCGACGTCGCGCTCGCTACTCCAAACACGCCCTGCCCACTTGGGCTTGCGGTTTGGCCAAAGACGCCGAAGGCATTCCCCGTGGTGGCAGTTGTCACTCCGATCACGCCGGCGCCGAAGCCGGTGGTGGCAGTCTGGCCATATATGCCGTACGCGTTGCCCGTGGTTGCTGTGGCGCTTCCGCTTACCCCAGACCCACTGGTGCTGGCACTCGTCCCAGCGACACCCGCGACCGTACCCGTAGCAGCATACTCGTAACCGTTCACGCCCGCCGCTCCCTGGGTGGTGCTACTCGTCCCGCCCCAGACGCCATAGACTTGGCCTGTCGTGGCGGCCTCGAAGCCGCTCACGCCCGTGGCGTTTGGCCCGGTGCTGAGGCTGTACCCGGCGACGCCATTCACGTCGCCTGTCGTAGCACCCTCGTATCCCGAGACCCCCGCGGCGTATTGTCCGGCGCTGTTTGTCCCGCCACTAACGCCGAAGACTTGCCCTGAGGTGGCGGCCTCCCAGCCGTTTACGCCCGCCGCTTCTAATCCTGCGCTGACGTTGTAGCCATTAACGCCATAGACTTGTTGGCCCTTGCTAGCGAATTCGGAACCGTTCACCCCCGCGGAGAATTGGCCGGCGCTTGCGGTCTGCCCGGACACGCCATCGACGTTACCGGTCGTAGCGTTCGCAATTCCCGATACTCCCGTCCCGCCGCTGGTCGCATTCGCAACGCCTAGAACACCCGTCCCTTCTCGACTGCTGGTATAACCTGCGACGCCCGGCCCCGTTTCCGCATCCGACTGCCCGGTCACCCCAGCCGCATTGCTGCCTTTACTGGTGTTGCTGGCGAGACCATATACAGCCGTGTTTGACTTCCCTGTGATCGTGCCCGCCACTGCCGCACGCGCATGGGCGGTGGCTGATAAGCCGAGTCCAGAACCGTTCTGAGTGACACTCACAATTTGAGTCGCGTTGGCTCCTGCAAAGTTTGCCGGACCATCGTTGTCGATTAGGGGCGAACTCGAACCGCTCGTGCGGTTGGAGCCGACCGGCGTGGCGGTTGCGTTTGATGAGGACAACGCAGTCTTGTTAAGAAGCACGAAATCCGAGATACTCCTTCCGGAAAGCGTTTCTGCCTCGTGTGCTTTGAGGGCGTAGGGAACGCTGACCAGCCAGACGCGTGCTCGCTCGGGTTGACCTTGGATCTGAACTCCCAACCACTGGGCTGCGCCGGAGCTGAACAGCTCCAGCGGCATTCCTTCCGCGCTGGCCGAGCCCAGAAGCGCGGTGTAATGTCCATTAGCATCGGCTTGGATGTTCTGTGTCTCTACCCACAACGGACTCCCCCCTTGCTGGTCCGCGTACAGTGAGAAGGTAATGCCAAGCACGCCGGTTACGGGGTTGTGTGTTTCATCCAGCGCAACACTCGAAAATCGAATGAGCCGCGGCACCTGAGTGGAAGCCGCACTTGAGTTTGGAGCTGAGGTTTGGGCAACTGTCGTGCAAACCAGCGCGGATGCGAGAGTGACGATGACGCAGAGCGTGCGTAGTTTCATGGAAGTGGTCTCCTGCGAGGAAATCGAGTCTGGGTACTGAAGGGCCGAATGTTTAGATAAGAAACCAGGACAGAAATGAAGGCCCGAGAACAACCGCATCTTTTTCGTCATTCGTTCCTCGTTAAGCATCTGTGGTCCTGATCGGTCCCACTGTCTCTTGCCAGGCACCGGTTACCGAGTCCCGAGCGCTCGTGGACGCCCAGATCAGGGCTAGGGCTGGCAGACGCCGAAGTCTTTGAGCACCTCTTTTGCCTCCCAGAGACCTGTCTTGTCGGAGGCCGTCGACCTCACGCGCCTCCCCCGTAACTTCATACGATCACCTGGCCGAATACCGGTTGTTTCGCCGGAGAGCAGGTACACTTTGCTGTCTTCTTGATCGGTGATAGTCATTCCTTTCTCTCCCGAGAGGACACAACCAGTGATCACTATCTTTTTGCTGCGATGCGGAACGCTGGCAACGACGATTACCGCAATCGCAGCGGCCGCCATGGTCGCTGCCACGATGATCAAGCCCCCCTCGGCGTCGACGGCCCTAGCGGGCACGACCAGGCCAATGGTCAGAGCGACAATCACGACTCCACAGCAAAAGCATTTTTGGGTCATGCTGTTCTCTCTGTGCGAGCGGGTCTGGTAGCAATTTGGAACACCGTCCGCAATGACCCTCGAAGTCACACGGTCTAACGCGACATCGTCGTCGGGTGATACGTACCGGGCGCAGCGCGATAGACCGTAGTACGGGCAGGGATCACTGCTCCGACGAGAGCTCCGCTTGGGGCACCAATGGCGACGCCAATAAGGGCACCAATTCCGCGCGTGTTGAAGTTGAACCAACCGGTCTTCGAGCCGGAAGAGCCGGCAGCAGCGCCTATGCCCGCCCCGATGGCTCCGCCGACGACCAAGCCGATCAGGGCATGCTTGCCACGCCTGGGGGCGGAGGAGGTCGAAACACGGACGATGTCTACACGTTTTATCGACAGATCGGATCCGCCTTCCTGGAAGGTGAGGATCTCATCGGTGACGTCGATAAATTCTCCGCTGTGGTGCTTCATACTGGATTCGATCACTTCAATGCCTTGGCCAGCCCGCAAGCCTCGGAGGTCGGACCACGAGGCTTGTTGCCTCTGAGCCCAAAGCGTAGCGGGCAGACCCAGGAACAACACGAGGATCAAGCGGGTACTAGAAATCACGAGCCGCGCCGAGTAAGCTTTTTTGCGCATAGCCCTCTCCGAGGTTGAGTCGCCTTTAACGCGCACGTGTTGCCCGACGGCCCACAATTCGCATCTCCTTTTCGGTCATTGGCGGTCATCCCACTCTTCCCTCACTTCACACGCGGCCATTGCGCTCGGTTCGAAGACGCCATAGAATGTGCTGCGAATGGCTGATCAAGCCGCATCCATGCCCGCTCTACTCGAACCTAATTAAAATCAAAGTGCGGTTTAGAAGTCCTTCCGAAATCGCGAAGAAATCTTGAAGAATTCCTTCCCTGGGGAATACGCAAGTATCCTGCGCATAGTGTGCTCTATTCTCTGGTTCCGGATTTCCTGGGTGCCGGCTTCTGCCCATTGAAGGAGCTTGGGCTCGGCGCCGCTCGAAAAACTGCGATCACGGTGCCCTAGCTGGCCGAAAATGGCAATTGTCTCGAGATCATTTCGAGATAACCTTTTTGTTGATTTTGTAAGTGCCTGAAAACGAGGGGTAAGGTACGATTTCCCCCAACTGCTTGCCGTTGGCTCCTTCGCTGCCCGGAGAAGTAAATGCCTGTCCCAATTCGCTTCGGATCGTTCGAACTCGACCTCGAAACCGCCGAGGTACGCAACGACGGACGAACCATGCGCTTGCCCGAGCAGCAATTCCAAATTCTGCACATGCTCCTACTTGCGGATGGCAGCGTAGTTTCGCGCGAGGAAATCCGCAAGCGCCTGTGGCCCAATGACACAGTGGTGGAATTTGACCGCAGCATCAACACCGCCATCATGAAACTCCGGATAGCGCTGGGCGACACCGGAGATAAGCCCCGTCTGATCGAGACTCTGCCACGGCGGGGGTACCGGCTGCTGGTTCCAGTAAAGCAGGAAGGCCTGGAATTGCCGGGGCCGAGCAATGGCATAAACAAACTGGGCTCCCTCGTGGGTCAAAGAGTTTCCCACTATCGTGTTCTGGAGATCCTGGGCGGCGGCGGTATGGGTGTGGTTTACAAAGCGCTCGATTTGAAGCTGGACCGTCCCGTCGCTCTAAAGTTTCTTCCTGAGGAGTTGGGAGAAGACGAAAAGGCCATTGCGCGTTTCGAAAGAGAGGCGCGCGCCGTGTCGGCGCTGGATCATCCCAACATCTGCCCTATCTTTGAGTTCGGCGAACAGGAAGGGCGACCCTTCATCGTTATGCCGTTGCTGGACGGCCGGAATCTTCGAGACATGCTGGCGGATTGCGCCAGTGACCAGGGCTGCCGGTTCCCATTCCAGCAAATCCTGGAGCTCTCCGTCGAGATAGTCTCTGGCCTGCAGGCGGCGCATGACAAGGGAATCATTCATCGCGACATCAAACCCGCCAACATCTTTATCACCCAGCGGGGTGTCGCCAAGATTCTCGACTTCGGCATCGCGAAGATGATCCCCGCCGGCGAATCGAGCGAGGGCGAAGTAGGAGGCGGCCCGGGCGGCGAGCATGGGACTTCGAGCACCGCAACCGATCAGACACTGTCTCTCACCCGGACGGGGATAGCTGTGGGCTCGGCGGGTTACATGTCCCCGGAGCAGGTGCGCGGGGAGAAGTTGGATGCTCGCACTGATCTGTTTTCCTTCGGCCTCGTCCTTTATGAGATGGTCACCGGGCAGAGGGCCTTCACTGGGGATACGGCTGCAATCGTCGAGAACGCGATTCTGAATCAAAGCCCTGCCTCGGCGAAAGAGCTAAATCGAGACTCCCCGGTCGCGGTGGAAATGATAATCGCCAGAGCACTTGAGAAGGACCGCGAACGGCGATATGGGTCTGCGGGCGAGATGCTGGCTGACCTGAAAGCAACGAAGCAGGAGACGACCTCTACGTCCCCAGCCAGGAAAAGCAAACGGCTGTGGGGGGGCATAGGGGCAGCCGTCTTTCTGCTTGCGGCGGCCGTGATTTGGCATTTCACGCCAGTGCCGCTTCCCAGGGTCACCGGCTTCACTCAGCTCACAAGCGGCAGCAACCCTTCCTACTCCCTTTTTACGGACGGCTTGCGCCTCTACTTTCACGAGAATCGCACTGAAGGCCGGCGACTCTCCGAGATGTCGGTGACCGGCGGCGAGATTTTCTCGCTTTCGGTTCCCATCAACCATCCTGTGATCGAAGATATATCTCCCGATCACTCCCACCTTCTCATCTCCAACACTGATTCCTTAAACGCACCTCTCTGGATTTTGCCCCTACCCGCTGGCTCCCCTCGCAGAATCGGAGACCTCGAGGCAAGCGGGGCGACCTATGCCCCTGATGGCAAGCACCTTTTATTTACAAAAGATTCCGACATTTACCTTGCAGCCGACGATGGTAGCGAGGTAAGAAGAATCGTCTCAGGGGTCGAGGGAAGGGCTCTGTTCGCCCGCTTTTCACCC
This sequence comes from Candidatus Sulfotelmatobacter sp., assembly GCA_036514015.1. Taxonomy (GTDB): domain Bacteria; phylum Acidobacteriota; class Terriglobia; order Terriglobales; family Acidobacteriaceae; genus Sulfotelmatobacter. The sequence goes on from DATBYA010000065.1 coordinate 44,468, forward strand.
GATGGCTCTACCATTCGGTTCAATGTCCTCAATGGCCCTTCGGGCAACACTCCAACGTTATGGGAGGTCCGCGCCGATGGTTCGGATCTTCATCTCCTGCTTCCCGGGTGGCGCTCTCTTGAAGAGCGCTTCAGTTGGACGCCCGATGGCCGGTATTTCCTATTCTCCAGTGAAGCCGCCAACGGCGCTCACGATATCTTTGCCTTACGGGAATCTCAAGGTTTCTTTCATAAACAATCGGGCTCGCCGATTCGACTCACCTTTGGACCTTTGAGGTTTGACACTCCCCTGGTATCTCTGGATGGCAAAAGATTCTTTGTGGGTGGTGGGCATTTGAGTGGAGAACTCGTCCGTTATGATCCCACTTCGCGACAATTCGTTCTATTTCTGGGAGGCATCCCCGCCACAAATGTCTCCTTCTCACGGGATGGCAAGTGGATGGCTTACATCACCGTTCCCGGCTATGCACTGTGGCGAAGCCGAGTGGATGGGAGCGAGAAGATGCAGCTCACGTCGTCCTCCGGAAATAACCTGTCTCTACTTCCACATTGGTCCCCGGACGGAAGACAAATTGCTTTCATATCGAAATCCTCCGCAGAAAAACCGTGGAAGATATTTCTGGTCTCAGCGAACGGCGGCTCGCCAATACAGCTGCTTCCCGAAGACGCCTTCGAATCGGATCCCACATGGTCAGCGGACGGCACCCAGCTTGCCTTCGCAACGGGAACGGATTACCTTTCGGGGAAATCCGAAATCAGGATTGTGAATATGAATACTCATCAGTTTTCTACCTTGCCCGGCTCCAGCGGCAAGTCTAGCCCGCGATGGTCTCCCAACGGCCGCTATATGGCAGCATTCTCATTTGAGCTCCATCCAAAGAACATCTTTCTTTACGATTTCCATCTGCAAAGGTGGGCCCAGTGGGTCACAGACCAGGACATGTCATACCTATCCTGGACCGCCGACAGCCGCCATGTTCAATACTTACAAAACATCAGCGGTGATCGTGATCCCAAGGTTCGGCGTATAACGATCGGTGATTCTCATCCCCAGGATCTCTTTGGCTTTAAGAGTTTGCGTCAGTTTGATGGGCCCCTAGGGCGGTGGAGCGATACCGCCCCCGACGGCTCGCAAATGTTTGTGCGAGACGCAAGTGGACGGGATATCTACGCGCTCGATGTCGAGTTTCCCTGAACCCTTGGGTCGCGACACGGCGTTGGGCTTCGAGCGATAGCAAGTCTATCTACATGCGAGTAGGAGCGGTCGGAGTTTATCGACTAACCGTGCCCCGCTGTAAGTGGGAAAGAGTAAGTGGGCTGGACAGAGTGAATGTCCGAGGAGACTTCGACTCTCTCCCAAGCCTTACGGTCGACGAAAGGTGCTGCTCGCGCTAAAGCCTTCGAAGCCCTGATTATGCTGGTCGAAGACCCCGGCCACTTGGTCGACAAGGATGACCTCAATGAGGCGGCTCTGGCCCGGTACCTTTCGTGGAGGAGGCCAATGTTGCCAAGCACGTCTCCTTATTGAGAAGAACATTGGGCGAGGCGTCGAACGGCCAGGAGCACATCGAAACCGTACCCAAACGCGGCTGTCGTTTGTAGCGGCGGTGTGGGAGGTGGCAGAGGCAGAGACTGGCTCCCAAGCCATTCCCGGCGCAAAGCCGAGTCATGCGCTGCTGACATAATGACATTATAACGTCATATGACTTATGGGGAGAACCCCCGGCTGCCCTCGGAGCACCGCTCCGAGATTTCGATTCCAGCGTTGCGGTTTACGGTTGCGCAGCCTACACTCCCACCGGAAACGGCTTGGTATGCGTCGTGGTCCTGGCCGACCCTCCGGCAAAACGCCCCTGCAGCAACGACATCAAGCCCGTGTACCAATAGCCGACAACGAACAACAATAAAAACGGCACGGTAATGTAATTCTCATTCTCCACCGCGTAGTACACCGTCAGTGCGAAATACGTCCCGACCAGCAACTCCAGCCACGGAACCCATCCCAGCCGCTTGCGATACTTCTTGCTCCCGATTTTGTCTCCCTTCGAAATCACGCTGTACTTGGGCGTTCGTGCGAACGCGCTCTGTTTGCCCAGAAGCGCTTCCATGACCGCCTTGGTGTTGGTAATGCTCAGCCCGATTCCGAGCGCCATCAGAAACGGCAAATATAACAGCGCCCGCGGCCAACTCCGGGGAAACAGTTCGCGCTGCGAGACCAGGTAGAAGCTAGAAATGGAAAACGTCGACGCCATGAACAGCGGCAAGTCGATGTACAACATCTGAAACCAGCCCTGGTAGAAGCGAATGATCATCGCCGGAAGCAGCAATACCGACAACATGATCATCAGCGGATAACTCAGATTCGCTGTCAGGTGATACCAGGCTTCGATCTTGGTGTGCAGCGGAGCATCGCTGCGCAGCATCCGCGGCAGAATCTTTTTCCCCGTCTGTATCAGCCCCTTCGCCCAACGCGCCTGCTGCGTCTTAAACGCCGTCATCTCCACCGGCAGTTCCGCGGGACATTCCACATCCTGCAGGTAGATAAATTTCCATCCTTTGAGCTGCGCCCGATACGAAAGGTCGGTATCTTCGGTCAACGTGTCGTGCTGCCATCCTCCGGCTTCGTCAATCGCCGCTCGTCGCCATATTCCGGCAGTCCCATTGAAATTAAAAAACAAGCCCGTGCGGGCGCGCCCCGAATGCTCCAGCACAAAGTGCCCATCCAGCAGAATCGCTTCCACCTCGGTCAGAAACGAATAGTGCCGGTTGAGGTGCGTCCAGCGCGTCTGCACCATCCCCACCTTCGCATCCCGCAAGTGATGGATCGTGCGCACAAGAAAATCTTCCGGCGGGGTAAAGTCGGCGTCGAAAATCGCAATGAACTGGCCCTGCGCCGTCTTCATCCCTTCCGCCAGCGCGCCCGCCTTGAAGCCCGCGCGATTGGTCCGATGGTGGTAGGTGATCGGATTGCCCAGGGCCGCGTAGCGCTCGACCAGCCCTCGAGCCACCTCGGCGGTCTCGTCGGTCGAGTCGTCGAGCACCTGGATCTCCAGCTTCTCTCGCGGATATTTCAGCTTGCAGATCGATTCCAGTAACCGCCCCACCACATACTGCTCGTTGAAAATCGGCAACTGCACGGTCACCTGCGGCAGTTCCTCAAAATACGCGGCGGGCTCGGTCGTACGTTTGTCCCGGTGCTTGTAATACAGATACACCAGCCGGTAGCGGTGCATCCCATACCCCGCGAGCAGAATCAAGACGATGAAATAAGGAACCAGCAGCGCTACATCAAACGCGTTGGCACGGTACAGTCCGCGAAATGTGGTATCCAGAAAATGCTGCCGGATGTACGGACCAATGCCCCTCGGGGCAGCCCATACAGCCAGAGTCGCGGTCACGATGAGATCAGAAGTAAACAAGGCGCCCGGTGAAAACCTACATTTTACCGGATTTCACCGATTTCAGACCGGCCTTCGATCTTAATCTCGCCGACGTTCCCGCCATGAAGGTGCCCCCATCCTTCGCACACTTCGCGAAAGGTGAAAAGAACGCAGGGAACAGTTCTACGCCCGGGGTTTACAACCGCCTTCAGCACGGGGAAATCAGAAACATTGCAGGTAACGAGCGTCAGAGGATGGATTTCCGCCCTCGCCGACACGAAAGCATCCATCGCGCCCATGGGGCGACCACTGGCCTCGCTACGGGAGACCGTTTTCCCCCACGCCTCGGCAAACACGATGATCGACCGCCGGAATCCGCCCCTGCAAAGCGCAGCGGCATGTTTCTCTCGTCACTCGGGAACAATCGCCAGTAATGTCCACACACCAGACTTGCGGACTGTGCGCCTGCATGCTCGCGGCTGAGGGTTTCAGAAGTCCCTACACGTTTATGCGAGCCTGTTCTAGGGAAGGGTTGCCCGTCCACTTGCGCGAAGGGCTACTCGTATCTCAAGGCGACCATAGGATCCACGCGCATTGCGCGGCGCGCCGGGATGTAGCAAGCCGCGAGGGCAACGAGCGCGAGCAAGATCGCGACACCCGCGAATGTTGCGGGGTCCGTCGGTTTCACCTCGAAAAGCAGACTGGCCATCAGGCGAGTCAGCGCAAGCGCTCCTGCAATCCCGGAGGCGATGCCGAAGATCGCGATTTTCGTTCCATCTCTCATAACGAGCCGCAACACGTCGCGTCGCTGCGCTCCCAGCGCTGTCCGTATGCCGATCTCATGTGTCCGCTGGTTCACGGCATACGCCATCGCGCCGTAAATTCCCACCGCAGCCAAGATCAACGCCAGCGCGGCAAAGAGTCCGAGGAGCAGCATGTTGAAGCGCTGCTGCTCAAGCGACACAGCTATGAGCTCGTCCATGGCGTGCACGTCGCTCACCGGAATCTGGCTGTCCACGCTCCATATTTGCCTCTTCACTTCTTCAACAAGCCCAGGAGACGTATCCCGAGCCCGGATGGCGAGAATCATAAATCTTCTCCAGGCTTCGTCGGACTGCGAAAAAGGGGTATAGACAGCGGGATCCGTCGGTTGATTCAATCCTAAATGTTTTACGTCGGCCACTACGCCGATGACGGTCATCCATTGTGGTGGCCCAGTGTCGCCCGCCCAGCGGATGCGCACGCCGATTGGGTTTTCGTGCGGCAGAAATTCCCGCACCATTTCCTCGTTTACAACTGCCACCAGTGGTTGCTCTTCGCGGTCCAAGGGGGTGAAGTCGCGACCCACGCGCAAGGGAATCTGCATCACGTGGAAGTAATCACCCATCACCGAAAGAGTTTGTACCTTGGGCTCGCCCCCCACGGCCACAGGAGGGCGTCCGTCGATGACGAAGCGGTGGCCCACATAATTCCCGCCGAGCGGTATATCCGTCACCATCGCTGCCCGCACGCCTGGGAGAGAATTCAAGCGGGTAAGCAACTCGCGGCGAAACTGCGTCTGTTTGGGGATTTCGCCGTATCGCGTCGTGGGCAATTGGAGATACATCGTCATTACGTTCGCGGAATTGAAACCGGGGTTCATCGAGCGCAACCGTGAGAATCCTTTGATCAACAAACCGGCTCCCACTAACAGCACCAAGGCAACCGCCAGTTCCGATGTGACCAGAATTTTCCGTATGTTATGCCCCATCGTGCTCGCAGTTGTGCTCCGCCCGCTCTTTTTCAGAGCCTCGGCAACGTCCGAGCGGGCCGCGATCCATGCCGGCGCCATTCCGAACACGATACCGGTCAGCACCGAGATCACAAGGACGAAAAGCAGCACCCGTGTATCCATGTGAATCCCGCTCAGCCGCGCCAGCTCCTCCGGCCTCAAAGCCAGGAGCAGGCTCGTACCCCACTTCGCGAACAGTAGTCCAGCCGCACCGCCGAAGACCGACAACAGTAAGCTCTCTGTCAGCGTTTTCCGGACGAGCCGGCCGCGTCCCGCGCCCAGTGCCGCCCGGATCACCAATTCCTGGCGCTGGGCAACCGCCCGCATCATCAGCAAGCTCGCGAAATTCGCACACGCAATCAGCAGCACCAGGCCTACAGCTCCGAAGAGCACCAGCAGTGCCGACCGCACGTCTCCTACCAGCCATTCATGCAGCGGCACTAATTGGCTCTTCCGTTCTTTTTCTTCGGCCGGATACTGCTCCGCGAGCCGACGGTCGATCGCGGCCATATCGGCCTGTGCCTGCGCCAGCGTAACGCCCTCCTTCAATCGCCAGTAGGTATGCAGGAAGTGCAAATCGCGCTCAGCGCCCGCTCTCGCATCGCGGGCGATGAGTGAAACGAACACGTCGGCATGCTCCACTGGCGGAGCAAAACTCGCGGGCATTACGCCGATCACCGTATAAGGGTTTCCGCCCAGTTGAATCGTCTTGTCCACCGCATGTGGATCGCTGCCAAGGTAGTTTTGCCAGAAATGGTTGCTGACCATTGCGAGACGCGGCCCGCCTTGCACATCTTCCCCGGACGAAATGATCCGGCCCAGTATCGGCTGCACGCCTAGAGTTTCGAGAAACCCCGCATTGATGGATCCAACACGGACTTGCACAGGTTCGGTTGCGCCAATGTAGTCCATCTTGTCCACGTTGATTCCGCCGCCCTGCGAGAATGCGCGCGTCTGTCTCTGGATATCCAGCACGTTCGGGAGCGAATCGTGTTCCTTGATGACGACGAGTTGCTTCGGATTCTTATAGGGAAGCGGACTGAGCAGCACTCCATTGATCACACTGAATATCGCCGTGTTTGCACCGATGCCGAGAGCGAGGGTGAGGATGGCGACAGCCGTGAAGCCTGGGGACTTAGGCAACATGCGGAGGCCGAGGCGAATGTCCTGCAGGAACGGCTCGACCCAACCTGCACTCCACACCGCGCGTGTCTCTTCTTGGACGCGGGCCACATTGCCGAACTTACGCAAGGCCGCATAATGCGCTTCCTCCGGCGACATGCCGCGTGCGATGTTGTCCTGAGTCTCCAACTCGATATGCTCTCGAATGTCTTGCTCGAGATCGTTTAGCATGCCCTTGCGGCGATTCATGGTTTGCTCTCCTGCTGTGCGCCTGGTTCAGCCGGCCGGAGAATCCGTGCGATCGCTACCGCCAGCTTGTCCCACTTGCTGGTCTCGACCACCAGTTGCCGCCTGCCTTTCGCCGTTAGTCCGTAAAACTTCGCACGCCGATTGTTTTCAGACGTACCCTCCTCGACCGAGATCCATCTCCTCTTGATGAGCCGGTGCAGAGCGGGATAGAGCGACCCCTGTTCCACCTGCAACACGTCGTCGGAGTTGAACTCGATTGCTTTGGCGATGGCATGGCCGTGCGTCGGCCCCAGCAGCAGCGTGCGCAGAATTAGAAGATCCAGCGTGCCTTGCAGTAACCCGATGCGTTTTCTTTGTTCTTTAGTAGACATTCTAGGTGACGATAGAGTGCTTCCACTAGAATGTCAAGGGGGGCAACTACACACTTTAGCTCTCGGATGGTCGGCTTTACTGGCCAATCGTGATGCCCGCGCAGCCGTGACTCAAGCAGATGGAAAGATTTGAGGGCGCGTGCACAGATTGGACCCGTAAAGCCGAAAATTACCGGCCAAACTGGTCCAAACAGATTTGGACCGGTAATTTTTGGCTAACCTTCCAGCTTCGGTGCGATCATTGCCAAAGCCGCAAAGGCTATAATTGCGCGGCACAGATGACGATCACCTCGGGCACCAAACTCGGTCCGTACGAGGTCGTGGCACCAGCAGGCGCTGGCGGGATGGGCGAGGTGTATCGGGCGCGCGATGCGCGGTTGAATCGTGACGTGGCGGTGAAGATTTTACCGGCGGCGTTTGCGCGCGATCCGGAGCGGATGCGGCGGTTCCAGCAGGAGGCGCAGGCGGTTGCCGCGCTGAATCATTCCAACATTTTGGCGATTCATGATTTTGGCGAACACGAGGGCTCGCCTTACATCGTCACGGAATTCTTGGAGGGCGAGACTCTGCGCGACCGCTTGGGTGCCGGGGCGTTGCCGGTGCGCAAGGCTAGCGAGTATGCGGAGCAGATTGCGCGCGGACTGGCGGCGGCGCATGAGAGGGGCATTGTTCATCGCGACCTGAAGCCGGAAAACATTTTTGTCACGCGCGATGGGCGGGTGAAGATTCTGGACTTTGGGCTGGCGAAGCTTGTGCGTCAGGAAGGCGCGCTGGCTGCGGATGCGGCGACGTTGGCATCGCAGACTGAGCCGGGCGTGGTGATGGGGACGATCGGGTACATGTCTCCCGAGCAGGTGAAGGGGCTGGCGGCTGATCATCGCTCGGACTTGTTCAACTTCGGGGCAATTCTTTACGAGATGCTTTCGGGTAAGCGCGCGTTTCACAGCGATAGTTCTGTCGAGACCATGAGCGCGATTTTGAAGCAGGATCCGCCGGAGTTGGCGGAGACGAACCGCACGGTACCGCCGGTGCTCGAGCGAATTGTGCGGCATTGCCTGGAGAAGAATCCGGAGGAGCGGTTTCAGTCGGCGCGGGACGTGGCGTTTGCGCTGAGGGCGCTCTCGGATTCGAGTGGTGCCACAACCGGTGCGGTGACGGTTGCCGCCCGCAGGGCGTGGCGCCCATGGGTGCGCGTCGCGGCCGAGGTCGCTCTTTTGGGTATTGCTGTGAGTCTTTTCCTTGCGCGGCATTCTGAGAAGCCCCAGCTCAGCGTACTCGGTTCGGTTCTACCTCCGCCGGGAGATGGGTTCTGGGCGAACCTTACGCAACCCGCCGCGATTTCTCCCGACGGGAAGTTTCTTGCGGTGATTGCCATGCGTAACGGCCATACGCAACTCTGGCTACGAAGAATGGATGCGTCAGAGGCTCAACCGATTGTAGGAAGCGAAGATGCCAATAATCCGTTCTGGTCGCCGGACAGCCGTTACATCGGATTCTTCGTTCCGGGCAAGTTGAAGAAAGTGGATATTTCCGGTGGAGCGGTCAGCGATATCTCCGCCGCCGGCACGTTCGGCATGGGTGGCGCATGGTCGTCGCGGGGAGTGATTGTGTTCGCCACCATCGCCGATGCCTTGAGGCGCGTGCCTGACAGTGGAGGAACGCCGGAGCGGATTCCAGGCGTCGATCTTTCCAGCGATGCCCTCGGGCAGTACTGGCCGATGTTCCTTCCAGATGGAAATCATGTGATCTACCTGGAGTGGAGATACGCCACTCCCGAAAGTCATGAGAACGCTGTTTGGATCGGTTCGATGGATGGGGAAAAAGCGCGGCGGTTGCCTCTGACGTCCACCAACACTCAATATTCAGGCGGGCATCTGCTGTTCAGTCAGGGCAGCGATTTGTTTGCGCAACGGTTCGACCTGGCCCGGCTCGAGTTGAGCGGACCTGCGGTTCCAGTGGTGAGAAACATTCAATACGACACGTTCTTCGATAGTGGGACATTCACAGTCTCGGACAATGGGACCTTGGTCTATGGAAGCGCGGGCACCGCAGTGGATTCCGAACTCACCTGGATGGATCGCAGCGGAAAGACGATTGGCGTACTGGGAGATCCGCGTCATTTTGAGACCCAGTCCATCTCGCCCGATGGGAAGCGGGTGGCGGTTGGTGTGAAGGACGCCAGCGCCCGGGAGAAGATATGGGTTTACGACGTGGATCGCGGTACTCGGATTCCGGTGGTGAGCGAAGAATCCGGATCGGCCTTGTACCATCCTGTCTGGTCTCCCGATGGCAGACGCGTTGCATACCGGGACACGGTTGGAAGAGCGTCAGGAGTGTTAGTCCACGCGTCCGATGGTTCGGGAGCAGAAGAGCAAATCGGAGCGAGGCAGGAAGGGGTGGTCAGTGTTCAAGACTGGTCACCGGACGGACAACGACTGGCAGTGACTCTGACTAAATTCCGAGGAACACAGAACTGGAAGGATACGCTGCAAGTGTGGCAAGTGGGCACGGGAGGAAAGTCAGAACTCGAAATCGGTGACGCCTCCGATGCGAAATTCTCTCCCGATGGACATTGGCTGGCTTATTCCGATGAAAACAGCGGAGAGATCTATGTCACCTCCTTTCCTGGGCCGGGTGCCCGGACTGCCGTTTCTTCCAAGGGCGGGAGTAATCCCCGGTGGCGTGGGGACGGGCAGGAACTCTTCTATGTTGCGGACGACCTAACGCTCATCGCAGTTCAGGTGCGCCAGTCGGCGAATGAATTCCGTGTGCTTGCTTCCCAGCCATTGTTTCGGTTGCAGCTTCCTTCCAATGTTGGGTTTTACGACGCTACTCGCGACGGTAAACGATTCCTGGTAAACACCAGAACCTACCGGGAGCAGACTGCACCACTGACGATCGTCACGAACTGGCAGGCGCAGATTCAAAGCGAGTCCAGAAACGAACTCCCAAAGAACTGAGTGCGGGCGGCAGAGACCAAGCACGGTCGCATTTCTGCAGTTGTCACATATCGGTTACGGGCCTTCCGACATGGCGCGCTCAATGGTCGCGCTAAACTTTGCTTTCGCTTTAGCTACCGTCCGTTCTGTGCGTCGACAGAGAATCCTCCCCCAGGGGTCACCGTAGTCATTACAGTCATCCAGGGCGGTGGAGCAACGGAATCCCTTCGTTTGCGAAGCCACAAGTTGCCGCACTCACTCCCCTCAGTTACAAATAGAACTACTCATGGAATCCCCATCGGCAGCGGCCGTGGACCGCGCCCCGAGTTCCGGTCCGCTCAAGAATGCATGGCTACGCATCCCCACGTCGCTGCTCTCGATCGTCATCATTGCCATGCTTCTGCGCGTCGGCTGGATCGCGATTGGCCATACTTACAGGTTTAAAAATTCGGACGACAACTTCGGCTTCGGCTGGGAGATGGGCCGCATCGGAGCATCGCTCGCTTCCGGGCACGGCTTCAGCAATCCCTTCGGGCCGCCGACTGGTCCCACCGCCTGGGAGCCTCCGCTCTATCCCTATCTGACCGCGGGCGTCTTTCTTGTTTTCGGAATTTATTCGCAAGCATCGGCATTCATCCTGCTGACCCTGAACAGCGTTTTCTCGGCACTGACTTGCATTCCGATTTTTCTGATCGCGCGGCGAATTTTTTCCCAAAAGGTCGCAGTCAGTTCGGCATGGGCATGGGCACTCCTCCCCAACGTCATGTTCTGGTGTACCCGCTGGGTGTGGGAGACCAGTTTGTCGGCGCTGCTCCTCACGATCCTGTTCTGGCTCGCACTAACTCTCGAAGATCGTGACGGTTTGCTGCCGTGGATTCAGTTCGGATTGCTGTGGGGCATCGCCGCGCTGGATAGCACTTCCCTGCTGTCGTTTCTGCCGGCCGCAGGCTTGTGGGCCTGGCACCGACGCGCACAGCGTGGCAAGGCATCGTGGGCGGGGGTTGTCCTGGCGTCAGTGGTTTTCTTTGCATGCATCGCGCCCTGGCTGATCCGCAACCAGCGGATCTTCGACAAGTTTATTTTTATTCGCGACAACTTTGGCGCCGAGCTCCGCCTGGGAAACGGCCCCGGCGCTGACGGAACCTGGATGGAATATCTTCACCCCACTCAGAATGTCTATGCGATGCGGAAGTTTCAGGAAATGGGTGAGTTGGCCTACATCGCCATGCGAAAGCAGCAAGCGCTGGATTTTATCAGGGCCGACTATGTGCGCTTCGCCGGCTTCTGCCTCAAGCGTTTCATTTACTACTGGGCGGGACCGCCCAAAGCCACGCTGCCCTGGTGGATGAACGATGCCAAGAACTCGCTCTTCCTAGCTTCCTCCGTGCTGATGTTTTGGGGATTGGGCCGCGCGCTGCGCTGGTCGAAACCGGGCGCCTGGCTGCTGTGCTGGCTGATTCTGTGTTATCCGGCTACATACTATCTTGTCTATTGCACACCCCGCTACCGGGTTCCAATCGAGCCGGAGATGGCGATCTTAATCGTGTTCCTGTTCACTGAGGCCGGCAAGCGAACTAATGCTTCTCATCCAAATCAATTTTCTGAACGTGGATCTGATTGATTTTCTTGTCCAGAACGCCGCTGATCACCACTCGCTGGCCTTCGAAGCCATGCACCAAGTCGGATCGGTCCAGGCGATAGACGTCTGTTCCCACCGACAGGACCACATAGCCGCCCAGATGCGCAATGCAATACACCGAGCAAGTATTCGCCGTCCCCCCCATCGACTTCGACTTGAGCATCTCCTGATGAGAGCGGGTGAGCGAGTGAATATTCAACGCACACTGGCTATCGGAGACTTCGCCGTGAAAGACGCGAGCGCTCTGCCCAATCGCCGCGCTCGCCAGAGCCAGCAGTAAGGCTGCGCAAGAGATTGTGCTGCGAAAACGGGTTGGATTCATAAAAACCACCTGCTTCGAGCGGCTCAGGGCAGAACCGTGAATTTCATGTGCATGCCCTCATGGTCTTCGCTGCAAATCACAGTGCAAACCACTTCGTACGCGCCGGGTTCGTTGGGAACGGTAAGGCGAAATTCCTGCGTCCCCGGTCTTAACAGCAGATCCCAACCATCCACCTTGGACCGGTCCCGGGCTCGCAGCAGGGAGAAGCCATGGATCGAACCATCGCGATTCCACGATTTCCCCCGGTGAGCCGTGACTCTTAAAAGCACCTGCTCGCCGGCCTTGACGGTGATCTCCGGAGTACGCTGACCGGCGATCTTATAGCGACTATCGCGATCGGCGATGAGTTCGACGACGCGGGCCTGCGCGCTGGCCCCTTGCACCCCGACCAGCAAAACGATCGCCGCCGCTGTCCAGATCAACATACGACGAATTCCGAATAGAGTTGTCATGGGTCGAGAGGGTTATCTTCGTGGTTACTGAATCCTGTGCTTACGGAATCCTGTGGCTGCCGGATTCGTGGGCTTACTGAGTCATGTAGAACAAGATCAGTCGCCTGTCTTCGGCCGTGATGGTGGCCCGCACTCGCATGTGCCGCAGAATGGTTCCCATCATGCGCGGCGGAAATTTCTGCGGAGCGGCGTGACAGCGGCCGCAGTTGGCTCGAAAACGCTGTTCGCCCTGGAATCGCATGCTTTCAGCATCGCTGTTATGCGCTACTACCGCGCCGGCTCCCTCTTTCCCGCCTGAAGAGGACCCGGCAAAAAGGGACGATACGATAGCGAGAGTAAAAAGAAGGATCGCAAGCCAACTGTTCAGGTTGAAATTCATCTTCCTTGACTGCGTCATGGCTCCCCCACGCGGCCGAGCGGAATCAGGAACCGGTACGCTAGTCCGAAGCTCCACTGGTTGAAATTCCCCGCCGAAGTGAATAGGCGGCCGTAGCTGGCGATGCCCTTCAGACCATCACGCACGAAATAATTGACTCCAAAATCGGCCTCGCGGGTATTTACGGGCTGCAGGCCAAGGGATGCTGCTTCAGCGGCGCTGATCTCTCCCGTATGAAACTGCTGGGCACGGGCGACCACGTCGGTATGGCGCATCGCCTTCCGCCAGAACTGCGCCTGGCTGAGCCGATACGCGCCTTCGATCCAGTATCCGCTGCCTTCGAACGAGTGAGCAAACTCGGAGCGCAGGTTCAACGGCACTTTCGCCGGCTGCCAGCCCATATGGAATCCAAATGCGTTCTTGCGAGCATCCTGCAAGGATTTTTGCCAGGAGCTGCCGACTTCGAGTCGCGGGCCGGGAAAGAAAAAGCCCATGCGTCCGCCGACGTGGCGCTCAGAATCGACGCTACCGATGCCAATGCTGGTGGCGGAAACGTAGACGGCATAGTTCAAGTTTGCCTTGGCATTGACCGGAAAACCGCCGCGCAGCATTCCGCCATCGCTGGGAGCCGTATTGATGGGAAGAATCAAAGGATCCGGTTGCAACTCACGAATCCAGACGGGATAGAGACGCTCGTTAAAGATCCCGAAAGGAGTAAGAAATCTGCCGGCGGTGAGAGTGAGGTAAGGGCTGGCAATGTAGTCAACCTGAGCATAATCGACATGCTTGGTGACCGGTCCACCGTACGGTCCCCCCTCTAGCGGACGCTGAAACTGGCCCTCGAATTCAGCGCGTGATTCGATCAGCCACCGGTCCCCCAAAGGTACAAGGAGAACCGGATTGATTTGGGTATCAATCAGATTCTGTCCGCCCGTAATGAAACTGAATGTGCCGATACTGCCGCTGAGGATTGGAACAGGCTTTTCGGTATCTGGCGTTTGGCCCAGGCTCCAAGTCGGACCGAGAACCAGAAGGAGGAGCAGAAGAAGGAATGCCGTTTGTCTGGCTAAAACGAGTGCCTGCTGACGCCACCCGGCCGTTGTGCACAGGGTTGCGCACGGGAAGGTGTAGAGAAACGTGTAGCGATACGCCAAAGGCAACCCCAGTCAAATTCTCTCTGCCCATTGTCTTTCACTGGCACTTGGAGGGGAACATCACCGAGGTAACTTTCGTATCCTTCATAGGGAAATGCGCAAGGAAATGCGGGCATGGGAGGGAACGATTTTCCCGAACTGACCTCACCAAATCCGAACCGCCACGTCTAACCTAGGGAAACGGAGGGAGCCATGAACCGACATCGCCAATCTGCTACCTGGCTGGGAGCTGTCCTGGGAATCGTTTGCGCTCTGCTCGTCCTCGCCCTCGGAGCGCACGCATCCGAGCATCGGGGCGCCCTGACCGAAGAATTCCATCAGACCTATGCCGTCGCGGCCGATGGCCGGATTGCACTCGACAACATCAACGGCGACGTGCACATCTCCAGTTGGGACCAGAATCAAGTAAAGGTCGACGCCGTGAAATACGCCGACACGAAAGCGCGGCTGGATGAGGCGAAGATAGAAATTGACGCAAGCAGCGACTCTGTTTCGATTCGAACCAAGTATCCCGAGCACGACCACAACTGGAATTGGGGCTCGCACGATAACCCCGCCAGCGTTGAGTACACACTGACGGTGCCGCGCACCGCCCGGCTGGATGAGATTAAGCTGATCAACGGCTCACTCGACATTACTGGCGTGGGCGGCGAAGTGAACGCCTCCTGTATCAACGGGCGCCTGGAAGCGCACAACCTGGCGGGGCGCGCCCGGCTGGGCACGATCAACGGACGGCTGGATGCGCGATTCGACCAGCTTGCCGGACCTTCGGTGGAGTTGAATTCGGTGAATGGCTCGCTGGAATTGACTATTCCTTCCGATTCGAAGGCAGAGATCGAGGCCAACACCGTCTCCGGCGGGATCAACAACGATTTCGGACTGCACGTGAACCATCACCAATTCGTGGGCCACGACCTGCGTGGAGAACTGGGCACCGGCGGGACCCACATCGAGCTGAAAAATGTGAATGGCAGAATTGAGATTCATCATGCTCAAGACGGACGCGCCCTGAGCCCGGCCAAGGATCTGAACCATCACGACGGCGATGACGACAGCCTTTAACCGTCGAGCAGGGATCGATTCCGCTCCCGATCAATAGATCACGTATCCCGGCAGCGGCGTACGCAGGTCGGGCTTCGAGGCCATGAGCAGCAGAGCGCCCTCCCGCTTGAACGCCCGCAGATCTTCGAGACTGTGGAACGATTTGGTTTTGTAATCGTCGGGAGTAGGTGTGTCGTCCGGAATGCGGCACGCCTGAACGTCTTCGAAGGCGTGCTTCTTAAAGAGTGCGACATATTCATCCGCCGATCGCACATGGACCGGGACCTTGAGTTTGTCGACCCATTGCAGCGAATAGGGATTGTCTTTGTAGAGATTGATCAGAATGAACAGCCGACCGCGCGGCGCCATCACGCGGAATAATTCCAGTAGCGCACGATCCTGGTCGGGATAGTAGTAAAACGATTCCACCGACAAAACTTTGTCGAAAAAGTTTTCCTCCCACGGAATTTGCAGCGCCGATCCCCAGACATAAAGAATATTGTCGAAATCTTTCGAGGCCTCGCGCGCCTGGCGCACCATTTCGTCGGACACATCGAGTCCGACGACTTGCCCAAAGCCCTCCGGCCCTTCCCCGACAAGCCGTGCCAGCAGACGGGTGGCCCATCCCGAACCGCACCCCAGATCGAGCGCGCGCTCGCCCGGGCGCAGATTCATCAACCGAATCGTCTTCTCGGTAATCGCGAGATGATGGCGCTCCATCTGCGTGCCTTCGCCGGCGGCGGCCCAGCGGTTGAACTCGTGTTGCAGCTTTTCGTCGGGAGTTTGCGGTTTGTCGGGCATGGTGGGTGGTTCGTGTTGTTCGTTCGTCGTTCGCCGTTGCGCGTTCGCCCGGGCGGTGAGCTGAGGCGAATCAGTTCGGCTCGTTCGGCATTCGACGCTCTGTAACCGGCCCGTAACACCGGACTGCTAGAGTGGGCATCGCTCGGGGCAAGGGCGTTTGTAACACAACTTTAATCGAGAGGAACTCACAATGCCAGGAAAAGCTTCGAACAGAAATACTTCCCGTTGGATGAAGAAAGCGATTGCCGCGGTCTCATTCGGCGCGCTCTTTGCTGCCGTCCCCGCTATTGCGCAAGACTCCAAAGGCGACCGCGACAGATTCTTCTTTTGGCCCGGCAACCTGGTGGTTAGCCGCAGCGTGTATGACAACCGTGCGAACAACGTCAAGCTTGGCGAAATCCTGCCGCCCAATTGCGCAAACACCACCGGCGGGTGCGGCGCCTCGACCGGCGCTCCCTACAATGGGACCTACCCATTTGTCTGGAACAACGACATCTACGACGCCAGTTTCGGGATTACCTCGAAAATTTTGCTGGATCAGATGTTCCCCTTTGGCGTCGTGATTAACAGTCTGGAAGTTCCCAACAGCTCGCAGCCCGGAATTCGCTCGACGAGCGATCAGTTGGTCACCAGTTTCAGTTCGAAATCGGAGTTGGCGCTGAACCTGTCGACCGACCGACAATACCTTACATTTTCCGGCTACGTCGCAGCGATCGACCAACTGGACGTTTCCAATTCCAATACGCCCGGAGCCGTCGATCCGACCAATCCGGTGGGTGAGAATTTCTATCGAGCGGAAGCACAGGTCGACCGTGATGGACACTTCCAGTTCACGGAAACCAACGCCTACAGCGGCAACAACGGACGCGCCGTCGTGTTGAACAACAGTCACGGCGACAACTTCTTCTATACAGCCGGAAACGCGGGAAACGGCGGTGATCCTCAGCCGGATGGCATCGTTCTCGGCGCCGGCACCCAGATCATCAATCCCGCGAATGAGACCGAGAGTGAGCAAAATCCAACCATTCCAACTCCGGTGGGAAGCTTCTCCGTCACGGAATTGGGGGCGAAGGCGGACAAGATCGGGAAGGATGACAACTTCCGCGGTCTCACCATCTTCAATAACGTGCTGTATTACTCGAAAGGGAGCGGCAGCAATGGAGTGAACACCGTCTATTTCCTTGACACCACCGGAAGTGCGTGCCCAAACGGGGTCGGCCTGCCGTCCAGTTCGGCCACTTTGCCCGCTTCTGCTCTCGCCTATAACCCGGCCACGCTCCAGACGACTGGGCTTCCCAGCAACCTATGCATCCTGGCAGGCTTTCCGGATATTCCGAACAAGACTGCGACCACTCTGGCCTTCCCCTTTGGCGTGTGGTTCGCCAACTCCACGACGCTTTATGTGGCTGACGAAGGCGATGGCTATAGCGGAGGAGCAGACCTTTACACCCACGCTGCCGCGCAAACCACGGCCGGATTGCAGAAGTGGGTTTTCAATTCCTCCACCAACAGCTGGAATCTGGCGTATACGCTGCAAACCGGATTGGGGCTGGGCGAACCTTATACGATCCGTGACTATCCGACTGGGACCAATGTTGCGACCGGTCTCGCGTGGGCTCCGGCAACGGATGGTCTGCGCAACATTACGGGCGCGGTTGGCCCCGATGGATCTGTCGGAATCTGGGGAATCACTTCCACGATCAGCGGCAACGGCGATCAGGGCGCGGACCCCAATCGGCTGGTGGTTGTGTTCGATTCTCTGCCGAACACCGATCCGGCTGTCGCCGTCAAGGAAAGGTTTTTCACTCTTCGCCAGGCTGATTTTGGGGAAGTTTTGCGCGGCGTTTCTTTTACTCCGGGAACGGACTCCCCTCGGCGATAAGCATGAGGAACTGATTCGAACGCGAGATCCTGGGCGGAAGCCGCTTCACCCTCGGCTTCCGCTTTATCTTTTGCATATTTCGACTGTGCTTTGTTCGTAGGATGGAACGTCATCGCCGCTAGTGAGACGACTATTTCTATGTTACAGTTTTGCTCTTCATGGCCACACCTCCTCAGAAACGAGAGCCGGACTCGGAAACAGAATCGCTTTACTGTCCCAACTGTGCGGAGGAGGTTACCAATCCCCTGACCTGCGGAGACTGCTCCTCGGTGATCTGCAGGCGTTGCGGCACCGCTCTGGAATCATCCGACGAACTGGGAATCGGATAGTGCCGGTCCTGCCTGCCAGCGACGTTCCGTTATCTGGATCGGAAAAGTCTTCTTTCAACGGGGGTGATTCAAAGCCCTCACTGGTTCGCGGACTCGGGCTGCTTGATTCGGTGCTGCTGCTGGTCAGCGGCGTCATCGGGTCGTCGATTTTTCTGACAGCAAAAGATATCGCCGGTCCGTTGCCGCAACCCACGTTATTTCTTTTGGTGTGGGTGTTGGGCGCGCTGATCTCGCTTTGCGCATGCTTCGCATTTGCTGAGTTGGGTTCGATGTTCCCCGACTCGGGCGGACAATACATCTATCTGCGCGAGGCTTACGGCGATCTGATCGCCTTTCTCTACGGCTGGATGCTGTTTAGCGTCGCCAATGGGGGAAGCATTGCCGCACTCTCCGTGGCTTCCGCGGCTTATCTAGGCGAGGTCTTCCCGCTCATCTCCCAGCGTCATGTGGTGCTGGCGGTCGCCGGCATCGCCTTAACCCGCGCTCATTTGCTGGGATTGGTTCTGATCGCCGTTCTCACTTATGTGAACGTCATAGGACTGCGCTGGGGCACGCTGCTGCAGAACATTTCCACCTGGACCAAGTTCACCGCCATGGCGGCATTCGTAACTTTGGGATTCGCCATCGGCAAAGGGCACTGGTCCAACTTTCAGGCGCATGGTGTCGGTATCACCATGGGACTCGGTCCGACGCAATTAATTTCGGCGCTGGGCGTGGGAATGATTGCGGTTTTCTGGGCCTACGACGGATGGGTATACATCACCTGGGTCGCCGGCGAAGTGAAAAATCCCAGACGAAACGTCCCCCGGGCAATGGTTCTGGGTGTACTCGCTGTGGGGATTATCTATATCGCGATGAACCTGACTTACGTGTACGCCCTGCCGCTCAAGGAAATCGCTGCCCACGAAACGATTGCGCATGCCGCGGCGGCGGCGCTATTCTCGCCCAGCGCGGCGGTTTGGTTGTCGCTCATGATCGCGATTTCCTGTTTCAGCGCGGCGGCAACCTGCACGCTTTCGGGCGCGCGGGTTTATCTCGCCATGGCGCAGGACGGCGTCTTCTTCAAACGCATGGCGGTGATCCATCCCCAGTGGCGGACGCCTGCTTTCAGCCTGATTGGCCAGGGCGTCTGGGCCGCCGTCCTCACCCTGAGCGGGCGCTACGACCAGCTTTACACCTACGTGATCTACGGCATGGTGCTGTCCTACACGCTTACCGTGATTGGAATGTTCCGCTTGCGCTGGAAGCGGCCGGAAATTCCGCGGCCTTACCGCTGCACGGGATACCCCTGGCTGCCCGCGATCTACGTGCTGATCGGCACTGCCTGGACGCTGAACACAATCATTACACGTCCCACCCAGGCGTTCTGGGGAACGGCAATCGTACTAATCGGCGTGCCGGGATATTTATATTGGAAGCGCAGCAACCGGAAGGCAAGCTAGGGCCGTGGAGGGATAGCCGCCTCGGCGGTGCAGCGTCGGAGAGCCGAGGGCAGCTGTGCCCACATCATCGCTACACTGGGACTGCCGTTTTTCTCGGCGGATTGAAGAATGGCAGTCTCGTGACCTTCACGTTCGTCTTCAGGCGCATGGCCTCGATCGTTATTTCCATCTGCAGCGAGGTTCCCGGCTCAGAATATTCAGTACCAACGCTGGCTAGCGCAATCAATTTCTTCAGGACGGGCGACCAGCTGGTAGTCGTCGCTTTGCCGGCCTGCTTGTCTGCCGAGTATACCGGGACCGCGACCCGCGAAGCCTGCGTCGGAGCCGCGGGTGTAAGGCCGTAGCGCTCGTAGAGTTGCTCGACATCGGTCCAATCGACTTCCAAGCCTACGAGTTGTCGCGGCACGCCCTTCTTTTCGTCTTGCTCAAGCGCACGTTTGCCAATGAAGTTCTCTTTTTCGAGATGAACCATTTTTCCCAAGCCTAGTTCGTACGGCGAGAATTTCTGCGAAGGAATCAGCGCCTTCTTCGAACTGGTGTAGTCGACTTCGATGAGCAGTAGGCCCGCTTCCACCCGGGCCACGTCTAGCGCCAGCATTCCGGCGGCGTGGAGATCGAACTGCCTGCCCGTTTCCGCCAGCGCGTCCCAAACCTTCACCGCGTCACTCCATGGCATCCAGATCTCGTAGCCCAGATCGCCGGTGTAACCAGTACGCGAAATGTCGACGGGCACGCCTGCGATTTTGCCGCGAGTGACGCGGAAATATTTCAAGTTGGCAATATCGGCTTCCGCAACGGACTGTAGCAATTTCGCTGAAGTGGGGCCTTGCAACGCAAGCGCGGCAACCTTCTCGGAAATATCCTCGATCTGTACATCCATGTTCAGGCCGTTCTGGCGAAACCAGCGCAGGCTGGGATCGGCGGCCGTCCAGCGATAAACGTTTTCCTCGAGACGCGAGAGGGTGCCGTCATCGATGACCTTACCCTCTTCATCGCACCAGCAGCAATAAATGACCTGGCCCACTTTCACCTTATTGATGTCGCGCGTGATCACGCGGTTCACCAGCCGGGTCGCGTCTTTGCCGGTGATCAAATATTTGTAAAGCGGCGAAATGTCGATGAGCGCCGCCGCGTTGCGAATGGCGTTGTACTCGTGCTCGTGATGAACTTCGTACACGCTGACCGTGTAATAACCCGACCATTCACGGTAGTTCAGGCTGTGACACAGGGGGAACGTTCTTTCGTGAAATGCAGTTCCGATGGGCAAAGGGATAGCCTCTCGACAAAGATTTGGCTCGAAGCCGGATTATATATGCAGCACGTCACGATAAATGGGCACATGCGCTTTCTCATAGGAGTCGTCGTTTGTGCCGCGTGGGAACGGGGCTGCTCATGGCTCTCGGGCCTGGTCGGTGAGCGCTATGGGGATTTATCATCAACTGTCTGCTGCCACGTCCGCCCAACCTCACTGCATTCGTTGACTTGCCCGGCTTCTAGTCCTAACATCTCAGCCCAATGATCGGTGAGACCATCTCGCATTACCGGATCGTCGAGAAACTAGGCGGCGGCGGGATGGGCGTGGTCTACAAGGCCGAAGACATCGATCTGGGACGCTTCGTCGCTCTGAAATTCCTTCCCGACAACGTTGCCCAAAGCCAGCAAGCCCTCGACCGCTTCCGCCGGGAAGCCCGTGCCGCTTCCGCTCTGAACCATCCCAACATCTGCACCATCTATGAAATCGGCCGTCACGAAGACCGGCAGTTCATCGCAATGGAGTTTTTGGAAGGCGTAATCCTCAAGCATCGCATTGCCGGACGCCCGCTGGAAATGGAAGCTTTGCTGCCTCTGGCCATTGAAATCGCCGACGGACTCGATGCGGCCCACGCCGCCGGCATCATTCATCGCGACATCAAGCCCGCTAATATCTTCGTCACCAAACGCGGACACGCCAAGATTCTCGATTTCGGACTGGCGAAAGTGACGCCTCCCAACCCTTCATCGAGTGGGAACACCGAAACCGAGGTCACGTCCGATCCGTTGACCAACGTGGGTGCCATGCTGGGCACGGTCGCCTATATGTCGCCGGAGCAGGTGCGTGCCAAGGAACTTGACGCGCGCACCGATCTTTTCTCGTTCGGCGCCGCCCTCTACGAGATGGCGACGGGAAAGCTGCCATTCGATGGTTCGAGTTCAGGCGAAATCTGCGGAGCAATCCTGCATCAGGAGCCAGCGTCGATTTTGTCGTTGAATCCCAATGCCGCAGCCGGGCTGGAACCGATTATTCGCAAGGCGCTGGAGAAAGACCGCAATCTGCGTTACCAGGACGCAGCCGATATGCGAACCGATCTCCAGCGGTGGAAGCGCGATCTCGAAACCGGTGGAGCGGCCGCCATGACGTCCGGAACTGTCCCGGCAGTACTAGCCCGACCCGCCGCAACCTCAAGCTCGCAGTCCGGCTCAGCTCCCGCCATCGCAACCGCTGCCCCGCCCAACCGCGACCGCGCAATCATCTTCTCGCTTGTCATCGTCGCCGCGCTGATCGCTGGATTCCTATACTGGCGTTCTCATCGCAAAGTCCAGCTCACCGAGAAAGACACCGTCGTGCTTGCCGACTTCGCCAACAGTACGGGCGATCCGGTTTTCGACGACACGCTCAAGACCGCGCTCAGCGTTTCCCTGAACCAGTCGCCGTTCCTGAATGTGCTTTCCGAGAACAAGGTCGCGGCAACTCTGAAGCTGATGGAAAAGCCGCCCGATACCAAGCTCACGCCCGACGTGGCTCGCGAACTTTGCCAGCGCGCGGGCAGCAAGGCATCTATTGCCGGATCGATTGCCGGCATGGGCAGCCAGTATGTGCTGGACTTGAGAGTGGTGAATTGCCAAACCGGAGATGTGCTGGCACAGGAAGAGTCCACGGCCTTGAGTAAGGAAAAGGTGCTGGATACGCTTGGGAGGGCGGCGTCGAAGCTGCGGGGGGAATTGGGGGAGGCGCTGGCGACGGTGCAAAAGTTCGACGCGCCGCTGGAGCAAGATACCACGTCTTCTCTTGAAGCCTTGCAGGACTACACACTTGGTCAGAAGGCTTATCGCGAGAAAAGTTCAGGCGCCGCGCTGGTTTACCATCAGCGAGCCATCGAACTCGATCCCGGTTTTGCGATGGGCTACCTGGCAACAGGCAACGATTACTACGGCCTGACCGAGACGGGCCGCGCCATCGAGTATTACATCAAGGCATTCCAGTTGCGGAATCATGCCAGCGAGCGCGAGCGTCTGCACATCACGGCTTTTTACTACGAAAGCGTGACCGGAGACTTGGAGAAAGCGGCACAAACCTATCAGTGGTGGATTGCTAACTATCCCCGCGACTACATAGCCCATCTCGATCTGGGCAGTGTGTACAGCGAGGAGGGACAATACGACAAGGCGGTGGAGGAGAAACGTGAAGCCCTACGCCTTGAACCGGGAAGTGGCATCACATACTCCAACCTCGCGAACAGCCTGTTGGCCTTGCACCGGTTCGATGAGGTCCGGCAGACCGCACTACAAGCGCAGGCGCGGAACCTGGTTCGTCCTACCCTTCGAGTCGCTCTATATGCTCTGGCTTTTCTGTGCGAAGATCCTTCAGGGGTGGCGGAACAGCAGCGGTGGTTTGCTGGCAAACAGGAAGAACACTTCGGGCTTTCACTCGCCTCCGACACCGAAGCGTACAAGGGTCATCTCGCGAAGGCGCGCGAGCTGACAAAGCAATCCGTAGATTCCGCGATTCGCGCCGACAACAAAGAAAACGGAGCGATCTGGATGGAGAATTCGGCTCTCCGTGAGGCGGCCATTGGCAACCCGGCCAAAGCCACGCAAGCGGCGGCAGAGGGATTGAGGCTGGTGCCAACTAGTCAGGGTGTTGAGGTCGAAGCCGCGCTTGCCTTTGCCATGGCAGGCGATGTCACGCGAGCCGAATCGATCGCGCAAGATTTGAACAAACGGCATCCGGTCGATACGCAAATGCAGTCTCTTTGGTTACCGGCGATCCAGGCGCAACTGGCACTTGACCGTAAAAACACGGCCACCGCGATCACACGCCTGCGGTCCGCCCTGTCGCCCATCGAAGATGGGCAGATTGAGTTTGTCCTCAATCTCTCCTGCCTCTACCCTACCTACATTCGCGGCGAGGCGTTTCTAGCAGCGGGACAGGGCAAGGAAGCCGCGGCCGAGTTCCGGAAGCTTCTCGACCACGGCGGCATCGTGTGGAACTGCTGGACGGGAGCGCTAGCACATCTGGGCGTCGCGCGTGCCAATGGGCTTCAAGCGAGAACAGCGCAAGGCGCGGATGCTGACGCCGCTCGCGTCCGTGCCCTAGCCGCCTACAAAGACTTCCTTAACCTCTGGAAAGACGCCGACCCCAACATCCCCATTCTGAAGCAGGCCAAAGCCGAATACGCAAAGCTGCAGTAGTCGTTTTCGGTCAACTGTTGCTACCAGGGCGATTGCGCTCAGCGGGAATCGGCCCGATCTTCGGTCAAGGGGTCCAAACGCGTTATTGATGGTACGACAACCACTCTGCGGAATTGCTCTTCGCAGGGCCGCAATATAGGGGCACGGCACCTTAGTGGGCGCTTTCGATCAGTTGCTCGATTTCGCGCAGAGTTTCGTCGGAATCTTCGATGATTGCGGTTGCTTCCTCTCCGTTATAGCAGACGTCATCTCTCTGCACACAAAATGTGATCATCGGTTTGCCGATGTCTACGGGAATCGGTGCATCTGTCGCGTAATGCCGGTTGATGAGGAGATTTATCGCCTGCTTGAACCTTCCGGTCGTGTCGGCAAAGTGGACCAGCGGCAGGCCGTTATCGGCCTTGCCAACCCATGTTGCATGGCCACGATAGACCATCGGCTCGGATCGCGAATCGGCGGGATGCGATGCCACATATTTACCGACTTTCTCGACAATCAGCGTCCTTTGATGTTCGCGCGCTTGCGCGGCCCATTGCTCTGCTCGATGAACATTCTCTTCGCCCGCATTCAGGCTGACGAGAGGACAATTGGCAGGAGGTTGACGGTAAACATCCATCACTTGGCAGAAGGCGATGACGTTCGCTCCTACAGCAACGCCAGAGCAATCGCGGTGAGGGCAAACCGCAATGACCTCCGGCTCTTTGTAATATCCCCACAGCAGGCGGGTGACACCAACCCGCATTGTGGGCAGCAGCAAGATTGTCTGCGGAACACCGAGCGACCGTTTAGGAGTGACCCAGGTAACCTTGCCGATCAGTAATAGCGGACGGCTAGGCGTTAATTCCAGAGAGTCGTGAAGCAGGTAGTGCACTTTCAACAATTCAGGATTGCCCTCCTTGCCGGCAAGTTCTCCGATCCACTGCTTTACGCGAAGAAGGCGATTATCGGTAAAACGAACGGGCGCAAGGCAGTGTCGTAGCCTTGCCGCGGTAAAGCCTCGCAATACACGAGTACCCGCGTCCCCGTGGCCCAGGTTGGGAGAGAGGCCTGCCGGCAGTCGATGACTTCTTTACTGACGAGATAGCCCGGACGGAGCAAAGAGTCTGGATAGTCCCACAAAACCTGGTCAACACGGTATTCGATCTTGTGTTCGAGTCCGGAAGTGCATCGCGGCTGATGGATCGCGAGCTTCCTGTTGATCACGCCATCAAAGAGGAATCCCTGCTTTCTTATCAGACGATCGGGATCTTCGAGCGGAGCGTGGAGCGTCCATAGAATCGAGTCACCGCGGTCTTCGTGCTTCGACAGGCCGGGAGGGATCGATGCGATCCAGCCCTCGACTTTCTTTTGCCGTTCCTCGCTGAACTCAACTGGAGTGAGGCAACCCGGAAAGTTCGACAGCTCGCAGTACACAATCACGGTTCCATGCAGCGTAAAAGGCGGAGATGGTAGCGGCTGCCCGGTGCAATTGATAAAACCAGCTTGCATCACCTTCTCTGGAAATTGGCCGAACAGCAGGCGGGAAATCGTGAAGTCGACGGCCCGCGTTCGACAAAGAGACGAACAAGAATTGGTTGCCGGCGCTGTTCGTAGTGTTGAGAAGATACGAAGGCCCAGCATTCGGAGTGGTGGCGAGGGGCGAGCCGGCGATCGGGGAAAGCGACCCATCAGAGGCAACCGCGAACGCGAGAATCCCCCCGTTCGGGTCGCCCGAATCGGAGGCATAGAGCGAGGCTGCGAGCGAACTCGAACTCGTCAGCAGGGCAGCGGCCATCTGTGTCGGAGCAATGCCCGCCGCGTACGGTGAGCCGGGCAGAGCCGTCATCGTCGCGGCCCCGGGATTGCTATAGCCGACAATCGTTCCGTTCGGTTCGCTCGCGTACAAGTTTTGCCCGGATTGCCCGACGATGATGCTGTTCGGACCACCCGAAGCAGAACCTAGAGTGAACGGCGAGCCGGGAACCGGCGTCAGGGCTCCCGTCTCGATGGTTACCGATTCAACTACTACCTCGTTCGACGAGCTGTCAGCAAACAACAGCGCCCCATACACGCCGGCGGTGCTCTGTGAATTTGCGGGTCCTGCTGTAGATGCAATTGGAGTCAACGCCCCCGTGGACGCGATGGAAAAGCCCAAAATCTGATTGGATGTAGTCGTCGCATAGAGAAGAGGATTGTATTGGGCGGAGGGACCACAGGCGAGGCCGCAAAAGCGGGAGCCGCTGGTCCCACATCCCCAGAGCGCCATGCACAGCCCTACGATCAGAAAACATGGTGAGCGCCTCGCCATACTCGCCTCCCCCAGTGCACAATCATCGCCGCAACATTTTAGAACCCAGCACGCGTCAGGAAGTTGTCCGAGTCCGCCGATTCGCCCGCCAGGGTTCTAATTTAGTGGACACTTCGCAACACGTGGTGTCCCGGAAACTCGTGATAACGGATTGACCCAGAATGGGTAATCGTAAGGCAAAGACTCCGAGAACGAACCCGCCCGTTAAACGCCGTTGCCAAATCTCATCTGCGGACACAGGTGTAACTGATGAAACCAGATGCGATAGCGCTCACCGAGAATCGGCCCGATCTTCGGTCAAGGAAACGCGTTATGGAGATTTAACGCCAACCATCTGTCCGAGGACCTGCCAACTCCCCGGCTTTCGTTGACTTGACAGGCTGCCGCACATAAAATTTCGCCCTGATGATTGGTCAAACCATCTCGCACTATCGCGTTATCGAGAAACTGGGCGGGGGCGGGATGGGTGTTGTCTACAAGTCTGAGGATTTGAAACTTGGCCGTTTTGTCGCCCTCAAATTTCTGCCCGATGACGTGGCGAAAGACCCGCAGGCGCTGGCCCGTTTCCAGCGCGAAGCCAAGGCTGCTTCCGCCCTGAATCATCCCAACATCTGCACTATCTACGAGATTGACGATGAGGGCGGGCAGACCTTCATCGCCATGGAATACCTGGAAGGAGTGACGCTAAAACACAAAATTGCCGGCAAGCCATTGGAAATCGAAGCGGTACTGGATTTGGGAATCCAGATCGCCGACGCACTGGACGCGGCTCACTCCAAAGGAATTATTCATCGCGACATCAAGCCGGCCAACATCTTTGTCAGCGCCCGCGGGCAGGCGAAGATTCTCGATTTCGGGCTGGCCAAAGTCACCGCCAAGCCGGAGAGCGCCGGCATGAGTTCCCCGACTCTTGACGAAGTGGAGCATCTCACCAGCCCCGGCAGCGCTGTCGGCACGGTCGCCTACATGTCGCCGGAGCAGGCCCGCGGCGAAGAGTTGGACACACGCACCGATCTTTTCTCATTCGGTCTGGTTCTGTACGAGATGGTAACCGCGCGTCCAGCATTCTCAGGTGGGACTTCGGCCGTGATTTTCGATGCCATTCTGCACAGGGTGCCGGTCTCGCCTCTGCGCCTGAATCCCGAGCTTCCCCTGGAGCTTGATCGCATCATCAATAAAGCGCTGGAAAAAGATCCCGAACTGCGCTACCAGTCCGGCGCCGAATTGCGTGGTGACCTGAAACGCTCGAAACGCGATTCGGGCTCCGGACGTTCCAGCAGCGCTTTGCCGAGCGCGGTTGAGCTGCCTGCAGAATCGTCTGCAAGCGGCTCAGTGAAAATAACGCAGACGCCCACCAAATCATCCGGCAACAAATACATTGTCGCGGCGGCCGTTGTTGCGCTCATCCTGTTCTGCACGGTGGCTGCGTACTACTTTCACAACTCGTCCACCGGTCCGGGCAAAGTCACACAGATCAGCCATTGGAATAAACCCATGAACAGCGCCGTTCTGTCGCCCGACGGCCACACCGTGGCGTTTACCTCGCCAGTTGCGGGTTTCGACCAGGTATTCGTAATGCTGGCTTCCGGCGGCGACCCGCTGCAACTCACCAGCGACTCAGTCAGTAAGTATGTGGAGGCTTTATCCCCTGACGGCACCCAAATCTACTATTCCAACGACTTCACGGGAGAAGACAGCTTCAGTGTGCCCACACTCGGCGGCGCCTCCACCCTGGTCGCCTCTGGATTTGGCCTGGCGATCTCTCCCGACGGAAACGCTTTTTACTTTATAAAGAGGCGCCGCGAGAATGCAGTTTTCCGCAAGCCCAAGATTGGTCTGGGGGAAGAGCTGATCTTTCGCTCACCGGAGGGCTCGAGCCCGGTGCACATACTGCCTTTTCCAGACGGCAAGGACTTGCTGATCAGCACGGGAGACGACACGGTACTGGGTTCTACAACGGTGATGCTCTACCGGGTCAATCTGGCCACTCACGCTTCCCAGAAAATCGGCGAACTATCAGGCAGCCCAACCGGTCTCGTCTGGAGTGATCCGGGCAAAACCTTCCTCAGCAGCCGCACCGTCAATGACGTCACCAATATCTGGGAGTACCGGGTAGCCGATGGCAACCTGAGACAAGTGACAACCGGAGCTGGCCCCGATCTTTCACCCATGCCTGCAGCCTCTGGCAAAGGAATCTATTTCGTGAACGGCAGGCGGGCGGGCTTCCTCACGGTTTACCATCCGCAGTCCAAGCAGTCATTCGACTTGGTCAATGAAGAAGCCACTCAGCCCGCCCTTGCCTGGGATGGCCGCCACGTCATGTACATAACCCTTTCGGGCAACGCACAGCAGGGAGATCTCTGGGCTTCCGGTATAGATGGCAGCAACCGCGTCAAAATCACTTCTGGAACAGAGCTGACGACCGTTACGTTTACATCGGATGCTTCCAAGCTGGTGTTTTCAGCCACTGAGGGTGGCAAGGAGAAAATCTACATCGTTAAAACCGATGGCACCGGCCTTCGCCAGATTCCCTGGTCAGGAGCAAATGGCGGCTATGGGTCGGCCAGTATAGATCCAGACGTTTTCTACCTGGGTGGTCAGGAGACCGATTTGGCCAAAATGTCCACCTGGAAAGTCGCCGCCAACGGCTCCAGCGTCGAAAAATTAGTGGATAATTGCGGCGCTGTCATGGATTCATCGCCCGATGGCAAATACCTGCTCACCTCACTATACTCAAACGCATTGCCCGGCATCAGCGAGTTCTCTCTGGCCGATCGTAAGTGCATCCCGCTGCTAACGGAACTGACCACACTCATTGTGCACTTCTCCGCCGATGGCAAATCAATCCTTTACCTGGGCGCTTCGCGCGGAGAAACGACGATCTATCGCCAACCATGGCATGACGGAAAGATAACCGGGCCAGCCCAAGTGGCCCTCAAGCTTCCATTCGCGTTCCGCCAGGGCTACTCGGGCAATGCGTACGAATTCTCCAAAGATCTTTCCACAATTGTTTACGCGCGGCCTGCTGGCCACGCCGACCTCTATCTACTGAGCCAGAAATGAATCTTCTCCCGGCAAACGGGTACGCGAAGCTGCAACAGCAAGAAAAGACTCTGCGGTTGCTGTGTGCGACAGTTTACGAACCCAGACGTTTACATGTTTTGACCGCTGGTTAACCGGCTAATGTGCGCTCATTTTTCGTTCGGACTAATTCTCTTATCGCACCATCCCGTGAAATAGAGCGATCCCACGTTCGCCCGGACTGGCGGCATGTCAGGAAACGAGTCGATTTTGCCCACGCTTGTGCCAAGACGAGTGTGTTCCCGCTCCCTAGCAAAAGCTCAACTGTAGGAGGAATAACTCAGCTTCTCTTCTTGCCTTGGCTACCATGGATTGGCCGGTTAGTCGCTGGTCGGTGAGCGCTATAGAGATGTTACGCCAATCACCATCGCAACGGTTTGACGGGTTCTCGCTTACCGGAGAATCTCCACTATTTAGCGCGAAGCACTCTCAGATCGCGCCCGTCTGACGCAAGTAGAGTCCAACGAAGAGAAGAGCACCGAGGTAATATATTGCGACTACCCACCAAAACGTATTCGGTTCTTTAGCGCAATGGATCCAACGACCAGTGCGTGCCGACGTTTTTCCTACACACGTCGAAACCACCGCCCCGGAAAATGAGCTGATCCCGAGTATCAGGTAAATATAGTGCGAGTACCAATCAGGCATGGATGACCGTTCCATTTTTCCTACAGTTCGTCACTGCAAGCACCGGCAGCCATTATAGATGTTGAAATCCGGCGATATCACGTTTTGACCGCTGGTCATTGAGCGCTATGGCGATGTTAGGCCAGGGGGCGCATAATGTCTGGGCTCGCTCACAAACGCAGCGCTGTAGCAGACGCAGGAAGCGCTAAACCCACAAGAACGCTACTTGCTCATCCCCCGTCACCGCGCGCATGATTCGTTCGTTTACGTGCATCCCTCTTTCGCCGTTCGTGAACGCCACAATTGCGGTGTGACTTTCCGGGTGCAAGAGAAAAAAGTTCTTCCAGCCTCCGTTGTCTCCCCATTGCCACAAATAGCGGGGTTGCGTTGCTTCCTGCTCAATTCCGAAGCCGAGGGCCCATCCCAGCGCGCTGTTAATACGTGAGATGGGTGTGCTGATCTGCGCCCGAATTGCGGGAGACACATCCTCTTTTCGCCGCGACGCAACATGCGCCAGAAAGAGAGAATAGTCCTCTACCGTCGTTAGTAAACTGAAGGCGGCGTTCGGACTGATCTCGTTCGGCAAGAGCTTCGAGCCCTCTGGTTTGTCCTTCAGCATCGCCGCCACGATCTCTTCGTGATGCCAGGTCGCCAGAGGCTTTCCACTGGCCTCAATGAGCGTGAACAGTTTCTTGGCAAATTCCGTGTTGTAAAACGGTTCGTCTCCGCGGTGACCGGCCACGATCCGTGAGTCTCCATCCGCTCTCCATAAGTAGGTGGACGACTTCATTCCCAGTGGCTTTATGACGCAGTCTTGCATCCATTGTTCGAATCCAACGCCCGTGATGTGTTCCACGCACCGCTGCAAGCAGTAAAAACCTTCACCCGAATATCGGAACTTCGTGCCGGGTTCAAACGCTGGCGTCAGTTCCTGATCTTTATCGTCCCGCCAGTTCATCAATCCCGAAGAATGGCTCAGGACGTGTCTTGCTGTAATCTTGTCCGACCATTTTCCGGTCGGTCCCCCATCGTCTAAGTATTTCTTCAACGGCTTGTCGAGATCGAGC